>NZ_CANLZW010000042.1 GCF_947495625.1 uncultured Cocleimonas sp.
ATTGAATGATTTACATCTCCAATTATGGCACTTTGATGCCGCATTAAAGAGGAGGAGACCATCTCATCACCTTTTAGCCTGTTTTTTATAGTTGCATGATTGTGGCCGTTTTAAGTTAGTCGCAAAAAAGCCAGATAAAAATCTGGCTTTTAAATTATCAGTTAAAGTTTAATTTTATTGTCTGATAATTACTTTTTTCTGGCCTGTGACGCTTATATCAACTCTACGATTTTGAGAGCGACCATCTTTAGAGCTATTGTCAGCAACCGGTTGCGACTCACCTTTACCAGATACGCTCATGATATTTCTGTTCATACCTTTACTGGTTAAGAAGTTTGCAACTGAAGTTGCACGTCTTTCCGATAGTCCTTGATTATAGTTATCTGAGCCAATGCTATCTGTATGACCAACTACCGATATACGATCGGGCGAAACTTTTGCAGTTTGTACGCTGCCGACAAAGTTGTTGAGCTCTCTCATCGCTTTACCGCTTAATTTATCACTATCAAAAGCAAAGTTTGAGCCACCTGTTTCGTTTAGGGTTAACACCTTAACTATAGGCTTTTGCGGCATGCGTTTTACTACAGGTTTAGGTGCAACATAAACTGCCACTGGTGGAGCTTTAACAGGCGGTTTTGCTTTCACTACTGGTGGTGGTTCAATAATAGGTGCGGCTGTTGGAATACAGCTGTTTACTGTGCTACCTAAAGAAGATGTTACACAATCTCCCGAAGCATCAGTCACTGCCATTCCGTTTGCAGATTGTACATAACCTCTTTCCATAGCATTTACTGATGTTGCCATTAAAGCAGTCGTTAAAATTACTACACTGCTTTTCGTCATATTCATTGTGATATTTTTGATAGTCATAATTTCTCCATATAGAACTTTTAATTTTAAAATTATCCAGTGTTTAAATTTACTGCGCCTGGATTTCGAATCGCTTCTGAACTAGAAAGTAGTTGTAAGCAACGATGGAGTAACTATATGGCTTTGCTCAAAGACTTTATCTCAGTAGAGTCTGTTAACAAGGTAATCTTTCAACTGTTTACAAAGTAGGAATTAACCTACGTTAATAGTTATATGTATATTTGTGAGTAGAACGCAGGTTTAGAATGTTATTTAGAGATGAGATTGAAAGCACCTTTTACATAACGATATTGTAAAGGAGGTTTAATTTTTAGGAGTTCTCCATCGAGTGCTATTTTAGTTTCTGATTTGCTACGCAGTGTAATTTCCATCTCGGTAAGGAAATGGTTCTCTATTTCATTATTTTTCTCTAAAGGATCTACACCTAAAAAAATTGCTCGTATCGCAACGAGTAGGGTAGAAAAAGAATTACGACTTTTGATAGCGATGACGTGAAGTTTTCGGTGACCATCTTGATCTATTTCACCCAGGCTCGGTAAGCTGACTTCTCGTTCACCAACGCCTATAAATATCAATGGTGTTTTTAATACAGTATTGTTCAGCTGTATATTTAAGCGGCGAAAATTAAGTAATCTGTTAGTCATCGCATAGACACTGGCGAATAAATAACCAAGATCTGCTTTATGGGTATTTCGTTTTTTCACGAAATGAACGTAAGCCCCGAGAGAGCTGGTATTCAGGAATAGGTTGTCATTTACATAAGCAACATCAATCGCTTTTTTTTGACCGTTCAAAGCCAAATCTAATGCGGCTTTAGGTTCGATAGGTATATCATGGCGTTTGGCAAAATGATTTAAAGTCCCGCCCGGAATCACTGCCATTGAGATATCTTTACCGGCTATTTTATTAGCAATCAAAGCGAGTGTTCCATCACCACCCGAAACGAGCAGTATGGATGGATTCCGCTTAATTTCTTCGTCAATCGCAGTATTGAGTTCTTCAGGTGCTAACGAAACTATTTTGATTCGTTCATCATCTTGCAAAGCCGCAGTTATTGCATCTGAGCTGCCTGCTAATTTATTTATCCAGAGTGGAATTCGCTTGGATGATGTATTCATTTAAGTGATTTATTCGTAAAGTTGATGCAAATAGATGGCGCAGAATGATTACGTTTCATACCACTCACCTTTTTCTCTATGAAAGCTCTGCTTTTTAACTGGAGCAAAACTGTCTTCTCTATATTCCCAGTTTTCAATAGATAGATTCTTCCGGTCACCGTTCATGACATTAAAGCTATTGGGTTGATTTTTCAAAAGTCGATTAGAGAGTGTCGTTCCCGCATGTGAAATTATGATGCCTGAATATAATTTGTGGTACGCCAAATGGATATGACCACTTAAGATAATATCTACGCCGACTTTATCTAGTGCCGCGATTGCCTCGTCACGTCTGCCGATGAGGTTGCGGCTCTCATAAGCTTTTGGTAGCCAAAAAGGATGATGGGCAACCAATAAGCGTAAATTGGTATCAGGGTTGTTTTTAAATATCTCTTCTGTGCGCTTTATTTGTTGGTGTGAAATACGCCCCCTTGACAAATCAAAATACCAGCCGAGGCGTCTTGCTGTATTTATTCCTACAGCAGTATATCCATCTCCTTCTATTAGGGGTTCAAGTTCCGTAGATATATACTTGCACCAGTTTTTCCACGGATTAAAGAACCGTTCAAGCACTCGAAAAACGGGTAGGTCATGATTGCCCGGGATTAAAATATAAGGAAATTTAAGTCTATTTAGAAATGCTTTGGCTTTTATGAACTCTTGTTTTGTAGCTCGCTGGGTAATATCACCACTGATAATGATTAAGTCCGGCTTGAGATTATCTAGTTGCTTGACAAGTTTATCCTCTAGATTTGCGATCTCGCGACCATAATGCAAATCTGAGATATGGATGAAAGTATTCACTCTAAATTTTGATAGTTGCTCTAATAGTGTGTATAAAAAGGTTACTCAAAATTAATTGCTACCTACGCATCAATGTTTCAATTATCAAAGCTTTGTATATCAAGGCTTCGCAATAATTTTTTTGGTATTATGTTTTTTATATTTGGACAGATAGCGGAAAAACTCTACTATACTACTTGAAGAGAAATATAATAATATCTTTAACAGTATTAAGGTTTAGCTGGGTCTCAATCTATTAATGAGAAATTCATTTTGGGGCTGTTCTAGATAACTAAAATTATCTAGTTTGGTTTAATCATAGAAAGCAGATTAAGCAAGTACGGCTTATAGAATTTTTTGTTGCAGGGACGACAGCACGAACAGCGGCTTCATTAATCGGAGTTAATTAAACGCTCCCAGCTGCTATTTTCAAAGGTTGCGCCAACTCATTTACGAACATACTGAATACCTTGAAGGATGGTTTGAAGCAGATGGAAATTATTTTGGTGGTAAACGAAAAGGAAAGCATAGGCGAGGAGCGCCAGCTAAAGTATCTGTATCTGATCTTCTAAAGCGCGTGGCAAGGTTTTTACGGTGGTCGGTAAACACCGGGCGGGGCGTCATTACCAATAATCAGACAGCATTGTTTATACTGACACATGGTGAAGACATAATGCGCTAGATGTTTCGGAGTTTAAGCACTATCGAATTAATTATATTGAATTGTTTGCTTATAAGCATCATCACCTAAATGGAAGAGATAATTTTTGGAAGCAGGCTAAGCGTCACCTGGGAAATTTAACGAGGTCCCAGAAGATCACTTTTATCTCTTTTTAAAGGAATGTGAATGGCGTTTTAACAACAGTGACTCAAAGACTCAATTAAAATAATTGAATCAATGAGTTAAAGATAAAAGGGGTTGATTAACTAGGGTAGCCTCTAGGATTAACTATATAGACTAGCATACAGATTCAATATTAAATCTATCATAATATTAATCGTCATAACCGTAAAAAGTCAATGCTGCTTGGGCTGTAGCTGAAATATCTTTAACTTTGACGACTGGATGATTATTAGGGTATTTTACTCTTGAAACTGCTTTATTAACTTCTTCTTGATTAGCATCTATTTCAAGGAAGTTTAGAATCTGTCGAATTGTTGTCTCTGGTGATTCTAGTAAAGTTTCGTATTTTAATTCAAAATATTGCTCATCGGATAATGCAGAACAGTTTTTATGCGCTTCCATAACATATTCAGCCCAAAGGTCTAAGCTAAGTGATGTGCTTAAAGAGACTAATGACAATGACTTCCCTTCCTTCAAATTGTTATTCCCCCGATTCAAAAGACTAGAAGCTACTGACTCACCATTTCTTAATATGTTAATAACTTTAGCATTTGGGAAAATATTTAGCCAAATTGGTAAAGTGTAGGTATTTCTAGGGTCTTTGAATCCCCATAGTTTTCTTTTGTTTTGCCTGCAAGGATTTGTTGAAAAGCGAATAGATTTGGACTTGCTCAATTCATGACTAATGACTTTGGTTAGCGCTAAATTCCAGTCTTGATTTTTTAGAATGCTTGAAAAAGATTTTGGATTATCCCATGTCGCATTAGAAAGCGCTAATAATAACTCGTTAAGGCGTTGAAAGAAAAGGTCTTCACTGGTGCTGATTTGTTGTTCGCAACCCATAGACACGCCTAAATCTTCTAGTAAAAGAGTAGTCAATGTAGTTCCTGATCGGTGCATGCCAATAATTATAATAGGACTTTCTGGTCTGGATTTAAGAGGAGTTTTGTTAGCTAGTTGCTGTGAGAATAATTTCACTGTGTTGTAGTACAGTAACTTTTGCTTGAAGAGTCGAAAGGCGTAAGCAAAAAGTAATTTACTTTTAATGAATATGTTCAAATTAGCTGTTCTGATGTTGCTGGGGTCTGATCTATATGGTTGGAATAAGTACTATATAAATTAACTAATTTTTTCAAGTCAGGATTTTTTTTAAGTACCCTAGCAGATGCATCAGATAATAGGGTATTGTTTTCTATTTCTTTAATTAAAGTGCAAATTTCAACTCGGCGATTTTTTATTTCAATAATATTATCAGCCTCTTCCTTACTACAATTGAACCGTCTACTGTTAATAAATGCTATTAGATTTCTTGGTAAATAATTTCTTAGAATGTCTTTTATGAGAGAGGCAAAGTTATAAATTGATGGTTTAATTTCACCACTGAAACCACCAATATGAATAAGGTTGTTAATATTTCTATAAGATAATTTATGCCCACGGTCTTGAAGGAGGATGTTTATAACTTTTGCAGTGTCATAAATACTTTTATCAAAACCAAGTTTTTTTAAAGTAATAAAGACTTTGGGTGGTAATTCCTTTTTATGATAACTTTTAAATGATAGTCCCATTGATTTAATTAAATCTCTTAGTTCACGACAACGGTATGATGCAAGATATGTGCAACCTAAAAAATCATCTTCTGTATCTTTTATAAACTGTCCTGCCATAATCTTCGATGTTTTAGGCATAGTTAAATCAATATTTGAATGCCATACTGGTAGGCAAGAGCTTATAGCTACTTCATTATCGGCTGGTAGAATATCTCTGTAAGAGATTGGGCCAATTGCAAAGATGTCTGAGTCCATAAAGCTGAAAAAATCTGTAGGCTCAAGTTCCAGTAAATAGTCTAAAACTTTACCATGTTCAATTACCTTCGATGAGTTCATTGATAAGAATATTAATTTTTCAGACTTATTACATAAGTTGATTAGAATTTGTTCTTCGTCACGATTACAGCCATTAGAAATAATTCGAAAAGATAAATTAGTTAAATCAAGAAGGGAATACAGAAATGGTTTGAGGCTCTCAACGCTTTCTTTAACAAAAATGATGTTAATATAATGTGGATTTAAATCTTTATCCATAATTGACTTTAGTTTAGACCTTTTTCCTATTATGAATGATTGATCATCTATTTTAAACACTGTCAAAGCCAATTGATATTAGCTTTGCTTAATTATTAAGATGATAATCCGCCAAGATATTAGGTAATAAATATTAATCATTATAACCATAGTAATCTAATGCAGTTCTCGCTGTAACTGAAATATCTTCAACTTTAACGACTGGATTATTAGGGCGTTTTACTCTTGAAACTGCGTTATTAACTATTTCTTGATTAACATCTATTTTAAGGAAGTTTATAATTTGTCGAATCGTAGCTTCAGGTGATTCTAATAGTATCTCATATTTTAATTCTAAATATTTCTCACCGGATAATATAGAACAGTTTTGATTTGCGGTCATTACATATTCTGCCCAAAGATCTAGGCTTAGAGCTGGTTCCAGTGATACTAGAGATGGTATTTTGTTCCTCTCTTGTGAGTTTTTGCCCCGTTGTAGCAAGCTCGAAGCTACCGCATTACCTTCCCTTATAATATTAATGACTTTTGCGTTAGGAAAGATATCCAGCCAGATTGGAAGTGTAATCGAACTTCTTGGGTCTTTGAATCCCCAAACCTGTTCTTGCTTTTGCGTCAAATTTACTGATCTAAAAGACATGAAGTTAAATGTTTCTAAATCATGCGCAATAACTTTGGTAAAAGTCTTTCTCCAATGAGGTAATCTTAGTGCGCGTGAAAAGGCCTCAGGGTTGTCCCAGGTTGCATGAGTCATTTTAAGTAAAACTTCATTTCGACGCTGAAAAAAAAATCTTCACTTGTATTTATCCCTTGACTATTACCCATTGAGACACAAAGGTCTTCAAGCAAGCGTGTTACAAGAGTTGTACCCGAGCGGTGCATACCAATAACAATGACTGGACTCTCTGAACGTGGTTGAGCGGGTTTATCGCATTCAAGATACTTAGAGAATAGTTTTTCTGAACGGAAATGAAAAAGAGTGTCCGTAATTTTTCGAACTTGTAAATGTAAATACGGTAGTAAATAACGATAGATTTTTAACATATTAAGTTTTGCTTGATACTTTGTTATAGATGTTTATACAGGTAGGCTGATGCTCCAGAAACATTAGATGATCAGGATTTTTGCTGGTGGGTTTGGAGTTTCTATTCATCGATAGCACCTGATAAATAAGATATATAATTATTCGGATTAGTCAATAATGCTGAACGAATTTTGTTATAGGATAATTGGTTAGCTTCAATGACTGGAACGAGTAACTTATCCCGCTTTTCGAGAGTACGTGCAGATACAAAAGATTGTAAAGGTTTATATGGAATAAATCGACTGATCTTTAACTTTAGCTTGTCAATCGTAGATAAATGGACGTTTTGTACATCTTTTCTACAAAGTTTGATGCTACGAGAACCGGCACCAAGATGGAAAATAATGTCACTATATACACCACCCATAACAGTGTGTTCATTAATCATGTTGGATCTTGTTAAATTTCTCCAAGACAAGCCATTTTGCTGCAATATATAGCTGATGCCAATGCCCGTATCTAGTTCAGATATGTTTCGGATGTAAAAAAATAGACAAGCGAAACATTTGCACTCTTTCCAACTAGGGTAAATTTGAGGTTTATAGGTTACCCAAAAACTGCGTTCAAAGAAAGTGCATGATGGGTGTGTTAAAACAGAATCTCCGTTTTCCTCACGTAAAATAGCTGCTACCGGTGATTCATTAGTCAAGCTTGAGGCAAGGTCTTCTGCCCAACCAGGTTTGATAGGAAACGAATCGACATCTAAAGTACATAAATGACTGACATTATCAGAGACTGCTATATCGGCCAGAGTTTCCAGATAATAAGCATGCTCCTTAGACAAACGTATATCTGTGGTCGGAATAGAGCAAATAATTAAGTCGGATCTTTGTTCAAGTTTTAAACGTAATCTGGGTGAAAGTCTGTTTACTGCTGCATAAATAGTGTAATTGACATGAGTGTTTTGCTTTATCATATCCAGATGTAAGTCGAGGATAAGTTCTTCGTTCTCATCTATAAAATATACAACTAGGATTCCGAGTTTTTGAATTGAGGCCATACTTTCTGTTAAACCATTGAGGTTAATTTGTTTACTACAACTGATAATTGGGAGATGTAATACGGATGTGCTATTAATCGAGCTCGAAATTCCTCATGGTTTTGGTAAATACAACAAAGAAATTGAGAGTTAACCATCTCGTTGAAACTAATTACTATAGCTTTGTGCATAGTATTTATATCAGGATAATTTTTTTTGACGGTAACACAAGCCACTTCATCTGGACCTTTCAAACGACAATAATCCACAATAATGAGAAAACGTAACATGTACAAAATATCTTGCATTAGTCATTCCTGGCCATAACGATAATCAATCTCCGCATGTAAGCCTAATAGATAAAATTAGTTCGGTTTATAGGCGAGATTTAAGTATCAATCAGTGTCTTATAATTGCTTATGTAAGAGTAAATCACTTTGTTGTTTGAACTTTAAACAGTTAATTACAAGGATGTTTTTGAAGGAAAATCATCCTATATAATTTACCCGTGTATAATACCACAACAGCTAAATCAGATTGTATCGAACTGTAAAAGCTTTCCCTTGTATAATCATAAGTATTTCATGAATGACGTTACCTAACTTTCTAATTATCGGAGCTGGCCGTGCAGGTACAACCTCCATGTATAATTATTTGAATCAGCATCCTCAAATATTTATGTCTCCAGTAAAAGAACCTCGATTTTTTGCTTACGTCAATAATAAGCCTGAATATAAAGGTCCTCCGCTCGGCATTAATAACCTGGAAAGATATAGTACTGATTTATCATCATATAAAAAACTATTTTCCCAAGTATCAAATGAAACAGCTATTGGAGAAGCGTCAGTTGATTATTTATACTTACATTCATCCGCAGAACGGATGAAGGTTTATATTCCTGATGTAAAAATAATTATCATTTTAAGACAGCCTGTCGATCGAGCCTATTCACAATTTTGGGCAAGAGTTTCATCAGGCATGGAGCCATTAACTGATTTTTTTCAAGCTATGGAAGCAGAGGACGAAAGAATGCGGAACAACTGGCCACCACAATTCCATTATAAACAAAAAAGCTTTTATGCTTCTTCTTTAAAGCATTACTTTCAATTATTTGATAAAAGTCAAATTAAGATAATTTTATATGATGACTATAGTAAAGACCCAAAACAAACACTGAATGAAATAACTAATTTTTTGGGTGTAAATAATGTTTTCGAATTTGATTTAAATCGTAGATATAATTCTCCTCGAGGCTTAGCAAAATTTCAGTTCATAAACAAAATTCGCAGTTCACGTAGTTGGGTAAAAACAACACTTAAAGATTTAATCCCTAGTTCCTTTCTTACGTATTTAAGGAATGCCTATAATTCTCTTCAATTTTCTCGTAGACCCTCATTGGATAAAAAATTAAGAAAGGAACTAACAAGCATATATATAGAGGACATTTTAGAGGTAGAAAAACTTATTAAAAGGGATTTGTCAGAATGGATGAAATAGCCAGTATTGTTTGATTCTATATTTTCTAAGTATCGCTGAAAAACTGGTATAGCGATTTTACTATGAGCAAAAAGTACTTTTTTTAGTAATGTAGTAGATTAAATCGAGTTAAATAATATAGGCTGTTTAACCTTTTTTAGAGTAATCTTAATATTCGAAAACTACTCTTTGGAGATTTAAGATTTTTTCCGGAGTATGAAAAGTAAGAACGGCCTTGATGTTGCAGGTAATTAGAAAGGGTGATCTAGAACATTTAAGTAATTATCTAAGGCAGTATCCTGATATTTTACCGTCATGGAAAAGCTCATAGCCTCATTTTTTTAAAATGGAAATAAATTTTTTGATCCTAATAATCAGGTAAGTTCAATTTAGAATAAATTAAATTTATCGATATATGTATCATTATTAAAGGCATTTGTAGAAGAAGGTATGGCAAATCTTAAAGAGCGAATAACTCACATACCTACTGAAGTAATAGGTGTTCTAATACATATTACCTATGTGGTTCTAACTTTCCTTGCTTGGGCTATTCTTGCCCGAACTTTAGATCCTGAAGTATTCGGTAGATACGCTTATCTAATTTCTTGGGTAGCATTAACAGTTAGTTTTATAACAGCTGGTTTGCCAATATTTCTTGTTCGTGAAATCTCAACGTATAAGCAGAATAATGAGCAACCATTGATAAGGGGTATTATTTATTCCTCTTTTTTATTTGTAGTTTTCTTTTTTTTACTAGTGGTTATTGGGGTATTTATCATTAATAGTTTCGATGAATTTGATCCTGGGATTATATTTCCATTATTAACCGCAGTTTTTTTTCTTCCTTTTATGGCGATCTATCAAGCCGCTACAAAAGGCCTTGGTCATGTAATTTTAGGGCAAATTTCAACTAAATTGATAAGCCCTGTTCTATGCTTGATATTTATATCCTTGCTGGCTCATTACTCATATTATGAAGCAATTACTGTTAGTAATGTTTTAACTGTTTTTTCATTGGTCGCTTTTATTGGGACAATAGTGGCATTTCTTATTTTTCAGCGTAATAATAAAAATTATTACGGCTTAGAAAAAGAATATCAGCTGGCTAAATGGCGCACAAGTTTATGGAAAATAAGTTTAATTGGGTGGTTAGTTGCACTTAACATACAGCTCAGTTTTATCCTGCTAGGGTATTTTGCTAATAATGATGAAGTAGCACAATTTAAAGTTGCAGCGCAAATTACAAGTTTAATACCGTTTGGATTAATCGCTATAAATTCTATCCAGATGCCAGCACTAAACAAAGCATATAATAATAATCAGCATGAAGAATTACAGCGTTTAGCCAATCGTAGTTGCATTTTTAGCACTTTTTTTGGCATGCCAATAATACTGATTGTTTTATTCTTTGGGGAAAGCCTTTTAACAATATTGTTTGGTTCTGAATATCACAAAGCAAGTAACATATTGTTAATTTTAGCTGTTGGGCAGATTATAAATGTCAGTGCAGGGTCTACAGGGTTACTCATGCTAGTGTCCAGAAAAGAACATATGATCGTAATAAATCTAGGGTTTACATTACTATTGAATGTTGGTTTTTGTATTATTTTGATACCGAGTCTAGGGGCTATAGGTGCTGCTATTGCTTCTACTATCTCGCTTGCGCTTAAAAACGTTTTTCTCATATATTATCTTTATCGAAACATTGGTATCGTGTCTCTTCCTATAATTTGGCGAAAAAACTAATAAGAAATATTAGATAACTGTTTGATTATTTTGTAAAAAATAGTTGCTAACGGATGTTAATTAATGTGCTACTTATGAAAGTCCCAAAGGAAAGTCCAATTAAAAAATATTTTAAGTGGCTGACCCAGATAACTAGATTAAGTCCTCTTTAACTCATTGATTCAATCGCTTTAATTGAAGCTTTGGGTAACTCTTTTGTTAAATCGCCATTCACACTCCTTTAAAAAGAGGTAAAAAGGCCTTATTGGACTCCGCCATGGAAATTTAAACCAGCACTTAAATTTAGTCGGGCTTCCTTTAGGGAGCCTGTCCGAGTATAAGAGGTGTAATTTTCGGAAAATATTACAATTCGACTACATTTCCTTTTCACAACATCTATCCTCGGACAATTTCCTGATTACTTGCAAAATTAAATTGATTATTGAATCTTACCTATTCTTCAATAATTTTATCGAACCTAAGCACTAATGGTTTCATTAACGAGTCACTAGTCTCAAGTGTGGCCATGCGTGTTTGCAACCGATCTATAGTCTCTTGCTGCTCTAATGTATAGAGTACTAGCTCTTCTATCTTCTCAAGTAAACGCCCAGACATTTGCGCCACACCTATTCCATTCTTTTTCATATCATTGGCACTCGGTACCTTTGGAAGATGCTTTTTAGTGGATATAAAATCTTTTAACTCTGCCAAGGATAACTTTTTATAATCTGCTTCGAATACATGGTCAGCACAGGCTCCCCCTCCAGCAGAACAGCTACCAGAAATGACCAGGTTACCGGTGATGTCGACTTGGTCACTAGCATTAGTACCCACTTTTAATAAATTATTGTTGGCCTCATTGCCAATCTTGACAGGAGTATTGCCGTCAGCGATTCCAATGTTGAACCGGTTCGAGTCGTCTTTTACAAACATTCTCCATGCAATAGGGCCTAATGGGCCGGAACCCTGCGTTAAACGAACAGCTGGGCCGGTACCTTCTATATCAAGCTCATCATCTGGCGAAAGCGTACCCATACCAATATCCCCATCAGCTGCTATAGTTAATGCATCTGTGGGTGCACCCGGTTTAATCCTAAACGGCAACTTGCTGCCATTGGTCGTGTCGCGAATAAAAAAGTTAGATTCATTTCCCGCCATATCCCACGTTTGCGGGGTAAAGCCAGAACTGCCATCCTGTTCAAGGCGTAATGTTGGTGTGTTTCCATCTACATGATGAATCCCAACTGCTGGAGTAGCAGTTCCAATACCTACATCACCTTGACTGTCTACGCGTAAGCTATTAGCTGGAGCGCCAGCATCAACTCTGAAAAGTTGACGCCCTGCAGTTGAATCTTCAATGGCTAAATAATTACCGCCACCATTTGAAGAGTCGTTAGCAATTATGCGCCAGTCATTACTAGGGAAAGATGCAGAGGCACTTGTGTCTTCAAAGTGAAGCCGCAAGTTGTTTTCTTTTAATCGCAATGTATCAAAGCCAAAAGATTCGCCATTTACACAATCTTGTCCAGCACAAACACTTCCATCAACTATTAAGTCATCGACTATGACTTGATCAGCTAATGCAGAACTGGATACTGAGCTTAAGCCAGCGAGAGCTACAACGGAAAATGCATAGTTTAATATTTTTAAGTGTTTCATATTATTCGCTCTCCTGAATATCAGTATAGGTGACTATAGAACCGTCTTTAACGCGAAAAGAACCAGATTGGGTTTCACTGGCATTCATTGTGGTTTTAGCGTTTTTACCTCGACCATTATCGAGCGTATCTGTAACGTTGATAATTTTATCGGTCGCGACCGTAATCTGATATTGATATTCACCATCGGCGAGTGAAACTGTGCTGGGCAAACTAGCTTTGGATGCTTTTCCTGCTAATGCAGGTCCTGATAAATTAACTGTAGGCGTCCCCCTTTCTTGAAAAACTTGGGTATTAAAACCATTAGGACCACTCACACTAATCGTGGTGTTGTTAAAATTTCCTTTATAATCGAAGGCAAGAGTAGAGCCATCAAAATATTCAGTTGCAACGGCTTTTTCATTGGCGAAACCTGAACTTGCTATACACAAGGCACACCCTGCTAAAAGTAGTTGGGTTTTAAATCTAGTCATATTGACTTCCTCTCATTTGTTGGTGATACACATTTAAACTGGGTTTGATTTTTATTATTTTGATAGCTTTATTCAGATTATTGTTTTAAAGATACTAAAGTATCAATACTACGATAGCCTTTGATTTCGAATTTTATCTAAACTAATTCTACTCTCAGTATAGGTAAAATTTTGTGAAAAATGTCACAATTTAATTATTAAATGTATTAAGGTCTGTTGTCGTTATAGCCTGTTATTATTTTTTCTTGTTTTTACTAGCTATGATGTAATCAATAAAAACCCCTTAAAAGTAGGGGGGTGACATCATATTTTTCTCTAAAGTAATTTCAGGATCATAATATTTTTTTATGTTCATTTTTTGATCAAAAGATAGCAAAAACGGTGTGTGAGTTCTGTTTATTGCTCGTATTTAATCAAGTGGCTCTGATTTGCTTTTAAGTCGCTAATTTTTTGCGTGTGCCCATTTGGCCAAACGACCAGTAAATCAGCTTTACTACTTTTGCCAATACCAATATGTTGTAGTTTAGGGTGCGCCGACATATAACCTATTGAGCCGTGTATTTCTCTCCAGATTCTTCTGCCTGATTCGGTTGTAATGATAATTTTTGCACCGATGGCATCTTTATTAATTTTCTTTTCCGGGGCACCTTCTAGTTTGATTTTAAGCCAGTTATTCTTGAGTTGTTCTGCATTGTTTTTATACACAACCGCTTTGTCATGATAGTTGTTGATTACAATATCCAAATCACCATCCTGATCGATATCCAAATAAGCCGCGCTTCTTGAATTACCTAAAAAATCAATGCCACTTTGTTTAGACACATTTTGAAAACGGCCGTTATCATTAATAAAGAAAACATTAGATTCTTTGGTGTCGGTAGGGATAAATACATCTAATTTCTTATTTTCTACAGGATCGGTGTAGTAGGGGTTTTCGCTGCTATACAGGTTAAATTCATTCATGCCATTGAGTACGTATAGGTCCTCATCGCCATCGTTATCAGCATCAAAAAAATCGGCGTCCCACGACCAGCCTGTTGAAGAATACCCTCTATCAACTGCCTGACTGAGCTTATAAGTAAGTTGTTTATCACTTTTTGGTTGCGATAAAAATAAGTCATTCGCTTCGACTACACGCATATTAGCGAGTTTTTCAGGGTTGAATTTCATCTCGGTCGATTCGGTCGGAAGAACATACTTTTCATCCTTGTTCATCGTCACTATATTTGAAATATAAATATCGGGGAAAAGGTCGTCGTTCAAATCGGCTAACCCGATATTCATGGTATAGGATGGTTTGTCGGTGCCAATTTTGGCTGTAATATTTTCAAACTTGCCGTTGCCCAGATTTTTGAAATAAGCATTGATACCAAAGTCATTGCCTACTATCACATCTTGCAACCCATCATTGTCCAGATCAGTATGAGTAACAGCCTGCGCCCAACCAGAATGATCAAGATTACTGCCTGCTGTGACATCTTTAAACTTAAATCCTCCCATATTCTTAAACAGGCGGTTAGGTAAGCCATTTGAATTACGACGTTTCAAAGTGGGAAGAACGCCTTTTAAGTAATTACCAAAATACGTAATGTAGATATCCAGCAATCCATCATTATCAAAATCAAATACTGTCGCTGGGCCACCCACCAGATCTTGCCCACCTAAATTAGCGGTAGCTGTAACATCTTCAAACTTTTCATTACCGAGATTCATATAGACCCTATGGATGTCATTCACATAGGTAATTAAAATATCCTGTTTTCCATCATTATTAAAATCCGCGATAACGGGTTGGCGAGGTTCCCCTGGTAAGTTGTCTTTTGACCTAACCCAGTTTAGTCCCGCAGTTTTAGTGATATCTTCGAATTTTTCATTGCCGCGATTTACATAGAGCTTATTGCCAAGGCCACTTAATATCAGTATGTCATCTAGACCATCATTATTGATATCTTCAGCCGCCACACCAGAGCCTCCAAATGCAGGAGGGATTGTTATAATTCCTGTGGTGCTGTCTTTTTTCAGGTAACTCCTCAGTAGTCTATTAAGCCAATCGGAAGAACGATGCATAAAGTCAATGCCAAGGTCTTCTGTAACGTCCGAAAAGTAAGTCTGTTGCTTTGTTTCGCGTTGCCCACTTTCAACTGAAGATATTGTCGACTGCTGTATTTGCTTAGTTTGATTAGCCACTTTTTGATGGAGGTTTATACGACTCTGAATTTCCTTAATTGCAGTACTGAAATGATCCAGCTCAATACGTTTTTTGCCCTGCTTTTTCCCCACTACGCCAGTCATACGCAGTGCCAAAACCCCAAATTGTGCGATATTTTCCACGATTAATTCAGAGGCAAATGGATCAGGTTCTAAAAAAGCTTTGAATTCAGGATCATCAATGGCGTATTGTAAATAGCGCCAATGGATGCCGGTATCTCGAAAAGCATCCATATCGTAAGACTCTATTTCAATGCGGTCTTTGGGTTCCAGGGCGGGGAAAAAGATAGCATCCTCATAATCATTAATATGGTGTGGTATGAATCGTTGCACAAAATCACTGACATCCGATTCTTCGATAAATGCATGCCCTTTTTTTAGCGCATTGGCTTCAGCACCTTTGTATAAGTCTGCAGCAAAAGCAATCATGCTTTCGGTAAATAATCCTTTGAATTGTTTTCCTACTTCAGGGTCTTTAGGCCAGCTACTCCGGGCAAAATAGACTTGCAAATTTCTCACAAAAAGCTGATTGCTTATTTTGTTATAAGCTTCATAGGATGAGATTTTTTGTTTGATAATGGAATTCAATAATTCTAACTTTATTGGTTTGCTTACCTTGCTAATGTTGTTTTCACTGGTTTGTTGTTTAAGGCCAGATAGTCGCTCCCATGTTGATACCAACACATCTTTTTCTAAGGTGTAACTATTACTAAGCCGAGCCTGTTGGTCTGTTTGTTTGAGCACCGCTAAGGTGAAAATATCCAAAGACAGTTTTAATTCATCAATCGCTGCTTTGGATAATGGCAATATAGATTTGGAAGGGTCTTTCTCACTTTTTTGTTGGGCAGCTAATATTGCACGAAGCGAGTAAGCAATACTGCCATACTGGCGTTCATCGACTTTGTTAATTACTACTGGATCACTATTTTGAAACTTAACTTCCCAATCACCAAAAGTATTTTTGGAAAAGTCTAAAATAGATTTTGATGCTGTTTTTATATGCTCAGCGTTAATGTCTGTTTGTTTGTTTTGTTTTGCTAAATTAGACGCCCTTTCCCACACATCATTCACCCACTGCGCCTGTAAGTTATTCTTAGCAAATCGTGCGGCATCAGTCAGGGGAGTGCCATACATGAAATTTTCAAGTCTAGATGCAGTCGCATAACACTTGGGGTCCTTGCGACCTTCCAGGTCCTTAATGCTACTAAGAATATCGCTGATACCTTTGGCGTGTAACTTGGGAGGTAGCAATAAAATGGTGATGAGCAAAATTGCTAACGTTGAAATAAATCTTGGGGTGCTTGAATACTTTTTTTTCATTTGGATTGTCATTAGGCGCCAATTTCTGTCTATTGATAGTGAGTGATTAAGATTTCCAGTTTATACGATTGTGACGCTGATAAGATAAAGCATCAATCATCATGTTTCTTAATAATTTAGCTTATAGAGTAAGCTTTTTTTCATCAATACTGCAATTAAAAAACTCACATAGGCCGTGAATGTCATAGCTGAATTATGGCTAAAACGTCATTATTACTAATAAATCCAAAGTCTTCTTCTAAACTAATCTATACTGAACAATATATAAAAAATATTATAAATTTGCGCAGTTGCTGAATAAATTGCTGAAGAATTGTTAAAAAGTGACTGAAGAGAGTATCAAAGGAGATAAGGAATGTTGCAGGTTTCTAAGGAAGCATTTGGAAAAAATTTACTGGTTTTACTTTTATTAATTGCTAGTTTTTCAGTTGCACATTCAGCATATGCTGGTGTTTCTGTTCCTATTTTAACTAAACAATTCAGTCCAGCTACCATAGGGCCTGGTAGTGTATCTACGCTGACATTAACTATAGATAACTCAAATGCTCCTATTCCTGCATTAGATCTGGCCTTCACTGATCCATTGCCAGCTGGAGTTACCATTGCCGATCCGGCGAATGCCTCTACAAGTTGTCTCAACGGCATACTTGATGCACCCAATAGCGGTAGTGCCATTGCCTACAGTGATGGTGTCGTTGCCGCAAATGCAAGCTGTGTTGTCAGTGTTGATGTCACCAGTAGTACACCGGGTATACACACCAATACCTCGGGCGATCTAACGTCCAGTGCGGGGAATAGCGGATCAGCTATTGCTGATCTGAATGTTGTCACCACGCTGCCGGGCTTTAGCAAGAGTTTTTCCCCCGATAGTGTTTCATTAGGTGGCCGAAGTACCTTAACCTTTACTATCGATAATACCGCTGGAGCCTCTAGGGTGGGTTTTCTGGATTTCACTGATAATTTACCAGCCGGGATGATAGTAGCTGATCCCGCGAATGTATCTACCGATTGTATAAGTGCGAGCGCCCCTAATACTACGGTCACGGCAACTCAGGGGTCGAGTGTTGTTACTCTAGATGCAAACGGGAGTAACTTTGTCAACGGTTTAGAAGTCCTGCCAATTGGAGCCACCTGTACAGTAACTGTTGATGTTACTGCAAGTGGTAGCGGTGTTCTTAACAACGTCAGTGGTGATTTACTCGCTGATTTCACATCGGCGGGAAATGCCAGTGCTTCCCTCACAGTTACCACCACACCATTGTCCATACAGAAATCTTTTGTAAATGACCCAGTAGCACCTGGTGGAATAGTGAATCTGGACTTTATACTTAATAACTTTGATCGTAATAGTACAACTACAGGTATTGCATTTACGGACGACCTTGGCGCTGCCCTTACTGGTTTGAGCTTCGAGAGTTTGCTTTCCAACGATTGTGGTGGTTCTGTTACAGGAGCTGGAACGAGTTCTATCGGTTTTAGTGGAGGCACAGTGGCAGCGGGTGGTTCTTGTACCATCAGTACCAGTCTATCTATCCCAGCAGGTGCAGCGCCAGGCGCATATACCAATATCACAAGTACTATTACGGGAACGGTTGACGGAAGCACAGTGACCGGCAATACGGCATCTGAAGTTCTATTTGTTGCACCCACCCCCCTACTTACAAAGGAATTTTTAGACGCTGATACTCTAGCGCCGGACCCTGTAGTCAATGCAGGGGATGATGTGGTACTACGTTTTAGTATTACCAACCCCAGTACTACATCTGCTGCTACAGATATCGAATTCCTTGATGAGTTGACCGATGGCAGTGGTGGCACCCCCCCAGATCTGACGTCAGGCTTTTTGCCTTTTCCCGTGGTTAGTGTCACCACACTCCCAGCTAATGGTATATGTGGCAGTGGCTCTTCGGTTGTAATGACATCTGTAGGTGGAGATCGGCAGGGACTTCAGTTAACGGGCGGTAGTTTAGCTGTTGGTGAAACTTGTACATTTGATGTCACACTAACAATACCAGTAGATTTATCCCCCGGCATCTACACAAATACCACTGAGGAGCCGACCGCTACTATTGACGGCGCTACGCGTACCGGCAAAGCTGCCAGTGATACCTTGACGGTTATTGGAGCGCCAAGTCTGACAAAAGTATTTGGTGATGACCCAGCTACTCCCGGTGGCACTGTTACCCTTGAATTCACCCTTAGTCATCCTGCTGATGCGAGTGGTGATGCCACAGATATCTCCTTTACGGATAATTTAATGGACGACCTTGTTCCTGCATTAAATGGACTTACAGCTACGGGATTACCGCTGACCGCAGCTTGTGTTCCCGATGGTGCTGGAGAAAACCCCGGTACTGGAACATTAAGCGCTACGGCTGGAGATACACTCTTAACCCTGATGGGAGCTTCATTATCGCCGGGTGAAAGCTGTACCATAAGTGTGACACTAAACGTACCTGTCGATGCAGCTGCTGGAACTTACACCAATACCAGCAGTGGCGTAATGGCTACGGTAGGTGGGCTGGCCGCAACTTCAGCTCCTGCCAGTGATGATCTGAAAATCTCTGGTATTAAATTCACCAAAGAATTCCTAAGCAACCCAGTGCTTCCGGGTGCTACAACCACCTTGCGTTTTAGTATAGAGAATCTGCATCCAACTGATGATGCTACAGCTTTATCTTTTTTCGACAACCTTGGTGGCGCTTTATCCGGCTTGACTGCAACGGGTGTCGCAACAGCTGATAGCTGTGGAGGAACGTTATCTGGAACAACTTTCTTGATTTATACAGGAGGTAGCGTACTGAGCGGAGAAACTTGTACCATCGAAGTGCCTGTTTTAGTTCCTGCTGGTGCTGCGAACGGGGATTATTCCAATGTGACGGACGTTTTATCTGCGACCGTTGGAGGCACAGCTGAAACTGTGCAGCCTGCCACGGATACGCTTACTGTTAACAGTGATCTAATACAACTGGAAAAGTCTTTTGCAGATGATCTTGTTGCACCGGGTGGCAGCGTTATTCTGCAGTTTACATTGACTAATCTCGATCCGACACAAGCTGCATCAGCGATTGCTTTTACTGATAACCTTGATTCTATGCTATCTGGTTTAGTTGCGACTGGAGTCATAGCTAATGGTTGTGGCGGTACAGTCAACGTTGGTGGCACAATCGCCTTTACAGGTGGCGTGCTCGCCGTTGGTACAACAGATTGCCAGATAGATGTCACGGTTGATATACCTGCTACGGCAACTCCCAATATTTATACCAATACCACAAGCTCAGTTACAGGAGTCATTGATAGCTTGGCCGTTACAGGGAGTGCTGCCAGCGATAATTTAGAAATTATCAACCTATTGCAATTTAGTAAATCCTTCGATGGGCCTAGCACTGCTACAGGCACTGCTACTCTAACCTTTACTATCTCTAATCCGGGTACTTCTGCGGCCAGTGGTATCTCCTTTACTGATGATCTCGAATCAGTATTAAGTGGATTAGTCGCAACCAGTTTGCCAGCAATGCCCTGTGGTGCAGGTTCATCAATTACTGGTACCTCTTTGTTAGCATTCACCGGTGGTGAATTGCCTCCAATGGATGGTATGTGCTCCTTCGATGTTGAAGTTACACTACCTGATGTTGAAGACACCGGAAGCTTTGCCAATACCACTAGTGATTTAAGCATAAATGGATTATTTGTATCACCACCTGCAACTGCTGACTTAATTGTTGAACCAGCACCCACGTTCAATAAGGCTTTTGCGCCCGATACTGTTGCTTTAAATGGCCCGAATACAGTAAGCACACTGACTTTTACTATTGATAATTCAGCGAGTGCTTTATTGGCAGCTTCCGCGCTTGATTTCACTGATAGTTTACCCGCAGGGTTGGTAATAGTGACTCCGTCTAATGCCTCAACCACTTGTACAGGGGGAACTGTCACTGCTGCTTCGGGAGCTAGCATAATTAGCTATACTGGGGGTTCTGTTGGTGTAGCAAGCAGTTGTACTATTTCAGTTGATGTCATTAACACAACGATCGGTGATAAGGTTAATACTTCTGGCGACCTCACTTCATCTTCGGGGAATAGTGGTACTGCGACTGATACTTTGATGGTTGATGCGCCACCGGTTATTACCGCACCCGCTGATATTCCTGCTTTTCAAGCTACAGGCGTTACTTCGGCTGTAATGTTAGGTACTCCAGTTATTAATGATGATATAGATGCTGGTTTGACTGCTACACCAAGTCCTGATGGATCATCATTACCACTGGGTACAACACCCATTACATGGACAGTTACAGATGGCATTGGAAATATATCAACCACAATACAATCTGTAACGGTTGTTGACACTCTAGCTCCCGTTATAACTCTTCTTCCTCAGCAAATTATTACCCTAGAGGCGACTGCTAATCAAACACCTGTCACTATTAGCGCTACAGTGACTGATGCTGTTAGTAGTGGGTTAACAGCAATACCTAGCACTACGGGACCTTTCCCTGTTGGAACAACGATAGTGACCTGGAGTGTCACTGATGGAGCGAATAATACAAGTACTGCAATGCAAACCGTTACAATTGCGGACACTACACCACCTGTGATTACTTTAAATGGGTCCAGCACTGTTTCACTAGATTTTGGGGGGGCATTTACTGATGATGGTGCTATAGCGAGTGACATTGTAGATGGGGATTTAACCAGTAGCATAATTCCTTCAGGTACGGTTGGTACAGCACCAGGATCTTACATCTTAACTTATTCCGTTACTGACAATGCCAATAACACAAGCAGTGTAACGCGAACTGTAATAATAGGAGCAGTACGTACATTTAGTAGTTTATTACCAAGTGGTGAAACCGGTACCTTAACGTTTACCAGTACTAACGTTGAATCTGGATGTACTTTCAATACCAGTAACCAAGCATATTTTGAC
Organism: uncultured Cocleimonas sp.; assembly: GCF_947495625.1. GTDB lineage: Bacteria > Pseudomonadota > Gammaproteobacteria > Thiotrichales > Thiotrichaceae > Cocleimonas. Next base: position 21,589 of record NZ_CANLZW010000042.1, read on the forward strand.
GTTAGCGGAGCTACAATTACTCCACCTTCAGTGCTAAGTTTTGTAGATGGTCTAATCACATTTGAAATCATTAATTGTGCCGTGGGTGAAACAGTAGTTGTCACGATGGATTATGGTCAACCACTTCCTGCTAATGCTGCTTATTGGAAAGAAGGAACCCCATGGTTCCAGATACCTTCAACTATCAGTGGCAATACGGTTAGTTTCTCGATAACTGATGGCGGAATTGGGGATGCAGATGGAAATGCAAATGGCACTATCGTGGACCCAGGTGGGCTTGCAGTATTATCTGGTGCTCAGTCGATACCAACTCTTTCAAATTGGGCATTGATGATTTTAATTATGCTAATGCTGGGCTCAATGACTTACTACCAAAGACGAAGAAAATATTAATAGTTTTAGAGTTTGTTGGTAATTTATTTTGCACATAGGCTGTTATGTCAGCCTATGTGCAATGAATCTTTCAAGGCTTTTATTAAATGCTCTTCTCCTGCTGTTTTTTCTTCTATTAGCTAAAGGGCGGTAATTTATTTCAAGGGTAGTAGTTAGCTTTGAAATTATCTTGCTAATTATTTGAGCATACTTTGGAGTGCATAGTTGAGAGATCTTTTGAATCCGTTTTGCCAGTTAGATATCTTGTCGATCAAGACATAGTGGAAAACCACCATATAAACGGCAATATCACCTAATATAAAAAATTAGTTATTTGTTTATTGTATTTCTACCTGAAACCATCCCCTGATTTTTAAATTTACAAATACGTTTCAGCGATTATTAAAAATACAACTAATTTTTTTTGAATGAGCTATTCTTTATACCGAACATACAATTATATTAAAAAAAATTTAGAGATAATAAGTTAACTAGGAGGTCAAACATGCGAAATAGTTTTCGCGTACTGTCAATCGCTACATCTGCATTGACACTAATAGGAGTATTAGCAATCGCACCTACTGCGATAGCAGAAGATAAGAGTGCTTTAGAGCAAGGTAAAAAACTTGCTTTTGGTATTAAAAAAGGAAATTGCTTAGCTTGCCACATGATGTCTGATGGTGATCAACCAGGGAATATCGGTCCACCATTGATTGCAATGAAAGCTCGTTTTCCTGACAAAGCTATTCTTAAAGCACAAATTACAGATGCGCGCGCTAAAAACCCAAACACCATCATGCCTCCTTTTGGCTCTCATGGAATTTTGACTGATAAAGAAATCGATTTGATAACTGATTACGTACACAGTCTATAACCCATGACCAGAGCCTTAGTTTGTTCGATGGAGAACAATCTTTTAAACTTTAAACCTTATATAGAGGAATTATAATGAAACGTAGAAGCTTTTTAAAAAGCACATTAGTAGCTAGCGCTGCTGGCGTTGCAGTTACTTCTGGCCTTCTTAGCTCAAGCAACGTATTCGCTGCTGCGGTTATGGGTGCAGACTTAGCAAAAGCAAAATCAGTTGATGAAATAATGACTATGCTCGGCGCTACCGGTGCAGAAGAGTCGGATAAAATTAAAATCAAAGCCCCTGAAATTGCAGAAAATGGTGCGGTTGTCCCTGTTGGTATAACTTCTGAAATTGAAGGTACAACAGAAATTATCTCTTTAACTGCTGCTAACCCAACTCCATTTGCTGCACGATATATGATGGGCGAAGGAGCAGAGGCTGCTGTGAAGTCACGCTTTAAAATGGGCAAGACAACAGACGTTATTGCAATCGTTAAAGCTGGCGATAAGTTCTATACAGCAAAAACTAACGTTAAAGTAACTAAAGGCGGCTGCGGAGGCTAATATCATGGCAAAATCTACAATAAAATTACGTACAAAAGAAAAAGGTGGAATGGTTCAGGTAAAAGCTCTGATCACTCACCCTATGGAAACTGGTCTTCGTAAAGATAAGAAAACTGGCGATGCTATACCGGCTCATTACATTACCGAAGTAAAAGTCGAAGCTAACGGTAAAGTTGTAATGACAGCAGATTGGAGTGGTTCGGTATCTAAAAACCCGTTCCTTTCATTCAATTATGCTGGCTCTAAGTCTGATAAAGTTAAACTTACCTGGACAGACAATATGGGTAAAAGCGACTCTATCGAAAAAGAAGTTGGTAAGAAATAAAACTATAAAAATTGAATGTCTCGCTTGGCTTTGTCTAAGTGGGACATTCTTATATGTAAGCTAGGAGGAAAAAATGAAAAAACTGATCACATCAGTGGCTTTATTAGTAATAACACTACCTTTTGTTACAGCTCAGGCCTCAACGCCAGCTGAGGATACAGAAGCTTTCAGAAGTTACTTTAAAAAGGCTGTACCTGACGTAAAATTTGAAGATTTTCAAAACGGTGTATATGCGCTAGATGCAGATTCACGTAGTCAATGGGAAGAAATTGAAGAGTTTCCACCGTATGAACTTGCAATTGATACTGGAACTGAGCTTTGGGAAAAACCATTCAAGAATGGCAAATCTTTTGCCAGTTGTTTTGGAGAAGACCTTAGCGGCACTCGTGCAAAGTACCCCTACCATGACGAAGAAAAAGATACTATCGTAACTTTAGAAGGCGATATCAATAAATGTCTGACAGATAATGGTGAAAAGCCATTTAAATGGAAGAAAGGCAATATCGCCGCAGTATCTGCCTACGTTGCTTATCAGGGACGTGGAGAAAAAATTGATGTTCAACCTAAAACTGAAAAAGCAAAAGCCTGGTACGATAAAGGCAAGAAATTTTTCTATGCTAAACGTGGTCAATTAAACTTGGCTTGTGCTGATTGTCATGTATACAACTTTAATCGTAAGGTTCGTAGTGAATTGTTGAGCCCTGCGTTAGGTCATCCTACTCACTTCCCAGTATTTAGAACTAAGTGGGGAGAAATGGGTACTTTGCATCGTAGATACGGTGGTTGTAATAAAAACATTAGAGCTAAGCCTTTTAAAGCACAAAGTGACGAATACAAGGCTTTGGAATACTTCCAGGCAGTAATGTCAAATGGTCTTGAGCTTAACGGCCCAGGTGCTAGAAAGTAAACCAGACTACTATTGGAGACATTTATGAAATTCAAATTTTTATTAGCTACATTAATTTTTAGTTTGAGCTCAGCAGTAATGGCTGGTGGTGCTCAAGATGCAATTGATGCTGCAAAGAAAGCACAGAAAGAAGCTAGCGCCGTAGGTATGGAGTGGCGTGATATGGGTAAAACCATAAAGAACGCTGAAGCAGCGGCAAAAGATGGCAAAGAAAAGAAAGCTATTAAGCTAGCTAACATTGTTGTAATGCAAAGCAAAGAATCGTTAAAGCAAGCGGAATTAGCAAAAACGGCTGGTCCACGTTTCTAAACTTTTCGGTTTAAGAACAAAAAAACCGAGTTTATCTCGGTTTTTTTGTGTCTACAGATTAAGATTATTCTCAGAATTATTTTAGATAATTATCTTGGTTAATTGTTCTAACCGCAGTCATATTGCTTTTTCAACCTATAAAAAATTCTAAGTCCTAATTTAATATTAATGATTATCTCGATAAAACCTATTTTTCGTAGTGCATTAGTGATGCTAGTTTTCTTGATATCACTAACTGTAAATGCTGATGTAGTTAAACCTGCATTGATAGAGCTAGTTGTTAATGAAAAGGGGCAAGTCAATATAGAAATTCGTGCCAGTATCGAAGCGCTGCTCACGGGTATAGACGGTCGCTACAAGAATACCAAAGACGCTCCAAATGCAGACGAATATGATGTGCTGCGTAAAATGGAGGCTGATGAGTTATTAGTAGAATTTGAGAAATTTAAATCTACGTTTCTAGAGCAAATTAGTCTGGTAAATAACAGTAAAAATAAAGTCGATTTAATTTTTAAGCAGGTAAAAATTCCTGAACCAGGCTATACCAAAGTACCTCGAATAAGTCTCATAGAGCTCGCCGGGGAAGTGAGAGATTCAACTACATCGTTGACGTGGTATTACCCTGCATCATTTGGTGATAATGCGGTGCGCTTGAAACAGGTAAACAAAGTCAAGCAAGAATATCACTGGTCGCAATGGCAGTGGTTGAAAAATGATAAGTCCAGTGAAGCTATGTCATTAACGGAGATAGTTGCGGACAAGCCTCTCTATCAAACTGTTATATCTTATGTAGTGATAGGATTTGAGCATATTCTTCCAAAGGGTCTGGACCATATTCTATTTATTTTAGGGTTGTTTCTTTTTGGTGTCGCATTTAAGCCTCTGCTGTTGCAGGTCACCATGTTTACCGTGGCGCATACACTGACTTTAGGCTTGGCAATGAATGGCGTGATTAATCTACCCGCAAATATCGTAGAGCCTCTCATTGCTTTATCAATTGCCTATGTTGGAATTGAAAATATTTTTGCTAAACGTCTGAATAATAGCCGCTTACTGTTGGTGTTTTTATTTGGTTTGTTACATGGTTTAGGGTTTGCTAGTGTTTTGGCGGACTTTGGAATGCCAGAAAATGCCTTTGTTACGGCTTTGATTAGTTTTAATGTGGGTGTCGAAATAGGTCAATTGACAGTCATTCTGGCAGCATTCCTATTAGTGGGTTATTGGTTTGGAAAAAAGCCATGGTATAAAAATGTGATAGCAAAACCTGCCTCTTTAGCTATAGCACTTATCGCTTTTTATTGGTTTATCCAGCGATTAGACTTGAATTATTTTTAATAGGCCTGATAATCAGGCTTTACACTATTGAATTATACAATTAGTGAATAACACTGGAGAAACAAAAAGTGAGCATTGTAAGCCTGAGTGATGATTCATTCGAACAAGATGTTTTAAAAAGTAGCACACCTGTTTTAGTAGATTACTGGGCAGAATGGTGTGGTCCTTGTAAATCTGTTGCCCCAATACTTGAAGAGTTAGCGGCAGAATATAAAGGCAAAGTAACTATTGCTAAATTAAATATTGATGACAATGGTGACACTCCACCTAAATACGGTATTCGTGGCATTCCAACACTAATGCTATTTAAGGATGGTGAAGTTGCAGCAACTAAAGTTGGCGCATTAAACAAATCACAATTGACAGCATTTTTAGATCAGAATATTTAATTAGACTTTTCATAGTCCAGCTTATCTCTTAAAGCTGGACTAATATTTTTTCACGTGATACCTTTGGTTTAGTTGTTCGAGACTGTACTCCTTGTTTCGCCATTTCAGGCGGAAAATTACAAGCATATTTTATAAATCAAACACTTAATAATAACTTTATTATTTTTTTTCTAAAATCCCATATCGTAAATAAATTCTTTCATTCAAAGTTCTTGTTATGGCTAAGCCATAGAATTTAATTAATCGATAATGTGTACTGAAACGAAAAACTACTCTAAATCTAGAATAACTATTCTATTTATCTAACCTTATCTTTCAATTATCTTAAATCTCACCTATGAATCTTACTGAATTAAAACAAAAAACTCCTCCCGAAATTCTAGCTATTGCCAAAGAAAAAGGCGTTGATGGAATGTCCCGTGCTCGTAAACAAGATGTAATCTTTGCCATTTTAAAAGCTGTTGCCAAAGAAGGTGATGACATTTATGGAGACGGTGTATTAGAAATATTACAGGATGGGTTTGGTTTCTTAAGATCGAGTGACAGTAACTATGTTGCTGGTGCTGATGATATTTACGTATCTCCAAGTCAGATACGCCGTTTTGGTTTAAGAACAGGTGACACGGTTGCCGGAAAAATACGTACACCGAAAGATAGCGAGCGTTATTTTGCACTGCTTAAAGTAGATACAATCAACACTGAGCCGCCAGAAAACGCACGTAATAAATTATTATTTGAAAACCTGACGCCACTTCATCCTGATGAAAGAATGCGTATGGAGCGTGGTAACGGCAGTACTGAGGATATTACTGCTCGAGTTATCGATATTGTCGCTCCAATTGGTAAAGGTCAGCGTGGTTTGATCATTGCACCGCCAAAAGCGGGTAAAACAATGATGTTGCAGAACATTGCGCAAAGTATCGCAACGAATCAGCCTGATGCTCACCTTATCGTTCTTCTGATAGATGAACGTCCTGAGGAAGTGACAGAAATGTCTCGCATGGTTCAAGGTGAGGTTGTTTCTTCTACGTTTGATGAACCAGCAACACGCCACGTGCAAGTTGCAGAAATGGTAATTGAGAAAGCGAAACGCCTGGTTGAGCATAAGAAAGACGTTATCATTCTATTAGATTCTATTACGCGTTTGGCTCGTGCTTACAACACTGTAGTACCTTCATCCGGTAAAGTATTAACAGGTGGTGTGGATGCGAATGCATTGCATCGTCCTAAGCGTTTCTTTGGTGCGGCGCGTAATCTTGAAGAAGGCGGTAGTTTAACGATTCTTGCTACTGCTCTTATAGATACTGGTTCAAAGATGGACGAAGTTATCTATGAAGAATTTAAAGGTACCGGTAACTCAGAATTACATCTAGATCGTAAGATTTCTGAGAAGCGTGTATACCCTGCAATCAACGTTAATCGTTCTGGTACTCGTCGTGAAGAGTTACTCGTCGGTGAAGACGAATTACAGAGTCTTTGGATCTTGCGTAAATTCCTACATCCGATGGAAGAAGTTGAAGCGATGGAGTTCTTGTTTGATAAGTTACAAAAGACAAAAACCAATGAAGAATTCTTCAATAATATGAAAGGCTAATAGTAATACTAGCCGTTCTATAAGCCTCTAGGGACATTGTCGCTAGGGGCTTTTTTATTGCCGTTTGTATTTTGATTTATTTTCACTACAATGGCTGTAACTTGTCCTTTTTGATGTGGGCATTATTCTGATGAATTAGTGATTGGAGAAATTACATGGCAGCTGAATTAGAGCTTCGTTGGTTGAAGACAGATAAAGTTAGAGGGGCCGCAAAACGCTTCGCTAAATTCTGTAAAGAAGATGTAAAAGAGCAGTCAGAAAAAGAAGATTTCGATATCGATAAGTATGAAGATGCCGTTAAGCTTGTACTTCAAAAACTAGATGACTCTATTTCTGTAGAGGAGCTGTTCCATGCTGATTAAATCTCTAGTTGCCACCAACTTTCGCAAATACCATAAGCTTGAAGTCACCGATATTCCTGAATCAGGGGTTATTACTGTAGCTGGCTCAAATGAATCAGGAAAAACCAGTATAGGTGAATCCATCTGTTTTGCGCTTTTCGGCAGAACATTTTTCCTCGATGAAAAAAATCTCGGTAAACTCGTTTCCTGGGGATCAGATGTTTCTGATGTCACCATAAATTTTATTTCGGGTGATGATGATATTTACGAGCTGACTCGAAGTGTCGATCGCAAAGGGGTATCAAAAGCAACACTGCAAAAAATTACCGGTGATGATGAGGGAAATAACAAAATCGATGGTGTGGATGAAGTCGCTAAAGCGTTACCTAAAATTCTAGGTTTTGATTACGATGCCTTTGCTAATTCGTTTTACCTCGCTCAAAGAGAGTTAACATCTCCAGATCCACAAAGTAGCACCATAAAACAAATGGCGGGTATTGGCGCTTACGCTCAAATTACCGACGATTTCGAAAAATCTAATATTCAGAATGAAGAAGCAATCAAAGAGTTAATGCCACAGGTAGAATCGACTCAAGCCGATCTGGATGAAATTCAACTGGATGAAACCTGGCTCCCAGAATTAATTGATGCCGAAGAAACTTTGGGCACAGAGCAAAGGGACAGAGAGCGATTAGTCGGCCATTTGAATGATAATGGTGAACTGTACTCAAATAATTATGATGCTTTTCACAGTGCCAGAAAAGCTTTTGGCACTTTCTCTTTTTTGGGTAAGTTATTATTTCCAATAACTGTAATTTTATGGATATTGTGGGTTTTAAATACTTATTTTAAAGACTCATCAATGGAATCTTTATCGACTTTATCGACTTCAATGAGTGAAGAAAAAATTTCGACTTATGCCAGCATGGCAGATAATTGGCTATTACCAGCCGCGATAATTACATTGATTGGTTACCTGATCACACTGGTTGTGCGTAAGAACTCTCAGGCAACTATGGTTAGGTTAGATGAAGAGGCGGAAGGCTTCTCTGGTTCCTTGCAGCATGGTCATCGATACGTAACAACATTGGTGGAAACCTTATTGCCAGAACGTGTTGTGCAAATGCTTCATGAAAGAAAAGAAGCGCCTTCCACACTTCAAATTCTTCCTCCAAGAGAGCAATTCAATAATCTGTCGCAATTAGCTGAAGGTACTACTGGCTATAAGGCTGATACCGAGGAAATTACGGCTGCAGTAACAAGGTTAACCGATTCACTAAAAAAACAAGATGGTGAAATAGAAGATTTGGGTAGAGAGTTACTTGGCGACATCAGTAAAGAGAAAGAGCGTTCTGACAAGGCTGGGAATTTACGATCTACCTTGCAAAGCCTCAATAAGGTTGTAGATAAATGTAAATACAGTATCGAAACACAAAATATTTCAATTGGGTTAATGCAACGTGCGGCGAAAGATTCAGTCGAACTTTTCAATCAAAATATTTCCGATATATCAGCGAATACGTTGCCTAAGTTTACTGAAGGCCGTTACAGTGAAGTAAGAATCGCAGAGGATTTTAGCGTACAAATTTACTCTGGCGAAAAGACCGATTATATGGATTTCGATGAGATATCCTCGGGAACTCAGCGTCAGGTTATGCTGGCATTGAGAATGGCGATGTCCGAAGAGTTAGCGAAGAATTCTGGCAATGAAAAGCAATTTATCTTCCTTGATGAGCCATTTGCTTTCTTTGATCAGTTAAGAACAAATGCAACAATGCGTGCACTACCAGATGTCAGTAATGTGATTAATCAGGTCTGGATTTCTGCACAGGAATTCCCGGCAGATGTACAAGTGGCTAAGGCGATTATATGTCCGCTGGATGGCACGGAGCTTATCGTTTAGTTTTGAGCAGTTAATAGTATGCAATAAAAACCCCCTTAAAGTAGGGGGGTGACTTAAATCTATTTTAGATATAAATATTCGATAAGAATCATCTTATTCTCTGAATGTTTTTGTATCACAGTTCTTAAAAAGTAAATTTTTATACTTCTTGCGGTTTTTCTCCAGCTTTTTATATTCAGAGTTTTTATAGCCGCTTCTCATTTTATCCGAATAGTGATCGAGCTTTTCTTTATAACGCTGACAGCGTTGTATGCTGTGCTTACCCGTTTTGAATTTTTTGTTATGTTGCTTCTTTTTACTTGAATTTTGCGTTGTGTAAATAGTCGTTTGAGTATTGTTTATCTGAGTCGAATAGTTGTAAGTAGTAATGGTATGACTATTATTACTTTCCTTACTGTTTGGCTCTGTCACTTCTATGGTTTGCGTTTTGTATTGCTTACTTTTAGTCGGACGCTTATCCGTAAAGACTGGTGTGCCACCCGTAGATTGATACGAATACACTTCTTTTTTATTGAATCCATCCGCATGGCCTGAGCTAGATAGCAGAACTACGACAAGACCTAATAGGTAATTATTTTTTATTATCATTGTTTATTAATTTTTATTTGATGTGCAAAGTTTAGCTAAGTATCAAAAGTACATCAAACCGATCAGATAAATGGAAAAGATAAAAAAGGGCTTTAAAGTAGGGGGGGGACTTTCGTTTATAAGATTAACTTCGATAAACGCAGAAATTAACTGTTACTTATAATTCGTCCCAATTTTATCATCGCTTCTTCTAATTGATCTTTAGTGGCTCTGCCATAATTAATTCGTATGAAGTTTTTATACTCTCCGCTCACTGAGAATAGTGGACCGGGAGCAATGCTGATATTTTCGTATTTGGCATCTTCATAGAGTTTCATGCTGTTGATATGTTCCTCTAGTTCTAGCCAAATCACATAGCCGCCTTCAGGGTGAGTCAGCCTAATATTTTTTGGTAGATGTAGCGTGGCGAGGTGAAGAAAGTAATCACGTTGATCTTTATAATGGCGACGCATTTGTCTCAGGTGGCGATCGAAAATACCTAATTCCAGATAACGTGCGGCAGTTTTTGCAGGTACAGTGGCGCCTGCCATACTATTACATACTTTTAACTGGGTGACTTCGTTTAACCATCTACCAGGAATAGCCCAACCAATCCTTAAACCCGGCGAAAGTGATTTAGATAATGAGGAGCAGAGTAAAACATTGCTATTTGCGCATGTTTCATCAAAGGCTTTAATTGCCTTGGGGCGTTGCGCGTTGTAACTGAGTTCTGCGTAAATATCATCTTCTATTATCGGAACATCGGCGGCTTTAAGTAGTTTTCTGAGTTTTGATTTTTTTTCATCACTCATAACATAACCCAGTGGATTACTGAAATTAGGTGTGAGCACACAGGCACTAATATCCCATTGCGCAATGGCATCTTGTATCGCACTCAGGCTCACACCTTTTTCGGCATGAGTAGGAATTTCCAGTACTTTTAGCCCTAAGGATTCAATCGCTTTTAAGGTGCCAAAGTAGCTGGGAGATTCCACGATGACTGTATCGCCGGCTTTGGTGACCGCTCTCAGGCATAACGTTATTGCTTCCTGACAACCTGTGGTGATCACAATTTCATCGGGGTGAATGTTTACGCCTGCGTTTATCATGCGCCGGGCAATTTGACGTCTTAAATCTTCGTTGCCGGCGGGAGTATCATAATCCGCAATATTAGGCTCTTCTCTGATGACTTTGGTCATAATGCGATTCAGCGCTTTTACTGAAGGCACGTCAGTAAAAGGTGGCGCTGTTCCTAACTGTATTACGTTTTCATCCTGTGTGGTTTGCATTAACGTTACTGCAAGTGAATCGATATTAACGTCTGATGGTTCGGCTGTCGGTTTGCTGATGGCAGGAGGGTTGTTTCTTTCAAATTGAGGGCGAACATAAAAGCCTGATTGTGGGCGTGGTTCAATAAGCATTTGATCTTGAAGTAATTCATAGCCACGAATCACGCTAGAAATACTCAAGCCCATTTCCGCTGAACATTGACGTACCGATGGGACTTTTTCTCCAGCCCTGAGTAGACCATTTTTGATTTGATCACTGATGTGATCGGCAACTTGTTGGTAGCGGGTTGTCATGTCATTTCTCTTTATAAAAACAGGTACAGATCTAAATTAACTAAAACTGTACCGTATCAAATATAAAATATTGAATCTGTATTCTAATATGACACAATAGTATATTGATGTGCAAATAAAGCGGAGCTTGGCGATGGCTTATTTAGTTAACGGCTTAGTCGGGTATAACAAGGTTAAACAATGATTAATTTATTTCAGGTTGATGCATTCACAGATAAACAATTCAGCGGTAATCCAGCTGGCGTTTGTATTCTTCCTAAAGGACATCAACAGACAGATGTGTGGATGCAAAGTCTGGCAGAAGAAATGAATCTGCCAGAGACCGCTTTTGCTGAAGAAGTTGAAGGGGCACACTATGCTTTAAGGTGGTTTACTCCGACTACAGAAGTCAAATTATGTGGTCATGCGACTTTAGCTACGGCACATGTCTTATGGTCTGAAGGACTTATCGCAAATAGCGAAACTATCTGTTTTGATACATTAAGTGGCAAACTAAAGGTGGCTTACCAGGATTCTCTGATCAGTCTTGATTTCCCTCAGCAGCTTTCTTACGAGTGTAAAGAACCAATAGGTTTAGAGATGGCTTTGGGCTGTGACATTCTAAATACCTATCAAGCAGGTGAAAACTTATTGATAGAGGTGAAGAATGAAGAAACAGTCAGAAACATAACACCGTATATACAGCAGTTAGAGCTTCTGGATGCTGAATGTGTGATCGTTACTGCTAAAGGTAATAGTGTTGATTTTGTCTCCCGGGTGTTCGGACCTAACGTCGGAATCAATGAAGATCCAGTTACGGGATCGACACATTGTTCACTCGCGCCTTTTTGGGCAGAAAAATTGAATAAAACGCAAATGAATGCTTTACAGTTATCCAAACGTGGAGGAGCATTGCAGGTCGAATTAGTGGGCGACAGAGTCAGTATTGCAGGACAGGCCACGACAGTATTTAAAGGTGAACTCTATGAGTGATAAAAACAGACATTTACTATCAACTAGAATTAAAAGTGTTCCAAAATCTTTTATTCGAGAAATACTCAAGGTATCAAACCACTCAGATATTATTTCTTTTGCTGGTGGGTTGCCGAATGCGAATCTATTTCCTGTTGATGAAATCGCTCAGGCGAGTGCCAAAGTTTTAGAGGAAAATGGCCCCAAAGCGCTGCAGTATAGTAATACTGAAGGTGATGTTTCATTGCGCAACTGGATTGCACAGCGTTATAAAGATAAACAGGGTATCGATGTATCGCCAGATAGTATTTTAATCACGAATGGCTCACAGCAGGCTTTTGATTTAATCGCGAAAGCACTGATTGATGAGGGTGATGAAATCGTTATTGAAAATCCGGGTTATCTGGGTGCAATACAGTCATTTTCTTTGTATCAGCCGAAAATGCTCACCGTTGAAGTCGATGACAATGGCATGAATATAGAGCAACTAGAGAATGTTTTAGATAATTCTAAACCAAAGTTCGTTTATACCGTTCCTAATTTTCAAAATCCGACGGGTATCTCTTATTCACAACAGAATAGAGAAGCGGTAGCTGCGCAAATTGAAAAGCATGACTGTTTGTTAATTCAAGATGATCCCTATGGGGAATTACGCTTCTCTGGCGAAGAAAAAGAAAGCTTTTATTCTTTGATACCTGAGAGAACCATCATGTTAGGTACATTTTCAAAAGTAGTTGTTCCGTCGTTTAGGATTGGCTGGATTGTGGCTCCTGAATGGTTAATGGATTCGCTCATTATTGCCAAGCAAGCCTCAGACTTACACACCAATTACTTTTCGCAGTTGGTGATGCATCAGTATTTGCAAGATAATCCAGTAGATCAGCATCTGGAAAAAATCATCGGACTTTATTCAAAACAACGTGAAGCGATGATTTCTGCGATCGAAGAATACTTTCCAGAGGGTGTGACTGTTGCAACATCCGATGGTGGCATGTTTTTATGGGTAACGTTGCCCGAAGGGATGTCATCAATGGATTTATTTGACGATGCGCTGGAATCGAAAGTCGCATTTGTTCCTGGTCATCCATTTTATGTTGGAGAGCCCCAAGAGAATACGTTGCGCCTCAGTTATGTAACAGTTGATTCAGATACTATCCGTGAAGGTATCAAGCGTTTAGGAAAATGTATCAAAAATAGAATGAGTTAGTAGTTACTACTAACTCATTTAATTAGGTGGAAACTGACTTTCAAAGCATTAAGTTCCTTTTGTTTTTTCAAAAATCAAAAAAAGCTGCCTAAAGTAGGGGGGTGACTTTTACTTTAAGTACTTATCGAATAAACGCCACGAATCGTTAAATGCTTAATTTTTCACCTAAGGCAGACATTTGTGCAGTTTAAGCAATGTATTTCACTAATAATTCTACTTAATATGCTAAGCTTATGGCGTTTTTCATAGTCAAAATAATATTAAATAAAGAATGAGTTCAGTCACTAAAATACCCGCAAGCGAGCACGGTATTAATCCTCGGGAAATAGACAAAAAAGCCCGTACTATATTAAAGTCTTTGACTGATGCTGGTTATGAAGCCTACTTGGTGGGTGGCGGAGTGCGTGACTTGCTTCTCGGCTTTCATCCCAAAGATTTTGATATTGCTACCAGCGCAACCCCAGAACAAGTAAAAGAAGTTCTTCCCTCTACCCGAATTATCGGACGACGCTTTAGATTAGCGCATGTCCACTTTGGTCGTGAATACTTTGAAGTGGCGACCTTTCGTGCGCCTCATGATGATAGCGATAAAGGTCAGGTTGGTCAGCATGGCCGAATCATTCATGACAATGTCTATGGCACTGTTGTAGAAGATGCTTATCGCCGAGATTTCAGTATCAATGCACTTTTCTATGATTTGAAAAATGGCGAAGTGCTCGATTTCGTTGGTGCAATGGATGATCTGGAAAAGCGTCAGCTGCGCATGATAGGTGATCCTGTGGTTCGTTATCGTGAAGATCCGGTGAGAATGATTCGCGCTATTCGCTTTGCGGCAAAGTTAGACCTTAGTATCGAGCCTGCATCAGAAGCGCCAATAAGAGAGCTTTCTTCTTTGCTGGGCAATATTGCTCCTGCTCGATTGTTTGATGAGGCTTTAAAGCTTTTCCATAGTGGCCAGGCAATTAAAACGTTGGAGTTATTACGTGAATATCACTTGCTGGAATATTTATTTCCTCAGGCTGAAAAGAGTCTTAATGAAGACATCGATAAAGATGGTAAAGAAGGTACATACACCAAGCTTGTCTATGCCGCTTTAACCAATACCGATAAAAGAATCAGGGCTGATATGCCTGTTACTCCTGCATTTTTGTTTGCAGTCATGTTATGGAAGCGGGTACGTGAAGGTTCAATTATGTACAGTGAGCTTGGTAACCCTGCTTTGCAATCAATGCATTTAGCAGCGTCAGATGCCTTTGGTGAACAAGTGAAATGTATTTCGGTGCCTCGCAGATTTAGCAATATGACGCGTGAGATCTGGACGCTCCAAGGTTTATTTGCATTCAAGAATGAAAGAAGAGTGCTGAGGTTTTTAGAGCATAAACGCTTTCGTGCTGCCTATGATTTTATGTGTCTTAGAGTCCGTGCTGGAGAATTGCCGGAAGAAGAGTGCGAATGGTGGACATTAATTCAGGAAGTTGATGCCGCAGAAAAAAAGGCAATGTGTCTCGCCGCTTCCCCTGGTAAATCTAAAAGCAGGAATAAGCGACGTAAGAATGGTTAGAGTGCCTGCGTTAGTCAATGGTTAATCACTCCATCAAAAATGTACGTTGTTACATCGCCCTAGGAAGTAATATGGGTGATTCTTTTTCTTATTTGCAAAAAGCCATTTCAGACTTGACTTCACATCCAGATATTTCCGGATTAATATCCTCCCGCTTTTATAAAAGTAAGCCTCACGGTCCCCAGGACCAACCCGATTATCTCAATGCTGCTGTATTTATAGAAACGACTTTGGGTTCTGAATCTCTGCTTGATGCTATGCAGAATATCGAAAATGATAATGACAGAGTGCGAGAAGGCGTCAAGCGCTGGGGCGCAAGAACACTTGATCTAGATTTGCTTTTTTACGGTGATCAGGAAATTAATACGAAACGTCTTAGCGTTCCACACCCTAGAATTTGCGAGCGTTCTTTTGTTTTGTACCCACTTCAAGATTTGATTAAAAAAACTAAAGACGATTTAGTGATTAATAAATCTACTACAATACTAGATTGTATAAACAACCTATCTAACACAGAAAAAAATAACATCATGGAGTTCGATCATGCCTAACCGAGTTACTGTAAAAACTATTCGTGAAATGAAGTCAAAGGGTGAGAAAATCGTTTCTCTAACCGCCTATGATTCGAGCTTTGCACGAATTGTCGATGAGCAAGGAGTCGATGTAATTCTTGTAGGTGATTCGCTGGGTATGGTGATGCAAGGTCATGATTCCACGGTTCCGGTGAGTGTTGATGATATTATTTATCATTCGAAAGCCGTTGAGCCACAAACAAAGCGTGCGCTGGTAATGGCTGATTTACCTTTTATGAGTTACACCAATCCTGATCAGGCGATTGGCAATGCAGCGCGCTTAATGCAAGAAGGATTCGCGCATATTGTTAAGCTAGAAGGTGGTGAAGCGCAGCTTGATACAGTGCGCCACATGACGCGACACGGCGTTCCAGTTTGTGCACACATTGGTTTAACACCACAGACGGTTCACAAATTAGGCGGTTATCGAGTTCAAGGTAGGGAAGGTGATGTCGCTAAACAAATGCTTTCTGATGCGCTCGCACTTCAGGATGCAGGTGCTGATGCGGTTGTGCTCGAGTGTGTGCCTGTCGATTTGGCGCAACAACTCACTGAAGAGCTAGAAATTCCAACTATCGGTATTGGTGCAGGTCGAACTTGCGATGGTCAGGTTTTGGTGCTTCAGGACATGATCGGTATCTCAAGTCTGGCGCCAAAGTTCTCATTGAATTTCTTAAAAGATGGTCGAAATATTCCAGAAGCAATTAAAGCGTATGTCGATGCGGTGCGCGATATATCGTTCCCTACAGATGATCAGTGTTTCTTCTAATTTCAGAGAATAAACCATAAAAGCTCCCCTAAAAACTACCTAAAAATAGGGGGGTGATAATACTTTGTTTAATAAATACTAAAGGCCTATTTCATGTTACAAGCAAATGATAAAGACGAACTAAGAGTGGTAATGCGCGGTTATCGGGCAAGAAATGAGAGAACAGCGTTTGTTCCTACTTTGGGTAATCTGCATGACGGTCATTTATCATTGGTACGTAAAGCGAAACAAATAGCAGATCGTGTTGTTGTTTCAATTTTTATTAATCCTACTCAGTTTGATAAGGCTGAAGACTTAGCGGCATATCCAAGAACACTAGATAGTGATTTAGCTTTGTTAAAAAGCGAGGGTGTTGATCTGGTTTTTCTTCCAACTGCCGAAGAAATGTATCCAGTTGGTAGTGCAGCTCGTGTGGAAGTTGATGGGATTAGTGAGATTCTAGAGGGTGATTCTCGCCCCGGTCATTTCTCAGGTGTAGCAACCATCGTTGCCAAGCTTTTCAATCTGGTGCATCCTGATGTATCGGTATTTGGTGAAAAGGATTTTCAACAGTTGATGCTAATCAGACGTATGGAAAGCGATTTAGATTTTGGTATTGAGATTATTGCAGCGCCTACAGCTAGAGAAGAATCAGGCTTGGCGATGAGTTCTCGTAATAACTATCTGGATACTGAGCAACGTAATAGAATTGGTCCTAAGTTATATCAGCAAATGCAAGAAACTCGCGAAAAAATCATTGCTGGGGAAAGAGATTATCTAGCCTTACAGGCTGAAAACATCAAGGTTTTGAACGATCAGGGTTTTAATACCGATTATTTTGAAGTACGCAACGCGTCTGACTTATCTGTTGCAGATGCTGATTCTAAAAAACTGGTTTTATTAGTTTCTGCGTGGCTCGGTAAAGCGCGTTTGATTGATAATATTACTATCAATATATAAAAAAGTGCCCTAGCTATGCATAAATTCTATTTACGTTTTCAAATAACAAAAACGTAATATTATTCAAAAGTAGGGGGGGGGCTTTTTTTAAGTGTCTTCTCTAGGCCTTCTGTATTATGCAGGATAAATAGCGCCAAGAATTCTTTTGCCTTTAGCGCCAGTGACTGAAGGCAGGTTGCCCGTTTTGTTTTCATGCGCTTGTTTCGCCAGCCAGGCAAAGGCTATTGCTTCCATCCAGTCCGGATCAATCCCAAGTTTAGCTGTGGAGCCTATTTCTGTATCGGGCAAATGGTATTTTAATCGTTCGATTAGATAACTATTGTGTGTGCCTCCGCCGCAAACGTATAACTCGTCACAATCAATAACATTGTCGCTGATGGATTTTGCGGTTAGCTCTGTTAATGTCGCCTGGATATCTTCTGGTTTTTCTTGATGGAGTTTGTTTCCGATTAGATTTTCTAGCCACGTAAGGTTAAAAAGTTCCTTGCCGGTACTTTTGGGGGGGTGTAAGGAAAAATAAGCTTCTGATAATAATGTATTTAATATATTTTCATTGATGGTGCCTGATTTCGCCCAGTCACCGTTTTTGTCATAACTAGTAGCTTGATGCTTAGCGATCCAGGCATCTAATAAACCGTTACCAGGGCCAGTATCGAAGCCACTAGCTGATTTTGATGAGTCAGAGGCGGGTAGTATTGTGATATTTGATATACCACCAACATTAAGAATGACTCTGTTTTTATCCGGATGGCTAAGTAGCTCTTTGTGAAAAGCAGGTACAAGTGGTGCACCCTGACCACCTGCGGCAATATCACGACTCCGGAAATCTGCAATGGTCGTTATGCCAGTTTGTTCGGCTATAATGCTCGCATCTCCCAACTGAAGGCTAAACGGGTTTTTTCCTATAGGTTGGTGCCAAAGTGTTTGTCCGTGGCTTCCTATGGCGGTTATCGCGCTTTTATCAATGTTATTGTCTTTGATCAGTGCGCAGGCTGAATCTGCAAATAATTTGCCTAGTCTTTGATTGAGAATCCCAACGTCGGCAAGACTTCCCTGCCATTCAGGGTGAATGGTTTTGAGAAGTGATTCTCTAAGGTCTGGATCTATGGAATGTATGCGAGATGTTATTAGTGTAGGTTTCAGTTGATCAAAACCCACAAGAACCGTGTCAACACCATCTAAACTGGTGCCAGACATAAGTCCAATATAGTAATAAATCTTAGCCATTTATTGTGATTAAAAGTAGGCTAAGAATTTAAGAATTAACCGCCAATGGCGCTGTCTATTTCAATGTCAGCTTCAACAAAGCGGTGTAATACGTTTAATTGTAAAACCAGATTTACAGCTTTGTTACGGAAATCCTGAAGCTCAGATCTCGAAAGTGACATGCTGTTTGGTAAAGCGACAGTCATAGCGTTAACTGCTTTTTTATCTTGATGGAGTTCATAGTGAAGATGTGGTCCAGTAGCTAAACCTGATTGTCCAACATAACCGATCAGATCACTTTGATAAACCTTATCTCCAACTTTCAAGCCTTTTTTGTAACGAGACATATGAGCATAAGTGGTCGTGTAGCCTTCGCGATGTTTGATAATAACCGTTCTGCCGTATCCGCCTTTTCTGCCTAAAAATTGCACAACACCGTTACCCGTCGTCATGATTGGAGTTCCAGTTCTTGCGGCAAAATCAGTGCCTTTATGAGCACGGAATTTATGCAGCTTCGGGTGGAATCTTCCAGGGTTGAAGTGTGAAGAAACTCGAGCATGTTCAATCGGCGTGCGTATAAATGCTTTCTTCATCTCTCTGCCTTGAGGAGTGAAGTAGTCAGATTTTCCGTCTGCATAGGTATATCGAATTGATCTGAACTGACGACCTTTATTAATAAACTCAGCAGCTAGAAGATTCTGTGTACCAACTTTATCGCCATCGTGAAAAATTTCTTCAAAGACAGCGGTTACTTTATCGCCAACACGAACATCATGAGAAAAGTCTATGTCCCAGTCAAAAACTTTCACAAGCTGTTTGATGACTTTATTGTCAACTTTAGCTTTTTTGCCATCAAAGAATAAGCCGTTTTGTATCGTAAAGCTTGCGCGTGCCTGGCGAACTTCAAAGACATTGTCTTTCCAAGTGCCTTTATAATCTTCACCTTGTTTTGAAATCACATAACTACGTTTGCTGTCATTGGTATGGGTAAATACTAGATCAGACAAATCACCTTCAGTTGAATTGGCGCGGACGATGCTGCCTTTCTTAAGTGCTTTGATTTGGCTATATATTTCTTTGTTATTTTTGAGTGTCTTTAGAAGAGCCTGATGACCAACTTTATGGAAGATGTTGGTTGCATTGTCATATGACTTAACGTGGTAAGTAATCCATTTGCTTGTATTATCTGCGTTAACTTGTCCAGCATAGGTTTCAAGTGCTCTTGCGGGTAATTCTAGTTCTTTAGACTCAAGAATATCTTCTCCATTTAAGATATCTTCGAGGTTATCAATCTGATCTTGTTGGAGGTCGTTTTGTGTAGAGCTTAATTGGGTTGCTTGTGCAGAGTTATCTGTGATATTGCTAGCAATGTTGATTTCGTTGGGAATAATTTCAAACGTTTTAACAGTAGAGTTAGCTTGTGCGTCTTTAATCAAATGTGATTGCACAGGGATATTGCCGATCACAGCAACTAAAGCTATGAAAACGGCAGATCTAGATAACCATGATGCATGACTAGCAGGGACAAGGTTTTGATCAGTAACTGGTTCTGAACTTTCTTTTTTAATGACTATTTCTAGATCATTAAGTAAGTCGTATTTGTTAGTAACATCATTCCAGTTTTTATTACTGTATATAATGTTATTTCGATCTTTTGATAACAAATTTAAAGCCCTTATTATAAAAATGAAAAACATATGTTTAAAAATTAAACGCATAAATACATTAAAATAGTACCGTTTGCAACCTTAATCCTACCTTAACTACCATTTGATGGGGTTTATAAGAATTATAGATGGTTGCTTTTTTCTCTTTTAAGCCTACATTTATAGGCTTCTCAGTTTTAAGTATTCGTGTGAATTTAAAAAGGCCTAATATTAATGTATTAAATAGAGAATGTCTCTATTATGGTTAATTTTTTATGAACCTAATCTTTATATAGTACTACGTCAGGCAAAAGGTCATTAGATATGCGTAGAAGCAATAAGTTCTAATTAATATATGAATATTTGAATTTAGTAGTTGCTACAAAATTTAAGGTGCCTATAATGCGCCGCTCCAACGGATTAGCGGCTTGTTAAAGTGGTTGATGTTGTTGGTAGTTTTGATCTGATTTGGAGTTATTTAAATTAAATTGAAATTA
>NZ_CANLZW010000043.1 GCF_947495625.1 uncultured Cocleimonas sp.
CTTGAGGCTAGAGCCTTGAACCTCTTCCACGTCCTAAGGACGTGGTTCTTATGTGTAATAGAATTTATGCAGAGCTAAGCACTTTTTTAAGCCAGATTGCGGTTCTCATAAAACAATAAATTATTTCATTCACCGAATGTAATATTCGTTTTTATATTCTTGTTTTCTCTTTTTATATCTTCTTAAATTTCTCTAATAGTCTCACTTTATTTACATCTCTAAGCTAGTTTTAATGCAAAAAAATGTATTGTATATTATGTGTTTTTAACCAAAAGTAAAATTGAACACAAAATACGTATTACTACGTAGTTTAATTTAAGTTATTGTTTTTTATACTATTAATACCCAAATAAACTATCCTTCCTTTTTCAAAAAAATCTATCAATTGACTAGAATGAATATTCATTTTATATATTGGCTTATTACTATTTTCGTAAAATAGTACAAGTGAGCAAACGAGGGGAGAAATCATCTTAATGTGTATTTTTTCTAAAATTTTAAAAATGTTTCAAGGAGAAACCGCTATGAATATTCATCCAGCCATGAACAATGGTATCCAGGCTGCATCAGATAATTTTGCAGGAGGCACTCTTACCTGTCTTTGTGATAGTAATCCTGTGAAAGTGAGCGTCGGAGCACAAACGGCACACAATCATGCCTGCGGTTGTACCCAATGTTGGAAACCTGAAGGAGCGCTATTCTCACAAGTAGCTGTGGTGGGCCGCGATAACGTTAATGTTACGGAAAACGCTAACAAACTATCGATTGTTGATCCTAGTCAGACTATTCAACGCTACGCCTGTAAGGACTGTGGCGCTCATATGTATGGTCGTATTGAGGATACTGGTCATCCATTTTATGGTCTTGATTTTATTCATACCGAGTTATCCGATGACTCTGGTTGGTCACAACCTGAATTTGCCGCATTTGTTTCTTCAGTTATAGAAACTGGCGTAAATCCTGATGATATGGGTGCAATAAGAAGCCGTCTGACTGAAATTGGATTACCGACATACGATTGTCTATCACCACCTTTAATGGATGCAATTGCAACGCATACCGCTAAAGCATCTGGCGCTTTGGCATAAATAACAATTTGAATATAAATAATTTTTAACAACTTTGGTGGCTTATGTATTGACTGTTTATCAGTCAATACATCTTTTTTATAAGTCCTGATTTATTAATAAATATCTTATTTAATGATACACACCCCCCTACTTTTTAGCCTGTTTTTATTTTGAAAAATGTAATTAGAATTTAATCAAAGCCAGCCACTTTTTTTACTGAATATGCATTATTACCCCGAGTCTTTTCTATGCAGATAAATATCGATAATTTACCTACTTCATGTTTTACAGGTAACAGAATTGGCCTGGAAAAAGAAGGTCTTAGAACGTTAAAAGATGGACAACTAACAACAAGCAATCACCCGGAAGTACTTGGCTCAGCACTTACACATCAATCAATCACTACAGATTTTTCTGAGTCACAACTCGAACTCGTTACTCCACCTTGCTGGAGTAGTGAAAACGCACTTACCAATTTAGATAAACTACAAACCTTTGTGTATAAAAAGTTACCTGCAGATGAATTGATCTGGACTGCCAGTATGCCTGGGGAACTAGACAACGAAGATGATATCCGAATTGCAGAATATGGAAGCTCTAAATCAGGCATGATGAAAACGATATATCGCCGTGGACTAGCACAGCGGTATGGAAAGAAAATGCAACTCATCTCCGGGATACATTTTAATTACTCATTTGCCGATGAAATATGGCCTGTTCTTCGTGAGCTGGAGAAAAGTAAAGAAGCGTTGCAACACTTCACTTCAGAACGCTATATGTCAACGATTCGAAATATCCAGCGTTATGATTGGTTATTATTGTATTTGTTTGGCGCATCACCAGCGATTTCCAGCTCTTTTTGTAACAAACAAACATCACTACAAAAATTCAATAGAAATACGCACTTCAATCCTTTCGCCACCTCCCTGCGTATGAGTGATATTGGTTATACCAATAAATGGCAACCACAAAACCAAAACTTCATAAGCTGCCAGTCATTAGAGTCTTATTTGAACGCTCTGACTGCCGCGATCAATACACCAAATCTGGAGTATCAACGCATTGGTCTGTATAAAAATAATGAGAGAATTCAATTAAGTACCAATGAATTACAGATTGAAAATGAATACTACAGTAGTGTTAGACCGAAACAGATTCCACATAATGGCGAGTCATACCTTGACGCTCTGCAACACAGGGGCGTGAGATATTTGGAGATTCGTTCCATTGATATCAACCCATTTAGTGCTTCAGGGCTTGATCTTCAGCAACTTCATTTCACCGAGTTATTTGTAAACTATTGTTTAATCAAAAATAGCAAAACACATAATCGACACAATGAAGAAATGAACCGTTCTAACTTAAATCAAACGGCATATTTCGGAAGAAAGCCTGGAATAAAACTTCACACAGAAAACGCTGAAATCCAATTACAAGATTGGGCAGAAAAACTATTAGATGAAATGCAGCCAATCGCCGCAAAGCTAGATACAACTCATCGAAATCCAGTGTATAGCAATGCCTTAGCCCACTACCGACAAATGATTCTGCATCCGGAATTAACGCCATCAGCGAAGGTTCTTGATGAAATACGGCACAACAAAGAAGGTCACACTGACTTTGTCCTGCGAAAATCACAAGAACATCATCAAACTCATATCAACAAAACAATGTCAGATGAAGCTCTGGAGTTTCATGAGGCCTTAACAAGACAATCGTATCGCCAATTAGAAGGTCTTGAACAAAGCACTGAGAAACAGGCACAATCAAACAGTTAGATTTTTATTATCACAAACAGCATTATATTTACCGTAACATCATCTAGCGTATTCGTTGAAAGCATCACAAGAACCATCACAGGAGCCAATAGACAGAAAGCGCTAGCTGATAATTCTTTCTCAAGTCAGGAGAAGTATGGGTTTTTTCAAAAACCTACTGAAAAGATATAGGGAACCACTTAAATTCAAACTCCCTGAAAGTGGTCCCACGTTAACGGCTGTCTCTGGCGGCATGGGTACAACTGAGCTGCTAATTCGCTTAGAAATGGTCCTCAATGATATCAAATCAAAAAAACCAATCATCGATCATGCCTACGAACTAGCTGGTTTCAGTCACAACTTACAATCACGCTTACTCTCTGATCTCTCTGATATTTCAGAAACTTCATATGAACATGGTTATGAGTTTTTGACCGTATCTGCTGCTGCTATTTCTAGCATGGAACAGACTCAGTATGACAAGTGGGTTTACGATATTAAAAGCCTGTTAGCTGATGGTTATGATGACAAGGCTAGCGAACTTATCAGTAAGCATCCCAGTTATATTGAAGCACCTCACATTGTTAATTTGAACACCATAAGCGAAAAGCTGGAGAAACTGATTTACAGTATCTATGAAAAAGATATCCCGATCCTGGTCGCAAATGAGGTGGCGAAACAGTCGTCAGAACTTTCTACAATCAATACAGCTTACACGGATGGTTTTCAAATATATCTACCTGCCAAGATTTCTTATTTCGATAATTATGAAGATAATTTCAAACTATTTAAAATCCAGATGTTTCATTTATTAGAACAAATCCAATCTATTAATCCAAATATAATCAATGCATTAGGAGATGGAATTAAAAATCATGGAAAGCATTATCTGAAACTCTTTGGTGATATTGAAACGCTAAGAGTAGATCAAACGATTAAGGACAATTTCCCGGGGGTTTGGCGAGATATTGATGCTATCAATAATAAAACAGACACCCCCCACCTTATAGGCACTTTTTCTAACGATGCATTAAACACAATTGAAGATAGTCTGCGATTGACCACTAAATACATCAACAATCCCCCTGCTCTTCCTGAATTAATTTACCAACCCGTTTTTATACCTGAGCTAACTCGTGAAGCGATGAAGGATGGAAAGGCATCTCCTTTAAATGAGGAAAAAGATGAGAATGCCATTGAAGAGGCTATCGCAGATATAAACAATACGAACAATGAATTTAGACAAGAAACAAACCTAACAGACCAAATGCTGTATGACGATGACGAGCAAGTTAAAGAACAAGACAGTGATAAACAACAGAATATTGAAGATGTTTCCAGTGCTAATCAGGAGCTTGAAAAACCTAAAGCAATAAATAAGTTCTACTATAAAGAGTGGGACACCTCTTTAAAAAAATACCGAAAAGATTGGTGTCAGGTTGAAGAAGTGGTATCTGATAACCTTATTGAAAACAAACAAATAGAAACTAGTCCTCATTTAAAACATATCGAATCCCGAATTAAAAAAACGCTAGATTTACTGGTTAACGAACAAAAATCCATGCGCTTTCAAAGCGATGGTGATGACATCGATATTGATGCCTGGGTAGACGCGCGCAGTAATAGAAGTAAAAACGCCGATGACTATCAAAACCTATATATCAGGAATAATAAAAGTACGCGGAATGTTGCGATTATGTTTGCGGTTGATATAAGCGGTTCGACACGTGGCTGGAAAAATACTGCGATTAAAGAATCGACTTCAGTGTTGTGTAAAACCCTGGCACGTCTTGAAGATCAATATGCCGTTTACGCTTTCTCTGGCTCTGGACGAAATAACTGTCAGATCTACCCGATAAAAAGTTTTACGGAAAGTAATAACAACAAGATTCAATCACGGATTTTTTCCATGCAACCACAACAATATACACGTATGGGTGCCGCTATAAGGCATTTAGGAACTGTACTCAGTAAGACGTCTGCCAAAACCCGAATTTTATTTGTGCTCACTGATGGTAAGCCAGACGATGTGGATAGCTATCGGGGTCAATATGCGATCGAAGACACACGCCGTGCTTTGAATGAAGCTAAAGCCTTACAATTAAACCCATTCGTTTTAACGTTTGATAAAGAAGGAATGGACTACCTGCCTCATATGCTGGGATCAAACCGTTACCAGTTAATTTCAGATGTATCACAACTACCCGTCCAAATATCAACCATTTACAAACACCTTACAAGCTAGGTTCTAGATATGACTACCGAAAAGATGAATACTGAAACTACTATTATCAACTCTGAAAACTACATCACTGAAGAACCCTATTACTTAGCAACAGGTGATGAAATAGAAGTCTTTAATTCTGCCCTCGCTGAAAAAATACCGGTGCTGTTAAAAGGTCCAACCGGTTGTGGCAAGACCCGCTTTATGGAATATATGAGCTGGTATAACAAACTGCCATTAATCACCGTATCATGTCATGATGATTTAACCACCTCAGATCTGGTAGGTCGCTATCTGATTCAAAACGACACTACGATTTGGCAAGATGGTCCGCTTACAACAGCTGTGAGAAACGGTTGTATTTGTTATCTGGATGAAGTGGTGGAAGCCCGTAAAGATACCACCGTCGTGATTCATCCTCTGTGTGATGACAGGAGAATCCTACCGTTAGAAAAACGCGGTGAAATACTCAAAGCAGCACCTGATTTTTTTCTCACTATTTCGTATAACCCGGGTTATCAAAGTGCGGTAAAAGACCTCAAACCCAGCACGCGACAACGTTTTCTATCCATCGATTTTAGCTACCCTCCGGAAGATGCCGAAACCCGCATAGTTCACGAAGAAACTGCACTCCCTACAGAAATGGCCCAACGATTGGTAAAACTTGCTTCGATGACTCGCAATTTAGTCGGTAATGGTTTGGAAGAAGGCGCAAGTACTAGGCTGCTGGTACACACAGCAAAACTGATTAATCGGGGCTTTGATCCTAAAATCGCATGCAGATATGGCATCGCTGATGTGCTTTCTGATGATTCGGAAACACTTGGATTACTGCACGATATGATTGAGACTCTGTTTTAGCTAAAGCAGAAAATATAGCTTAGATAGTTTAGGTAATATGGTTTAGATAACGTAGGTAATGGCAATAGAGTCATTACCTACGTAGATTCGATATTGAACTGTTTATTAGTTAGCAGGACCGTATAGGAATGGTGATGCTAAACCCGCTTTTCCAGAATGTTTCCAGCTGTCGCCGTTGTCATTGTAATGAGCATTTACGGACTCACATACGACAATTGGAAAACCTGGTGCTACCTGCAATGGCGGATCAGTCACAATGACATGGCGACCTTCACCGCCTTCCATTGGCACCATTTCATTTTCACCGACACCATCGATAATTAAATGCTTTTTAGTATCAGTGCTTTCAAATGATATTTTGGCTTTTTTAACGCTTTTTACTTCGCTAACCAAACTGGCGATTACACCGAGATGGCCGCCACCTTCACCACTCCAAAGAGCGCTGACAGCATCAAACTGTTCCTGACTCGCTTCTTCATCTACATACAATGCCAGATTCCAATTACCATCAGTTAAATTTCCCGGTGAATGCAGCCACACACCTACTTTTATTCCATCGAGTGAAACATCATTGCAGTGACCTTTCTCAATGTGCCAACCAACCATCGCTTCACAGAATTCTTCTGTAGGAGCCTGCAGTAAAATGCACGGACATATATTGTCGCAATTACACGATTCGAAATAATTCCCTTCAATTTTCCAATTTTCAATAGCCATAATATTCTGCTCTCTAATGGGGGTTAAGGGTTAAAAATGGGTTAATTCAGTTTAGCTTTTGTGAAGGACGTGAAAAATACGTATTAATACGTGTATTACTTTTTTCAGAAATAACCCACTATTTAAATTACGATTTTTAATGATTTAACTAAAACATGCTGACTCAACACATAAATACAAATAGTTTAAATCCAAGAGATAAAAAAATAATCTACAGTGGCTTATTTATCGTCGCTAGTGTGGGTTGGTTATATATGTTCTATATGGCTTGGGCGATGCAGAATATGCACCTCGTAGACATGTGGATGCCACCCGTTGGAAGTGCAAGAACCTGGACTGGCTACGATTTCTTCATGTTGTTTATGATGTGGTTCACCATGATGATCGCAATGATGACACCCACAGTCGTCCCGATGGTGATGATGTTTACTACCGTAAACAAAGCTAAAAAGAAAAAGCAGCAACCGTATGCGCCTACCTGGCTTTTTTTATCAGGCTATCTACTTGCATGGGGCTTATTCAGCCTAATCGTTAGCCTCATACAATGGCCATTACATGGCAGTGGTTTACTCAACCCAATGATGGATAGCCGTAGCTATTTACTCAGTGGCGGCATTCTAATTCTCGCTGGCATTTATCAATTTACATCACTAAAAGATGTCTGTTTGGATCAATGCCGAACACCGCTTGGTTTCATTATGACATCATGGAAAGATGGTCGTATTGGCGCATTAAAAATGGGCTTACATCATGGCTTATTTTGTGTCGGCTGTTGTTGGGCGTTAATGCTGATTTTATTCGCTGTCGGTGTGATGAATATGCTTTGGGTAATTCTAATTACACTGTTTGTATTATTGGAAAAAATACTACCTATCCCATCAGAATTAATGAGAAAGATTACAGGGATCGCATTAGTGATTTGGGGTGTTTACTGGTTATCGCTTTATAGCTAATCAATACAGCTAGTCAATATAGTTAGACAATCCAGATAAATGAATAATCACTAAATGTACACCCCCTACTTTAAGGCCTTTTTTTATTCTATTCCTGTTAAAACCAATATTTATACTTTCTATAAATTCGTTTCATTAGTGTCATTGATGCATTCCCACTTAATCAAATTGAATACCAAAACTCTATTCTAATAATAATAATATCTGTCTCTATACTCAACTGAAAAAGTTCTTTTAACCTGAGATATGTAGTTATTGATTCATTAATTGATGAGTGATCAACATGTGCGCACATAAAGAAATGAATATTCATTTCATTCAATTTCTATTCTATACTCTGTTTTCTATGGCTTTTAATACTTCGATTTAAAGCAGTCATTGTCCCGCTAAATATTTAAGGAAGAATAATCATGATTCCACTGACTATTGATGCCACAAAAGATGAAATGGGTAATGAATTTTTTCAGACCATTTTCGAATCTGCCCCCGAGTGCATAAACCTGCAAAATAAGAATGGCATGATTGAGTTGATGAATAACGCAGGTTTGAAACTGCTGAAAGTGGCATCTCTGTCTGATATTGCAGGCACGTCTATTTATGATTTGATTGCACCTCAATACCATCAAGCTTACGAGGAAATGAGCCTAAAAGTATTTCAGGGGGAACAGGGGAATCTTGAATACGAAGTTATTACAGCCGATGGCAATAAACGCTGGATGAAGACTAAAGCGGTTCCACTGAAAAACGCTAATCAAGACATCATAAGCCAGCTTTCGGTTACTCAGGACATTACTGAACATAAATCCATATCGCAGCAACTGGAATCACAAAACAACAAATTACAGACTATTATCGAATCAGAGCCTGAATGCGTAAAACTCCAGGATGCTCATGGAAAGATTATCGAGATGAATCCCGCGGGTCTTTCCCTACTCAAGGCTGACAATCTTAAAGACGTCATTGGTAAAAGTATTTATGCGTTTATGGCGCCAGAGTATAAAGTTTCTTATCAGGCGTTAACCAAAGATGTTTTTAACGGCAGATGCGGTGATATGGAATTTGAAGTGTTCTGCCTTAATGGAAGTAAACGCTGGCTTGAAACGCACGCTGCACCGCTGATAGATACCAATGGTAAAGTGCTAGCACTGTTAGCGATTACCAGAGATATCGATGAGCGTAAAAAGAACGAAGCGCAGTTATACCAACAGCAAACCGAATTAGCACATGTTTGTCGTTTGAGCACTATGGGTCAAATGGCTTCGAGTCTGGCGCATGAACTTAATCAGCCGCTTTGTGCTGTTTCAAGCTATGCTGAGTCTGCCCACAAAATGAGTTCCTCGGCGCAACCTCATCCTCAATTAAAGTCCTTACTAGAAAAAATAGTAGATCAAAGCCAGCGTGCTACTCAAATTATTGAAAATATCAGAGACTTTGTCCGCAAGCAGTCACCAATGCACGAGACGATATCAATAGAAATGACCATCAATAGAGTCCTTGAATTTATTAAAACAGATATTCGCAGACATCAAATCAGTCTACAGCTGCAAATTGCAGATGACTTGATGGTGATTAAGGCGGATCGCATACAAATAGAACAGATATTGTTAAATTTACTCACCAATGCCATTCATGCGGTTCAAGATCTGGACGTCGATCAACACCAGATAATCGTTCGAGCAACAAACACACCAGATCATGAAGTCCTGATTCAAGTTTGTAATGCAGGGCCAGCGATTTCGGAAGAGAATGCGGCTGATTTATTTACGCCGTTTTATACAACGAAAACCACAGGATTAGGTATGGGTTTGCCAATCAGCCGATCTATTGTTGAAGCTCATGGTGGACACATCTGGTATGAAAATACCAAAGAAGACAACTCTTGTTTTAACTTCACTTTATCAGCAGAAAACTATCAAAATAGTGTGAAAGCCTATGATGAATAATCCTCAGAATGTATATATTGTGGACGATGATGCGGCAGTTCGTGATGCTTTATCGATTCTAGTTCAATCGGTTGGACTTACGCCGTTTGAATATGAATCTGCGAACCTGTTTTTAGATCAGTTTGAGTTGCAACACAAAGGCGTATTAATCACCGATGTTTACCTGCCTGGAATGGATGGTGTCGCCCTGCAAAAACACCTCAATAAAATAGGAAGTTATATGCCTGTGATCGTGATGTCAGGGCATGGTGATATTCCGATGGCTGTAAAAATGATCCATAGAGGTGCCATAGACTTTATTGAAAAGCCGTTCAGGAATCATCAAATGCTGGAACGCATCCAACAGGCATTGAGTCAGGATGAAGTAGTACGTAGCAATGATGTAAATAGAGATCAGTTAGAAAATAACTTATCGGGTCTGACACCAAGGGAAAAAGAAACGCTGAATTATCTTATCCATGGGCATGCGAATAAAGTGGTTGCCCGAAAAATGGATGTAAGCCCGAGAACTATCGAAGCCCATCGAGCCAATATTCTACGAAAAATGAAATCAAAATCTGTCGTCAAATTAGCCCAACAAATATCCTCCTTAAATCTAAGCCTAGAGTAGCTAAAAAATAAGCTGGGACAGTTTGTCGCATTGACCTCCAGCACCGTAATACTACTAATAACACTCGTAATTCTGCGAATATCTAATTTTACACAGCTCCTTATACTCAGCTTGAGTAACAACTCAAATGGCATTCAAGCCATATTGAGCCAAAGGAGGAAAACCCATGTCACAAGCTACACTAAAAGAATCGTTAACCAAAACCATCGAACACTTAACGGCAAATCCCGCTGAGGCCAATGTACTTTTTAGAGCCAATACAAAGCTCGAAGAAAATGTCAGATGCTCTGCAACTGTGAGAGATTTCCCTCCGATGTATATTGATGAGCCACCCACACTCGGTGGTAAAGATAGCTCATATAGCCCTGTCGAAATCGTACTAGTTGCCTTAGGCTCGTGTCAGGAAATCATGTATTCAGCCTATGCTGCGGTAATGGGTATTGAGTTAAAAACTGTCGAAGTGGATGTAAAGGGTTACCTTGATTTACAAGGTCTATTTGGCATGGGCGAAAATATCCCGCCAGGTTTTAAAAACATAAAATTTGAAACACGACTCGAAAGCGATGCCAGTGATGAAGAAATTGCGGGTTTAATAAAAATGGTAGAAAGCCACTGTCCTGTATTAGATATATTGCTTACGAAACAAGACGTTAAGGGCTCGGTTAGCTTGAATGGAAAAGAGCTGTCTCATTAGGCAATAACTACCAACACAATCAATCTTCGGTTTTGTTTAATAACTTCTTTGCTTTGGCCATGCTCATTTTTCTAATTATGAGAAGGCCGAAGTAAAGCCAAGGTATTGAAGTCTTATATTTGATCAGAAAATTAAGTCACCCCCCTACTTTTGAATGATATTTATGCGGCTTCGCCTTTCCTCTGGATAGACGAAATAAAACTTTGTCGGCTACCTTTTGTTTTGAAAAAATTAAAACAATTAGATCTTTAATTCTGTTTCTTTTTATCAATTTCAAAATATCTATTTTCAACATACAAGTAATACTACGTATATGAGGAAACTCCTCGATTAGATAAAATTTAAACTAATTATTTTAAGTATTGGTCACCCCCCTACTTTTAGGCTGTTTTTTCTAATGGATTTAGAAAAAATTTATACTAAATGTTCACCAAACACTAAAGGCTATTTATGAAACACTTCTTTTTTAAAGCAATTTCTCTATTGTTACTCGGCCTGAGTTTTGGTGTTAATTCTTCGTGGGCAGATAGTATGCCAAGTATGAAAGATACGATTACCTGTTCTGAAAAAACGAACACAAAATCAGATCCCACGATCCAGAGTTTAAAAGAGAAATTACAGCACCAACTTGAGGCTTATACTGTCGCACGCTTCAAAATGTCTGATGTATTACGTGCGATGGTGGTTGATTATTCTTTGCAGGGGTATTCTAAAAAGCGGCTTTTAAGCTATGCCGAACACTTTGAAGACATGCGAAAAAGCATCCCTAATTTTAACCCGAATACGGCTGAATATAAAAACTTCGATTTTCGACTTGGTATGAGTTTCGCTTCCACCGTTATCTTTTTAAATAGTACAGCAGATGTTTTGGAGAAATTTCAGGCAGACCAAAAAAATCCAGAGAGTAATATCAATAAGTACATTGTTGAAATAGACAAGGAAGAAGGTAAATATACTCATCTGTTAAATGAGTTTAAAAAGAAAGATGCAGAGAGTTGTGTCAGTTAGATAATCGCACTAATAAAATAGATTCAGTAATTCTGTTTTTGTAGGACACGATAAACCTTATCTTTATTTTTTGCTTCCTGACGTAACGCCTCTTCAATCGCCAGGGAATATTGACTTATCGTGACATCAGGCTCGATCTTACTCGCTACAATCGTTGAATAATAGCTAACCTCCCCTATTTCACTTAGTAGTCTATCGACTACTTCAAGAGTACGATGATCATTTGACAGATCATCAAATAAAATCAGCAAGCCATTCGTATTTAAATGTGTCCATGCCTGTTTCAGTAACGATTCAAAAGCACCAATATCTCTTTGACAAAGTAGATCTCTCAAAATAATGACATCCTGAGAATCTACCAAACTCACTTCATTAATGGGACCTTGATTTACCTCATGACTACCTTTCGTTATCGGATCAAAATAACGACCAATATTCTCGATTAACATTGGTATTGTAGAACCTATATGACAACTGGTGCCTTGTTCTACCATTAATTGAGGAGTTAACATCAAATCATTGATTAATAAGCCGTAATCAGCACCAATATGCATGATATCCATAGGCTTCTTGGTGTTGCAATTATCCTGAATGATACGTTCAACAATGGCGCTAGATTGATACTCTTCCCATATTAAATGGCACAGACTATTAAGGGTGTCTTTTATCTGATTCTTAATTGGAGAGTCAATATGACTATATTGGATACTATTAAGCAATAGGTTGCTTCTTTCCCGATAAAACCATTCAATCGAACTAGGACGAGGTTCAGGCCACTTTTTTCCTACACGCAATGACATCACACCATCATTTTCGGCATTTACATTGCTCATACCTTTCCAGCTCGAACGACTAAGGAAAATATTCTCCAGAAAACTTCTAGACCAATATCCTTTCTCTGCGGCTTGAGTTTCGGGGTAAACCGGAAGAATAATGACCCCACCCGGTTTTACTAATTTCAAAAGTTCGATTAATAAGGAGGCTCCCCACTGGTTTGAAAACAGAGAAACACTGATGCCTAAATAGATTCGATCTAATTGATTTGGAAGCTGAGGATAAAAGAAATTACTGATTGTTCCAGCGTTTAAATTATCAAAGTTACCTTCGATATCTCCAAAAACTGGAAGCATGCTGACGACTGTTGTATCCGGTCGAATTTGATTATTTTTATCTCGTTCTGTAGAGAAATAATAATCGAGGTCCTCCGATATATATTCTTCTCCAGCATGTAATATTACTTGAGTCATTTCACACTAATTCTTCTCTAAATGTTTCATAAATCAAGGTTCTATGAATCTGATTTTTTAACCAAAAAAATGACTGAATGTTATTTTCATCCAGCCATTCGTTTTCACAAAATAGTTAACTGTTAGAATTTCCAGGTTAAGCCAAAACCTGTGTGCCATGAACTCACATCAGCTCGGGTATGTCCTCCACCTGCTAATGAGCCAGTACCGTACTCTCTTGATTCTTCAAACTGATAACCAACATGAGCATCTAAATCTAATCCTTTGACACCAAGCATATTTTGATAACCTAAACCTGCAGTTAGACGATGCTTGTAAATAACTTCTGCTTCAGCAGCCTGAAGGTATTCAACCACCCCCTGACTTACAGGGATTTGACCGAATTGATTGGTTACAACTGACCCTAAAGAACCAATACCTGCTGTCACATTCTCCTTAGTTGGATCATCAGCATAGCCATAACCTAAGCGGTATTTCCAATTGCCTTTAGTAAGTTGAGCACCCAGTGAATAGACTTTTTGGTTTTCGTAAATATCCTGCCAGAAGTCCGCATCGTCCCATTGCTTGTAGATAAAATCTGCAGACAATAACAGATTACCATCCATCAAACTTTCATTCGAAATACCTATACCGAAGTTAGCGGGTTGAGAAATTCGAGTATCGTCGTATACCCCGGGCGTTACCTCCACCAGACTGTCGAATTTATGATCTTGTTTAGTTTGGTAGAATGCACCAATCGTGGTTTTGCCTATATCATAGGTCGCACCTAATGTTGCACGAAGTCCTAAATCATGGGTTTGCGCTCCGGTCGAAGACAGTCCCAGATCCATTTGTGCAAAACTAATTGTTGCTGCACCACCCACAGATAAATTATCAGTAATTTCGTAGCCGAGTCCTGCGTTAACACCGAAAATGATAAATTCAGCACCCGCGCCAAGAGATCCAGGCGTTTTCCTGAATTCAGCACCAATACCAGAGGTTGCAGTCAGTCCTAACCCAATGGTCGCTGGAATATTAAGGCCGCGTAAATCCTGTGTTACTGCTATTTGTGGAACTGGAAATATATCAGTACCTGATTTTGCTTCATTGAAAGCGGTTCCCGTCACACTGCCATCATGGGTTAAGTCCACTTCTGGCATGTAAAAAGTGGCACCAAAGGTAAATTGTGTGCCTTC
The DNA here is from genome assembly GCF_947495625.1 of uncultured Cocleimonas sp. Taxonomy (GTDB): domain Bacteria; phylum Pseudomonadota; class Gammaproteobacteria; order Thiotrichales; family Thiotrichaceae; genus Cocleimonas. The sequence goes on from NZ_CANLZW010000043.1 coordinate 14,260, forward strand.
GTAGTCAGCCAAAGTAGCTGGGTTACCAAAGACTGCGGATACAGTATCGGGGGACTTGGCGATACTTGTTCCCGCCATACCTGCTGCGGCTGGAGCCAGGGTATTATGGAGATCATATCCATAGGGTCCTGCAAATATAGATGTAGAACTTAGTACTGTGAAAACAACAAGTGTGCGTTTATTTATTAGGTTCATTTCTTCTCCTCCTGAATTAAAAAATCTTAAGGGCATTTCTCATTAATCAATTTACGATTAACTGCTCTGCTCTATTTTTTAAGATTACATTTTTGGCGTAGATTGCTTAAATGACACATACACAGAATTATTTTTTGCGCTTGTATATCTATTTTTTTAGATAATTAAATATTTTTAATTCTGCTAATAACTCAGGCTTTTTCTGCACTAGATCCTGTTTAGTTGGTAAGAAACATAAATAGAATGAATGTTCATTGCTATTCTTATCATGCTATATTTATTGCAGGATGTTGGTAAATACGTAGAAGTACGTAAAAGAATTCTCAGGCTTTTATGCTATAACTTGTTTTGAGTAATTTGATCTATTTTCAACTTAGATCGCATGATAATTAAAATACCTTCTATACTTTTTTCAAAATAATAATAATTTTTAAATAACGTTAGACCTACAATTTTAAACATAAGTAAGGACCAGTTTTTCTATTATTGAGGAGTAATATGGAATCACCGAAAACCAATTCTGTGCCCTTGAAGAGATATCCACTTGAACTTGAGGTAATCCTCGAATCTGTTCAAGATATAGCTCATTCTATCGTTGCTCCTAATGCAGAAGAGATAGATCGAGAAGGTTTTTGGCCCGAAGAAAGTATACGAGCATTGCAATCTGCTTCTTTAGGTGGCTTGACTATTCCTGAAGAATTTGGAGGGCTTGGCCAGGGTTCTTTTGGAATACTCCGAGTCAGTGAAATTCTCGGTCAAGAATGTGCATCTACCGCTATGTGCTTTGGCATGCATTGTGTAGGGTCAGCAGTGTTATCAGCTAAAGCGACCCCCGATCAAATCGATAGATACCTAACACCCATTGTTCAAGGAAAACACCTGACAACATTATCGTTAAGTGAATCAGGATCTGGTTCTCACTTTTACATTCCTGATACTAAGCTCGAAGCTACTTCAAACGATCAGTATAAAATTAATGGCAATAAGACCTTCGTTACCAATGGTAGCCATGCAGATTCTTATGTGATTTCTACAGTAGCCGCAGAACCCGATGCACCCATAGGACAATTTTCCTGCATTGTTGTTAGTGATGATGCGAAAGGTTTGAAATGGGGGGAAGCCTGGGACGGACTGGGTATGCGTGGTAACTCATCCCGCTCATTAGATCTCAATGATGTTCTTGTACCTAAAAGTGATTTACTGGGTGAAGAAGGTGATCAAATTTGGTATGTATTTCAGGTAGTAGCGCCCTACTTTTTGATGGCAATGTCTGGTGCGTATCTAGGAATTGCCAGCAGTGCGATCGAAATAGCCAGAGAACATTTAATCAAACGAAATTATTCTGCAACGGGCTCCAATCTTTCTCAATTTACTGTGTTACAACATAGATTGGGAACACTTTGGGGAAATCTAGAACGTACTCGAAGACTTGCTTATCATGCAGCCGCCAGCTTTGACTCTGGTGATCCAGATTCCCTACCTGCTGTATTTACGACTAAAGCAGAAGTTGCAGAATGCGCTGTTACTATTGTGAATGAAGTGATGACACTAACTGGTGGTATGGCTTATCGAAACGGTTCTAAATTACATCAGCTTTTACGCGATGCCAGAGCATCACATGTGATGGCTCCGACAACCGATATGCTGAGAATCTGGACGGGAAGAACTTTACTTGGCCAGCCAATATTAGGAGCATAAAGTGGGCTCCGAAAAACTATTGAAAACAGCTTATTTATCAGCATATAAAGATTCAAAAAATCAAACGCTTAAAAAAAGTCATATCGTTTTATTAAATGTTGATTTAAAGGTCAGAAACTTATTATTTAATCAGGTTGATACTGATTTTAATTTTGAAGAAGCGGCTAACACCGAAATGCTTTTTCAAATGCTGAAAGAAAAGACGAGTAATATTGATGCTTTAGTATTGGGGGTCGAACATAAAGAGCCCGTTAGAATAGCTCAACGAATTCATTCTCTGGATAAAAATATTCCCCTACTTATTCTGACAGAACCAAATAAAAATCAACAACTTAAAAATGCGCTGCAGTTTTCTCCTTTTCTTGGAAGTGATGTCTTAATATTAGCCACTGATTCATTTGAAAAACTTCCCGTTACACTCTCTGAAATGGTTTTACGTGCTCAAAAACGCCGCGCTTATCGTGGCACTATAGCCGCATCACAAAAAAGAATGGGTAGCAGCTATCCGGATAAACCTCGTGTTAAACAATATTTAGATCGTCTACTCGATCATGCACCCATTGGTGTCGTTAATATCAATATACAAGGTTCAATTCTGGCACTTAATCGCCGCGCTGGACAGATTCTTAAGCTTTCGGAACGCGATGCGATAGGGACATCACTCATTGATATGTTTCCTGAATCTGAACGCGTCGCATTCCATAATATCATTGCCAAATGTGTTGCACCTTCTACACAGCGTTCACCCGAAGTATTTGATATTAGTGAAACAGTCGGTACCGTTCGACATATAGAAGTTATCGCCTCCTCTTTGGTTGATCGTTCAGGACAGTTAGGCGCTACAGTTATCATTCAGGACATTACCGACAGAGTAGAAGCTGAATTACGACGCAATGAGGCCGAATCTGCTCTAAGATTCAGTGAAAGACGATACCGTGAACTGGTTCAAACAATGAGTGAAGCATTAGCGCTGACTGATAATGAACATAAGATTACATATGTAAATGATAGTTTTTGTTCAATGTTTGGATATAACAACAAGGAAGTCATAGGTAAGTCGTTGTTGGATTTTGTGCACGACAACGATAAAGAGATGATGCAACAAAATATGTCGAATCCAACCAAATCGAGTGAAATTCAACGATTCGAAACAGCCTGGGTTACTAAACACAATGAGAAATTTTATACATTAACCTCTCCAAAAAGAATTTTTGACCCAGACGAAGGATATATAGGTTGTCTTGGCGTTTTCACAGATATCACTGAACGAAAAAAATCTGAAGAATACGATAAAAAACAAATGATGGAACTCGCTCATGTATCAAGAGTAACAACAATCGGCGAAATGAGTAGCCAGATAGCCCATGAATTAGCTCAACCATTAACCGCAATCGCAGGTCTAAGCACAGGTTGTGAAAAAATGATTAAGGCGAAAACAGGAAATCAGGACGAGATTCTTGAAGCCATTACTTACATCAGTCAACAAGCAAAACGTGCTAGAGAAATTGTCGTTAGATTACGAAATTTTGTAAGAAATGAAGAAATTAAACAAACTCAGATCAGCATGAATCAGCTGGTTAAAAATGTTGTCCATTTAGTAGAAGTAGAAGCTCGCTGGCATAATATTCCGGTTAAATTAGAGTTATTCAAACCTTTACCATACATAGTGGGAGACAGACTTCTGATTGAACAAGTAGTGCTTAATCTTGTGCATAATGCCATTGAAGCCATGCAACAAATTGAGCAACCTAAGAGAAAGCTCATCATTCAAACATCAATGCCCGAAAAAAACATGGTGGAAATAGAAATAATAGACAGTGGTCCGGGAATTGATCAAGTCCATCAAAAGAAAATTTTTGAGCCATTTTTTACCACCAAAAAAGATGGAATGGGTATGGGACTAGCAATTACCCGATCTATCATCGATGCGCATGGGGGCAAAATAGTTGCCGAAAGAAATACGCAAGGCGGCACTACATTTTGTTTTAAATTGGAAGCACATATGAAAGAAGAGATGAGCAATGTCCATTGAACAAACCGTTTACATCGTCGATGACGAGGAGCCAGTTCGTAAAGCCTTAAGCTTATTAACGAAGTCTGATGGATTACAATCCAGAAGCTTTGAAAATGCTCAGGCATTTCTCGATCAGCTCTCTGAAATCGGCCCCGGATGTTTACTACTTGATGTCTGCATGCCAGATATGAGTGGACTTGAGTTACAGAAAATTCTTCATGAACAGAGTTTCGATATTCCAGTAATAGTTCTTACAGGTCATGCTGACATCCCTACTGCCGTCCGAGCGATGAAAGGTGGTGCAACTGACTTTATCGAAAAACCTTTTGACAGCGAAGAATTACTGCGTCGAATTCATCAGTGTTTAAATGGTGAAAAAGAACGCCAAAAAGATATTGAATGGCGTATGCAAGCAGCGCAAAAAATGTTGACGTTAACAAAGCGAGAACGCCAGGTAATGCAAGGTATGGTTGAAGGAAAACGCAATAAACAAATTGCCGATGCTCTCTTCATTAGTTTTCGTACCGTTGAACTGCATCGTTCCAGTTTAATGCACAAACTCGATGCTGGCTCACTTTCAGATGTCGTTCGTATTAGTATTTTAGTAGATTCAGACGCCTAATTAGCGTTTCTCACCCAAGCCAATAATCCTTATTTTTAGTATCAATTTCACAAATAAATAATTCACGTATTTCTACGTATTACCTTCCTCCAGTTGAAAATATAGCATGTAGTTAGACACAAAAAGTTGTGTCCTAATCTAAGCTCGATGTGACTTACTAGCCGTTAAAACGTCGCTAGCTAAACCTAAAGTAAATAACTTAAGTCTATCGAAAAGGTATCACTAAAACTATCTATTGGAGGAAGTCTTGATGAACAAAATTTTAATCAACGCTCGATATTGGTTTGCCCCATTATTGATCATAGTCTCAATGATCGGCGTACTTATTGGAGGAATGTTCTCCTGGTTAGGTGTGCTACTTCTTGGCGTCGGCATTCTAATAGACACCCTAATGCATTATCAAACAGATGGCGCAGGATTCGATGAAAATGGTGAAACCAATGGTATAGCCTGGCTACAAAATGCAGTTATGTACACAATGCTTGGTGTATTTGTTTTACTTCAAGTTGCATTAGCATGGCGTATCAATATGTATGTGTCTGGAGCACCACTAAGTGCTGGATATCACCATACATTATTTGGCATTTTACCTTATCAAGCAGGTATATCAGGTCTAGACCTTATCGGAGCAACGATCTCTTCGGGTATTTTTGCAGGTATCGGTATTATTTACGGACATGAACTCAGCCATACCAAAGGTTATACCTTCGCTATATCTCGCTGGATGATGGCGTTAAGTGGTAAAGCTCATTTCAGTTATGCGCATGTTTACAATCACCATCTTGAGTTAGCACATGAAGATGACCCTGCAACCTCACCTCGTGGTCGCAGCTTATTTCAACATTACCCACTCGCTGGAATCGGACAATCTAAATTCCTGTACCGCATGGAACAGCAACGTCTAGCTCGTTCTGGTAAATCTTTCTTCACTTGGGAAAATCGCTGGTTACGCGGTTATGCCATGAGCTTACCGACTATTTTCTTATTCTGGTTCGCTGGTGGATGGATAGGAATTGGCTGTCTAGCCATAGTCTGGTTCATTTCTAACTTTGAATTAGAAGCACTTAACTATATGGAACACTACGGTCTGATTCGTGAAAAAGGTCAGCCTATCGATTACCGCCATTCATGGGATAACTCTACTGCATTTACCAGCTGGTTCTTTATTGAAATTGGTAGACAGGCAGATCATCACGACCGCGGTGAAACACACTTCTGGGAGCTTGATGAGGTTGGAGCACCCAATGTTGGATGGGGTTACTTTACTCTATTCGCACTCGCTTTAGCTCCGCCTCTTTATCATGCTTATTACAAGAAGGAACTTGCAAAATGGGATGAGGAATTTGCCTCAGAAGGTGAGCGCAAAATAGCTGACCGCATCAATAAGCAAGTAGGTTATGCATAAACTTTAGTACTAATTAACAGCACAAAAAAGTGCTCATTAAAGCAGTATTCCCGCATCTAACAAAGATGCGGGGTTAACCCAAAACAACCAAGAGAGGAAATAACAATGAGTGAAGCCAGTTTATATGAAAGATTAGGTGGCGCAGAAGGAATTGCAGCGATTACCGAGGATATCTGGGGTAACCATACTTCTAACCCGCTAGTTCAAAATCGATATGCTAAATCTGATCCAGAGCATGTAAAAAAACAAGTTCGCGATTTCTTTGGTGCAGGCACTGGAGGATCTGAAAATTACACCGGTGATGACATGTTGACAGCCCATACAGGTATGAATATCAACGACCAGGAATTTAATGGTGTGGTTGATGATGTATTAAAAGCGCTTAAATCAAATGGTATTGGTGATAAAGAACACGATGAAGTACTTGCTATTTTGTACTCCATGAAGGGTGACATCGTAGGCGTTTAGTCTAGATGTTTAATTAAGTATTTGAGTAACTAACAAATTTGTAAAGGAGCTAGAAAATGAAAGTAACTTGGGATGAATCCACATGTATTCACGCTGGTAAATGCGTTCAGGGTAGCCCTGATGTTTTTAAGGTTGAAGACGGACAATTTAAAATAAACCTTGATGCCGGTGAAGAAAGCCAAATTCGAACCACCGTTGCATCATGCCCCTCAGGTGCTTTACAAATCCACGAAGACGAAAGTTAGGCTGTTAATTGGAGATCTTTTTTTATCACCAATATCAGAGAGAACACGGAAGCTTCGAAAAGAATCGATCATAGGAGGATATATGCTAGGTGATCACTTACAAGACAAGATGAAACTATATGGAAATCCTGCCTGTCTAAATACAGCTAAATGTTTATTTACTGCAGCTGAAAAAGGCATTGATATAGATGCACATTTTATAGGAGAAAACGGTGAAGGAGATGCTGCTGCCGCTGCAGATATTTCTCCACATGGTTCATATCCTGTATTAAGAGACGTTGACTTTGTCGTATTCGGAACAAATGCCATGATGTCATTTTTAGATGACAAGGGCTTTGGTCCATCCTTAGTCCCTCGTAACGCAACTATTCGAACCATTATGTACAAAATGATTCATATCGCATCTGAATTAGCCCAACCTGATGTTCAAAACTTGCTAGCAGGTGAGGAAAATAAAGACAAGGTGGCTGCATGGTTTGATGTCCTGGAATCTCATTTAAACAATAAAGATACGGCGTTACGCGGAGAATATATTTGTGGCGCATTTAGTTTAGCCGACAGCCATTGGGCGGCGCTGGCACAAGGCTGTGAAATAGCCAATGCTGGAGATATTCTTTCCTCCAGACCTGCCGTTAACGCTTGGTGGGGACTAATCAAAGCACACCCGAGCACAAGCAAGGAAAATATCAAAGCATACGATGTATTGCCAACGGCATCAGATATACAGAGCAACGCATTGAGAGATATTCATATTAATGCCTGATATGACTACAACATTCTCCCTTACAAAATAGGACGACATTGATGTTTGGAATCTTTAAAAAACAGAAAAAACAGGACTGGAATGCGGAAATAGGAGTATCCGGTAAAACTTTTACAGTGACCGCTGGAGATAATCTTCTTAAGTCTGCATTAGGTTCTGGAGTGCAATGGCCTCATGACTGTAGAGTGGGGAGTTGTGGTACGTGTAAATGCAAACTTAAATCAGGTCAAATCAAAGAACTATCCGATTTTTCCTACGTGCTATCACAGGAAGACTTGCAAGCGGGAATGATTCTCGCTTGCCAGTCAGAATTACAAAGTGATGTTCAGATTGAAGTAAACCTATTAGAAGATTCAGAACAAAGCCTGAACATTAGCTCTCATAAAGGGTTGATTCATAGTATGAATGCCTTGACTCACGATATTGTGGAGCTGGTTATTAAAGCCGATGAAGATATTCCACGGAATGCCCTGGCAGGACAATACGCTGAAATATCTGTAAGTAATATCGATCAACCTAGATCCTATTCATTCGCTAAATCTCCAACCAAGGAGAATGATCGTGAAGTCAGCTTTTTTGTAAGACGAGTTCCAGATGGAGAGTTCACAGAGTGGCTTTTCGCTGATGATCGCGTTGGAGAATCTGTAGATATAACCGGACCCTATGGATCATTTTATTTACGCCCTGGTCAATCCCCCATTGTCTGTGTAGCAGGTGGAAGTGGAATGGCTCCCATCAAAGCATTATTAGAACATGCTCGTGATAATAACTGTAGACGAGAAGTACTGTATTTATTTGGCGCACGTAGCCAAAAAGACCTCTACTGTCTGGATACAATGGAACAACTAAAAAGTAACTGGAAAGGAAAATTCGAATTCATTCCAGTTCTGTCAGAAGAGCCCGAAGATTCCGGCTGGGAAGGTGCACGTGGCTTCGTCACTGACCATTTAAAACAAACATATATCGACACAAACAAAGTGAATATGGCAAAAAGTCAAGGCTACCTATGTGGTCCTCCTCCCATGATTGATGCTGCGATTGAAATTTTTACAGCAGCAGGTATGGATAAAGATGATGTTCACTTTGATAAATTTCTGGACGCTAGCAGTATGCCTGGGGGCAGAAACTAACATCCTTGTAATAACGAATGTGACTCTAGATAGAAACTTACATTCATAGATAACTTATACACCTTAAGGAGATTAAAAATGGCTTCATTAAAAGCAATCGCCGCAATGGCAATTTTTTCTGTCGTAGTATTTTTTGGTATGAACGCAGTTGGATTAACTGATAAACACTCAGACCCTTTATTTGCCTTATTGGGAGCTGTAGTACTACTTGTAGCTCTTGTCATTAACGTCACACTTTATTTAAAGATAGCAGGTGAAGCTCCATTTAAATGGTTTAATGATTAATTCTATATAAATGAGTAGCATGAAAACTTGAGTATATGAAACTGAGTGATTAAAAAAGTAAGGATGTAAATTATGGGTTTTTTTTCTAGAAAAAAGAAAGTAATCAAAAAACTACAGTTAAAAGGTTTCCCTGGGCATATTGATACGTGTAAATGTCTTTACCTTGCAGCTGAAAAGAAACTAGATATCGAATTAGCTTTATTGGATCTTGTTGAACAAGATCAGAATAAAGATGCGTACCTAAGTATCTCACCATTTGGAAAAATACCCAGTCTAATTGATGATTCACTGGTGGTTTCAGGTGTAGCTGCGGTTCTACCTTATATTGATATCAAGGGAAGTGGTCAATCACTAACGCCAAAAAAAGCAGCCAATCTGGGGCAACAAAATTACTGGATTGAAGTAGGAACAGAAAAGCTATTACCCCATATAAACACCCTGATTGAAGAGCGTTTTATCAATCCGATGCATGACACGTCTTATGTTGAAGATCAGGAAAAAATCACAATGGCCAAGGATAAAATTAATCACGCTTTTGAAATTGCTGATAAACACCTAAGCGATAAAAACCATTTTGCGAATGACTACACCTTTGCAGAAGTTCATTGGGTACCTTATCTACACTTTTGTTCCATTACCAATCAACAGGATTTGATAGATAAGCACCCTTCTCTCAAACAATGGTTTGAGAAAATGCAGAGCAAACCTTCCTACCAGGTTTTACCTTCTGATGAAGAGATCAAAGTGAAAGACTTCAAAAATGTTGCCTAATACAACAATTAAATAAACGTAAATTATTAGAAATACAAAGGGTAGATAAGTAAATATCAAATATTTTATTAAAAAAGAAAAGAGAGTTATCAAATGAGTGAGTTATTTGCATTTGGTAGAGCAGCTGAAAATTCTGATGTCAGTTATGGCTCTGCTGGAGATATGAAAAAGACCCAATACGTCTTGCAGTTGCTCGGTTTTCCGGGGCATGCTGACACTATTAAATGTTTAATCACCGCTGTAGAAATGGGTTTAGAAACTGATTCTGCAGTACTGGATATTCTTGATTCAAACGTCAAAAACGATGAATACAATCAGCTATCACCGTTTGATATGTTACCTATCCTAAAAGAAGCTGATTACTATGTTTCCGGTGCTTTAGGAATCATGAGTTATATAGAAGCCCGGGGTTTAGGAACAAGATTACCTCCGAATAATGTTGGACTTTTAGCTAAACAAAATTACTGGTCGGACATCGCTTGTTCAGATGTTGGACCACATGTTGATGCCATCGTTCAACAAGTAGTACTGGCCCCATTGAGTAATATCGGCCCTGACGAAAATGTTATTCAACAGGCTCTTGCTGCATTATCAGCACCATTAGTAGCTTTAGATAATGAACTAGCAAATAACGAATATATCATTGGGAAATATTCGTTTGCCGATATTCATTGGTCAGCCTATATCCATCTTTTATATGAAGCCAGCCAAGCTGATTTCATCGATAAACATAGCAATATTAAACGATGGTTTGACTTGATACGAACACGTAAAAGTTTTTCCGGGCAAAACATTATCGCCTATGACTTATTACCTAAATTAGGTGACATCCAAAACAAACAGTTAAATTCTGTCGTTATAGACGATTACTGATTAAAAGAGCAAATTATGATCTGGCCTTTAAAAAACACAACCGCTCAACTGGATCATTCAGCACTCGCTTTAGATCCTTTTATTTCCTTGGCACTAAAGGGCCAGGAGAAAGCTATAGAATCAAAAAACAAAGCCAAGACCGGTCAGTTAATACAATGTTATATCTATGGAGCCATTCGGTACATAGCTTCTTACGATGATTTAAATACCGAGAACTCTAAAGTATTACTGCATAAGATGCTATCAGCCCATTTTGACGAAAATGACGATGAAGTGAATAAAAGTATAAAGCGTTTATCAGAACCGCAAAAAGATAAAACAGAACAGTTATTTATGATTGAGGGTGCAAGTGCTCTAAGACGTTATCTAGTCAATGGCGACAGAACCGTAAGGACCAACTTAATTGAATTGTTAGATCTACATAAAACACATTAGCAAAATATCTAAACGACTTAATTTAGATTAATTAATAACAGAGGAGGAGTAGAAATGTCGAATAAAGAAGGTGGAAACAACTCAATGGTATTTATGACCGCAATGATTAGCGGTACTGTAATAATCGTTGTTGCACTATGGTTATCGGGTGCATTGGGAATGATTTTTTAAATCTCAAACTAGCTTCGGAGTTTCTCTAATTAACATTTTTTGAATGAATATAATCACACCCCGATGTATTTATTTATTGCCAATATGAAACATTATGTGATTAGAGAAATTCCGTCTTCAATTATCAAATATGAAAAAAACCTATCTATTTAGATAGGTTTTTTATTGCGTTTTTAATTGTATTTTAAATTCATAGTTATCAATGCGTTAAATACGATTAAATAACACACCCCCCTACTTTAGGGCACTTTTTTTAGTTAACTGCCGATAATTTCACCGCACAATACTTCACTTCTGCAATTTTAGCTGCTGGATCTAATGCTGCATTTGTCAGTACATTGGCTGCCGCTTCAAAATAACAAAATGGCATAAATACTGTTCCTACCGGAGAATTATCGGTAATCTTGATTTTCGCTTGAAGCTCTCCACGTCTGGTTTCGAGCTTGAGCATATCGCCGTCATCTAAACCTAATTTCAAGGCATCACGCATATTCACCGAGATCCATGGTTCTGGTTCCAAAGTATCCAATACCGTTGCCCGACGAGTCATACTGCCCGTATGCCAATGTTCTAATTGTCGACCTGTGATAAGTACAAAGGGGTATTCTTCATCAGGTTGCTCATCTGGAGGAACGATATCCGCAGGAACTAGTTTCACTCTTCCGCTGGCTGTTGGGAAATCATTCTTGAATATGACTGGCTCGCCAGCATCTCCTTCGTTCTCACATGGATAAGTCACACTTTCGTTTTCTAAACGCTCCCAGGTAATGCCTGCAATAGAATCCATTGCCTGTCGCATTTCATTGAAAATATCTTTAGGTCCCTGGTAGTTCCAATCCAGACCTAAGCGTTTCGCAACTTCCTGAATAATCCACCAGTCCTGTTTTGCATCACCAGGAGGAGTAATAGCCTGACGTCCCATTTGTACAGCACGATCAGAGTTACTATAAGTCCCTGTTTTTTCTGGGTTTGCCGCAGCGGGAAGCACAACGTCCGCATAGAATGCCGTTTCTGTAAGGAACAAATCTTGCACCACAAAATGTTCTAATTTTGCCATTGCCTCACGCGCATGTAATACATCTGGATCAGACATGGCTGGGTTCTCACCTTCTACATACATACCTTTGATGGCTCCATCGTATGCAGCATTCATCATCTCGACAGTGGTTATACCTGGTTTGTCATCGAGCGATTCCACATTCCAGAGTTTTCTAAATCGATCTTGATTCTTTTCGAGTGTCACTGGTTGATAGTCAGGGAATACCATCGGAATCAAACCAACATCTGATGCACCCTGCACATTATTCTGTCCACGTAAGGGATGCAAGCCAGTGCCATCACGACCAATTTGCCCTGTAATCATACACAGTGAAATCAAACATCGTGCATTGTCGGTGCCATGTACATGTTGTGAGATGCCCATACCCCATAAAATCATGGCATTGTTTGCGGTTGCATACATACGTGCAACATCACGAATTTGTTCTGCACTGACACCGCAAATAGACGACATGTCTTCAGGCGAATAATCCTGTAGATGTTCTTTTAGTTTTAAGAAATCTTCCGTACGGGTTTCTATAAATTCTTTATCGGTCAGCCCTTCATTGACAATCACATGCATCATCGCATTGAGTAATGCTACATCTGATGATGGTTTGAATTGCACATGCTGAGCCGCGTGTCGCTTCATATCTGAACCACGAGGATCCATTAAGATCAACTTCGTACCATTCTTAATGGCATTCTTCATCCACGTCGCACCCACCGGATGATTAACGGTCGGATTGGCGCCGATAATAATAATCACATCAGATTTAGTCACATCAGCCATTGGGTTTGAAACCGCACCCGAACCAAAACCTTCCAGCATTGCAGTCACTGAAGATGCATGACAAAGGCGCGTACAATGATCGACGTTGTTGGTTTGGAAGCCGGTACGAATGAGCTTTTGGAAGATATATGCTTCTTCGTTACTACCTTTAGCAGAACCTAATCCTGCGAGTGCATATTTCCCGTCTTTCTCGATGATTTTCTTTAAACCATCTGCGGCAAAATCGAGTGCTTCATCCCACGTTGCTTCGCGGAAAATATCTAAAGGCTTGCTTGGATCAAAATCCAGTAAGTCTGTTTTTGGCACATCATCACGACGAATTAAAGGAACAGTAAGGCGTTCCGGACTGTGAATATAATCAAAGCCATAACGACCTTTTACACACAAACGCCCTTCATTAGCGGGGCCATTTCGTCCTTCGACATGTAGGATTTTATTGTCTTTAACATTGTAAGTCAGCAAACAGCCAACACCACAATAGGGACAAACCGAATCGACTTTCTTATCTGGCACAATCATACCGACGCCATTAGCAGGCATTAACGCACCTGTCGGACAGGCTTGCACACATTCGCCACAGCCGACACAGGTACTCTCACCCATCGCATCGTCTACATCGAAGACAATTTTGGTTTCGCCACCGCGTTTTGCCAAGCCAATAACATCATTGACCTGGACATCACGACACGCACGCAAGCAACGCGTACAGTGAATACAGGCATCAAGGTTTACACCAATAGCCGGGTGTGAAAAATCATATTCAACTTTGGCTCGTGATTCAAAACGAGAAGGTTGAACGGAAAGTTTTTGCGACCACTGTTGAAGTTCGTTATTGAGTGTGTACTGTTCTTCTGGCATATCAGCATTGAGTAATTCCAATACCATTTTCTGTGCATTTACAGCTCGATCATTATCTGATGATACTTTCATATCCGCGCTAGGATAACGACAACAGGATGGAGCTAATACTCGCTCACCTTCAATCTCAACCATGCAGGATCGACAGTTACCCACTTCTTCCAGACCATCTTTGTAACAGAGATGGGGTATCTCAACACCATGGCGTTGCGCCGCTTTCAATATGGTTTCACCTGGGTTTGCGCTGACTGTTTTACCGTTTAACTGGAATTCGGTGATTGTATGGCTAGAAGTAGAACTCATGATGTCACCCCCCCACTTTTAGGGCTTTTTTTATCAAAACCCTTTTTTGTTTCATTTGGGAAATACTTAATCACACAATCCATAGGGTTTGGTGCTGCCTGACCCAGACCACAAATAGATGCATCCATCATCACCGTCGATAATTCACCCATCAAATCCGTATTCCATTCATCCTGTTGCATCAGTTTCATCGCTTTTTCTGTACCAACACGACACGGCGTACACTGACCACATGATTCATGACGGAAAAAATTCATCGCATTAGTTGCGACTTCACGTGCAGAATCTTGATCAGAAAACACAATCAGCGCAGCTGAACCAATAAAAGCACCGTGTTCATTCAAGGTGTCAAAATCAAGCGGTATATCTGCTTTACTTGCGGGTAAAATCCCTCCTGATGCACCACCTGGGAAGTAGCCATAGAGTTCCTGCCCATCCAACATTCCACCACAATATTCATCGACTAATTCGCGCAAGGTGATGCCCGCCGGTGCCAAGTACACTCCAGGATTTTTAACCCGTCCACTCACTGAAAAAGAGCGCAAACCTTGACGACCATTGCGACCATGAGAGATAAACCAGTCTGCGCCTTTTTCCACTATTTCACGCACCCAATAAAGCGATTCCATATTGTGCTCAAGTGTCGGACGACCAAATAAGCCAACCTCTGCCAGATAGGGTGGACGTAAACGTGGCATGCCTCGTTTACCTTCAATAGATTCGATCATTGCCGACTCTTCACCGCAAATATATGCACCCGCACCTCTGCGCAAATAGATTGGGGGTACGTCTGGAAGTTTTTCTTTTATAACGGCTAATTCTTGTTCGAGTAATTCTCGTAAGCCTGCATATTCATCGCGCAAATAAATATAGATAGCCGCTGTTCCTACGACTTCAGAAGCGATTAACATGCCTTCAAAAAAACGGTGTGGATCACGCTCTAAATAATAGCGATCTTTAAATGTACCGGGTTCACCTTCGTCGATATTGACTGCCATGAGTCTAGGGGCTGGCTGATCTCTAACAATGCGCCATTTACGTCCAACCGGGAATCCTGCACCACCCAATCCACGTAACTTAGAGTCATCTTTAGCGGCTAGGATATCTTCGTGATGATGCTCTTTTTCAACCACTCTTTTATATAATTCATAGCCGCCATCTTTCACATAATTATCGTAACGAATTGCATTTTCTGGAGCAGAATCAGATGTATTCCCCGCTTTAACTTCATCGATCACTTTTTCTGTAGTGGCCTGACTCACTGGATTTGTTCCCACAACAGCAATCGGCGCAGATTCACAACGACCGACACAGGGCACGCGTTGCACACGTACTTCTTTACCTATGGCTGATTCCAGAGTTGCGACTAACTCTTCTGCACCTGCCAATTCGCAACTAACAGAGTCACAAACCCGAACGGTAAGACTAGCCGGTTTTTGATCACCTTCTTTGACGATATCGAAATGGTGATAAAAACTTGCAACTTCGTATACTTCCGTCTGACTGATTTTTAAGATAGTAGCCAGTGCATGCAGATGTTCTACGGCAAGACACTGATATTTATCTTGAATCAGGTGCAGATACTCAATCAATAAATCACGCTGCAAAGGCATGTCTTTTATAAGAGCTTGAACGTCTAGTAACGCCTCGTTAGATAAAGGACGCCCTCTTCTTTTGATGTTTTTTCTCTTTTTCATTTACTTCTATGCCTTTGCAAAAGCTGAAATTCGTTAAAAATGTGTTTATTAGTCTGACCTATCGACATTTCTAATATGTATAAACATGTAATATGTATAAACATGCAGAACTGACATATCCATAACTGACTATAGCTAATGACAATTCAATTTATGTTTTGATTGCGAACATAACAGTCTGATTAATCACCATAAGACTGTGGTGATTAATCAAATATAAAAAATATTAGAAATAGTATTGTTTACTATTTAACTTCTTAACTGTTTTTCATGAAAAGCTAGATGCTCACCAATGAATGTAGAGATAAAATGATAGCTATGATCATAACCATCTTGCATTCTTAATGTGATAGGGAAATCAGCAGCTTCGCAGGCATCGAGCAAATTTTGAGGATGCAGTTGCTCAGCAAGAAACTCATCATCTAATCCATGATCAATTAACACTGGGAGTTTTTCTGCTCCATGTTTGACTAAACTCGTTGCATCGTAGTCTTCCCATTTATCTTTATCATCACCTAGATAAGCGCTGAAACAACCTTCACCCCAACCGCAATTAACAGGATTACAAATGGGTGCAAACGCTGAAGCAGATTTATACATTCCGGCATTTTTAAAGGCACAAATCAACGCACCATGACCACCCATTGAGTGCCCTGTGACCGAACGCACACCTGGAATAATCGGGAAGTTTTCTTCAGCTAATTCAACCAGTTCTTTGGTAACATAATCATACATTTGGTAGTTTTTTGACCATGGCTCTTGTGTCGCATTGACATAAAAACCAGCACCTTTTCCAAGATCATAACGATCTTCTTCATCAGGTACATCATCACCGCGCGGGCTAGTATCCGGAATGATTAATGCAATTCCTAATTCTGATGCGTAACGCTGTGCGCCAGCTTTAGTACGAAAGTTATCGTCAGTGCAGGTAAGGCCAGATAACCAGTACACAGCAGGTACTTTTTCTGTTTCTGCTAAAGGTGGCAGATAAACCGAGAAAGTCATCTCACAATTACAGCTTGATGATTCATGCGTGTAACGTTTAAGCCATCCGCCAAACTCTTTTACGCTTTCAGTTTCTTGAATAGACATAGTTATTCTATTTCCTTCTTTTTTGTATTTGATACTCAAATAGGAGGATGCCAATTAATAATAATGACACCCCCCTACTTTTATGAGGTTTTTTGTTTTATCTAATGAAAACCTCACCCTCTGGGCTGTCGTCGCTGTGCTCCAACATTGTCTCGGCTACACCTCGGCTAGGCACTTTTTTATTGATTCAGTTAAAACTCAATAACAGAACGAATACTCTCGCCACTATGCATTAAATCAAATGCTCTATTGATGTCTTCTAATGGCATCTTGTGAGTAACCAAACTATCCAGCTCGATCTCACCTGCCATATAACGATCAACATAACCCGGAAGTTCTGTTCTACCTTTAACGCCACCAAATGCCGTTCCCATCCAGGTACGACCAACAACCAAGTTGAATGGACGAGTTTGAATAACCTGACCAGCGCCAGCTACACCGATTACCACTGACTTACCCCAGCCCATGTGTGTACATTCAAGCGCATCACGCATTACATGAACATTACCGATACATTCGAATGAGTAATCTGGACCACCATTAAACGTGTCCTGCATGTACTCAACAAAACCACCTTCAGGAAGATCTTTAGGATTAACAAAATCAGTACAACCTAACTGCTTCGCGAATTCGAATTTATCAGGGTTAATATCGATACCGATAATGCGCGTCGCGCCAGCCATTACTGCACCTTGAATACATGAAAGACCGATGCCACCTAAACCAAATACCGCTACAGTAGAACCTGGCTCAACTTTCGCTGTATTTAGTACAGCACCGATTCCTGTTGTCACACCACAACCTAACAAACACGCTTTATCAAGCGGTGCTGCTTTGTTGATTTTTGCTAATGCGATTTCTGGAACAACGGTGTACTCAGAGAATGTTGAACATCCCATATAATGGAAAATGTCTTTGCCACCTTGTGAGAAACGACGTGTGCCATCCGGCATATAACCTGTCCAGATTGTGCCAGCAATTGTCTGACATAAATTCGACTTGGTTGAATTACAGTATTCACAATCACCACACTCAGCGATGTAAAGTGGAATAACGTGATCACCTACCTCCAGGTCCTTAACCCCGGGGCCTAATTCAACAACTTCACAACCACCTTCATGCCCTAAAATACAAGGAAATGAGCCTTCTGGATCATCACCTGAAAGCGTAAATGCGTCTGTATGACATACGCCAGATGCTATTACTTTAAGAAGAACCTCTCCCTCTTTTGGCCCCATTACTTCTACTTCCTCTATGACTAAAGGCTTTTTTGGTTCCCACGCTACTGCTGCTTTACATTTCATCTGAATGATTCTCCTTATTTAAAATGTTGTGTAGTTTTGTTGTAATGTTTTGCTTAGTATTACTAGTTATATAAGCCTTCTATTCGAAGACTATAGTTTATTAAGATGATTTATTTCGTTTTTTACCACCTGCAGAATATGCTCAGTTGGTAGTCCAAAAGGTATGATGTTTAACATTTTGCCATCGGCCCCAAGCACATATAAATTAGCAGAATGATCTACCAAATAATACTCACTGTCTTTTTTCTTTGAATGAATTTTGGTTTGTACCCGATAAGCATCTGCAACCGCACTAATCTCACTTTCACTACCGGTAAGCCCAATCAAATTAGGGCTGAAAAAAGGCACATAATTTTTCAATTTATCGGGGGTATCTCGTTCTGGATCTACGGAAATAAATAATGCACTTACCTTTTCTGCATCATCTCCAAGTGATCTTAACACCTTGGCTAATGAAGATAACTCAGTTGGGCAGATATCAGGACAAAAAGTATAGCCAAAGAAAATGAGGACCAACTTGCCACGTAATTGCTGCAGCTCAAATTTCTTGCCATTATGATCAGTTAGTGTGAAATCACCACCCACATTAGATTTTTCACCAGCATAAACTATTGCAGAATTTGATTGCAGCGTTAACGCCAAAAGCAATACAAGCCCTACTATCTTTAATTGTTTTAGTATTTTACTCACTAATATTCACTTCTTCCGTGCGCCCAATTTGGGTCGCTATTAGTAAGGTCTCCAATGGGTGCATCAAACGCATCCGAAACCAGCGTATCCACATTACTACCGGTTAACGCTTGTAAAAAAGTGACTAGATCGCTCTGTTCTTGATCGGATAGATTTAATGGTGTGATCAAAGGATCTAAAAGGTCGTTTGCTACTCCGCCTTTATTATAAAAACTGACAACATCGTTCAATGTCTGCAATGACCCGTTGTGCATATAAGGCGCAGTTAAATTAACATTGCGTAGACTTGGCGTTTTATACTTCCAGCGGTCGTCTGGGTTTTGTGTTATTTCGTATAAACCGGTATCCGCGGCTTTCTTTTCACCCACTGAATCTATAATCGCTGTATCGACATCAACAAAAACGCCTGGTGCTAGAACAACCCTTTCTTTAGCCGGCTTTATTCCCATTGCTTCGTTATAACCAATTCCGGTGTTATGCATTTTTTGATCAGTAAACAACGCATGTTTGTCACTGATTGTATGACAGGTACTGCACCTGCCTTTACCGGAAAAAATCTGAAATCCGCGTTGTGCTTTTTTGCTTAGTGCATCTTCTTGTTTTCCAAAGTACCAACGATCAAACGAAGAGTCAGCAGATACCAATGTCCTCTGATAGTCAGCTAATGCCCTACCCAGATTTCTCATATTTACGCCGCCACCATCGAATGCTTTTTCAAACAGACCTTTATAGTCCGGCATTTTTTTAATTTTATTAATCACATAGCCAACAGATGGATTAGACATTTCATTATGAGCTAAAAGTGGTCCCCATATTTGTTGCTCCAACGTTTCCTCGCGCCCATCATGAAACAAGCTGGTGTTATAGGCTACGTTATAAAGGGTCGGAGAGTTACGCCTGTGACTTCTACCTTCAATACCTATCGCCATCGCCAGTTCATTATTGGCAAAGCCTTGCTCTGGTATATGACAAATTGCGCAAGAAAAAGTATCGTTAAAAGACAACCTGCGATCAAAAAACAACCTTCGACCAAGCTCGATTTTTTCAGCCGTTAACGGATTGGTTTCTGGCTCAGGAACTGCGGGTAACCCTAGTGGTGGATTTTTTGCTAACGCTAATAAATCAGCCTTTGCACCACGGCGAGCAGTTATAGATTTACTTCTGGTTGTGTAACTACCTGTTTCATAGCCATCTTTATCATCACCTGGAACAGATAAAATAGGAGCTAGGTGATCTTGGTCTGGCTCATCATTACTCGAAATTTTATAAGCATCATCTTCGAGAATGAGTGTTTTTATATCAGCCAATATGACTTCGGGATGTAAAAAACCTAAGCTATAAATATTACGAACTTTTAATTTCGGATCGACTAGAAACACTCTTAAAATATGTGATATGTCACCCGTTTCTTCGCCGTTGACACTCATCTCACGCTGAATATCCTGATTGTAAGATTGCAGGATCGGGTCGAGTGCAGCTAGTGATGGCGTGGTTAAAAAACGCCATTCTCCCTTGTCACCTGCAAATTTAAAATTAGCACCATATAGACGCATTACTTCAGGAGAATCATGTTCGGGATCAAAACTAAGACTGGCTAAACGTAATTTATCCGCAAGCTCAGGATCTTTTTTCATTAGGGTTTTCAGTTTATAGAAGACAAATGAAGCTAAAGGGCATCCATTGACATCTTTACAGTTGCTGTAGATAAAGCTCAACAGCGTATATTTACCCTTGTAAATATTATGTAACGTATCTTCACGCCCCTGTTCATCAAGAATTTTACCGTCTGCTGCGTCACCCAATGGCGGAAGTTTATAACTTCCTGCGGCGGCCATCTTATAGCCTAAAGAACCGAAACCCGGAGCCAATGGAATAGTTTCAATTGTTTTTGATGTCGAATTGTTCTCAAGCGATGTAGCACTAGTCTCAAACATAGCAAGGAAACAACCAAACAGAATTACCCCCACACTAAATACTTTCATTGTCTAACACCTTGATTATTACTATTACTGATAGCTACTAAAGCGAATCAGTTTTGCCACTAGGACAAAACCGATTCAAAATACCTCAAAGATTATGAGGCACTAGGAGACTTGTTATTACTCTACGATACTAGCGACTTTTTTCACCTCGCTCATTTCTGGCTTCTTTTTGCTATATAAAGAATAGGCTCCGAAACGCATTTGGTGAGCTCTACCTAATTTTAAGGCATTGAAATCGATACTGAATTTTTCATCCAGCTCTTTTCCATTCCAAACATAGCTTTTAAAGTACTGTGAATTATCATCGCCTTTCTTATCCCAGTTCGCTAACAATGAAGAGGTGTAATAAACTCGCTTTCCATCCCAGCTAGAAGACGCCATATTGACTTGTTTATCGATTTGCTTCTCATAAGTTTGCTTAGGCGCATTGATATCAGAAAGATCAAAGTAACGTGTCTTACCGTCCATAAAGGTATTCACCCAAAGACCTGAATCATCTGATGTTAGTGAGATATCTACTGGTAATGGTATTTTTGATGCATCACCAATATCTGCCACATCCTTCGCTTGCCATTCACCTTTGTCATCTTCATAGATTAACCAGATTTTTGATGTTAAGGCTGTGGTAGTTAAACACCAGTTGTGATTTGGCTGCCATGCACAACGAACTTCTAGAGGTGCACCAGGCACATCTAGTATTTTCTTTGGCTTTCTTGTATGTAAATCCCAAATAACAACGGTATTTCCGAAACGCTTCATGGCTTCTGGATCTTTTACCATTTTACCGAGGTCCATCATGTAGTTAGACCAACCAGTAAATGATGATGTCACCATCACATTGCGTCTAGGTAAAGCGCGTAAGTCATAACCATAACCATCAGCATACTTTCCTGATTTTTTCGCACCATTTAGGTTTTCATCCGTTGGCATCCAGTGAGTCGCTACAAATTTACCTTCATTGGTGTATTCCACCATTGCCGTTCTTCCGCCGTGATCGGCATTATTTGATAAACCAGTTACCATCATTCGGCCAGGTAACGCATAAGTTGTATGTGGGCCAACAACGCCACCACTAGCTGATACAAAATCGGTGATTACTTTGTTTAAGGTTGGTTTAGCAGGATCAGTATGAACATCAAATACAAAAATCTTGTTTGTATCTAAACCGCCCGCCCACAGGTATTTACGATCATCTGTTAAACCAGAATGATGCGCCTCATTACGACCACCAACCGAAAGGGTTTCGATTACTTTTCCATATTTAGGCGAATTAGGATTTACATCAACGGTAACTAACTTGTCTTGGCCGTCACCTAGCCCTTCAACACCTAGAGTCCATATATAAACAAAATCTTCCTGGCCTACGATTTTAGCCATGTATGGCGACATACAAGTCTCGTCAGCATGCGTTGTAGAAACCAACCCAGTAACTGAGCATAAAAGAGTAGAAACAGCTACAGCAATACCCACCTTTCTTTTTACTAAAGATAACAATTTGTTACTTTTTTTATTGTTCATTTATAGTGTCCTCCGAGAGTTAAAAAATATTGATTTCCTGGTATTACTAGAAAAACTCTTAAGCTAATGGGTTTTCACTAAAAACTATCCCAAACTCTTTTAATTAAGACTTTCTAACTACTAATCACCAAGTTGACAATTCAAGCTTTTCACTTCAGCACTACCAAGGGTTAATACAATAAATACAGCAACATAAAATCCAATTGTTTTTACCCAAAGTAAAATTGAAATAATTTCTTCTAACCAGTCTATCTTCTGTCTAAAAATGGTTAAATACGTAGTACTACGTGTATTATTTTGTTCTCATTTAAACAGCATAATTATCTTGCGAGATAGCAACAATCCATCCTATCAAAGTAGCTGAGAAGCCTTATTAAAGTATGTTTCACTTTTGCAACTTAACCACTAATTCTGCTTCAAACTAACCGAATTTATATAATTGCTTGTAAACTCTTTTTATTCCCTAGCGACAAACAAATAATAACTTTGTGCTATATATAAGTTAGCTTTAGTTGAATTTGATATAAATCAAAGATAGAATGAATGTTCATTTTTGTCAATTGCATTTTGATATTTTTTTCTCTAATATGTTTTATTTCTTAAACTTCTGATAGGACTTTTTCATGCCATACTTAAAGCGCGAGGCTCCTATTCCAGAACCTACCGACTGCAAAATTCTTACCGCAGCTTTAGAATTATTTGTTAACAATGGTTTTCATAACGTATCTGTTCATGAAATTCAAAAGCAGGCGAATGTTAGTATTGGCTCTATTTACAAGCACTTTGGCGGCAAAGAAGGCATAGCTAAAGCGCTGTATAAGCATATTTTAAATGAGATGGATGAACTGGTTGACGACGTAATAAAAGAACACCAATCGCCGACCAAACAATGCGAAGAAATAATTAGATTATTGTGTGGATATACCGAAACGCATTACGACATTATGGCATTCATATTTCATGCAAAACACACTGAGTTTGTGCCAGATGAACCCCTGATTTGTAACACCATACCCTTTATTAAAATAAGAGATATAGTGAAAGCCGGAATGAAAAATGGCGAATTTAGAAAAATCGACTCATGGGTAGCTGCATCAACAATTTTCGGGGGAGTCATAAGAATGATCCAGCTACGACTAGACAATATGATTGAAGAACCATTACCTACTTATTTTGAAACTCTTATAGATGCTTCACTAAATGGCGTTCTAACAAACAATAAGACTGAAGTGGATAATAAAATAACTGCTGTTTCATAAAGATATAAAATTTCAATTAAGTAACCTGGTGCAATAAGGTGAAATTTACGTTTTATTTATTCAAAGCACTTATTATTTTTACACACCCCCCTACTTTTAAGTGACTTTTCATTTCGTAGTTTGAAATGACTAAAGGAACTTATGCTTTGCGAAATGATATTTATGCGGCTATGCCTTTCCTTCGGACCAACGTAAAAAACTACGTTGTTGTCTCACAGCGTTTGGCTCGTTTTTGATTTTTGAAAACGTAAGTAAAAATCCACGTTCTAAGAACGTGGTTTTGTGTTCGCCCTAGAAGGGCGTATGAAGACTAGCCCTC
>NZ_CANLZW010000044.1 GCF_947495625.1 uncultured Cocleimonas sp.
TGTTTGTTTGTTTGTTTGTTTGTTTGTTTGTTTGTTTGTTTGTTTGTTTGTTTGTTTGTTTGTTTGTTTGTTTGTTTAATCAAACCTTAGCAGCTAAACGTTTCTCCAACGGCATTCTTACTAACCAGAAAATACTTGCCAATATAACGCCCACAAAAAGTATCCCGCCAATATTGACCGATTCCCATCCAAACTTGTTTTGGAAAACACCTGCCGATAATGATGCAATCGTTACCATCGAGAACACCATAAAATCATTTAACGCTTGTGACTTTGCTGCCTCTTCAGGTTTATAGGTTTCAGTTAATAGCGTCGATGCCCCAATAAATAAGAAATTCCAGCTAATACCGAGAGCTATCAAAGCTACCCAAAAGTGCCAGACTGATGTACCAGATAGATTTATCACAGTGCATATCAGTGCCAATATTGCGCCTATTATCATGACTTTAATGACACCAACCTTTTGAATGATCGTTCCGGTAAAGAAAGAAGGCGCGAACATCGCAAGAACATGCCACTGAATCACAAAAGCGGTTTGATCAAATGCATGTTGGTGGTGATGCATCGCTAATGGTGTGGCGGTCATAACATAAGTCATAACGCCATATCCCAACATACCGCAGATTACCGCCACAATATAGGTAGGCTGTATAGCGATCTGTTTTAATGGGCGACCTGTATGTTGTAAATCAGATATAGAAGCTGGTGGTAACTTAATGAAAAACAACACAATAAAAATTATAACGTAAAGCCCTGTGACGTATACAAAACCACCAACAAAAGGTATTAGTTCAATCATACCTCTACCAAAGTTTGCTAGATTTGGGCCGATAAATGCCGCAATCACACCGCCGACCATCACATAAGAGATTGCCTTAGCACGATTACTTACTGCGACCACATCAACAGCGGCAAAACGAAAATACGTACCGAATCCATTAAAAATACCAATCAAAAATGAGGCAACAGCGAACAACCAGAAATTAGTGGTAAATACCGCATACACAGCCAAACAACCGCCTGTAATCCCAAACAAACTGCCAAACATAAAACCAGCACGTCTTCCCCATTTACCCATCAGTAATGACGCTGGGATGCTGGTTAACATCTGCGCCAGAAACTGTAACGACAATGGTAGGGTAACCAGTATTTTATCATCCGTTAAGGTCAGACTTACCAAGGCAGATGCCGTTATCAATAACGATGAACCACTCATCAATAAGGCCTGACAAATGGCCAGCAAATACACGGAAAATGGCATTTTATCTGTGCTTATTAGTGCGCTCATAGCTAAAGTTTTTTTCAGAAACGAAGTGCCACACCATAGAGGGTATGCGATACTCCGTCCATTCTATTTTTTCGATATAAGGATTTAATTAAATGGCTGATAACCGTCCTGTGCAACGCGCATTATTAAGTGTTTCTGACAAAACTGGTTTGTTAGAATTTGCCAAAAACCTGCATGCTAAAGGCATCGAGCTTCTTTCTACAGGTGGCACCGCAAAACTACTGGCTGATAATAATGTGCCTGTAATTGAGGTTTCAGACTACACAGGTTTTCCTGAAATGATGGACGGCCGTGTTAAAACACTACACCCCAAAATACACGGTGGTATTCTCGCTCGCAGAGGAACTGACGATGCTGTGATGCAACAACACGACATCACACCTATAGACCTTATCGTTGTTAATTTATACCCATTTGCTGAAACAATCGCTAAAGAAGATTGTAGTTTTGAAGATGCGATTGAAAACATCGATATCGGCGGTCCAACAATGGTTCGTGCCAGCGCGAAAAACCATGCACATGTCACTATCGTTGTGAATCCATCAGATTACGCGACTGTAGAGAAAGAGCTTGAAGAAAATAACGGAAGTATTTCTAAAGACACTCGTTTCAAGCTAGCTACTAAAGCCTTCGAACACACTGCTGGCTATGATGGCATGATCGCGAATTACTTAGGTAAAATCGTTGAGAATGGCGAGCCTAAAGGTTTCCCTTCTACTTTTAATACACAGTTTAAACTCGCACAAACAACACGTTACGGTGAGAACTCACATCAGTCTGCAGCTTTCTATGTTGAAGAAAATCAACACGAAGCGAATATTGCCACATCAAAACAGTTACAAGGCAAGGAACTATCTTACAACAATATTTCTGATACCGATGCTGCTTTAGAATGCGTTAAGCAGTTTGATAAAGAAGCTGCTTGTGTCATCGTAAAACATGCAAACCCTTGTGGAGTTGCAACCGGAGATAACATTCTGGAAGCGTACGAACGTGCATTTAGCACAGACCCGGAATCAGCGTTCGGTGGCATTATCGCGTTTAACAAAGAGTTGGATGAAAAGACTGCTCAAGCGATTATCGATAAGCAATTCGTAGAAGTAATTATTGCACCAAGTGTATCTAACGCAGCAAGCGAAGCAGTAAGCAGCAAAGAAAATGTTCGTTTACTTGAATGCGGTAGCTTTACAGAATCAATCGCTCGTTTAGATTTTAAACGCGTCAATGGCGGTTTATTAGTACAAGATGCTGATTTACAACTTTATGAAAAACTTGAAGTAGTGACAAAACGCAGCCCGACTGATGAAGAGATGCGTGATCTTTTGTTTGCCTGGAAAATTGCCAAATTTGTTAAATCAAATGCAATCGTCTATGCAAAAAATCAAATGACTATCGGTGTTGGCGCTGGCCAAATGAGCCGTATTAATTCAGCACGTATTGCGGGTATTAAAGCCGAACACGCTGAGCTAACAGTAACAGATTCTGTTATGGCTTCTGATGCCTTCTTCCCTTTCCGTGATGGTATTGATGCCGCAGCAGATGCAGGTATTGCTGCTGTCATCCAACCCGGTGGATCTATGCGTGATGCAGAAGTGATTGCAGCCGCTGATGAAGCTAACATGGCAATGGTGTTTACTGGAATGCGTCATTTCAGACATTAATAAAAAACTGCCCATAAGTGGGGGGGTGTGTTTAAGTTTTGATATAACAATTATCGATAACTGTTTGAATTAAAAACCCTTTCCAAATCATAAAAAAAGCAGAGTTAATACTCTGCTTTTTTTATGCCTTAAATTAGCTTATTTATATTAGCTTACTTTGCTTAAGCTAAATTAAGTCAACTTAAAGTAGAGACCAACTTACCGATCTCGTTTATGTGCAGCTTCGATAGCTTCTGCCATTTCTTTCTCAACCTCAGCATCGAACTCACCAATATCTTCTTCATTGTAAGTGCCAGCTAACGGGTCATTATAGACATCAATATCTAACTTACCCTCACTTTTAGCCACTACCGTAGAAACGGTTGCATCGCCTGAAACGTTAACGGCGGTTCTAATCATATCCATGAGACGATCCACACCAAGGACTAAACCGATACCTTCTACAGGTAAACCAACCTGGGTAAATACCATCGACAGCATGATTAAACCAACACCCGGTACACCGGCTGTTCCTATTGAGGCCAGCACTGACATCAAAATAACGGTTAAATAGCCACTCATTCCCAGTTCAACATTATAGACATTGGCAATAAACACGGTGGCAACACCCTGCATAATGGCTGTTCCATCCATATTGATGGTTGCACCAAATGGAACGGTAAAGGAAGCGACTGAGTTATTCACACCGAAGCGTTCAGTCACTGTTCTCATCGTTACAGGAATAGTCGCATTAGAACTTGCCGTACTAAAGGCGAATACCTGAACATTCCTGATCTTCTTCAAGAACATGGCGGGACTCAAACCGGAAAAAACCTTAAGCACAATCATTAACGTGATAAACAGATGGAACATTAATGCGCCAACTAATACCAAGACATAACCGGCTAATGAAGCTAACAGGTCTAGACCTAAGGTAGCGACTGCTTTTGCAATCAACGCGAATACCGCATAAGGAGCAACTGCCATGACGATGTTAACCATCTTCATCATGATTTCATTGGCAATCTCTGCACCTTCTACAAAGGGTTTGGCTTTTCGACCTACCAATAGCATGCTAATGCCCAATAGAATCGAGAAGAATATCAGCGGCAACATATCACCCTGTGCCATTGATTTAACAGGATTCGTTGGAATGATATCGATCAAAACTTGCGTCAATGGAGGAGATTCTTTACCCGTAAAAGCCGCGGCAGAATCTACATTCATACCTTTACCAATACCGAAACTAACCGCGATGATGATTGCAGTAGCAATCGCGATAGCAGTAGTCATCATATAAAGCGCAAATGATTTACCGCCGACTCGACCCAGCATTCTGATATCGCCAATACCACAAACACCACATATCAAGGAGAAGAATACTAACGGTACAACGAGCATTTTAAGGGCGTTAACGAACATCTTGCCAACGACATGAAACAATCCATTAACGATATAAGTGTCGACAAACGAATTTGAAATCAAACCTGTGAGATTAAGAATTAACCCCACTATGATCCCCAGAGCCATGCCCAACAGTACTTTTACCGTCAGACTCATTTTTTTCTGTTCACTCATAAATATCTCTCCATACTAATTAAAAACTGATAAAAAAACTTAACCGTTCCTCCTAGTAAATAAGACTATTTTTATTATTTTTTAATGGCATTCCTCAATACAATTAAAAAAAGTGTAGTACAGATAATCTGTGTTGGTATGCAAAATAATAAAATTATAAATTTAGTATTTTGAACCAAATAATTTCTCGTCATAAAAACGCTTTAATTTAATAACCATGAATTATTTAACTTATCTTGTTAGTTTGGTTTTTCTTTGTGAAAATACAGCAATCTAAAAATCAGGGTTTATTATGTACATGTCCATTGCATTAGCACTTCACGTTATCACTGTAGTCATTTGGGTTGGAGGAATGTTTTTTGCACATCAGGCATTACGTCCGGCAGCAGTATCTACCTTAGAACCTCCATTAAGATTGCGCCTTTGGGTTGCCACCTTTAAACGTTTTTTCCCTTGGGTGTGGCTCTGTGTAGTCGTTGTTTTAGTCACGGGACTATGGATGATGACGCAATTCCCTAAAGCTATTTATATTCACAGCATGATGGGATTGGGAATAATCATGATGTTTATATTTATGCACGTGTTTTTTGCGCCATACAACAAACTAAAGAAAGCCGTGGCTGCAGAAAACTGGCCAGAAGGTGGCAAAGCATTAGGTCAGATTAGAATGCTCGTTGGTATTAATACCGTGATCGGTATTTTGACGATTATCATTGCTACCGCAGGTAAATTCTTTCAGTAACAATCTTTATGATTCTTACTGAAACATAAGAATTTCTAAATAAGAATTGAATCAGCCCCCTACTTTGGGGGCTTTTTTATGGGCGATTAGCAAAATCAGAATGAAAACTTTTAGAGATTACTAGAGCGGAGCTTTACTATGAGAGTGAATCTAATAGAGATTTACTGAGTGATTAATAGCACTATTAATAGCGTATTGAATCTGAGTTTTTTAGATTTTCACTCAAAAACAGTAGGAAGGTATGTTACCCCCCCTACTTTAAGGTCTTTTTTACACTTATTCTTAACTGTACATAGCTGTACTTAGCTGTACTTAAACTGCTTTAAGAAGCTTTTGGCTTATCCGATTGATTCCCTGACTTATTGCGAGGATTCTTTCCTTTGTAACCGCCACCGCCTTTGCGTGGCTTACCAGAGAATTTCTGACCAGGTTTGTTACCGTTATTATTTGGTCTTTGTGGTACACGATCACGGGTAATACGCTTACGTGGTTTCAAATCATCAGCGAGTAATTCTGCAGTTACACTCGCCATCTCTATCGACATACCGATGTATTCTTCGATTTCAGGTAAGTAGAAGGCAGTGTCTTCACAAGCAAAACTGTGTGCTTCACCCGATGCACCTGCACGTGCGGTACGACCAATACGATGCACATAATCTTCAGCGATTTGAGGTAAATCATAATTGAAAACATGCGATACATCATCAATGTGCAATCCACGCGCGGCTACATCTGTAGCAATCAGTACCTGATGCTTGCCTGCTGCAAATTCTTTTAGCAAACTCTGACGTTTGTTCTGGCGCACATCGCCCGAAATAAGTACTGCCTGAATATCATTGCCGCGTAAGAAATCATCAATGGTTTCAGCATTACGCTTGGTATTTACAAAAACAATCGCACGCTCTGGCTTTAATTTTTGAATCAAACCAATCAAAAGCGGGATTTTTTCATCGTTAGATGGGTAGTACACATACTGTGCAATTTTCTTGGTATTAACTGCTTCGGCTTTTATTTCCAGTTTTTCAGGCTGGTTCATGTGCTCGTAGGATAATTCCATGACACGATGCGACAGCGTCGCAGAAAACATCATGCTGAGACGTTTTTCAGGTTTCGGCAAACGTCTCAATAAAAAGCGGATATCCTGAATAAAACCAAGATCGAGCATACGGTCAGCTTCATCAAGCACTAAACCCTGACATTCATGCAGGCTAAATACCTTTTTCTTCCAGTAATCAATAATGCGGCCTGGTGTTCCAATCAGAACATCAACACCTGCCTCTATGGCTTTTTGTTGTTGGTCATAGCCCGTGCCACCGTATGCCAAGGCAATTTTTAATTCGGTATTCTTACTGAGCGCTTCAGCGTCTTTAGCAATCTGAATCGCTAGTTCACGCGTTGGTGCAAGTATCACAAAACGCACCTGAGATTGATTGCGGTTATTCTTATTCGGTTTTGGGTGTTTGATTAAATGTTGAAACGCCGCTAGTAAAAATGCCGCTGTCTTGCCGGTTCCTGTTTGAGCCTGACCGGCGATATCTCTGCCTTCGAGACTGATTGGCAAGGTTTTAGCCTGAATGGGCGTACAATATTCAAAGCCCATCTCACTGATTGCTGACTTTAATTCTGGCAGTAATGGCAAATCTGCAAATTTGACATCACTTAAATGTGTTTGGTGTAGGTCTACTGTTTCGCTTTCTGTCGTATTTTCTTTCGTATTATTCATTTATTATTTCTATGTTATGAAAGCTCTAATCAACATGATTGAACTTTCCTTATGCGAGCCACGATAGTTGCATAGCTTCTAGCACAGGTTTAGTGTCCGGCATCTTAGTACGCCAGATTGAAAATGATTCCGCGGCTTGCTCAACTAACATCCCCAGCCCGTTCATTACTTTAGCAGCACCATGATCTTCGCACCAAAATTCAAATGCAGTTGGTCTACCTCCGTACATCATATCATAACAATGCACTCCTGACGCTAAACAGCTTTCGGGGATCGGCGGCATGATTCCTTGAAGACTAGCCGCTGTGCCATTGATGATTAAATCGTATTCGCCTTCGATGTCATTGAAGCCGCCACCCGCCAAATCACACACAGGCGAATTCTGTTGGGCTAATTCCTGCATATCAGCGACTAATTCTGTAGCGCGTTCCGGGGTGCGATTGGCAATAAATATCTGACTCGGCAATTGCATTAATAACGGCTGTAGAATGCCTCTGACTGCACCACCTGCTCCAAGGATTAAAATACGTTTTCCCTGTATCTGGCTGTAATGATTTTCTACCAGATCACGAACCAAACCAATTCCATCGGTATTGGTGCCATAGATAGTGCCATCTTCTCTAAATACCAAGGTATTTACGGCTCCCGCTTTTTTGGCGTAATCACTTAATTCATCTGCCAATTCCCACGCTTCCTGTTTGAAGGGTACGGTTACATTAAGACCCATTCCTCCACCTTTACGAAAAGCTTCAACCGTCTCTTTGAATTCATCTGTGGGTGATAGCAATGCTTCATACATGATATCTTCATCCGCTTGTTGCGCGAACATCTGATGAATCTGCGGTGATTTGCTGTGAGCGATAGGGTTACCGATAACGGCGTATTTATCCATTTGTGTGAATCCTGTGTGTCATTCTCAAGTCAATCATGGGTTCTAATTAACTTTTGATTAATGTGTGAGAATTTACACCCCCCCACTTTTAGGCCTTTTTTCAGAAGTGTATAAAAAACTGCCTAAAAGTGGGGGGGTGACTTTGAATTAATTAAATATACTGGTTTTGCTAATTTAGTGTCTTATAGATCTAACTAGCGCGATTTAGTTCTGTTTTAAATGAATAACTGGAATGATTAAGTTTTCTTTAACCAGTTAGCTACATCTTTGGCAAAGTACGTCAAAATCCCGTCTGCTCCCGCACGTTTCATTCCAAGCAAGGCTTCCATCACTACCGCTTCTTCATCCAGCCAACCATTGATAGAAGCTGCTTTTAACATCGCATATTCGCCGCTAACTTGGTACACATAAGTTGGCGCTTTGAATTCATCTTTAACACGTCGCACGATATCCAGATAAGGCATGCCTGGTTTTATCATTACCATGTCTGCGCCTTCCTGTAAATCCAGCGCAACTTCATAAAGTGCTTCATCGCTGTTCGCAGGATCTTGCTGGTAGCTGTATTTATTGCCACTTCCTAAATTACCCGATGAGCCAACGGCATCTCTAAAGGGTCCATAAAATGCAGAAGCGTACTTAGCAGAGTATGCAAGAATTCGAGTATTGGTATGACCCGCTGCTTCTAATGCTTCACGTATTGATCCAATGCGTCCATCCATCATATCTGACGGTGCAACCACATCGGCACCCGCATCGGCATGTGAAACTGCTTGCTTGACTAAAACTTCAACCGTTTCATCATTCATGATGTAGCCGTAGGCACTCATCAATCCATCCTGCCCATGCGAAGTAAATGGATCAAGCGCGACATCAGTAATCACACCTAAGTCAGGTGCTGCCAATTTGATTGCTCGAACCGCGCGTTGTGCAAGTCCATCTGGATTATAAGCTTCTTCCGCCAAATCAGATTTTTTGCTGTCACCAACTACAGGGAAAATCGCCATCGCAGGAATACCTAAGGCAGCCACTTCTTTTGCTTCTTCAGCAAGAAGATCTAGCGTTAAGCGATCTACGCCTGGCATCGAGGCTACAGCTTCACGGGTATTTTCACCCTCAATAACAAAAACAGGATAGATTAAGTCATCAGTCGTCAGTGTGTTTTCACGCATTAAACGTCGCGAAAAATCATCACGACGCATACGTCGCATTCTTGAATTGGGGAATGAACCAGTGGTAATTGGCATAGTAAAACTCTTCCAGCTTATTTTTTAACTAACCTAGAATTAATCCTAGGGTTGATCAGCTTTTCGTTGAAGTTGAAAAGGATGACAGGCTAAATCAATGAACGGTTTGCGACATCTCGTAATCCATCAATTCTTCGGCTTCTTCTAATAATTCTTCGTCGGTATATTCTTCATCAGAAACAAACGAAGCGTGATGCATCATTAATCTCCAACCATTTTTTTGAAGGATGTACACATTAGTCGATAAAGCCTGTGAAAATTCTGAATCAATATCATGACTCTCTGCAAATACCTCAGAGACCAAATGTACTGCAATACCATTAATATTGGTACGATTAAGCACATCAATTTTGATCACGGATTCTGCCATTGTAGGTAAGATCTGATCCCAACTTGCAAGCACATCATCTTTGCCCACTAACGGTGTTGAAGACGGATGAATGCAACTGACATTGTCGTCAGCTAGTAACGCTTCCATTAAATCTTTATCGCCCATTTCAAAGGCTGAGTAAAAGGCTGCTTCAGCTTCATCAGCTGTCGCAAAGTAGTATTCTGAATTCTGTTTAGTCATAAGTGGATAATACATCAAAGTTTATTAAAGATTAAGGAATCTCTAATGTACTAGTCCTATATTTATAACAAACTTAGCGCCACTATTATTATTAGATATTTCAGTAGATTGATCACTAGTAGCTACTTCATGATTCTCTATAGTTCCGTTAGAGGCTTTAAGAATGGATTCAATAATTCCCAAGCCCAAACCAGTACCACCTGTTTCTCGTTTGGTAGTAAAAAATGGTGTGAAAATCCGATTACGATTCGCTTCTGAAATACCTTTACCGTTATCGTGAAATGAAATGGCTATTCGATTTTTATCAGTGGCAGATATGCTTGAATCTATATCAATTTCTGTTGCACCATGCTGCAAACTATTATCAACCAAATTACTGATCACACTTTGCAATGACGATTTACCGATACTCACCTGTTTATCCAGTTCCAGACCTGAATAGTTGAATTGTATGTTCTCGTCAGCGTAACGTGACTCAATGGCTTTCATGCAATCAAGTAAATTGGTTGACTCTGCACTCCCTTGCAAAGAGTCCGCACGTGCCTGTTCTAACAAACGATTAACCAGGCGCTTCAGGCGTTCCGTGTCATCCTGTAGGTTATTGATAAAGCGCTGATGTTGTTCCTTTGGCATGTCATCGCCATGTTCTTGCAACAACTCCAAAGAGCCCTGCATAGATGTAAGCGGCGTTTTGAACTCATGCGACACATGTGAAGCAAACTGCTGAATATATTGCGAACGTTCGTGTAACGTTTGTGACATCTTGGCGAAACTATTCGATAACTTTGAAAGCTCATAGGTACCGGGTTGTTTTAATACTTCAACCGTTTCACTTTCTCCACTGGTTACTTTTTGTGTTTGTTCGATTAATTCACGAATGGGACGCGATAACCTCGATGAAATAAACAAAACGATCAAGCCCGTTAAACCGAGCAACACCAAGGACAATAAGATGACTTTTTCTTTAATGCTGTACAAGTGTTTGAGGATATTCTGCGGCGTTCGAGAAAGATAGACCACCCCATACACTTGCCCCTGATCAATTATCGGAAAAGCCGTAAATACGCGAATACCCGTGCCACGACTTAAAGAAGCAATCGACGGTGGTGGCTCATCAGAAATACGCTCACGCAGTACCGCAGCGTATTCACCTTTCAATGCCTGTTGGACTTCTGGAATATCCGCCAGCGACATACCTATTTCACTTCGTCCAGCTACCACCAACCCCTGATTATCCAGAATTCGCATTCCAGCCAAAGTGACTTTTTGTGTACTGAGTAGAATATTTTGCATACGCTCACCCGCAATTTGTGCAGGACTAAGATCAGTGTCTTCAAAACTACTTAATACTAATCTGGCTTGAGGACGGCGCGGTAATATCTTTTGTTTAGATAGATCGAGTTGTGGCTCTACCGGCGTGTAGACACCATTATCCTGAGGATTATTATGTCCAATAAACTCACGATACAGCGAAGAGAAAACAGCAGATTGAGTGATTAATTCTACCTCGGTTTTTTGCACTAATACATTTTCGTAAAACCGAAAGAAGTACAAACTCCCTAATGGCAACAGTAATACCGAGAGCATCACCATCAGCAAGATGGTGCGTAAGCGGAAGAGTTTTCTCACTCGTTGTTTAGCGTCTATTCGCATTAATTGACTATTCTTAGAGCGACTTTATTCACAAGCACTCAAACGATAACCCACACCGTGTTGAGTCTCGATAATTTTATGACAACCCACCTCAGAGAATTTAGAGCGGATATGGCGGATATGACTATCAATCGTGCGGTCACTGACAAACACATTGTATTGATACGAACCCTGCATTATGGCATCGCGACTGAAAACACGTTTTGGCTGTTTTAGCATTTGTGCCAGCATCGCAAATTCTGTTGCGGTCAATGAAACCGCAATTTTATCCCACCAAAGCGCGTGCTGTTCTGTATCTAATACCAACTTACCGTGAGTCAGCGTTTTATCATCCGTTTGAGGCTGAGGCTGTATAGCCTGCGTTCGTTTAAGTATCACATTAATTCTGGCAACCAGTTCACGTGGGCTAAACGGTTTGGTGACGTAATCATCACCGCCAATCTCCAGACCAAGAATCCGATCGATCTCTTCATCGCGTGAGGATAAAAACAAGATAGGGACTTCAGAGGTTTTACGAATCTCTCGACAACATTCAAGACCATCCATTTCTGGCATATTGATATCCAGCACGATCAAATCAGCCGGAGAATCGGTATAACTTTGTAGTGCCTGTCTGCCATCGTTTGCCGTAGTCACAGACATTTCAGCCTTTTCCAGCGCAAATGTAATTACTTCGCGAATATGTGGATCATCATCTACAACCAATATTTTTTTCTGAGTCATTGTTTATATATTCTATTTAGTGAAGTTCTTTATTGCCTACAATTATTGCTTAAAATTCGTTAATTAGTATCAGCGCCTACAAACGCAAATATTCATCAGGGTTAACGAAAAACGTGCGCTTCCAGGCTTGCTTCTGTTTTGCATCATACTTCCAGACCTGAGGATACATGCTTTTAATCGAATAGTGTAAATGCGGCGATTTACCGGCTGCATTTCCTGACGTACCCACCGAACCGATTTGCTGACCTGCATCGACAAAACCAAATCGTCTTTTGGAGCTGTCTTTTAAATGTGCGTAATAATGAAAACGCCATTTTGGACCCAGCATAAACACCACATTGCCACCCATGGAAATTTTACCGTTGTATAGGATAAAACCACCTGTAGATGCTTTGACTGGTGTTCCTTCTTTAGCGAAGATATCGATGCCTTTATGTGTTCTGGATTTACCCCATGGGTAATACCAAAAAGATTCGGAATTCCAATCCTTTGGCGACGCATTCTCGACGGGTATCTTGCGTTGCTCTGGCAACACAAAACCAAAGCTGAATATAACAAGTAGCATGATAAAGATTTTATTGATCAGTGAAAAGTTCATGCTGTTAGTAAAACACCATGAATTGCATATATAGCGAATGAAATGTGCAGATATGGTGCAAATCACAGCTCGATCTATTCACCGCGAAGAGAGCTTAGGATATGATAACCTAAAGATTTACTAAATTTCATCTAGGTTATATAGGCATTATTTAAGCAATTTCAACAACACCAAATTCAGATTTAACATTGCACACCGACAATTCCTTACGGAATTTACGATGGACTTTTCTGGCTCTTGGTGAGCCTAGAAAAGCCACCCCCCTACTTATGAGCACTTTTTTATGAGTACAAATACATCATCAAACACAAATACTCTATCTGATTATAAAATAGGTTTTATCGGTTTAGGTCTTATGGGTAAACCCATGTGTTTAAATCTACAAAAGGCTGGTGCAGAACTTATCGTTCACAACCGAAGCCAGCAAGTGGTTCATGAGCTTAGCCAGCAATCTAACATTACCGCAGCTAAATCTGCTGCTGAAGTGGCTTCACAAACTAACATCATCATATTAATGCTTTCAGATACTAATGCTTTGGAAACAGTAATTTTTGGTGACAATGGCTTATTTGACTCTCTTCAAAAAGGTTCTTTAGTCATTGATATGGGCACTTCTGCCGTTACTAAAACACGCGCATTTGCAAATAAACTGAAAACTATTGGCGTTGACTATATAGATGCACCCGTCTCAGGTGGGGAGCTCGGAGCAATAAACGCCAGCTTAGTCATAATGGCAGGAGGTTCTGATGTATCTATCGAAAAGGCTAAACCGATCTTTGATGTATTAGGTAGTTCACTGGTACACATCGGTGACGTAGGAACAGGTCAGGTAACTAAAGCCGCCAATCAGGTTATCGTAGGCTTAAATATAGGCGCTGTTGCAGAAGCGCTAACTTTAGCCAAACAAGCTGGCGCGGATATTTCCAAAGTACGTGAAGCATTGATGGGAGGTTTTGCAGCATCACGTATATTGGAATTACACGGTCAGCGTATGATTGATGAAACATTCGAACCGGGTGGGAAAATCACAACACAGCACAAAGATCTGACACAAGCCTTAGAGTTAGCGGCTGAATACGATCAATCATTACCTGCTACAAAATTAAACCGATCGTTGTATCAAAATCTTATTAATGATGGCAAAGGCGACCTAGATCATAGCGCCTTATTTTTAGCTTACAAACAATCGAGGTTGCTTCAAAATGACGACAAATAAACCCAGCGTTCTTGTAACGAGAGAACTCCCAAAAGCTGTTGAAGAGCGTTTAACAAGAGATTTTGATGCTCGTTTAAATGCAGATGATAAAATATATTCAAGTGAGGAACTCATTGAGTTAGCTGCAGGGGTGACAGCAATCATTCCATGCCATACCGAAAAGCTTAGCGCTGAAGTTATCCAGCAACTGCCAGATACTGTTAAGGCTATCTGTAGCTTTTCAGTTGGGTATGATCATATTGATCTTGAAGCAGCAAAAGCCAGAAACATTATTGTTACAAATACTCCCGATGTATTAAATGATGCAACTGCAGAAATAGCGATGTTGCTGTTACTGGGTGCAGCACGAAGAGCCTATGAGGGTGAACATCAGATACGTACGGATAGCTGGGCAGACTGGGGAGCTACTTTTCAATTAGGCAAACAGGTTACAGGTAAGAAACTAGGTATTCTAGGCATGGGACGGGTTGGACAAATCATGGCAAGGCGCGCTCGTGGTTTTGATATGGAGATTCATTACTTCAACCGTAAACGTTTAGCACCAGAACTAGAATTAGGCGCGATTTATCATGATAGTGTGGAAGCGCTTCTTCCACATTGTGAATTTTTATCCATCCATTGTCCCGCAACACCCGAAACTCATCATTTGATTAACGCCGAACGCATAGCACTTCTTCCCGATAATTCAGTTGTTATTAATACCGCTCGTGGCGCAGTGGTTGATGATGATGCTTTAATATCTGCACTTAAATCAGGAAAATTATTTTCAGCCGGATTAGATGTTTTTAATAACGAACCAAATATTGATCCTCGTTATAAAGAATTGAATAACACTTTCTTATTACCACACATTGGAAGTGCCACTGAAGAAACACGGGATCAGATGGGATTTCGTGCTCTGGATAATCTAGATGCCATAGTAGCTGGATTGGAACCTAAAGATAGACTTGCTTAAACAGAAGTAGCAAGCATCAAATATTTATTATTAAAAAACTGATTTTTTTTTAAAAAAGAACTATATTCCAGATGACGTGCACGTTTATACAACCAATACATTATTGTATACAACTTAAATCGTTTGAGAATATGATAACCGTATAAAAACAAATAAAGACCTTAGGAGAAAAAAATGGAACAAGATTCAAAGAAAAATGTGGCTGATACAGCACAAACAGAAACAACAAGCACTCGCCGTAAATTTCTAAAAAGTAGCGTCGCAGCTGCTGGTGCAGCTGCTGTAGGTTTCCCTATGATTTCATCAGCCGCTTCTCACTCAAAACCAGTAGTCCTTAAACTGCAGGGTGCCTGGGGTGGCGGTATCTTTAAAGAGTATGCCGTAGACTACGTTAGACGAGTCAACGAAATGTCAGGCGGATCATTAAAAATTGATTATCTTGACGTTGGTGCCGTTGTAAAAACTGCCGAAATGCAAACTGCAGTTTCTAAAGGCGTTATTGATGGTGCTCATCTTGTTACTGCATACTGGTACAGTAAAAATGCTGCGGCCTCATTATTTGGCACGGGACCTTGCTGGGGCTGGACTGCTAACCAGCTATTAGGCTGGATTGCTTATGGTGGCGGTCAACAACTGTATGATGAATTGATGACTGATATTCTACAATTGGATATCGTTGGTTTCTTCTCAGGCCCTATGCCTGCACAACCACTTGGCTGGTTCAAAAAAGAAATTAGCTCAGTAGCTGACATGAAAGGCCTCAAGTACCGTACTGTTGGACTTGCTGCAAATGTTATGCAAGAAATGGGTATGTCTGTTGTACAACTTCCCGGTGGTGAAATTCAGCCAGCAATGGAACGCGGATTGATAGATGCTGCTGAATTTAATAACCCGACTTCGGATAAAGATTTTGGTATGCAAGACGTTGCCAAAAACTACTACCTCGCTAGCTTCCATCAATCTCAAGAGTCTTTCGAGATCATCTTTAACAAGAAGAAGTACGAATCTCTTTCTGCAGAACATAAAGCTATTCTTAAGTATGCTGCTGAAGCGGCTTCTGCTGATATGTCATGGAAAGCACAGGATCGTTATTCTAATGACTTGGTAGCGCTAGAAAAAGAGCATGGTGTAAAGGTTCACCGAACACCAAATGACATTATGCTAGCTCAACTAGAGGCGTGGGATAAGGTTCTACCAAAGTTTATGAAAGATCCATATTTTGCAAAAGTCGTAGAGTCTCAAAAAGCATGGATGAAGCGAGTTGGTGCGTTTGAGCTGACCAATGCTCCTGACTACGAAGGCGCTTACAACCACTATTTCAAGTAAGCTTTATTCGGTACATTTTGGGTTTCATCCAATTTGTATATGTAAAATCACAGACGGCACAGTTAGTGCCGTCTGTTTATAACTCCCCTATTGGCTTGTTTATCTTAGCCTCGTCAGGGCAAGTATACATTCAACTTTTATTTGAAGATCACTATGAATTCTATTCTTTTCTTTATTGATAATATAAGTGCATGGTTTGGTAAAATGTTTGGCTGGTGCATTATGGTACTGACTTTTGCCACAGTTTATGAAGTCTTTATGCGCTATGTTTTAAATGCTCCAACTACCTGGGCATTTGATATGAGTGTACAAATGTATGGCGCTCTATTTATGATGGCAGGTGCCTACACTTTGTCGCGTAATGGTCATGTACGTGGCGATGTAATTCATCGATTACTCCCAATAAAAGTACAGGCCGGGATAGATTTGTTTCTCTATATAATCTTCCTTTTACCCGGCGTATTCGCACTAATATGGTACGGATGGGACTTCGCAGCCGATTCCTGGCGTTATAAAGAAGTGAGTTGGAGTAGCCCATCGCGCACCCAGATATACTTCTTCAAAACCTTGATTCCAGTTGCTGGATTTCTAGTATTACTCCAGGGAATCGCTGAGATTTTACGCTGTATATCCTGCATACGCACCGGTGAATGGCCACCACGTCTGCATGATGTCGAAGAGACAGAAACAATGCTTGCACATAAAGAAGAGGATTTTTCTGAAATAGAAGATGAAATGAGAAGTGAAATGAATAGTGGAGGTTCAAAATGACTGATCCACAAATTGCAATTTTAATGTTGGTGCTGTTTATCGGCATCGTACTTCTCGGTTTCCCCATTGCATTTACTTTGATAGCAATGGGCCTAGGCTTTGGTTATTACGCATATGCCAAAGAAGACCAATGGGAACATATATTCCAAAACAATATTTTCGATTTATTTGTCTCTAATACCTTCTCGGTCATGTCCAATGAGGTATTAGTCGCCGTCCCCCTCTTCTTATTTATGGGGTACGTCGTTGAACGCGCAAATATTGTAAATCGCCTATTTTTCAGTATTCAGATAGCAACACGCCATGTACCCGGCTCGATGGCGATTGCGGCACTTGCAACCTGCGCCATATTCGCAACAGCAACTGGTATTGTTGGAGCTGTCGTAACGCTAATGGGTTTATTAGCTTTCCCGGCAATGATGAAGGCAGGTTATGATAAAAAACTGGCTTCGGGCGTTATCTGTGCTGGCGGCACATTAGGTATTTTGATTCCTCCCAGCATTATGCTGATTGTTTATGCAGCAATCGCCCAGGTCTCACCAGTACGTTTATATGCAGCAGCGCTATTTCCTGGAATCATGCTAGCCAGCATGTATATGATGTACGTTGTTGTTCGAGCAACGATTAACCCAAGTTTAGCGCCTAAACCAAAAGAAGAAGATGTTCCATCGATTGGAATTATTCTGTGGCAATTGCTTACCTCGTTTGTACCCTTATTCGTATTGATTCTGGGTGTATTAGGATCCATTCTGGCGGGTGTAGCAACCCCAGCTGAAGCAGCAGGTGTTGGATCATTAGGTGGTTTGATTCTAGCAGGCTTATATAGGTCATTATCTTGGGAAAGACTCAAGGAAGCAGTCTATCTGACAGCTAGAACGTCAGCAATGGTATGTTGGTTGTTTGTAGGATCATGGACGTTTGCTTCAGTATTTTCGTACCTAGGTGGACATGCCTTGATCGAGCACTGGATTTTGAGTATGGACCTTGGACCGATTCAGTTCTTGATAATTGCTCAGTTAATTATTTTCTTCTTGGGATGGCCACTAGAGTGGAGCGAAATCATTATCATTTTTGTTCCAATTTTTCTGCCATTGTTACAGCATTACAATATAGACCCATTATTTTTTGGAGTGTTGGTGGCACTCAATTTACAAACCTCTTTCCTTACACCGCCCATGGCCATGTCCGCCTATTACTTAAAAGGAGTAGCCGGTAAAACAGTCGAGTTGATCGAGATTTTTAAAGGTATCATGCCCTATCTGGTGATCGTGATATTCGCGATGTTCCTGATGTATGTGTTCCCGCAAATTGTATTGTGGTTGCCCAAGTACCTGTTTGGTTAGTGAGAATGATTTGGTAAATAAAATATGAATCTTATTGAAATGAGTGCCACCGCAGCAGCAGCTGCAATTCAACAAGGTCAGGTAACTTCACAAGAGTTAGTTCAAGCCTATGTAGACCAGATTAATGCGTATGATGAAGGAATACAGGCATGGGCGCATTATGATCCTGATTATGCATTATCTCAGGCAAAAGACGCTGACCTTTTAAGAAAGAGTGGACAAACGACAGGACCACTCCACGGCATACCAATAGGTATCAAAGATATTTTTGATACCAAAGATATGCCAACAGAAGACGGAACAGCGATCCATAAAGGCCGTACCCCTGCTTATGACGCTAGTAGTGTTGAGTTCCTTCGGATGTCTGGCGCCATCATTATGGGTAAAACCGTAACAACCGAAATGGCAGTTTATACGGCGGGTAAAACCAAGAACCCGCACGATCCTAATCGAACTCCGGGAGGATCATCAAGCGGCTCTGCTGCTGCTGTCGCTTCCAATATGGTACCTCTTGCAATAGGTACACAAACTAATGGCTCAATAATACGTCCTGCATCCTATTGTGGGGTTGTAGGCTATAAACCCAGTCATGGCCTGATTTCACGTTACCGGGTGTTACAGCAATCACTGCGTTTCGACAGTGTGGGTGTATTTGCTCGAGATGTCACAGATGCAGCTTTGATAGCCCAGCAAATGATGGTGTTTGATAAACAAGACCCCGCGATGAAGGCTAGAATGCCTCCCAGACTTTTAGAAACCATAGAACAAGGACCACTGGTACCACCACGCTTAGTCTTTGTAAAAACACCAGCATGGGAAGAGCACGCTGACAATGACATAAAAGAAGGATTCTCAGAACTTGTCGATGCACTTGGCAATTCGGTTGAAACACTGGATTTAACTGATTTACTAAAAGATGTTGTTGAGTGGCATAGGGTCATTATGGAAACAGATATTGCCAAAAGCTTTCAGCGTGAATACAAGCAAGGCAAAAATGTCATGAGTTCTTCATTGCAGGAAATGATAGAACGCGGGCAAAAGAATCTTGCGATTGATTACAATGACGCTGTTGATCATATCAAAGCACTCAATACTGCTCTGGATGAAATAATGTCTGAATATGATGCAATACTGACACCTTCAACTACGGGTGAAGCACCATTAGGGCTGGAATCAACAGGAAGCCCAATTTTTTGCACACCTTGGTCTTTTTGTGGAATGCCAGCGGTCACTTTACCATTAATGCAGGGTTCTAACGGTATGCCACTGGGGGTTCAACTGGTTTCCTCAAAGGGTGATGATGCAAGGCTTCTCAGGACTGCAGACTGGTTGAGCAAGACAGTAAACGACTAAATCAAACGAATTACATGAAGGACAAAGAAAATGAGTAACTTAATATCAGCGGCACTTTCGTTAATAGTAATTACCGCCTTTCTTGGTGGGCTAGCCTACTCGATTTGGGAAAATACAGATGACATCGCTTTCCCCATTATTATTGCCCTAATTTTGGCTATGGTTTACAAAAGCGCTTATGACGAAATTAAATCTGGTCCAAATCATGTTTAGTTCTACCTTACTGGGTAAATCTATTTAACCACGGTTTTTTATAGATCACCCCCCTACTTTTGGTGGTTTTTTTGGATGATAGCTTTATCTACAAAGCTATAAATAATTTTATTCTTTTGCGGCGTGTATTAACTTTTCAGCATTTCTCTGACTGATAGTTGCTAGCAAATCAGCGAATCTCTCTCCCTGTACAACAACGTGTTTACGCATTTCATTTGAAGCCTTCTGAGCATCCCCTGCCTCAATTGCTTTGACTACCTCATTGTGCTCATCAAAGGAACTTTGCATCCGACCTCTCGTTCTGAGTTGTAGTCGACGAAAAGCTTTTAAGCGTCTATGTAATATACCTGACTGTTCTTCAAGAAAAGAATTATGA
Organism: uncultured Cocleimonas sp.; assembly: GCF_947495625.1. Taxonomy (GTDB): domain Bacteria; phylum Pseudomonadota; class Gammaproteobacteria; order Thiotrichales; family Thiotrichaceae; genus Cocleimonas. The sequence continues at coordinate 20,206 of NZ_CANLZW010000044.1, forward strand.
GCGGCAGTCAGAATTGTTTTATGAAACTTCTCATTTTTATAATAATAATCATCTGTATCACCACTTAAAACTGCATCAGTACAATCCAAGTGAGCTTCACGGATTTTTTCAATATCTTCTTTAGAGGCTCTACGGGCAGCTAATCTTGCCGCCATCGCTTCATACTCACCCATAACATCAAACATTTCAATCAATAGAGTTGGTCCTACTTCTGCAACAAAATTACCCTTATGGGGTCTTTTAACTACCAATCCAGCAGTAGTTAACTGTATTAATGCTTCACGTACAGGTGTTCTTGAAACACCAAAACGCTCAGCTAAGCTTACTTCATCAAGCCGTGTATTTTCTTTGAGTAAACCCGTAATAATTTCTTCTTCAAGTTGACTGCGCAGTATGTTTGCTGGAGATGTCATGCATTTATATTCTCTATAAAACTATTGTTTTGTTACATGGAGTATAGCCAAACCACAAATAATACTAAATATAATTTATTGTATACAACTTCATTGACTATTGTATATTTTGAACTATGCTATCTATCAGTCTATGTTTAAAGATAAAACTTAAGAGGCTATTTTGTTTCTTATTATATTCAAGGAGGAGTACCATGAATTTTTTAAAAGGTGTTTTATTAACGGCTAGCTTTAGCTTAGTTATAAGTGGATCTGTACAAGCTAAAGAATTAAAACTAAGCCATCAATGGTCGACTAAAGACGTTCGACATAAGGTTGCGCAAATGGTAGCGGATGATGTTAAAGCTGCTGGCGTTGATTTATCAATTAAAATTTACCCATCTAAGTCATTATTCAAACCCCGTGAACAATACAACCCTCTTTCTCGCGGCAAAGTAGACATGATTGTTCTTCCCTTAAGCTATGCTGCTGGACAACAACCTGCATATAATTTAACACTGATGCCAGGTATGGTAAAAAACCATGATCACGGAGCTCGACTTACCAGCTCTCCTTTCATGAAAAAGATTGAAGAGTACATGGCTAAAGATGATGTCATGGTATTAGTTCATGGTTATTTGGCAGGTGGATTTGGAGGCAAAGATAAATGTATTACCAGTCCAGCTGATGTCAAAGGCATGCAATTTAGAGCTGCAGGAAAAGCATTCGAACAAATGTTGGCAGAAGCTGGCGCATCTATTACATCAATGGCCTCCTCAGAAATCTATTCTGCGATGCAGACAGGTGTATTAAATGCAGCCAACACATCATCATCAAGCTTTGTTTCATACCGCCTTTACGAACAAATCAAATGCTTTACCCCTGCTGGAGACGTTGCTTTATGGTTTATGTATCAACCGATGTTAATGAATAAAAGCACATTTGAAGGACTTACTGAAGCTCAACAAAAAGCACTTAGAACAGCTGCTGCAAAAGCTCAGGATTTTTATCTTGCTGAGGCTAAAAAAGCAGATGCTGCTTCTGAAAAGACCTTTAGTGATGCTGGTGTGAAAATCGCCAGGATGTCTGAAGAGGACTTTAATGCCTGGAGAGAAATCGCCAAAAAGTCTTCCTATAAAAAATTCGTTGAGCAAACAGAGGGCGGCCAGGAACTACTCGACATGGCACTTGCAGTTGAATAACTGATTATCTTAAGCAACATAATTAATTAGTTATTAATTTATTAGTAGCGTAATTCTATTGCGCTACTTATTTAAAGAAGAGTGATCATGTCTGACTCAAGTAAAACGGTAAAAAACCAGGCGGCTTCAATTGAAGAGCATGGAAAATTTATCAAAATTATCCATTTATTATCCAGATTCTCAGGGGCGATTTCAGCTGCAATGATTGTTGCATCGGTAGTCATTACCTGTGAAATGATATTTGTAAGATTTGTACTTAACCAATCTACCATTTGGCAAACAGAAACTGTCGTTTATTTAATGATTGCTGCTACTTTACTTGGTTTGCCCTACGTCCAATTATTACGTGGACATGTAAATGTTGATCTGATTCCTCTTATGTTAAGACCAAAACCCAGAATGATTTTACAACTATTAAGTTTAACTTTATCAATAGTCATAGTAGCTATTATGGCTTTCTACGGTTTTGAATTATTTCATACTGCTTGGACAAAAGGATGGAAGTCTGACACTGTCTGGGGAGTACGCATGTGGATACCATATCTGGCACTTCCAGTAGGTTTAATTTTGTATATGCTTCAATTAATCGCAGATTCTATTAGTATTTTAAATAATTCCGGCAACAACCCAAATCTTGTTTATAAAGACATTGAGGGAGATAGTTAATGGACCCTCTCACTTTAGGTGCTGTAGTCGGTATAACAACGATTATCATATTATTCTCTGGCGTCTCTGTAGCTATCGGGCTATTTCTTGTTTCAGCACTATTTCTTTTGATATTCGATGGTGCGGGATCTCTGGAATTATTACCAGAATTGTTATTTGGAAAGCTAGATAATTTCGCCTTACTCTCTATCCCCATGTTTATCATAATGGGTTCTGCCATATCTTCCACCAGAGCAGGAGCTGACCTTTATGAAGCTTTAGAGCGCTGGATGACGAGAGTACCTGGAGGTCTGGTAGTATCTAACCTAGGCGCTTGTGCACTATTTTCCGCCATGTCTGGCTCTTCACCTGCTACCTGTGCTGCTATCGGCAAAATGGGCATTCCAGAAATGAGAAAAAGAGGCTACCCAGATACAATTGCAGCGGGATCAATAGCCGCAGGTGGAACACTTGGCATATTAATCCCACCATCCGTAACCATGATTATCTACGGTATCTCCACAGAAACCTCAATAGGAAGACTCTTTTTAGCTGGTGTAATGCCAGGCCTATTACTCGTATCACTATTTATGATCTGGACAATTTATTCAGCCAGTAGACAAGTAGATGGTGGATTAACTTCTTTAAAAACCAGTTATAGCTGGTCAGAAAAGTTTGAAGTCCTCCCTCGTGTAATTCCTTTTATACTAGTTATATTAGGCGTTTTATATGCTTTATATGGAGGAGTTGCTACGCCGTCTGAGACAGCAGCAGTAGGTGCACTGCTTACCATTATTCTGGCAATTGTTGTCTATCGATTATTTAGCCTTAAATCTTTGTGGATGATACTTCGCGATTCGACTAAAGAAAGTGTCATGATCTTATTTATCATTGGTGCTGCTGGTGTTTTCTCGTATATGTTATCCAGCTTGTTTATCACACAATCAATCGCAGAGTGGATAGGCACATTAGAAGTTAACCGCTGGGTTTTAATCTTTGTGGTGAATATTTTCTTACTAATTGCAGGTTTTTTCTTACCGCCTGTTGCAGTCATATTAATGGCTGCACCGATACTCCTACCCATAATTACAACTGCGGGTTTTGATCCTTACTGGTTTGCTGTGGTATTGACGATAAATATGGAGATCGGTTTGATTTCTCCACCTGTAGGTTTAAATTTATACGTTATTAATGGAATAGCACCTGATATCCCGCTTAAAACCATTCTTGTTGGTTCGCTACCTTTTGTTTTCTGCATGATACTAGCGATTGTTATTTTAAGCATATTCCCAAGCATTGCCACTTGGCTACCTGATATATTAATGGGGCCAGCCAGATGATTAGCGCAACGACAATTTTAAATGAATTTGTAACCCGAATTACTGATGCCGGACGTTCATTAACTGGCACAGTTCAAACAATACATATAGATACCGAAACATTATGTGACTATTTAGTTTCAGAAAAAGGAGAAGCAACTGGAGTAGCTATTGCTCATGAAGTTTTAAATAGATACAAAGCACTAGACGAGCAAGGGAAATACGCTTTTTTTCTTATGCTACTAAATAACTTCGGGTCTGATTCAAAACAGGTTGAAGCTGCTTTTAAACTATGGAAACAGCAAAGTGCATCTTCAGGAAGAGCCATACATCTGGCCACAGAACCCAAAAGTATGGAGTTAATTAGACGCCTGAATAGAGTAAAAGGCGCAACCAGTCAAATCGTAGAGATACGAAATGATCTTTTAAATTTTCTAAAAAAAGATCCCAATCTAAAACCTTTAGATAATGATTTCAAACACATATTAAGCTCTTGGTTTAATCGAGGCTTCCTTGAGTTAGAAAGCATCACCTGGTCCACATCAGCAGAAATACTTGAACGCATTATTAAGTATGAGGCAGTTCATGAAATACAAGGTTGGGATGACTTACGACGCAGGGTCATAGAAAAAGACCGTCGATTATATGCCTATTTCCATCCCGCAATGCCAAATGAGCCTTTGATTTTCGTTGAAGTTGCTTTAGTTGAAGGTATTCCATCTTCCATAGAACCAATTTTATCAGCATCACGAGAACCTATTGATCCCGACAAGGCAAACACTGCTACATTTTACTCCATATCTAATTGTCAGCCAGGCCTAAGAGGAATTTCGTTTGGTAATTTCATGATTAAAAAAGCAGTTATGGAATTACAACGTGAATATCCTTCAATAAAAACTTTTGTCACTCTATCGCCAGTACCCGGTTTACGTAGTTGGGCTGAATCAGAAATTTCTAAACCTTCAGGATTATTAAACGACTCACAGTTGATGTATTTAAAAAATCTCAATGCAACAAACAAACTCCCTTCCAATAAGGATGAGAATATTCTTCTTCGTGAAATTACCGCCAAATACCTTGTTCAAGCGCGTACTGAAAAAGACAAAATTATAGACCCTGTAGCCAGATTCCACCTAGGCAATGGTGCTTGCTTAAAGCATATTCATGCAAACGCTAATACTAACCAGGAAGGACTTTGGTCTGCCTGGGGAATGATGGTGAATTATGATTATAAGCTTAAGGACATTGAGAAAAATCACGAAGCTTTTGTTAACAAACATGAAGTAATCCACTCTTCTGATGTTCAAGCTCTGTTAAAAAAAGGATTTAAAAATGTATGATTCTAATTTCTTATTAAATCAACTTAGACAAGCGTCTATCGGGAGTGAGCAAACCATATTTGCCAAATTAGATGATGACAGCAATGTCACTTATGGTGAGTTATTTTCTAATGCAGAAAAAATTGCATCTATGCTTGTTAAAAATGGCTTAAAACCAGACGATAGAGTTTTAGTTCAGGTAAATAAATCGATTCAGGCAGTACAGTTATATTTAGGTACAATGCTAGCCGGTGGGATCTTCTTACCACTCAATACCGCTTATACATCCGAAGAAATCAGTTATTTTATATCGGATGCAACACCGGCAATTTTAATTTGTGACCCCAAAAAACTAAACACACTTGAGCCGTTGGCTGAAAAATCAGGAGTCATAAAGACTTTTACATTAGATCAGGCAGGAAATGGCTCACTAATGGATGCTGCTAATAAAGAAACAGAAGGCTTCACTGGGGTGCCTCGGACTGAAAATGATCTGGCATCGATTATTTATACTTCAGGCACAACCGGCCGATCTAAAGGCGCAATGCTTTCTGGTTTAAATCTTATTAGTAACGCTTCAACGCTAATGGATTACTGGAAATTTGATAACAAAGATGTCCTTATTCATAGCTTGCCCATTTTTCATGTACATGGACTTTTTGTGGCTATAAATATAACCTTATTAGCTGGATCTAAACTCATTTTCCATCATAATTTCGATGTCGATACTATTTTATCTGATATGAACTCTGCTTCTGTGCTCATGGGAGTGCCAACTTTCTATGTGCGTTTGCTACAAACAGAAGGACTTAATAAGACATCTACCATTAATATGCGACTTTTCGTTTCTGGGTCTGCTCCCATGCTAGAAGAAACTCATAAACAGTGGCAAGAAAAAACCGGGCACTCAATTATTGAACGCTATGGCATGTCCGAAACAAATATGAATACATCGAATCCTTATGATGGAGAGCGCAAAGCAGGAACAGTAGGGCTACCACTGCCAAATACTGAGGTAATCGTTGCTGATCCCGAATCTGGCAAACCATTAAATCCAGGAGAAGTCGGTTCGGTAGAAATCAGGGGACCGAATGTTTTTTCAGGTTATTGGAATATGCCAGAAAAAACTGCCGAAGAAATACGCGAAAACGGGTTCTTTATAACAGGAGACCTGGGTGTTTTTGGAGAAGATGGCTATTTGTCCATTGTCGGACGATCAAAAGATTTGGTAATCAGCGGTGGCTATAATATCTACCCTAAAGAGTTAGAACTACTCATCGATGATATAGAGGGTGTCAATGAAAGCGCCGTCATCGGCCTTCCGGATAAAGATTTTGGAGAAAAAATCGCTGCTGTTATTGTTAAAGATAATTCTTCTGAAATCAGCGAAAATGTAATTTTTAAAGAACTTGAATCCAAACTAGCTCGTTTCAAACAACCTAGGCACATTATCTTTGTAGATGAGCTTCCTAGAAACACCATGGGAAAAGTGCAAAAAAACAGCTTAAGAGAGACATACCAAAATTTATAAAAGGTATTTAGTTCAAGGCCTTAGCTAGTGATGAGTTTAATCACTACAAGCACGAGCAATCCTGCAAAGATACGTTTAATCAAAACAACAGGAATTCTATGTGCAAGTTTTGCCCCATAAGGAGCGGCTATAGCCGTCGCTGAAATAATACTTAATGCAGCAATTAGATTTATATAACCAATACTCCAATCAGACATCAATTCAGATTTCCAACCAGATATAATAAAACCTAAAGTTCCAGTCACGGCAATAGGTAAACCTATAGCTGCGGATGTTGCAACCGCTTTACGAATTGAAACATTGCACCAAGCCAGGAAAGGAACATTCAATGCCCCTCCCCCAATACCGAACAAAGAAGAGATCGACCCAACAATGATACCTACACCTATCAAACCTTTTTTTTCAGGTAATGAACGTTGGGGTTTGGGTTGTTTATTCAGGGCAAACTGTATTGCAACAAGCAATAAAAATGGGGCGAATATGAGTTTTAGAATATCACTGGGTAAAGCATCTGCAACTAGTGTTCCAATCCAGGCGCCTAGAATTATCCCCGGAGTCATTTTCCAGAACACATCCCAGATGATAGCCTTATGCACTTGATGTACACGTATAGAAGAAATTGAAGTAAATACAATGGTGGCTAACGAAGTCCCAATTGCACTGTGCATAATAATAGAAGGATCTAGACCTTGATATTCGAACACCAATACCAAAACAGGTACGATGACTACTCCGCCACCTATTCCCAATAATCCCGCAAATAAACCTGCAACTGAACCTGTGACCAACAATAAAAGAACATCACCCATAGAAACTTAAGTTTATTTAAACTGAAAGCTCGGGATTATAGATGATTACTTATTAATTAGATTCAAAAACTCTTCACGCGTTTTAGCATTTTCGCGGAATGTGCCTAACATCATGGATGATATTGTAGATGAGCCTTGCTTTTCAACGCCGCGCATCATCATACAAAAATGTTGTGCCTCGATGACCACACCGACACTGCTAGAACCTGTCGCATATTTAATCGCTTCTGCAATTTGCTTGGTCATATTCTCTTGAATCTGCAAGCGTCTTGCGTACATATCAGTGATGCGTGCAACTTTGGATAAACCGATGACTTTACCCTCTGGCAAATACGCGACGTGTACTTTGCCGACAAATGGCAACAAATGATGTTCGCACAATGAATACATTTCGATATCTTTTACAATCACCATTTGGTCATTATCAGAATCAAACACCGCACCATTGATGACTTCATCAAGGTCTTGATCATAACCTTTGGTTAGAAACTCCATTGCTTTTGCAGCTCGTTCTGGCGTTTTTTGAAGCCCATCACGACTAACATCTTCGCCCATATTAGTCAGTAATTCTGAGTAGAGTTTGCTGTTATCCATTTGTTATCCTTCCTTGTATTTTTTATCGTTTTCTATTGGGTTTAATCTTTATTGCATTTTATAGAATTATTTTACTTATGCTTTCAGTGAGTTGCATAATCACTGATGGCTGGCATAAAAGATAATTCCTGTAGTTTTTAAAAGGCATTTATCGTAAATGGCACCCCCCTACTTTGGAGGACTTTTTTAACGACTTACAATTTACGTTTAATTTACTTTCGTATCGGTGTAATCGTAAAGCGCCAATCCGAACCTATTGATCGTATATCATGAATCGTTAAATCTATTGTATCTTTCATATTATCCAGCCCCGGGATTGCCAACAGCCCACGCGCATCATCACCCATAATTTTAGGCGCCATATAAAGCACGATCTCATCGACATAGCCTTGTTGCAACAATGCACCGCAAAGCGTGGCACCGGCTTCGACATGGATTTCATTGATTTGCTGTTGCGCCAGATCAATCAGAATAGCGTTCAAATCTAGACCTTGAGAATTCGAATCAGTTTCTACAAAAGCGACTTTTGCACCTTCGGACTCAATCTGTTGAATCTTATCGCTATGCTTTTTCTTGGTATCAGCGCTGGAATAAATCAGTGTATCGCCTTCCAGAGCTAGCATTTTAGCCTCTGAAGATAATGCTAAGTGCGAATCTAATACGACGCGTAAAGGTTGATTTACTGGCCCATTGATCCCTAACTCATCAGCAGTCAATCTCACATTCAACGAAGGATCATCATCAATCGCAGTCCCCGAACCCGTTAAAATAGCATCGGCTTTAGCGCGTAAAAACTGCACATCTTTTCTCGCCTCAGGGCCTGTTATCCATTGGCTTTCACCTGACGCCATCGCTGTTTTACCATCGAGACTCATGGCGAGTTTTACTCTGACCCAGGGCAGCCCAGTTTCCATACGTTTGATAAAACCCGGGTTTAGTGCTCTTGATTGTGCTTCTAAAACGCCTACTTCGACGTCGATACCAGCATCTCTTAGCAGCTGGATTCCGCGACCGGCAACTTGAGGGTTAGGGTCTTGCATGGCAATTACCACGCGTGAAAATTTTTCTTTAATAAGCGCTGTAGCACAAGGCGGTGTTTTACCCGTATGCGAACAGGGTTCTAAAGTAACGTATGCTGTAGCGCCAACAAGCGAACTGGTCGCAGCAGCGATTGCATTGACTTCAGCATGCCCTTGACCTGCATACTGGTGATAACCTTCCCCGATTATTTCGCCATCTTTAACGATGACACTACCCACACGTGGATTAGGATGAGTCGTGTATTGACCTTTTTGAGCCAACTGAATAGCTCGCGCCATAAAAGCATGATCTTGAGCATTCATTTGAGGTGAGGTTTGCTTACTCATAAAGAAGATAAAAAGAGAAATGGATTAAGACAGTATAACGATAAATTGAGAGGTCTATCGATTTACGTCCCCGGAAGTTTATTCTGGCGTTTTTTAAGCTCTGGGCTAGGAGAATTCTCAAGCCCTTCAATGGCATCGATAAACTCACCAATATCATTAAAGTCACGATAAACCGAGGCGAAACGAATATACGCAACATCATCCAGCTTGCGTAATTCTTCCATCACGAATTCACCAATCAGATTGGTCGTTAAATCAGATTTATCGTTTTTATCCGTAGAACCTTCGCGCGCAAGAATACGCTTCTGGATATCCATCACTGCACGGTCGATGGATTTAGAATCAACAGGACGTTTTTGCGTTGCTCGCATTAGTCCTGCTCTAAGTTTATGCTCGTTAAATGCCTGTTTTTCACCGCCTGACTTGGTCACTTGCGGCATATTAAATACAGCTATTTCATAGGTACTAAAACGTTCGTTGCAGGAAGTACACTCCCTGCGACGACGTACTTGATCGCCCTCACTGGCAAGACGCGAATCTACTACTCGAGTATCATCTTCTCCACAGAAAGGACAATGCATAAATTAGCTTCCGACTTATTTGTAAACAGGTAAACGCTGACAAATTTCAGTCACTTTACCGCGTACTTCTTCGATCACGCTGGTATCGTTTTCATCTTTTGCGATTGATTCCAATACGTCACAAATCCAATGCGCAAGTTGCGAACTGTCTTCTGCGTTAAAACCACGCGTAGTAATTGCAGGAGAACCAATACGTAGACCACTCGTTACGAATGGAGATTGCGGATCGTTAGGCACAGAGTTCTTGTTAACCGTGATGTGAGCGTTACCCAAAGCAGCATCTGCCACTTTACCGGTTAATCCTTTGTCGATGAGATCAAGCAGGAATAAGTGATTTTCAGTACCGCCAGAAACGATGTTGAAACCACGCTCCATAAAGGTATTCGCCATTGCCTGTGCGTTAACCACAACCTGCTTTTGGTATTCAGTAAATGCTGGCTCTAATGCTTCTTTGAACGCTACCGCTTTACCTGCGATCGCATGCATTAACGGACCACCCTGAGTACCCGGGAAAACCAAAGAGTTTAACTTCTTTTCAATCTCAGGATTCGCTTTTGCCAGGATGATTCCACCACGAGGACCACGTAATGTTTTGTGTGTAGTCGATGTGGTTACATCAGCAATCTGTACTGGAGATGGGTAAATACCTGCAGCAACCAAACCGGCAACGTGAGCCATATCGACAAATAAATAGGCACCCACTTCATCAGCGATATCACGGAATTTCTGCCAATCGACAACTTGTGAATAAGCGGAGAAACCAGCAATAATCATTTTTGGCTTATGTTCACGCGCTAAATTAGCAACTTCTTCGTAATCAATAATGCCTTTATCATCTATGCCGTACTGAACCGCATTGTAAACTTTACCGGAAAAACTGACGTGTGAACCATGTGTAAGATGTCCGCCATCAGATAGAGACATACCAAGAATTGTATCTCCTGGCTCAACAAGCGCCATATAAACCGCAAGATTCGCAGAAGAGCCTGAATGCGGCTGTACATTCGCATAATCTGCACCAAATAATTCTTTAACACGATCGATTGCTAACTGCTCTGCAACATCAACGTATTCACAACCACCGTAATAACGCTTACCCGGGTAACCTTCGGCATACTTATTAGTTAGCACAGAACCTTGTGCTTCCATCACGCGAGGGCTCGTGTAGTTTTCAGAAGCGATCAACTCAATGTGATCTTCCTGTCGTTGTACTTCAGAGGCTATAGCAGCAGCAAGTTCTGGATCGTAACTTGCGATTGTCATATCTTTAGAAAACATTGTTGAATGCTCCAGATTATTTCAGAAAAGAGCGACATAATAACGCAAAAATTCTAAATAGATAATGCTATAACGACATCTTTTTGCTCTTCTAGGCTGAAGAATGCAGAGAACACCCGAAATTCATTTTAAGCCAACTGATTTTTTCATGAAGCCCCCCCCTACTTATGGGCAGTTTTTATCCTATGAATTTTCAAATAGGTCATGCATGCTCTACAACCTCCCATAACCAACACAGTTCAACCAAGTGTTATGTTTGTTAAAAATAAGAGTTAACCAACCATGGAAACAGTCTCAATCGTGGTAGATGTGCAAAACGTCTATTACACAACCAGGCAAGCTTACAAACGAAATTTTGATTACAACAAATTTTGGGCACAAGCGACTAAAAACAGAAAACTTGTAAAAGCGACTGCGTATGCAATTGAAAGTCAGGATGAAAAGCAAAGACAGTTTCAAAATATACTCAGAGCCATTGGCTTTGAGGTGAAATTAAAACCCTATATCCAGCGTTCGGATGGTTCCGCAAAAGGAGACTGGGACGTGGGTATCGCCTTAGATGCGATGGAATATGCGGAACAAAGTGATACGGTTATTCTGGTATCCGGCGATGGTGATTTTGATTTACTCGCGAATCGTATGCAAAGTAAACATCATGCATCGGTTGTCGTTTATGGCGTGGAACCATTAACGGCAGCGTCTTTAATTAATGCAGCGAATCAGTTTGTCCCTATTGATTCTAATCTATTGTTGTAGCCTGATTAATACGACATTTAAACGATACTAAATGGCACCCCCCACCTTTGGGGCACTTTTTGTGACTCACTTCAGCAGAAAATTAATGACTCGATTAAAGTTCGGTTGCCAATCTACCCATTTATGTCCACCATCGTAGATAAAATACTCGTGCTCTCGTCCATTTTTCTGCAATAGCTCATGAAATCTTTGATTCGTTCTAATAATATTGGGCTGATCTTTATCTCCCCAGATTAGTTGTAGACGTATTTTTTGCAGCGCTACATTATTCTTATCTGACCAGACACTTCTAATGCTTTGTGATTCATCACCATTATAAAGTTTGGGGCCGAAGATTCGTTTCAAAGGGAAAAATAGACGGACGAGTAAAGGCACCTTTGCATCCTGTTTATTCTCATTACTCAATACAGGCGTGCTTATCGCACTGAGACTTGAAAAACTGTTTTTATAAATACTAGCCATGCGTAAAGCACCAAAGCCGCCCATGGATATTGCCATCAAGCTGCAATGTTCGGGACAATCCAGCGTATTATAATCTTTTTGTACTTTAGGAAGGATGTCCTGCATCACCCAGTCGCGATAATTATGCGAGCCATCATACCAATTTTCCCAGAAGCCCTTACCACCATTCGGCGTAACTAAAATAAAACGAGGCAATTGACCCGCGTTGATTTGTTGGTCGAAGTAACGATGAGTTTTGTATTGCTCCAGAGTATTATGATCATCTCGAGCACCGTGTAGAAATAGCACCAGCGGCAGTCTTTCTGTCTTGACCCAGTTCGGCGGTGTGTAAACGCCATACTCGATGGTTTTATCTAAACTGCTGGTTGGGATTTTTTCATACGCCAACTCTGTTCCTTTAAAACTGGAACAGCCCACTTGAACAAAAAACAAGCCAATGAAAGCCACCTGTTTCATTAATCTAATAAAGTTATGGTAATTAGGCATATTTATTAGGCTAAATGATTAGTCCTTAAAAAACAAATACACCCCCCTACTTTGGGGCAGTTTTTTTAATAAGTTTAAAAGAGATGTTTTTCAAACAGCAAACCCGAGTGATAAACTCCGCGAATGAATAATGAAAAACGCTATGAAATTTTCAGACGCTTTCGAGAAGCTAACCCACACCCAACCACCGAACTTGAATTTGATTCCCCTTTTGAATTATTAGTTGCAGTTACATTATCTGCGCAGGCAACCGATGTCAGTGTGAATAAAGCAACCGCAAAACTATTTCCGGTAGCGAATACACCCGAAGCCATTTATGCCTTGGGAGAAGATGGCTTGAAGGAATACATCAAAACAATTGGTTTGTATAATAGCAAAGCTAAAAATGTGATTGCGGCTTGCAAAATGCTCATTGATCTTCATCACTCTGAAGTGCCTGACGATCGAGAAGCGTTAGAAGCATTACCCGGTGTTGGCCGAAAAACCGCCAATGTGGTTTTAAATACCGCATTCGGACACCCCACAATGGCCGTCGATACGCATATTTTTCGTGTATCCAATCGAACAGGAATCGCAAAAGGCAAAAATGTCGTTGAAGTTGAAAAAAAACTACTACACTTTGTGCCTAAAGAATTTCTAGTCGATGCACACCATTGGTTAATTTTACACGGGCGTTACATCTGTGTTGCGAGGAAACCCAGATGTGGCGCCTGTTTGATTAGTGATTTATGTGATTATAAAGAGAAAAATCTATGACTAACTCCACTTCATCCGACAATGCTCATAATTTTCGTGTCGCCATATTAGATGAAACCACCTTTAATCCGGGAGATCTGGATTTAGAGGCTTTGGTTGAATTGGCACATGATTGTCAGCGTTACCCAAATACCAGCCCAGAGCAGCGACTCGAACGCCTCGAAGGCATCAATGTTGCAATCGCTAATAAGGTCGTTTTTGATCGTGAATTATTAGCGCAATGCCCACAACTCAAAGCTATTTTATTAACCGCTACCGGCATGGATAATGTCGATCTTGAAGCGTGTGAAGAAATGGGAATCGACACTTACAATGTAACAAACTATGGGACTCCTTCTGTTTCTCAACATGTTTTAACATTAATACTGGCGCTATCGACCTCTTTGAATGATTACCAGACAATGACGCGTAATGGCGGTTGGTCAAAGAGCGAACATTTCAGTAGCCTGCAATTTCCTATTCGTGAATTAGCAGGAAAAACCATAGGTCTCGTTGGTTACGGCACCTTAGCCAAAGGCGTCGAAAGAATTGCCAGAGCATTTGACATGAATGTGTTAATCGCCGCTCGGGCGGGCTCTGATACTGCGCCTGATGGACGTTTATTGCTGGATGATTTATTACCCCTTGTTGATGTATTGAGTCTGCATTGCCCACTCACAGCTGAGACCCACAAACTGATTAATCGCGAAACTTTAGAAAAGATGAAATCAGATGCCATTTTAATCAATACCGCCCGCGGTGCTGTGGTTGATAACGCAGAATTGGCGCAAGCACTGAGAGATGGCGTGATAGCCGGAGCAGGTATCGATGTACTGGAACAAGAACCGCCACCAGCAGATCATCCATTATTAGCCGCCGATATTCCTAACCTGATTGTGACCCCGCATGTTGCCTGGGCTGCCATTGAAGCGAGACAACGTGTGGTAAATAAGACAACACAGAATCTTAGAGATTGGCTGTCTAAACAAGAACAACCAGAAATCGAAGTTGCAGAAACGTAACAGCAGAAATTTAATAATAAGCAAACAGCAACACAGCATTAATTATTAAAAGTTTATACCTAGTTTCATTTCGCTGTACCAATTCAATACGGTATAGCGAAATGTGACTTTATTCACAGAACTCCGTTTGCATATAAGATATTTTGTCACTATGGCTAAACGTCCGAATATCTGTGATTACCATGATGTCTATGAAGCAGAAGTGACAGACACTTTCTGTGACCCTATTTTTAATAAACGCAACATCATTGCAGAAGGCGACTCCTGGTTCACTATTGGTGGTCAAAGCTTACAATACCCCTGGTTTACCAATATCCTATATACCTTGCGTTTTAGCGAAGAAGTGTTGATTCTGAATCTCGCTGAACCTGGCGACACCATCAAACATATCTCTTCGATGCCACGCGATCAGTCGTTTAAATTCGCCATTGAAGAACATACTACGACACCATGGGATGCGATAATTTTGAGTGCTGGGGGCAATGACCTCATCGACAAAGCACGCACTTTAATTAAAAATCGCTTAGAACGACAGGGAGATATCATCCGTAAACCTGCCGATTATTGCAAACAGATTGAAGTGAATAACTTCCTGCAAAATATCGAAAACCACTACCGTCGTTTGGCGACTATTCGTGGCAATCACGCCATTCCAATCGTTTTACATACCTACGATTACCCGACACCACGCGATGCACCTGCGCGCTTCTTTGGCGTAGGTTTGCTCGGCCCCTGGCTTTATCCCTGCATGAAAAATGCCGAGATCCCAAAAACGGATTGGCAAGCATTGAGTGATTATTTATTTGATCAACTCGCCGTGCGACTTTTGAGTCTGGAAAATGGTGCAAATCCCATCGCTAATTTTCACGTGGTTGATACGCGCCATCTACTCACGCGAGCTGCACTGGATAGCACAGGTGAAAGTGGCGACTGGATGAATGAGATTCACCCGAATAAAAACGGCTATAAAAAAATTGCGCATAAAATTGAACAAAAGCTTAAAATGATCAACGCGATTCATTAAATTTTATGGTAATTATGTCTTCTGACAACGCTTCAAATATAACTTCATCCGACCAATACGAACAACAACGCGAACAGCTGCGTCAGTTTTATTGCGATACCTGGGATAAACACCTCAAACAAAAACAGACGCTGACCGATCTCGAACAGCAAGTGACCGCTGTGATCAAAGAGCACCCAGAATATCATGGCTTGTTAGAAAACAAAGAAGCCAGTGTTAACGCCGAATATTTGCCGGAGATGGGAGAAAATAATCCTTTTTTACACATGGGCATGCACTTGGGTATTCGAGAGCAAGTAACGACTAACCGCCCTGTTGGCATCGCTGAACTTTATCAACGTTTGGTTGCCTTAAAAGGAGTACACGATACCGAGCATGAAATGATGGAATGTTTATCAGAAGCGATGTGGCAGGCACAGCAGAATAATATCGCGCCTGATGAAAATAGCTATCTGGATTGTCTGGGTAAGATGGAAGAAAAGTTTCGGACGAATAAAGGCTAAACTCATTCACCTCCATTGAAAATTGTATTCGTTGTAACCTTAAATCTAACTAAGCGATTTACAAACATGACACACACTAAAACAATCACACGTTGTAGCTTTTATGCACTTTCATTATTGATAATTAGTGCTTGTTCTAGTTCATCCAGCACAACGACTGATTCCGCTAAAAGCAAAGTAGATGACGCTATTCCAGTCAGTGTTGAACAAAAAATCGAGACGGGCATTGTTTTAGCCGTCAGAATTATAGAGGTAGCACCAGAACCGATTCACTCCTACGGTAATGTTGGTGTGAATGTAGATTCAAGTGGAACCTCGGGAATTCAGGGATCAATTGATCTAAAGACCTTAAGCACCCTCTACCGAAACGCAACCAAAGACAAAACAGCGCAAGAATTAATCGTTAAAAAAGATATTGGTGAAACCGTAGCAATTACGCAATCGACCAAAGAAATTTTTAAAGTTGGTGATCGAATAAAAGTACTGAAAAGAGATGGAAAAGCAGTCGTTATTCACTAATTACTTTTAATTCACTTATATAAATAACAAAGGTCACCCCCCAGGGCAAACGCATTATAATCATAAGTTAAACAGCGTTTTGAACCGAAAGTTATCATTCCAAGCGGCTTTAAGCC
>NZ_CANLZW010000045.1 GCF_947495625.1 uncultured Cocleimonas sp.
TTAATTGAATGATTTACATCTCCAATTATGGCACTTTGATGCCGCATTAAAGAGGAGGAGACCATCTCATCACCTTTCGGGCACTTTTTACATGGTAATCAGGACAATTTCCTTCAAATAATTCCTTTTTCTCGTTTATCGTCTTCGAGATATGCTCACGGAAAGCGAGTACCCGGGCAGTATGTATTAGGTCCGCATGGAATAATACCCAAAGTCCTAAATTGTGATCTGGATCAGGATCGCTATAGCGTTTTAGCAACGGATCAGCATCGCCCATAAAGCAGGGTAGAAAGGATATGCCTAATCCTTCTCTGATAGCGGAAAGCGTTAATAAGGTGTCATCACTATTGAAATGATGCGTGTGTTCTTCACTGGATTGTTTGGTCCAGGTTTTATGGAAGTTGCAACAATCAACGCCGATCCATTTTGGTTCTTCACTTTTTTCAGCAACACGTTCCAGATATGAACGACCACCATAAATGGCAGATGCTACGGTAACCATGCTTTTACCTATGAGCGTATCAGTGGGGGAGTTAGTAAGGCGGATTGCAATATCAGCTTCGCGTTGCGATAAACTGAGATCACTGTTGGATACCATGATATGTAAATCAATCAGTGGGTATGCTTGATTAAAGCTGGCGAACATCGGCATTAATACCGAAGATGCCATATTATTAATTGCAGCTATCCTCAATGAGCCAACCATATTAGCGTCTTTACCCAGTAATGTGGAATCCACACCGAGTACTTGAGTTTCGATACCAATGGCAGTTTCCATCAAGTTCTGACCTGCCACAGTGAGTTCGTAACCACTGGGTTTTCGTTCCAGTAAGCGAGCACCGAGTGTTTCCTCTAACTGTCTAATCCGTCGGGAGACGGTTGAATGCTGTACCCCTAATTGTTGCGCACCACCCGATATGGAGCCTTTTCGACCCACCGCTAAAAAAATTCTTAGGTCGTCCCAGTTCATCAACAAATTCCTTGTTGTGCATTTTTGCACATTACGTTTCGCTTTTTGGCTAATGCTTTAGTTAACGATGACATCTACCCTGTAAGTATAGCTTTAAAAGAAGCTAACAATAAAAGGAGAGAGAATATGACTAACAATCCACAAAAATTTGATGCAAACCAATATAAGCAAACTACACGAGAACAGTGGAACAGTGCTGCAGAAGCATGGCATCGTTGGAATCCACTATTATCAAGATGGCTCGGACCAGCAACAGAATCGATGCTGGATTTGTGCGATGTCACCTCTGGCAGTTGGGTTTTGGATGTTGCAGCAGGAGCAGGTGAGCAGTCAGTATCCGCAGCCAGAAGAGTAGGTGAGTCTGGCCATGTACTGGCTACAGATATTTCACCTGAAATTCTTAAATACGTTGATATTTCTACAAAACTGGCTGGTGTAAATCATCTCGTCGATACTTATGCAATGGATGGTGAAGAACTTCATCAGCTTGAAGTTGATCCCTTTGATGTCGTTATTTCACGAGTTGGCCTTATCTATTTTCCGGATCAGCAAAAAGCTTTAGCGGGAATGAAGCATCAACTGCGCGATGGTGGAAAGGTTGGAGCAATGGTCTATTCAACCGCCGAGACCAACCCCTTCTTTTCTATTCCAGTATCCATCATTCGTCGTCGTGCAAAACTTCCACCTCCGTTACCAGGACAACCGGGCCCTTTCAGCTTGGGCGGTGAAGGAGTTCTTGAAAAAACATTTGCTGATGCTGGTTTCAAAAATATACAAATTGAAACCATCAATGCGCCAGTTCGGGTGGCATCAGCTGCTGAATGCTTGCAGTTTGAACAGGAATCTTTCGGTGCACTTCATCAAATGTTATCAGGTTTATCCGATTCAGAGCAGGATGAAGCATGGCATGAAATTGAAGAAGCACTAGGGCAGTTTGAAAGTAACGGCCAATTTGAAGGACCCTGTGAAATGCTGGTGGCGGTTGGTACGAAATAATCTACACAACATCCTGACTATTACAAGGATCAGAAGGAGTTAGAAATGAATAAAATAGCTATAGTTCAACATTCACCTGTTTTTCTGGATAAGCACAAAACGATAGAATTAGCCGTTGCTAAGGTTGAAGAATCAGCAAGTAATGGCGCGGAGCTTGTGGTATTCACTGAAGCCTTTATACCGGGTTATCCCACATGGATATGGCGACTCAGGCCAGGAGGTGACTGGAACTTGTCAGAGGAATTGCATCAACACCTATTATCGAATGCTGTAAAGATGGAATCTGATGATTTGGAGCCACTCTACGAGGCGGCTCGAAAACATCATGTCACTATCGTCTTTGGCATTGAAGAAAGAGACAGCAAGCTAAGCCAATCAACGCTTTACAACACGGCTCTAATAATTGGTGCGGATGGTACTGTGTTGAACAGGCATCGTAAATTAATGCCAACCAACCCAGAACGAATGGTGTGGGGTTTTGGTGATGCATCTGGTTTGAAAGTTGTTGATACGCCTGTTGGACGCATTGGCACCTTGTTATGCTGGGAAAATTTCATGCCATTGGCGAGATATGCTTTATATGCGCAAGGTGTAGAAGTCTATATCGCGCCAACTTACGATAGCGGTGATGGCTGGATAGGCACCTTGCAACATATCGCACGTGAAGGTTGTTGCTGGGTCGTGGGATGTGGAAATCTCATGAAAGGCAGCGATATTCCGGATGATTTTCCAGAAAAAGGTAGCTTATACCCAGATAGTGATGAATGGGTGAATCCTGGAGACTCGATTGTTATTGCACCTGGTGGTGAAATTGTCGCCGGTCCAATGCGCGAAGAATCCGGCATTCTGTATTGTGATATTGATCGGGAAAAAGTGGGAATAGCCAAAAGAGCACTCGATGTAACTGGGCATTATTCACGCCCCGATATCTTTAAGCTTCACGTAAATACCAAACCCCAAACACCGGTGGAATTTGAGGATTAATGAGGAGAAATTATCATGAATAAAGTAACTAACTATAAAGGCGGCTGTTTTTGTGGCGCTGTTAAATTTACCCTAAAAGGAGATCCAGAAGCAATGGCGTATTGTCATTGCGATTCATGTCGACATTGGTCGGCGGGGCCTGTGAGTGCCTTTAGCCTATGGAAGCCTGATGCGGTTCAGATCATTCAAGGCAAGGATAATATTGCCTCGTTTGACAAAAATCTTGGTTCAAACAACGAAACTGTAGTGAGTAAGCGTAAATGGTGCAAAACCTGTGGGGGTCATATCTATACTGAGCACCCAACGATGGCGCTGATTGACGTACCGGCAGTTGTTATTGAGGATTTTTCATTCAAGCCAGGATTTCATGTGCACTATCAGGAAACAGTTCACCCGATGACGGATGATTTACCCAAGTTTAAGGATTTGCCGAAGGAAGCTGGAGGCTCTGGAGTTGAAATAGCGGCATAACCGTAGAGAATGCACGATGGAAATATGCCAGTTCAACCGGCATATTTCCAATTAAGTAGCAAAGGAGAATAGTAAATGACGCATCTACAATTAACCAGACGCCAGTTCAATAAATGGCTGGCGGCACTAGCGTTAACTGCAGGCACCAAAGTCTATGCTGAAACAGAGCCAGCAAAAAATGACACTGAACTTAAATTATTAGTTGCTGCGATTCAAATGGCGCCGAAGCTAGGTGACGTCCAATCAAACCTGAAACAGGCAGAACATTTGATTAGACAAGCTCAAAAGGAAGGGGCGCAATGGATTGTACTTCCGGAAATGTTTACTTCCGCCATCGCTTTTCATGAGGATATGCTCAAGGCGATTCAACCCCTTGATGGTCAGACTCTTCAACTGCTGAAAAGCCTTTCAAAAGAGGGTAATTCTGTTATCGGTGGGTCGTTTCTAGCAAGCACAGATAAGGGCGTGTTTAATACCTTTGTGCTAGTTTTTCCTAATGGAAGCGTTGTCCAACATAACAAAGACTCTCCAACCTATTGGGAGAACTGCTATTACAAAGGAGGTAACGATGATGGGGTGTTATTGACACCGATTGGCAATGTCGGCTCGGTGCTATGTTGGGAGTTGATCCGTTCGAGAACAGCGAGGCGCCTATTAAATAAGGTTAAATTGGTTGTAGGTGGTTCGTGCTGGTGGACACTTCCTGAAGATTCCGATATTGATAGCCCTCGTTGGGCAGCAAACCTGAAAATGATCCAAGATGCGCCGTCAAGGATGGCTCGCATGCTTGGTGTACCTGTAGTACATGGTTCTCATGCGGGTGAGTTTGAAGGTTTTTTTAGTCCAGAGCTACCCGATGTTCCCTATGACTCGTCCTATCTTGGAGAAGCAATGATTGTGGATGCGCAAGGTCAAGTTTTAGCTAGCAGGTCGAAAGATCAAGGGGAAGGCGTGGTAATAGCAGAAGTCACAATATCAGAAAAAGCAGTCCCAACTGAAGCCATTCCGGAAACCTTCTGGATACCCAAAGAAATGCCAGAAGACTGGAAACAATCCTGGGAACGATGGTTTGCAAGTGGCACTGATTACTACGAGCTAGTGACAGATCCATTTTTGAAAGATGGAATCATCAATGAATACGAGCCGCCTTATCTTCGCTGATGTGGTTTAAACATTTACAGACTTAGTTACTTTTAATGACTATTTATAAACGAAACGGAGAAATTGGCATTTAACTTTAATTAATAAGTAAAAAGTAATCAATAGGTCGCAATGTAGCCCATCACAGAAGATATTTTCATCCCAGTATCTTTGAGTTTTTCTAATACGGTTGTTTCCAATTCTTCAGTCGAAATCGTTGCAATAGGGCATGAGACACTAACCGCCGCAACGCATTGAGAATGTGAATTTACAATAGGAACAGCAATACACTGCAAACCCATCGAGTGTTCTTGCAAGTCCATGGCATAGCCACGCTCTTTACAGCGTATTAAGTCTTCTTCAAATTCAGTTACGTCTGTGAGCGTGTAAGGCGTGATGGGTTTTAATTTTATATTTTCCAGAATAGCATTCAATGATCCCTGTTCCAGATTCGACAACAATACTTTGCCGGATGCGGTTGAATAGAGGTCGGTTCGTTTTCCAATAAACGATGAACATTGCAACGCGCCAGGTTGGTGATTGACATCCACTTTATCAATATATACCGCTTCGTCGTGATCTAGCACCAGCATGTGAACGGTCTGGTTTAGTTCATTGCTTAATTGCTCCAGATAGATATGTCCTCTTTCACGCACATCCAGACGCTGCAAATAAGATTGACCAACTCTTACCAGATTAAGACCAATATCATATTTCCGTGAATCAGAATCTTGCTGCAAGTATCCGAATTCGGTCAAGGTCTTAATGTGGTGATGTAGCGATGATTTATTTAAATCTAAAGCTTCAGCGATTTCTTTGATTCTAAGTGGACGGTTTGCCATTCGAATCGTTTCAATAACACTAATTGCTTTGCCAATTGTATTCAATTTTGTATTTTTATCTTCCATGGTTGTTTCATATTATGAAATGACGTGTGATGTCAAGAAATTATATTTCATTATTAGAGTTTTTTTATTGACAATTTTTCAATTCAGTTCTACTTTAACTTAAACGTTCAATACTAAGCAACGTAGTTTCATAATACGAAACAAATAATAAATGACATTGACCAACCACGGGTAGCGTCAAGTCAGGAGAATTTACCTATTTACTGAATATGAGTATTTATAAGAAGTAGACGAACTGTTCGGAAACTTCGCATGCATGAAGCATTGAGTGAATAGGAAATTTAGGCGCAACTTGTTTTGAGTTGTCTTTTACTTCAAGGAGAAAGAAATGAAAATGTTAAAAAAAATGGGTGTCGTGTTAACGGTGGCCCTGCTAACAAGCTTTAATGCTCAGGCAGCTGAAGAGTTAAAGTTTGCTCATGTATATGAGGTGAGTCACCCATTACACAAAGCCGCTGAAATGGCCGCTGAGAAAATAGAAAAAGCCACGGAAGGCCGCGTTAAGGTCAAGGTATTTCCGGCATCACAATTAGGTAAAGAAGTTGCAATCAACGAAGGTCTTTCTTTCGGTACTGTTGATGTTATTTATACGGGTGCGAGTTTTGCTGGTGCAGCGTATGGTCCAATTTCCATGACTAATTTTCCATTTACATTAAGAGGATTAGAACATTGGAAAAACTATCGAGATAGTGATCTTTTTAAAGAGATTGCAGCAGGTTACGATAAAGCTACGAATAATAAGTCGCGTGTCGTTGCACTTAATTATTACGGCGCGAGACATGTTACTTCTAACAAGCCAATTACAAAGCCTGACGACATGAAAAATTTGAAGATTAGAGTGCCTAATGCACCTGCATTTATTATTTTTCCGAAAGCGACAGGAGCAAATCCTACACCAATGGCATTTGCTGAAGTTTATCTAGCGTTGCAACAAGGCGTGGTAGATGCACAGGAAAACCCGCTAACGACGATTAAAGCTAAGCGTTTTTATGAAGTTCAATCTAACATTAACTTAACAAGCCATATCGTAGACTCGGTTGTGACTATTGTCTCGGAAAGAGCAATGGGCAAGTTAAGTGATGCCGATCAAAAAGTCGTTATCACTGAGTTAAAAGAAGCAGCTAAATGGACGACTGAAGAAATTATCGCTGCGGAACAGACTTTAGTTGATTGGTTTAAGGGCAAAGGTATCACTGTAAATGACGTTGATCGTGCGCCATTTATCACCAAGGTTACTCCTTTACTTGATGATCCTAGTTTGCCATTTAGTGCTGAAGACTTGAAAAAGTTACAGGCGATTCCTGGTAATTAATTAAATTCCCCCCTTCTTTTTTATAGAGACCTTTGGCCTTTAGATAGCCCATGCAACGGTGTTTTGAATAAGCTGTTTTAAAACAAGGTCTCTAATACTAGTTCTCTAGTACCAAGACTCTAGTACCAAGACTCGAGTAAAAAGATTTTGATAAAAAGAAGGGGGGGTATTAATACAACTATAATTATGAATACAAAAAAAGAAAAGACGATTGAAGAATTAGAAGCTGAGGCAGAGGTCAGTAATGATATATCCGATGTGAAATGGTTTGATATACCTGTCCTACTCATTTTCTTTGTTTTATTTGTCATTGTGGCATTACAGTTTATTACTCGATACATCTTAAACGACAGTCTTTCCTGGACTGAAGAAATCGCCCGATACACGCTAATTATGTTAGCTTTTGTTGGTTCTGCCAGTAATGTACGAAAGCATAAACATATCTTTTTAGAATTTTTTTATCGGTATCTAAGTGCAAAAGCGGTAAAAGTAATTGTACTTATTGTTGAAGTATTAGTGGGTAGTTTTTTTGCTTATGTAGGTTGGCTATGTCTTCAACTTGCTAATGAAACTACGCAGAATATGGTATCCGTTAACCTACCCAAAAACATTGTTTATTACATTGTTACTATAGCTTGTTTTATATCATTTATATTTGCCGTTTTTAATATTGTTAAATACCTAAAGTCTTCGGCAGAAGAGATTTATACAGAAAAATTAAATATTAAGGATCACTAATGGCTCTCACACTTTTATTTGTTACCTTAATTGTATTGCTTGTAATAGGGGCTCCAGTCGCTGTTGCACTTGGATTAGCTTCATTGGTCTATATTCTGATCGATGGATTACCAAACATTATTCTAGCGCATAATATGATTAACGGTATCGACAGCTTCCCACTTCTGGCCATTCCGTTTTTTATATTGGCTGGGCACTTAATGAACACCGCAGGCATAACCACCAAGATATTTGCCTTTGCCAGAGCAATGGTCGGATGGATGCATGGTGGTTTAGGCCACGTTAATGTAGGTGCCAGCGTGATCTTTGCCGGCATGTCAGGCGCTGCTGTTGCTGATGCCGGTGGTTTAGGAAATATTGAAATCAAGGCGATGAGAGATGCCGATTATGATGATGAGTTTTCCGTAGGTATTACGGCTGCATCATCCATTATTGGTCCTATTATTCCGCCATCTCTGCCTTTAGTGATTTATGGTGTCATGGCCTCGGTTTCTATCGGGGAGTTATTTGCAGCGGGTCTTATTCCAGGACTTTTGATGGCTCTGTCATTGATGATAATGATTGCCTATTACGCTAAAAAACGAAACTATCCTAGAGATAGTCACTTCGAATTAGCCGTTCTGTCTCACACCTTTAAGAAAGCCATATTACCTTTGCTCACACCTGTGATTATTATCGGTGGTGTATCTACAGGTGTTTTTACACCGACTGAATCTGCAGTGGCTGCTGTTATGTACTCTTTATTCTTGGGGTTGGTTGTTTATAAAACACTGACTTGGCGACATATCGTCAGAGTCTCCATGGATACTATCGAGACCACTGCCGCTATTTTGATGATTATTGCCAGTGCTGCGGTTTTTGCCTGGGTTTTGACGGCGAATCAGGTCGCGCAACACTTGGGTGATTTTCTGTTAAACCTGTCAGACAATAAAACTGTTATTTTATTAATAATAATGGTTCTGGTTTTGCTAATCGGCATGTTCATGGAAACGATAGCTGCAATGACCATACTGGTTCCTATTCTTATCCCAATTACAACAGCAGTCGGTATAGATCCTGTGCATCTGGGTATTATTGTTGTTTTAAACTTAATGCTAGGTTTGCTTACACCTCCCGTGGGGATGGTGCTATACGTACTCTCTGATGTCTCCGGGGTCAGTTTCGAAAAATGTGTTAAATCAACTGCACCTTTTTTAATTCCCCTTATCTTCGTTTTATTGTTAATCACATTTGTTCCGGAAATCGTTTTATACCTTCCTGAAATGTTTTACCGATAAACACCAGATTAGAGCAACTTTATAAATTCACACAAAATAATCAATTATTTAACTAATTAACTAACTAACTAACTAACTAACTAACTAACTAACTAACTAACTAACTAACTAACTAAATAAACAAGCAGGTCAAAAATTATGACAGATACAAAACTCCCAACAATAGGCTTTATTGGACTCGGCCTCATGGGTGGCAATATGGTTGAATGCCTTCAAAAGAATGGTTTTCAATTAAACGTGATGGATCTCGATGAAAATGCCGTTGCAACCGTTCTTTCGCGTGGTAATGCGAATGCGCCAAGTTCAGCGAAGGAATTGGCTGAAGCGAGCGATATCGTCATGCTTTGTCTGACAACTTCAGATGTAGTAGAAAGCATGATATATGCGGAAGACGGAATTCTGGCAGGCATAAAAGAAGGCTCTGTAGTGATCGATTTCGGTACATCTATTCCGGCTTCTACACGCAAAATAGGCGCAGACCTTGCGGCAAAAGGGGCAGGTATGATCGATGCACCATTAGGTCGTACTCCGGCTCACGCTAAAGATGGTTTGCTGAATATCATGGCGGCTGGTGATAAAGAAACATTCGAAAAAGTTAAGCCGGTTCTGGATGTGCAAGGCGAGAATGTATTCTATTTAGGCGCGTTAGGCACAGGTCATACCACTAAGCTAATCAATAACTTCCTTGGTATGACGACCGTTTGTGCAATGTCGCAAGCTTTTGCTGTGGCGAAACTTTCGGGTATCGATGGTCAGCAGTTGTTCGACATCATGTCGGCAGGACCTTCGAACTCTCCTTTTATGCAGTTCTGTAAAAATTATGCAGTAGATAGCGTGAGTGATTTAGGCTTCTCAATCGCAAATGCAAATAAGGATATTGGCTATTTCGTAGAAATGGTTAGCGACCTCGGAAGCAAAACTGCCATTGCTGAAGGCACCTCTGAAAATCTAAAAGCGGCACTGGATGCCGGTCTAGGTGAAGGTAATGTCCCCGAAATCTTTGATTACTTTCTTAAACTAGAAAAGTAATTCAAACACAACGTAAGCAAAACACAAAGCTGAAATCACATCGTTAAAACCTTTTCTTTGAAGAAAAGGTTCCACTAAATATGGGATCAAAAAATATGAAGCATGAAGAAATCGCACAACAGGCTATTGAATTAGTTAAACCATCAATAGAAGCTTTGTTCGAACGAACTAATCGAAAAGAACTTCATATCGTTATTATGGATCCTCGGTTAAAACCCTGGGAATGTGACTTTAACGATGCGATTTTATATCAGGAATCCATTCGTAATACTGATGTTTGGGAAAATCCTTACGATGAATTTGCACGTAGCAAAGCGGAACAGGCATGGCGCGACAGTCAGCCAAACGTTGTAACGCAAGCAATGCACCCATCATCTTTACGAAAGGGTGATTTGCCTTTTTACGGATCCTTTGTTTACGGCAATGTGGTCGTCGCGTGTAGCGGTGTAGAACAATGGTTTGATATGTTAGTCAGTGGCTGGGTTGCTCTCGCCTTTGAACAACTGGCCGTGCATCAGCATCAAACACGATGATAACTTTGTAAAAATACTCTTGATGAAGACAGGGCACTTTCAGATAAAAGTGCCTAGCTATGCATAAATTCTATTTACGTTTTTTAAAAAACAAAAACGTAATATCATTCAAAGTAGGGGGGGTGCCAGTCTTTTTAAGCTAATACATTGGAAACGTTGTGAATATATAGCATAGTGCCTTATCGATATTCATCAATCAGTTGTTTAAGTTTTTCAGGGTCGTTTTTTTTCAATTTATCCAGATCAGCTTTTACAGTTTGCTCAAGTTTATCTTTATGTCTATCCTTGACCGCCTCTATTTCAATTGTCAGCTTTTGTAATCTTTTCAGGGCATCACCTTGTTTACCTTCAGCAATTTCAATCAATGCCTCTGATAAAATTCCAAGCTGTTTACCGTAACTGGCAACGTCAGCCACGACTTCTGATTCTATGCTACGGTCTCCCGCGAAGTTAAATTCGAATTGCGGTGAAAGCAGACTCGTAATAGGAGAAATATCCTGAGTGACATCGCCACTTAATGGTCCCTTAAACATTCCTAACCACGGAAATAACCATGGATTCATATCGGACTCCTTTCAATCGAATAATGTACGTTTGATAGAATTAGTTTTTGTTAAGTGCCTTCTAGATTATTCACTGTTTCAGGCTTTTGCAAAACCTATTGTAAACGCTTCATTGAACAAAAATACCGCAAACAGTAAGAGTAGACCAGTAGCAAGATAAGAAAAATTGTCTTTGAGTAAGCGCGTGCCAATTTTACCAATGGCTGCATACACCACAAACATAATGCTTAAAACCAACATCATGCTCGATGCAAATACCAAGGCATTGGTGATGGTGCTACCTGTCAGCTGATTAACAATAGCCGCGCCCGATGGAAATAATAACCAGATTTTGGGAGACAGCAACATGATGACGGCCAGATTGACAAAACCCAGAGTGAATAAGGTATTGGACTGTTTACTCTTGTACGTTTTGTAAGCGAGGTAAGTGATGTACATGCCGCCCAGAATATAAAATAACAAACCGACCTGTGAAAAAAACGTAGAGACAAAACCAATAAAGAAAACAGAAATAACAGCCTGAGTAGATTGAATAAAAAGGCTGGCAGGAAAGAATACCTTCAAGAAAAATGCCATGATTTCGGACACAGAAAGCTTGCGCGTTGCCTCCATCACCGACACCCATACCGGACCTGGCGTAATAAAGAAAATCAGCCAAAACAGAATGACTTTGTAGAGAACGTCGTAATCCATATATTTAGATGCTTAGTGAGTGTTTAAGGAAGTAGCGGTGAATGAGTATCCGTCAATTATGAAGGGCTTAATAATCTGTTTATTTTAGGACACCCCCGTACTTTGGGGCACTTTTTTTAGATTATTTTTGTTTACTACATTGTCGTATTAAAAAATCAATCTAATCCAAATACACAAACTTCACCCGTTTCCAACCATAAGGGATACTTGAACATGGCTCTGGAAAATAAGCGACTCTGCAAATGCTTGCTTAACCATAGGCGCAAATTGGCGTATTCGTCTTGTGCAAACACCGCTTTATTTACGTGTGAAAACTGTCGAATAAAAGGCAGCAGCGCGAAGTCTAATAAGCTGGGGGTTGCACCCATGAAGAATTCATTCTCAGATAAGCGTTGTTCCAGCTTTTGCACAAAGGGTTCACATTCCAGACGGCAAGCTTCTAAATCGTCGCCGTGAAAGCGTTTAGCACGTTTGTATTTTTCCAGACTGGGTTTGAATTCTTTGTCGTTTTCTTCGATGACCTTTAGCATTTCTGTGAGTGCTTCTGGATCATTAGAGTAGAGTAGATTTTCTGGGTCGTTGCGTTTCAGTGCCCACAACATCACATCCAGGCTTTCTTCGACGACTTGATCATTCTCTGGATCAAATCCATCGTCTTTGCTTTGTCGTTGTTTTTTGACGATGAGTACAGGTACGGTGCCTTTGGGAGAGGCGTGTAGCATATCCTCTGGCTTGTCTTTCATCGTTATCGCACGTAATTGCACCTGTTGCTCAGCTAATAACAGTGCCAGCCTTGCACGCATCGCATAAGGGCAGTTTTGTAACGAATATAGAATCGCTAATGGCAGTGGCGTGTTAGTCGACATAAAAGCGTTACAAACCTTGACTGTATTGGGCATTTGTCGAGAGCGTGACGATGTGGCTTAACTCTAGTTGCGCCTGTTCTTTGTCGTAATCATTGTCTGCATTTAACAGGTTTTCGAAGTGCGTAATCAATTCGGTTTTGTCGTGTTCCTGCTTAGAACCTGCTCCAATATTGGTGAGATCGATAAAGAACTCGTCAAATAAATCGCCCAGATCATTAACAATTTCCGGGTTCAGGAATTGCTCGTGATTGTAAATGCTAGGGTAACCACCACGTTGTTTATCGACCGCATACTTCACACCTCTAACGCTGGTAATCGTGGTTTCTTTTTTACACTTCAGCATGCAGCCATCTTCGATGCTGGGTTTTTTGCAGCCAACGGTTTGCTGGAAGAAACACTGGCGACTGGTCATCATCAGAATAGGGTGATAGATGCTGTAGAGCATTTTGAAGTTTTCAGGGCGTGCGATATTTTTGATTTGAATACGATTTATCTCGTTAGAAATAAAGGCGCCGGCACAATTCAATTCTTCTTGTAGTGTTAATAGCGCATAGGAATTGGTGGTGTTCAAGAAAGGTCCGGCAATCCATTCGATACCCATTTCGTAGGCGACAAAAGCGATGCCGGTATTGTTGCTGACAATGCGAGCAGGGCGGATACGTTCGAGTAGACGCACAGACTCATCATAATCTTTGCCGATTAAAACCGCAGGAAACCACGGAATCAATTGCGGATTACGTTCAAAGATTTCGATGTATTTGTCGTTATCTTTTTTCCAGCTTTCCGGGAGTTTGAAATACACATCAGCATTGGTGAGGTTACACAAATGCACATCTTTTTCGTCAGCGATTAGAATCGACATGTTGTGTTTAGTCGACGTTTTAGGATGATTTTCTAAACGAGGCACTTCCACATGAGGAACAATCTCAACTTCACCGTTTAATAAATAAGCGGCCTGATTTTTCATTAAAGTCAGTTCTTTAAACGGAATACTTAAGTCTTCGCCTAAATCGCTACAATCAAACCCTTCAATGGTATAACCATCGCTAGCAAAGTTCTTGAAGCGCTTTTCAATAACGCTTTGAGTGATGGCTAAATCTTTGGTTGTGCGCAGTTTTGATTCGGTCTGCAAAGTATGGACTTTGTTGGTATTAATGCCGTGTTCGCCACTATCAATAACATCACCTACGGTCATGGTTAACGTTAATGGCTCATCGAGTTGACCAGAAAAAGTCATCTGCAAGGGGAGTTTTGCAATACTCAGGTATTGGGTTTTCTCTGCCAGTTCTTCGCCAATCTGATCTTTTTTAACGAATAAGTCGTCTTTGATTTCCTGAATCTGAATCACTGTTTTGGCGCTACTATTATCAACCGCGTGTTTAATACTGTGATCACGAGGGTTGTCGATGAACATATCCTTCGTCAGGTTGCCCTGTAAAAACGAGTTGGTGAAATCGCGATTAAAGACACGGTGTAAATTCGAATCATCAGCCATTAACTTACCTGATTCAACAAAGGAGTCGATCGACTTGCGCCAGGTGTCGGTCACGGTATAAACATAGTGTGCGTTTTTGATGCGGCCTTCAATTTTCAATGAATCAACCTGTGCTTCAACCAGCTGAGGCAGATCAAAATAGGCTGAATTGTCTTTAAGATTTAGCGGAAATTTATTACCCGCTTCGGTGATTTCATATTCTTCACGACATGCCTGACTGCAGCTTCCACGATTACCCGAGTTACCGACACTCACTGAACTGGAATAACACTGACCAGAAAAAGCGATACATAAAGCGCCATGTACAAACACTTCGGTAAGTACATTGTGTTCGTGGGCGAGGGCGGTTAATGATTTCACTTCGTCGATATTCATCTCGCGTGATAAGTTAAGGCGTGATGCGCCGATCTTGGCGAGAAACTTGATCTGCCCTTCGTTATGCGTGGTCATCTGTGTCGAGGCGTGAATATCGAGCGTCGGAAAGTACTTCTTCACTAAATTGAATACGCCAATGTCCTGCACGATGATGCCATCGATGCCCGAGTTGACTAATTTATTCAATAGTTTGATCAGGGTAGGGAGTTCTTGTTCCAGAATCACTACATTCATTGTCAAGAACACTTCACAATCGTATTTGTGCGCTAAACGGATAACACCGGTTAAGTCATCAAAAGAAAGGTTAGAAGCGCGATTACGCGCATTGAATTTATTCAGACCACAGTAGACCGCATTGGCACCGGCTATGACGGCGGCTTTAATGGCTTCAACATCGCCACCGGGTGCTAATAATTCAATTTTTCTACTCATGTTGCTACTCACTAACTTCTTTAACTTTTATGTTACTAATTGGGCAGGCCGATATGTTTAGTTGGATACGGACAGTGGATGGTTTATCGCGCGATTTTAACGGTAATGGAGAAGTATCGCTATGTTTCTTATGAATGCCAAATAGTACATTCGTAGCAGGGTGAATAAGTAGCCGAGTTTCACCATAAAAAACTCTAGGGATTGAAGATGAGTAGTCAAGGTACATCGACGATTCCTTACTGAATCTACGATGGACTTTCTTGGCTCCTGGTGAGCCTAAGAAAGCCACCTCTCCACTTATGGGCACTTTTTTTAAGCGCTTTTTTCTACATCTATTTAAATGGCTAAAAGACAAAACTCTGCTTTCTTCTTAGACCTAGAATATAGGATAATTCAAATTCAATAATCAGAAGTACATTCTCCTCTCTTGTAGCCAATTAGCATTCACTTATTTGTCATGATCAACGCCATTCTCCCCATATTTTTATTAATCGTGATGGGTTACACGATGCGTCATTATCAATTAATGAGCGTAGCATTCTGGAATGACGCAGAGAAACTGGTTTACTACGTGTTATTCCCCGCGATGCTGGTGTCGAAAATGTCGGTTGCGGATCTCTCAGACACAGATGCGATCCCGCTAATTTCTGCCTTGTGCTTAGGTATGGCGATCATCGGCATGATTACCTTATTGATAAAGCCTTTGTTAAAGGTTGAAAATCCGAGTTTTAGTTCGGTGTTTCAGGGGACGACACGTTTCAATACCTTTATCTGTTTGTCACTGGCGGAAAACCTGTTTGGTAATTCGGGCTTGATCACCGCGGTCATCATTACCGCGATTCTGATCCCCGCATTGAATTTTCTGGTGGTGATCGTATTGCATCGTTATGGCAATAGACCTGGGCCAGCCAACTTCATGTCGGTGCTCAAGCAGATTATTAAAAACCCTTTAATTATTGGCTGTGTCGTCGGCATTGGACTGAATCTGGGTAATATCCATTTACCTTCTCCGGTGCAGATTACCATCAGTTTAATGGGTTCTACCGCATTACCTATAGGCTTGATGGCAGTTGGTGCAGCGTTGATATTTAAAGATTTGAAATCTGTGCTACGACCGCTTTTAACAGCAAGCGTGCTGAAGTTGTTGATTTACCCCATTATCGCTTATGGCATTACTGTCGCGTTTGGTTTTGATCGTCAGACACAGATGATTATTCTTATTTTTGCTGCTTCACCCACTGCGCCAGCATCTTATATTTTAGCGAAAAACATGGGAGGTGATCATAGCTTGATGTCTCGCATTATTACGTTTCAAACGATATTTTCCAGCTTGTCGTATTTTGTATTATTCTGGATATTGGGAATATAGCCGTTATTTTTTCATTAGAACTCTAATATGCATCCGGCAAGTTAATTATGCCGTATTAGTTTGATAGATCCATCTTTGATATAAATTCGAAATAAGAATCAAATGCAGATAATCGTTATTCTGATTTTGAACTTATACAAGATAGCTGATCTAAATGATTTAACTAAATATGATAATTCGAAAGAGGATAAGTACATGCAAGTAGGTAAATTTAAGACGTTTTTTCTTTATGGTAGCTTAGCACTTTTTCTTTCTGGGGTTGGGTTTTCGGTTTATGCCAATAAACCTACCAGCGTTAGCGCAGATGCGACAATGAATGCTCAGCATCAAATGGCTCCAATTAAAAATATAACGGCGGATTGGGTTCGCCCCAGCGATGCAGAACTTAAGAAAACCCTGACTAAAATTCAGTTCGATGTGGCACGAAGAGATGCGACAGAGCGAGCATTTTCCAATGAGTATTGGAACAATAAACAGGAAGGCATCTATGTGGATGTGGTTTCTGGCGAACCTTTGTTCAGTTCGAAAGATAAATATAAATCAGGAACTGGCTGGCCGAGTTTTACCAAGCCTTTAGTCGCTACAAATATCGTCGAAAAAGCCGATAAATCACTGTTTTATTCACGTGTTGAGGTTCGTTCAAAATTTGCTGACTCTCATTTAGGACACGTTTTTGATGATGGTCCTGGTGCAAATGGCCTACGCTATTGCATTAATTCAGCGTCGTTGCGATTCATTCCCAAAGATCAGCTTAAGCAAGCAGGGTACGATAAATTAGCGCTTGAATTTAAGTAAAATACACACTGACTAGTTTGGGCAATATCGATTTGTAAGTTCAAAACCACGCTCATATTTTAAAAACTGAATATGAGCGTAGTTTCTTATTTTTTTATAGAAATCAAATGCTTTTACAGCATTAATATCACTATAAGTTAAGTTACCAATTAAAGTATTTGCGCGGATTCATGAAGTCACCGCCGCTGTTGTTATTCCCACCAAAAGGAAAGAAGTTACCGAAACCGTTGTTTGATTTTTTGTTTCTGGGACGCGTGGCATAGAGTAATTGCTGTCTTTCAGCCGGTGGTAAATCCTGAGCATATTGCGCCTGCTCAAAAATCTCAGCGCGATTCCCTTCGTAAGAGCGTATTTGTTTGTTTCCACTGGGTCCGACAAATCGCACAATCGCGCGGTATTTATCTTTACCGATTTGTTTAATTGCCAGGCCATTGAATTCTTTTGGATCAGGTGTTTTTTGCGCACCGATTACTACGGGAATTTTCAGAATTTCCCCTTTTCGAACCACTTTAATTTTTACTTCACGACCGGGTTTGTCATCTCTGACAATTTTAATGAACTGCGCAGGGTGGTTGAGTTTTATATCATCGTAGGCAAACATCACATCGTATGGCTTTAATTCACTTGATTTGGCAGGAGAATTTTCAGAAAAGCTTTTGATTAAAACGCCTTGTTTTACACCCTGAGGTAATTGTGCGGTCACAGCTTCAGGCACAAGATCTAGCACGATTCCCAGATAGCCAGATAATTCTCTAAGCGGTTTTTGTGGTTGTGCTTGCAGGTTTTGATTGTTTTGAACAGCTGGCATATTCATCTGCCCATAGGGATTACCGTAAGGTGCATTTGGCATTTGAGGGTACATCTGAACAGGCTGTTGAGGGAATACTCTATCAGGAGGAAAAACTGGGGATTGCGCCTGACTGACGCCAGTCGTTAGGGCAATGGCAAAAATAGGTGCAGTGATATTTTGAATCCGGATTTTCATGATTTACTCAACTCTCATCAATAGTTAGTAAGCTTGATTATAAATGAGATTGTCTGAAATCACCCCCCCACTTTGGGGGAGTTTTTTAAAACGAAGAACAATCAAGCTAGATAATATTGTGCTCAGGGCCATACGGGAAACCCGTAATATTATTCGCGCCATCATCAGTCAGAACCAGGATATCATGTTCGCGATAACCGCCAGCACCTGGCATACCTTCTGGCAGCATAATCATTGGCTCCATTGAAACCACCATGTCTTTTTCGAGTACTGTTTCAACTTCTTCACGCAGCTCAAGACCTGCTTCACGACCATAGTAATGACACAACACACCAAACGAGTGACCATAACCAAAAGTACGGTATTGGAGTAAATCGTGTTCTGCATAAATCTCATTCAATGCATAAGCGATATCGCAACAGCGTGCGCCAGGTACGATCAGTTTTTTGCCTTCATCGTGTACTTTGCAGTTAACTTCCCACATGCGTAGATGTTCGTCAGAGGCTGATTCTGCAAACAATGTTCGTTCCAACGCTACGTAATAGCCTGCGACCATTGGAAAGCAATTCAAACTTAAAATATCGCCACTTTCGATCTTTTTAGAGGTAACCGGGTTATGCGCACCATCGGTATTCATGCCCGACTGGAACCATGTCCATGTATCCAGTAATTCACCATCAGGGAATACCTTGGCGATCTCACGCACCATGGTCTGGGTCGAATGCAATGCGACTTCGTGCTCTGGCACACCTACACCAATTGCTTCGACACACGCTGCGCCACCAATATCTGCAATCGCGGTCATTTTGGTGATGTGTGCAATTTCTTCAGCTGATTTGATCATACGAAGTTTCATGGCACCGGCACTGATATCGACAAACTCAGATTCCGGCATCGCTAGTTTTAGTTTTTCCAGCATCTCTAGTGGAACTTGATCAAATTCGATGCCAACACGTTGTTTTCCTTTGATTAAAGATGCGCTGGCTTTGTAAAAATTATCGTTCTGCCAATCGGTATAAACCAGGTTTTCGCCAAAGGTTCGACGGTATGGTTGCCCGCCATCTATGTTTGCAGTGACTGTAATTTGGGTGTCGTGATTGATAACAAGCCCATATTTGCGACCAAAAGAGCAATAGAGGAAATCGCTGTAATAGTTGATATTATGAATCGATGTCATCAGGCAACTGTCGATATTCAGTGTTGACATCAGAACCCGTAGTTTGTCGACGCGTGACTGCATTTCCTGTTTACTAAATGTTGGGTTGACCGCCTCGCCATTCGGAATGTTGATGTAGCTTGGCATATTTAGTGTCGCATTTTTATTCATTGGTAATGAACCTCTTTAAACGTAATCCCCGTTCTTTATGTGTACATCATGTGCAAAACGCTATGCAAAAAAGCGTAAAACAAAGCACAACGTAATGTACAAAAAAGTGCCCATAAGTAGGGGGGTGTCATTTGTAGCTTGAATAAGCTGTTGTAGTAATGACTAAGTAAGTAAACATCACTGTGGTTACCTTTGTATATACAAAAGCAAACCACAGTCATGACTTCGCTTGTTTTCCAACGTTAGCGTTGTTGTTTAAATTCTATTGTTCGTGGTTGATATTCTTGGTTGATAATTGTTGTTAAAGTTTGATTCTATGCGCGTGAACCAGCATCGACAATCCATTGCCAGATGTAATCACTGAAACTTCTTCTGACCACTAGTTGAAAACTATCCGCACCGGTTCGTCTCATCACAAGCTGTGATTTGGCAAATACGGTCGTGACTACTTTTCCAATGGGAAAGTAGCTGATATGTACATCGTAAGTACTGGATTTCTTTAGGATGATTTCAGCGCGTTCGCCAGATAAAGATAATACTGTTTGACCACCAGTAACATCTACAATGGCAAAATGTCCTGATATTTCTTCGCGTAATTTAGCTTCTAAGGCATGTTCAGTTTTATCCGCGGTAAGAATCAAAAACTCATCGGGGGCAATCCAGTTAATCACAAAGTGATTGTTTTCAACCGATGACAATGGCTGTGTCGGTAAGTCTAAACCTATCACTGATTTAATCGCTTTGATGGCGTCTGTATTCGTCTCTGGAATACGGACCATCAGATGACCAAGCGCCATTTCCTGCAAGCTGTAGTGAACGCTTTCAGCAGGGTGTTTCTGCGATACATGATGCATGGATAGGCAACGTTGAATGTTTGTATCCTTGGGATTGAGTTCCATCATAAAGCCACCCCCGTACTTTGAGGCGTTTTTTTGCAAAGTAGCATTTTACTGGCCCAGTTATTATTTAACATTTTGACGTTCTCCCTTTGGATCATAGAAAACAGGGCTGCAAATCTCTGCCTCTATGGTTGTTCCATCCGCTTGTGGCATATATACCTTGTCGCCCATTTTATCCAAGCCGCCTTTAATCACCGCCATTGCAATACTGCGCTCTAACACCGCGCTGTAATAACTGGAAGTAACGTGTCCGACCATTGTCATCGGGATTTTTTGATTCGGGTCCAGGACAATTTGCGATCCTTCTGGAGCAACTGTTTTGGCGTCTGTGGTTTTTAATCCCACTAACTGTTTTCTGTTTTCTTTGACCGTATCTTCACGCGCTAACGAGCGTTTACCCAAAAAGCTGAATTCTTTTGCGGGTGAAACCGCCCAGCCCATATCCAGATCATAAGGTGTCATCGATCCATCGGTATCCTGACCCACGATGATGAAGCCTTTCTCAGCACGTAATACGTGCATGGTTTCAGTGCCGTAAGGCGTGATGTCGTATTTTGCACCATGCTCGAATAACTTTTCCCAGACTGCTAGCGCATAGTTGGCTTGCACGTTTATCTCGTAGGATTGTTCGCCAGTAAATGAGATGCGGAAAACACGCGCTGGTACACCCGCGACTACGCCTTCACGTAAATCCATAAACTTGAAGGTATCAGGATTCAGATCGATATCGGTCAGCTCGCCTAGCAATAGTCGTGCTTTAGGGCCCGATATAGAAAGCGTTGCCCACTGATCGGTGACACTATTGAAGTAAACTTCCAGCTCAGGCCATTCGGTTTGATGCCAGATTTCCAGCCAGTTAAATACATGAGCTGCACCACCTGAAGTGGTCGTCATAATAAAGTGGTTATCTGAAATGCATGAGGTAACGCCATCATCAAATACCATGCCGTCTTCGCCACACATCAAACCATAGCGACAACGACCGACAGGTAATTTGCTCCAGGCATTGGTATAAACCCTGTTGAGGAATTCACGTGCGTCCGGACCCTGAATATCTATTTTACCCAGTGTTGATGCATCAATAATACCCACGCCGTTTCTGGTTGCCAAACACTCGCGATTAACCGCTTCGTGCATGGATTCTTCACCTTTCGGGAAGTACCAGGGGCGTTTCCATTGGCCGACATCTTCAAACTCAGCGCCATTTTCCACATGCCATGTGTGCAGGGCAGAATAGCGTTCTATATCGAAAAACTCGTTCACATTACGGCCAGAGATCGCACCGAAAGTCACGGGTGTGTAATTAGGACGGAAAACAGTGGTGCCGGTTTCCGGTATCGTCTTACCTAATTTTTTAGCTGCAATCGCCATGCCATTGATATTGCTTAGCTTTCCTTGATCGGTTCCGAAGCCTAAAGCGGTATAACGCTTTACATGTTCGATGGATTCAAAACCTTCCTGAACTGCAAGTTCGATACCTGCGGCGGTTACGTCTAGCTGGAAATCAACAAACTGCTTAGGCGCACGACTGGTCGGTTTAAAGTGCGGAATATGAAAGATCGGCATGGAAGGAGCAACGTCTTCGACTTCCGCTTTTGCATAACTTGTTTTAGTCGCGTTAAAGCCGCAGGCATTAGCCGCAAATGCTCCTGCAGACGCCGCGTCTTGTAAAATTTCTGCAAGCGGATATAATCCGTTACCCGCACCGGTTGCGATCATGTTTTTATTGAAGTTATCCGGAACAAAGCCTTGAATATCTTCACGCCAGGTAGGGCGACCGCCTGTGTGACAGGATAAATGCACAGCTGGGTTCCAGCCGCTAGAGGTCGCAATCGTGTCGCAATCATATTGCTTAACGCTACCGCTTAGTTTTTCACCCGTTTCATTCAGAGGCGCAACCATCGCATTACTAATGCAAGTGTTACCTTGTGCTTGAACGATAGCGCTGGAGTAGATGATTTCGATACCCGCATCCGTGGCCTTTTTAACCACTGCTTTTCCTGCCGCAGGACGGGTGTCGATGATTGCTCTGACGAGACGACCACTGTTATGCCAATCAAATGCGGTGTTGTAAGCATTGTCATTAGACGTCATCAACAATAGTTTTTTGCCGGGTACAACGTTATAACGGTTGATATAAGTTGATACCGCAGAGGCCAGCATACAACCCGGTATATCGTTATTGCCAAATACCAAGGGGCGTTCGTGCGCGCCCGTTGCGAGAATCACTTGTTTGGCGCGGACCCGATGCATTCTTTGACGAATTTCACCTTCGGGCGCTAAATCAAAGCTTTGATCAGTGCAGCGTTCGTGAATGGTCAGGAAGTTATGATCGTGATAACCATTAACTGTGGCATTTATTAGTAGTGTTACATTATCTGCAGTCGCTAATTCGTCGATTGAATTATCGATCCAATCCTGCGCGGGGGCACCATCAAGTAGATCAGTCTGACTTAGTAGATTGCCACCAAATTCATTTTGTTCATCCGCTAGTATCACGCGTGCACCTGTACGTGCAGCATTCAATGCAGCAGTTATGCCAGCGGGGCCACCACCAACGACTAATACATCG
The DNA here is from genome assembly GCF_947495625.1 of uncultured Cocleimonas sp. Taxonomy (GTDB): domain Bacteria; phylum Pseudomonadota; class Gammaproteobacteria; order Thiotrichales; family Thiotrichaceae; genus Cocleimonas. The sequence goes on from NZ_CANLZW010000045.1 coordinate 22,730, forward strand.
GCGTGTTGATTTATGGTTTCATAAGTATCGGGATCAACCGCTTTGGGAGAACGTCCCAAGCCCGCACCTTTACGAATCATTTTTTCGTAAGTCATCCACAGCTTGCTGGGCGCCATAAAGGTTTTGTAGTAAAAACCCGGTGGCATAAAACGTCCGAAGAGTTTACCGACGACACCCATCACATCGCGTTCAGTGCTAGGCCAGCCATTAGTGCTATGACATTCAAGGCCTTCGTAAATCAGTTGTTGAGTGGCGCGAATATTGGGAATCTGGGTCGCTTCTGTCTTTCCTAATTGCAAGATCGCATTGGGTTCTTCCGCACCGGCAGCAATGATTCCACGAGGTCGTCCGTACTTGAAACTTCGCCCGACTACATCAACATCATTAGCTAATAGCGCAGAAGCGATGGTATCGCCAGAATAGCCCGTATAGGGTTTATTATTAAAGCTAAAGGTAATTGGTTTGCTTGCATCGACACGGCTTTGTGCGGATGCGTTGTTTCCCTGAATTCTATTTGGCTGGCTCATTTTTTCACCGCCTGTGCACTGCTGAATTGATCGTATTTATTTGGAACCGCAGGTGCAGTGGCAACGTTTGGTTGTTCACCAACTTTGTAAATTTCTTTGATTTCGTAGGTAGCGGTGTCGCGTGTCATATAAAAGAATTTTCTGCAACCCGTGGTGTGCTGCCATAACTCGTGATGATTACCGCGTGGATTTTTACGGAAGAAAACGTAATCTCCCCATGCTTCATCGCTCAATGACTCGGGATCAGTAGGGCGCACGATATGCGCTTCACCAGAGGCATGAAATTCTTCTTCTGCGCGTTCTTCTTCGCAATATGGACAGTAGATTAGGAACAAGTTGCAGTCTCCTTCATATTTTTGAATTCAGGTGCAGCAAGTTTATTCAAGAGTGATTGTCTGGACTGAACATGGTAGCAATAGCTACCATGTGAAGGAAGGCAATTGCTATTGGGTAAAATTGATGTGATTGAATCAAAAAAATGTTTGTATTGAAATATCATAGTCAAGATCAATCGAAAGTTAGTGTTATGGAGGTGGATGCAACTCATTAGTGTGCTACCCCCGCTGCGCCGTGTTCATCGATTAAAGCGCCGGTATTGAATCGATCGATTGAGAATGGTTTTGCTAATTCGTGCATTTCGCCTTTCGCCAGAGATGCTGCAAAAACATGCCCGGAACCCGGTGTGGCTTTAAAGCCGCCAGTACCCCAGCCACAGTTGAAATAGAGATTTTCAATTTCAGTTTTACTGATTAATGGACACGCATCAGGCGTAGTATCAACAATTCCACCCCATTGTCGATTCATGCGAACACGACTGAAAATAGGGAATAGTTCTAAAATCGCAGACACAGTGTGTTCTATTGTTGGGTACGAACCACGTTGGCCGTAGCCGTTATAGCCGTCGATACCCGCACCAATCACCAAATCACCTTTATCGGACTGGCTGACATAACCGTGCACGTGGTTTGACATTACCACGGTGTCTAAAATGGGTTTTATCGGCTCAGAGACTAAGGCTTGTAAAGGGTGTGATTCAAGTGGCAGACGTAATCCCGCCATACCTGCAAGTACGCCAGAGTTGCCAGCAACCACACAACCAACTTTGCCTGCATTGATAGTGCCGTATTGCGTTGTTTTAACGCCCGTAACCGTGCCATCTTCTATTTCGAAACCTTCTACTGCACATTGCTGAATGAGATCAACACCCAGGGCATCAGCACCGCGAGCGAAACCCCATGCCACTGCATCGTGTCTGGCGACACCTCCACGAGGTTGCCATGATGCGCCCATTACTGGATAACGGCGATTCGCGCTGCAATCCATATCAGGCACTATTTCTTTGACCTGTTGTGCATCAAGCATTTCGCCGTCGATACCATTCAGGCGATTGGCATTCACACGTCGAGAAATATCTCGCATATCTTGCAGGGTATGACCAAGGTTCAAAACGCCGCGTTGTGAAAACATTACGTTGTAGTTTAAATCCTGTGATAAGCCTTCCCAGAGCTTCATCGCGTGTTCGTACAAAAACGCAGATTCATCCCAGAGATAATTAGAACGCACGATGGTTGTGTTTCTTGCTGTATTACCACCACCTAAATAGCCTTTTTCGATAACCGCGACATTGGTTATGCCGAATTCTTTGGCTAAATAATAAGCGGTTGCCAGACCATGTCCGCCACCACCGACGATAACCACATCGTAGGATTTTTTTGGGGTAGGGTTACGCCAGACACGTTGCCAGTTTTCGTGGTGACTCATGGCATGCTTTAACAGGCCAAAGCCCGAGTAATGCTGCATAATCTTTATCTCTGTGTGTTGTTGTTTAAAGCGTTTTTTAAAATCCGCTGTTACATTACAGTGTAAATCTATTCAGACTCATCTGCCTAGCATTTTGACTTTATACAGCTTTAGCGATTACTTTACTGAGTCTAAAAGTATCGTTAGAGCGACATGGTTAGAAAAAACCCCTATAAGTAGGGGGGTGTATATTTTTATTAATTATAGATTTACAACCAGTTCAGCATTCTATGCGTATCTAACTTTATCAAAATAATTGTTAAAAATGATCAGAGGATTTATGCAATTTAAAAACAGTTTGTTTGTTGTTGTAACGGCATTCGCTTTTTTCTTTTCAACCAGTGTAATGGTCACTAGCGCCATAGCTAAACCGATCAAGAACGGATTTGATCTTGAGAATAGCATCATTCCTGTTAAAGAGATTCTAAGCGGTGGGCCACCACGTGACGGGATTCCTTCCATTGATAAACCTACTTTTTTAAACGCTGATGATGCAGATTATCTGAAAGATTCAGATCGAATTTTAGGGATTGTACTAGAACAAGAAGGACAAAAAGGAAAGGAAGAAGCACGCGCCTATCCAATCAAAATATTAAACTGGCATGAGATTGTGAATGATGAGATCTCAGGTAAAGCTGTTGCGGTAACCTATTGCCCTTTATGTGGAAGTGGCATTGTTTACGCCGCTGACTTTGAAGGTAAAGCGTATAAATTTGGTGTGTCTGGTTTGTTATATAATAGCGACGTATTGTTATTCGATCGTCAGACAGAAACGCTGTGGTCACAGATTTTATCAAAAGGTGTGAGTGGTAAATGGGTTAATAAGAAGCTGAAGGTGATTCAATCTGCGCATACCAGTTGGGCATCCTGGAAAGCGCAATATCCAGATACCAAAGTCCTTTCTAACGACACTGGTTTTGATCGTGATTACAATCGATCACCTTACGGTACTTACGATAAAGATGTCAGCACCTATTTCCCCGTCGCTTTTAAAAGTAAACGCTATCACCCGAAAGAAAGAGTGCTGGGAATCACTATCAACGATAAGCAAAAAGTATATCCATTTGCAGAGTTATCTAAATATTTTGCAGAAACCAAAGAAACTTCGCTAATAGATACCTTTGAAGGGCAGGAATTAACACTCGAATTCGATAGTGACAACAGAGATGGGTCATTCAAAAATTCAAACGGTGAAGGTGTTACCAGTACCAATACATTCTGGTTTGCCTGGTATGCGTTTCATCCTGAAGCTGAAATTTATAAGTTTAAAAAAAGCTCAAAATGATCGATTAAGAAAATTTGAACAATTTAATAAAAACGTATATATATCAATTTTTTCGATGAAAGTCTGTATTAGTATCAACTTATGTTCACTTAACAGGAGTTTAGCTATGCATACCATAATGAAAGGACTGAAAAAGGATCATCATAACTTAGCAAAAGTACTAAAAATCATGGAACTGCAATTGGAGCGTATCGCTGAAGGCGACGATGCTGCACTTGGTTTGATGTATGATTCTAGTCACTACATTCAAAGTTATCCTGATATCATTCACCATCCCAAAGAAGACAAGGTTTTTGAGGTTTTTAAGCACCGTTCAAAGGATGAAGCAGACGCTTTAAAAAAATTGACTCAACAGCATATGGATATGCCGAATACGACTGATAAATTTAAAGAGATGCTCGATACCGCCATCAATGGTTTAGAGTTTATTAGTCGTGAAGATCTGGTCAAGAAGATTAAGGACTACATTGAGCTTGAATGGGAACATATGGATCTGGAAGAGTCTGTGATATTTCCACTGATCAATGAAACTCTTGAAGATAAAGACTGGAAATTACTTGAGGAGCTTATTGATGCTGATTCTGACCCATTATTTAGCGATAGCGTAGAAGAATCATTTCAAAATCTATATCAATCTATTAAAGATCAGGCAGCTTAGATCAGGTTTTTGGTGTTAGTCATTGTATAAAATCGACTATAAAAATCTAAAGTACATTAATTTACATTGCTGATTTAACATACTTTAGATTTCCTGATTTTGAGTTCCTAATATTGAAGAGCTTGAATAGGATGTCGCTGTTATTTAACGCGCATTCCAGGTAAAGCTCCTTCGTCTGGATTAAGCACGAAGATGTCTTTGCCGCCGGGGCCGGCCGCTAGTACCATGCCTTCTGACATGCCGAAACGCATTTTGCGTGGTGCAAGGTTTGCAACCATAACGGTTAATTTACCTTCAAGCTCAGCAGGCTCGTAAGCAGATTTAATACCTGCAAAGACATTGCGCTGACCTTTGCTTTCACCTTCACCTAGATCGAGTGTGAGTTGAAGTAATTTATCTGCTCCTTCTACATGTTCTGCTTTTAGAATTTTAACTACACGTAGATCAATCTTTGCGAAATCATCAAATTCGATGGTTGGGCTGATTGGGTCTTGTTCATTCGTTGTGTCGCTAGCATCACTCATTTTTGTATCCGTATCTTTATCAGTGTTGTTTGTATTGGTTTTCGCCTGCAGTGTAGCCGCTTCAGCTAATAAGAGTTTATTGGCTTCCAGCATGGCATCTACTTTATCTTCTTCGATTCGCGTCATTAATGGTTTGAATTTCTTAATTTCGCTTGAAAGTAGGGGGGTGGCTATATCATTCCAGCTCAATTCGCCAGCATTCAGAAAATCTTCAGATTTAGCCGCCAATTCAGGTAACACAGGTTTTAAGTAGGTAATGATCGCGCGGAACATATTGATACCTAATGAACAGATATCTTGTACTTCCTGCTGGCGCGTTTCATCTTTAGCTAATACCCAGGGTTGTTTTTCATCAACGTATTGATTAGCAAGATCAGCTAAAGCCATGATTTCACGCATTGCTTTACTGTAACGGCGGTCTTCGTATGCCTGTGCGATTGAGTCGCTGGCATCAATGAATTGCTGATACAAGGCTTCATCTGCAAGCGTAGCAGACAGTTTTTCATCAAACTTTTTGCTGATGAATCCTGCGCAGCGAGAGGCGATATTGACGACTTTTCCTACCAGATCGCTATTAATGCGTAGCTGGAAGTCTTTCAAATTCAGGTCGATATCGTCAACCGTATTGCTTAGTTTTGCCGCGTAGTAGTAACGCAGAGGTTCAGCAGGTAGGTGATCAAGAAATACGCGTGCCTGAATAAAGGTACCGCGTGATTTAGACATTTTCTGACCATTCACGTTTAAGAAGCCGTGGCAAAAAACGGCTGTTGGTAAACGAAAATCTGCCGACTTTAGAACTGCAGGCCAGAATAGGGTGTGGAAGTAGGCGATATCTTTACCAATGAAATGATACAGCTCGGTTTCATTGTTCTGGTTTCTTTCAGCACTCCAGTACTCATCGAAATCAATGTCGTTATCGTCACGATCACAGTAGTTTTTGAATGATGCAATATAGCCAATAGGCGCATCTAGCCACACATAAAAGTATTTATCTTCAGTACCCGGAATTTTAAAGCCCCAGTAAGGTGCATCGCGAGAAATATCCCAATCGTTTAAGCCGTCTTCCAGCCATTCATTCATTTTGTTGGCGATTTCTTTTTGTACACTGCCGCTATTTACCCATTCTTTAAGAAAATCAGCATAGTCGTTGATTTTAAAGAAATAATGTTCACTGTCTTTTTCGATTGGAGTTGCGCCAGTGACGACAGAATATGGGTTAACCACTTCTGTGGTTGAATAGGTTGCGCCACAACTCTCGCAGTTATCACCGTATTGATCGGGTGTGCCACATTTTGGGCATTCGCCTTTGATGAAGCGGTCCGGTAAAAACATATTCGCTTCGGGGTCGTAAGCCTGTTTGATGGTTTTGGTCGCGATATTACCTTTAGCTTTTGCGGCTAAATAAATGGTTTCTGAGAAGTACTTATTTTCTTCAGAATGGGTGGTGTGAAAGTTGTCGTATGAAATCAGGAAATCGTTGAAATCACGCTCATGTTCCTGCTTCATCTTGTCGATGAGTTCTTGTGGTTCAATGCCTTCCTGTTGAGCGCGCAACATGATCGGTGTGCCGTGTGCATCATCAGCCCATGCGAAGATGCAGCTATTGCCTCGAAGACGTTGGAAACGTGCCCAGATATCCGTCTGGATATACTCCACCATATGGCCTAAATGGATCGGTCCATTGGCATAAGGAAGAGCAGAGGTAATCAGTATTTTGCGTGGTTTTTCAACGGGATTCATAAGGCTAAGTTTTCAGGACTAATTGTAAGGAGTAAAGACCGTGTAAATTAACAGACTGGCGTATTAATCGCTAGTAAGGATTGCGTATCATTACTGATCATTTGGTATTTCTTTTTCAGTAGTTTATCGTTCTTTGACCTCGTATTTTCACTATAATGTTTCAATTTTTGATTTGTGTATTCTATGGAAAGTCGTCGTTTATTATTTCGCGTTATTTTGAAATCCTTATTTTTTGTTGGATTTCTTGTATTGATAGCAGTTTTCTTCAATACCCTATTTACTACTCAAGACGAAAATAAACAGATAGATGCAAAAGACAATCAAATAGCGACTGTTGCTATCGATATTAGCGATATGCGAAAAGGCGAAATAAGAAAGGTGCGTTGGGGCGTAAAAGAAGCCGCGGTACTTTATCGGCAGTTTTCTAAGAAAGTTGATTTAAATAAGAACAAAGGGAATAAATCATCTAAAAATACATTGCATGATTCATTGTCAACAGAGACTCGATCAATCAAACCAGATTATTTCGTCTTTATAAATCATGGAGATTCGCGGAATTGCCCTTTGTATTATGCCAAAGGCGAATTTAACGATACCTGTTCCAAAAATATTTTTGATGAGAATGGCTTACCCGTTTTTGCTGCTCGGGTCAGTTATCAATTAAAGATACCGCCTCATTATTTCGAGGGTAATTCAATTAAAATTGGCGCCTGGGAATGATTGATACCGGAATTCTTAATTATTCAAGCACCCCCCTACTTACAGAGGGTTTTATTGCTTTTATTAATGACTAAGCCTTAAGTTTGCATACCAACCGGTATGTATGTATTGTTCTGTTTCAATGAAGTCCCTTTCTAAAACTATTGAGCCTACCCAAAGTTGGTGGAAATTATGGTCAAGTTTATGTCCATGTTCTGCTGATTCTAAACGTACTGATTCTGTCAATAAAAGCGCTGCCACTCGTGAAAAAATTCTGCTCGCAGCCTTCGATGAAATGTACCATTGCGGTTTTCAGGCAGCTAGCCTAAATAATATTCTTAAAAACACCGGCACCACCAAGGGCGCTCTTTACCATCATTTCAAAAATAAGATGGATCTTGGCTATGCTGTGGTTGATGAATTTATCTTTCAGTCAATCAAAGAGAACTGGATCGAGCCGTTGAACCAAACCGATGATCCGATTAAAACGATTCAGGATATTTTAATCAATACCTCTCAGATTATGACCGACGCAGATATTCGTTTAGGTTGCCCTATGAATAATCTCGCACAAGAAATGTCCCCGATAGACGAAGGGTTTAGAGAGCGTATTTCAAAAGTATACTCGGAGTGGCAAGAAGCCATCGAAGCTGCCTGTGAAAGAGGAAAACTGGCGGGTAACTTCAAAAATAGTGTGGATTCAAAGCAAGCCTCAGTATTGTTTGTTGCCTCTCTGGAAGGCTGTTTAGGGTATGCAAAAAGTTTACAAAGTAAAGATGCCTTGCTGAGTTGTGGTCAGGGTCTTATAGATCAGCTAGAATCGCTGCGGCCACGGAAAAAAACTTAGGAAAAAGAGCATGATAAAGAAGTATGCTGAGAGTGTTATTAAATTACGTTGGGTATTGCTGATAGCGTCAGTTGTACTCATGTTAATAGCTGCTTCTGGTGCGAAAAATTTATTTTTTAATAACGATTACCACATTTTCTTTTCTGAAGATGATCCGCGCTTAAAAGCTTTTGAAGATTTACAAAACACCTATACCAAAAATGACAATGTCATTCTTGTGCTGGCACCCAAAGATGGGGTTGTGTTCAAAACTGACACCCTTGCGGCCATTGAAGATGTTACTGAAAGAGCCTGGCAAACGCCTTATTCGATTCGTGTTGATTCACTTTCAAACTATCAGCACAGTGAATCTGTCGAAGATGATATGTCAGTGGCTAATTTATACGAAGAAGCCAGTGAGCTGAGCGCAGATGATCTAGCCCGTATTAAAGATATCGCACTCAATGAGCCGCTATTACGGCATCGTTTGATTTCTGAAAAAGCCCATGTCAGTTCGATCAATATCACCATGGAATTTCCCAAAGAAATTCAGGATGAAAATGGCGTTACTAAAGCTGCTGATCCAACAAAGCAGGTTTCGGAAGTTGTTACTGAAGTTCGTAAGCTTAAATCTTATATCGAGAAAACCTATCCGGAAATAACGGTCTATTTATCCGGTATTGTAATGTTGAATAATGCCTTTGGTGAGGCGACCATCTACGATATGTCACACCTATTGCCTATGGCATTGTTGCTGATTCTGATTACCGTATATTTATTGCTGAGAAGTATCTCGGGCACCATAACGACTCTACTGGTAATTGTGTTTTCTGTTGTCACCGCCTTTGGTTTGGCAGGGTGGTTAGGTATCCAGTTGTCGTCTCCTGTGATGTCTGCGCCGGTGATTATATTGACCTTGGCTGTAGCGGATTGTGTGCATATTCTCTCTACCTGGTTGTCTGAAATACGTCATGGTAAAGACAAGAAATTAGCGATGGTGGAAAGCCTTAGGGTTAACTTTATGCCGGTGTTTTTGACATCGCTTACCACTGCTATCGGTTTCCTATCATTAAATACCAGTGATGCGCCTCCATTTCGTGATTTAGGTAATGTGGCTGCAATGGGCGTTCTTGCAGCTTTCATCTTTTCTATTTTCTTCTTGCCTGCCATCGCTACACTTTTACCTGTTAAAGAACAAAAGAAAGAAACCCATACTTTAAAAGTCATGTCTTCATTTGCGGAGTGGGTGATTGCTAAGCAAAAGGCGCTACTTATAGGGATGAGTTCAATTGCAGTCTTGTTGATTGTTTTGATTCCTATTAATGAATTAAACGATGTTTTTGTTGAGTACTTTGATGATCGTATTGAATTTCGTCGCGATACAGATTTCATCAGTCAGAATTTAACTGGTATTTATAATATTGAATATTCGATAAATACCGAGAATACGGGTGATATTGCCGACCCTGATGTTTTGGCTAATATTAAAAAGTTTACCGATTGGCTAAATACTCAGCCTGAAGTCATTCATGTCAATACGGTGACGGATACATTTACCCGCCTGAATAAAAACATGCATGGCGATGACAAGAGTTTCTACCGACTTCCTGAATCACGAGAGATGGCGGCGCAGTATCTATTGCTTTACGAAATGTCCTTGCCGTTCGGACTGGATTTGAATAATCAGATTGATATCGACAAAAAAAGTACACGCATCACGGTGACTTTGAAGACAATATCGACGCAACAAGTGCTTGATATAGAAACCCGCGTAGATCAGTGGATGGATGAAAATATTCCTAAACTGAAAGCGATTGGGGCTAGTCCGACAATTATGTTTGCCCATATTGGTATGAAAAATATTATCAGTATGATCAGTGGAACAACCATTGCTTTGGTTCTGATTTCGTTGATATTAGTATTTGCTTTGAAATCGTGGCGATATGGCTTATTAAGTCTCATTCCGAATCTGGTTCCAGCGGGTATGGCGTTTGGTATCTGGGCAATTATCAATGGTGAAATTGGTTTGGCGCTGTCGGTGGTAACCGCGATGACTTTGGGAATAGTCGTCGACGATACTATTCACTTCTTATCGAAGTATTTACGTGCCAGACGAGAAAAGGGGCTGGGTGCTGAGGATGCTGTACGTTATGCATTTTCTACGGTAGGTGTGGCTCTTTGGGTAACCTCTGTCGCATTGGTGGCTGGCTTTCTGGTGTTGGCGACATCGTCCTTTAAATTGAATTCAGGCATGGGGCTGTTAACCGCCATTGTCATTGCGATAGCTTTGATTGTTGATTTCTTGTTATTACCGCCATTGCTGATAAAGCTGGATGCCTGGTTGAATAAAGACAGTAAAGTAACAGAAACTGTTCTGGCTGAGATAAAAACTAAATAGACCGACTATCACCGAGATTGAACTGCAAAGTGTTAGTTGTGTCTTATTTACATAGTCGGTTAAATTTTAGATTCAAATTCAAAGCTACAATTTGAATCTAGATATGAATGAAAATACGAATAAATAAATATTGAGAATAATTGGAGAAATAATGAAAATCAAACTGCTACTAGCGACAGTGTTAACTGTTTCATCATTGGGTTTATATGCTGAAACGCCGGCAGAAAAAGGTTTGAAGATTGCTCAAGCTGCGGATGTCAGTGATCAGGGATTTTCAGATTTCACTGCAAATATGGTGATGACATTGAAGAATCGCGCAGGCAAAACCAGTCGCCGTATTATTCGTATTAAAACGCTTGAGGGTAAGGGTGATGGCGATAAGTCTTTGTCGTTATTCGATGAGCCAGCTGATGTAAAAGGTACGGCGATGCTAACCTTTTCTCATGGTTTAAAGCCCGATGACCAATGGCTTTATCTGCCTGCTTTGAAACGCGTGAAGCGAATCAATTCGCGTAATAAATCTGGCCCGTTTATGGGCAGTGAATTTGCATTTGAGGATTTAGGCTCGCAGGAAGTTGAGAAATACACCTATAAATATCTAAAAGAAGAGGCTTGCGGAAGTGGCTGGAAGTGTCATGTTGTGGAGCGCACCCCAGCTTATAAATATTCTGGTTACACGAAACAGGTTGCCTGGATTGATACCAAAGAATATCGCCCTGTAAAAGTGATGTATTACGATCGTAAAAACTCTTTGTTAAAGACCCTAAACGCAACCGGTTTCAAGCAATATGCGGGTAAGCACTGGCGTCCTGCAACCATGGCTATGCAAAATCACCAAACGGGTAAAAGCACTATTTTACAATGGACTAATTACAAGTTCAAAACCGGTTTAAACAATCGTGACTTTAATAAAAAGTCTTTAGCGAGATAGCTAAATATATAACATCTTTTACTCTATAAAGAATTTTTAAGTAATGGCAGTTTCAGCAGAGTACCTCGCTTATATTCAGGATTTACTCTGCGACTTGCCCGATATAAGTGTCAAAACTTTTTTTGGGGGTAAGTCTTTAAGGTCATCTTATCTCGTTAGTGAAAATGGTGAGTATCTAGAGCAGTTAGAAGATGTTCAGTTTGGAATGATCATTAACGATGTTTTATATTTTGTGGTTGATGATGTAAGTCGACCTAACTATGAAAAGCTCGGTATGACGCCTTTTCAATATGAAAAGAAAACCGGGATAGTCAAGGTAAGAAAATATTACACGGCACCAGAAGAATGTTTTGAAGATCAGGAAGTGATGCTCAAATGGGCAAAAGAAGCCTTACAGTCTGCCTATCGTGTGAAGTAAGAACTGCATTAGAATATTACTCATTCAATATCGAATAAAAGATAAATTCAATAGCCATTAATAGAAAAGCACGGAAGCTTTTAGATGTTACAACTTAAAATCCCACCTCCAGTATATGCTATTAGTATTGCCATCATTATGTGGCTACTGAGCAAATACATTCCTATTGTCGAGCTTATTCAAAGTCCTTGGAACAAAATCGGTCTGGGTATTATTATTATCGCGGCGTGTTTTGATGTTTGGTCTCTGTTTTTGTTTTTGAAAAAACACACGACACCCAATCCCATGAAACCAGAAAATACGACGGGTATTGTTACCAAAGGTTTGTATCAATACAGTCGAAATCCGATGTACTTAGGGTTACTCATTATATTATTTGGTTTTGGTATATGGTTGGGTAGTCTGTCTCCATTTTTAATGTTGCCGATGTTTTATTGGCTAATAACAGAAATGCAGATAAAACCAGAAGAGCGCATGCTGGAACAAAAATTTGGCAAAGAATATTTAGATTTTAAAAACAGGGTTAGACGATGGCTTTAAATAATCATAAACAGTTAAAACAGCTAAAAAAACACATTAAAACAAGTCTGGCGGTTTCGATAACGAGCCTGATTTTGTTTTCTAGTGTTACTGCAGCTGAGTTATCCGGCAATGTTTCTTTAGAAGGGCGTTTGTTTACGACAGATCCTGCTTACCCAAAACAGGCTAAAAGTGGGGGGGTGTCATTAAGCTTTCTTCCTGAGTTCAAACACAAGTGGGATGGTGATGATCAGCAATTTACCTTTACTCCTTTTTACCGCTGGGATGAAAAGGATGATGAAAGAACCCATGGAGATATTCGCCAGCTAGATTACCTAGTGAGTAAAGGCGATTGGGAATATCAAATTGGTATCAGCAAAAAATTCTGGGGAGTTACCGAGTCTCAGCATCTGGTTGATATTATTAACCAGACTGACGGTGTTGAAGACCTCGATGGTGAAGATAAATTAGGCCAGCCGATGTTTCGGGTGAGTCGTCTCATGGACAATGGTTCGGTAGATTTCTTTGTGTTGCCGTATTTTCGAGAAAGAACCTTTGCGGGTCAGAATGGGCGTTTTCGTACTCCTTTAATTGTCGATGCAGATGCCGCTACCTATGAGTCATCATCAGAAGAAAAGCATATTGATTACGCGTTACGCTGGTCAGAATCCTTTGATGAGCTTGATCTTGGGGTGCATGTTTTTAAAGGAACCTCGCGTGATCCTGATTTAACGCTTGGCTTAAAAAATGGCGATCCAGTATTAGTGCCTTATTATCCGCAAATTACCCAGTTTGGTTTAGATTTGCAGCATACCGCTGAAGATATCATCTGGAAGTTGGAAGCAATTCATCGCAAACGCAAAGGCGATGATTATTCTGCTGCAGTTGGAGGTTTTGAATACACGCTGCCTGCTTTGACAGAATCAGGTACAGAGCTTGGTTTATTAGCTGAATACCACAGAGACTCACGTGGTGAAGTCGCTAATGCACCTTTTCAAAATGACTTGTTTTTTGGCGCGCGTTTGGCATTGAACGATGAAGATAGTAGTGAGCTACTGGCGGGTGTATTCGTGGATTTAGACAACTCGACTAAAAGTTTACGACTGGAAGCGAGTCGCAGAATTGGAAACGGAATGAAGTTGAATATAGAAGGGCAGGTATTTACGGATGTAGATAAAGAAGACCCTTTATATACCTTTAGCAAAGATGATTATATTCAAGTTGAATTACAAAAATTCTTTTAAAGTATTGGCAGATAAGCAGAGCGTTTTAGCGTTGCGATCTTAAAGAGATGCAATAAAATAGAAGCAAAAAACAAAGCATAAATAAACACGTAAAAAGAATACATAAAAAAACCGCCTTAAAGATACTCTGTTCGCCGTCAAGTAAATAATCCCATTTCGAATAGAAAAAACTAATGGATCACGATGCTACTAAATCATAAAACCGTGTACCATCAAAAGGCTTGTTCTCTTTCAACATGCCATGCATAGCAAGC
>NZ_CANLZW010000046.1 GCF_947495625.1 uncultured Cocleimonas sp.
CTACAACAGGTACTACAACAGGTACTACAACAGGTACTACAACAGGTACTACAACAGGTACTACAACAGGTACTACAGTATCTGAAGCAACTGATCCTGATGCTTATAATCTGTGGAATACAGACTATTTCAATGGTTATTCTTCTAAGGCTGATTTAAATCCGCAAACCCTTGACGATAGCAATAATACTCAAGTCTATATTGTAAATGTAGGGTCGCTCTCTACATCTTTACCGTCTTGTGTTAATGGTAAAAATCCTCAAACTAACTGCCAGCCTACTGGCTGGACCATGGGAATGAAAGAGGGTGAAATTTATGCATTAAGAGTTAAAACTAAAGCAAGCTATTCGCTAGCTTATTTTGCATCATATTATAATCAAAAGTCGGGTGGGGCAGTGTCACAAGCAGATTATACTTATACAATTTCAGATGTGCCAGGTTCTATGACTTCATCATTTACTGGTAGATGTAGTACACAAGATATTAATTCATCCGCTGGTCTATATTTATCTCCAGGTGTGCAAAGTTCTACTGGTTATTATTGTGGTGTGCCGGAAGATTCTGTAGTTTATTTGAATGTAAAGCTTTCGCCTAATCAAACACAGTGTGTGTCTGGGATTTGTTCTGGTCTAATTGAATATAATGGATTTGAATTACCTCAGGGTCTTCAATAATCACATTGATATAAAAATAGCTTAATTAATTAGTTGTTATGAAAGCCTCGTTAGATTACGAGGCTTTTTTTTAGTAAGTTGAGATTTTAAGGAAATTTCTAAATAAAGATTCGTTCTTGTAAATCAAAATCTAGTTGATATATTTTTTTTGTATTTTCTTTGAGAATGTTATTAAATAAGCTATCTGTTGATGGCAAAGTAGATTTTGTTTTTAAAAGTTTTAACTCTGCAACGGAAGTTGTGGAAAAATTTCCATCTATATTATTATATTTCTCTTTTCCGTGATTTGTAATTTCTCTGGTGTCTATCAAATCAAGATTCATTCTATTCTTTAATGTATTCCTGATATTATCAAAATTATCGAAATTAAAGTAATCATCGTATTCTTGATAAACTAAAAAGTCTACCTGCTTACGCCAATGAATATCTCCATTTATCAAAGATGGCTGTTCTAATAGGGCCTGTAAAAAAACAGAAAAGGTTAATTTATCGAGATCGTATTTGTTATTTGTTTGACGATAAAAATTCCAGGCAACTGGTGTTTTGTCCACAAATTTATCTAGAAATAAACTTGTAAGTCGTTCATAAGGGCATCTCAAAACAGTGAATGTATAATCCGCGCAAGCTAATTCACTTAAATTGGCGCTGAAAGTATAGCTATTGTTATGTACCCAGTTTATATGCTGTTCTAGGTTTTTGTTTTCCAGGAAGCCATTAGCTATTGCTAAACTTGTTCTTAGAGTCGTGCATCCATTTTTAGGTATAAAGCTATAAATTGCTTTTTTTTGGTAAAGGTTTAGCGCATGTTTTTGTGCGAATAAAAAAGGGTGGTTTTGTTGTAAAGCTACATTGGTATTGCTGGTAAAATTAAGTTGTCTTGTTTTAAAAACATTGCTTAGTGAATGTTTTGATTTTTTAGTCCTGAATTTAGAAATCATAGTGAAAATTTACCATGTATATTTAAAGTTATTATAAATGATTAGAGCCCAAACTAGTTATAATAGTCTAATAGATACAAGTTTAAAGCTATTTTACGGATAGTAGCTATTTGTCTTAAGAATCCAAAAATACTGCTTCAAAAGCTCGCTAAAAGTAGGGGGTGTGTATTCAAATACTAAATTTATTATTCTACAAAGCATCTAGGTGGTAGTGTAAATTTTTACTACAAGAGAATCTATTACCTACAGAACCTTGACCTTGGGTATGAAAACTCACTTATGGTGCATTTCTAGATTGAGTGCAGCCCTGGAAAAGTAGATCACCATTTTTTAAGAGTTTAAGATTGGGGAAGTAAAAGGGTGGAATCGTTTCTTGTAGGTACATATAAATTCAGTTTTAGTGTATTTTTTTGTGTGATTGACTTTTCAACGAACTGAGTTCGTCGAAAAGTTGTATTATAAATATCTATCAACGCTTTTTAAAATTAAGGCCACCGTCACCGACAGAGAAATGAGAGTGTGGATATCTCTCCTGTACTGCAATGATTAATTCTATGTAATTTTTACTTAGTTAAAAGATCTATATTTGATTTTGGTAATTCTTTTCGAGCTTCATTAAAAAAACTTTTAATTGCTGGTATATATATATTGGTAGAGCTGTCGATATATATTGATTCTATGTAATGTTTTGTCTTGCTTTTAACAAACTTGTCTTTTTCGATTTTTATTAGTTTTTCTTTTACATCTTCAAATGGTTTTATAGATTCCTCTTTTCTATCCAGGAATTTAATGATGTGGAACCCAAATTGAGATTCTACAATATCACTTAGGTTGTCTTTTTCTTCAAGGGCGAATGCGGCTTTTTCAAAAGCAGGTACCATTTTTCCTCTAGTAAAAAAATCTATGACTCCGTCATTTGGCACGGAGCCTGTGTCTTCTGAGTGCACTTTTACGGCATCATTAAAAGCAAATCCTTGTTTAATGCTTTGAAGAACGCTTTCTGCTTTAGATAACTGTTCTTGTTTTCTCTCTTCGGTGTCATCTTTTTTTACGATAAACAGGATGTGAGCAACTTTAACTTCTTCTTCTATTTTGAATGCCTCCGGGCTTGAGTCATATGTTTCTTTTGCCAGTTGCTCTAAGTTCTCAGGAGTCTTTATATTATTTTTATAGTCATCAATTAATTCGTTCACCAACAAATGTTGTTGTTGTTTTTTTAACTTCCATTGTACCAGTCTTTTTTTGTCAATACCTTTATCTAAAGCCACTTTAGCTCTTTTCTTAAGGACTAGCGCATCGCTTAATAGGTTTTTAAATTTTTCTTCATTGTTAAGCATGCTATGCTTTTGGGCAGGATTCATATCATCTAACATCAATTGAGCATCTTCTGTCGTAATAACAATGCCACCATCTTTCAAAAGGATGCTTTTGTCTTTGTTTGTTAAATCTTCAGCAAAACTTGATCCGGAAAGAATTAGAAAAAAGAAGCTGCAATTAAAAGCTAATAACATAGGTCGAATCATTTTTTTCATATTTGGTAGATGGTTATTTTATTGGTTATAAGATATATTAAAAGTTAAGTATTTTTGGTTTATTTCTTAAAGTGCCACCAAATACCGTCAATCTTTTGCCAGCGTTCAGTGAAACTGTTTGGGATTTTCATGTCACCATCATAAAAAAACACAGTAAGTTCTAAGTTAACATCAGCAATACTTTCGCTTGCGTTAGTTGTAGATAGTAATTTTATTTTTTCCCACTTTACAGCTTGACCAAAACTGTTTCTAAAATCTTCTTTAGAATAAGCTTTTCGGTAATTTGGAGATTGGTATGAGTAGGCTTTTTCCCAGTCTTTATTTATCAGTGCGTTCCAGCGCTCTAAAGCTCGCTGCCCTGGTAAAGAGGATTCTTTTGTACTTATTTCTAGCTGCTTAGAGGTTTCATTAGATTTGTTGTCTTCTTCTTTCTTGGAGCAAGAGCTTATGAATGACATTGTTAAAGCTAGCATTAGCAATTGTAATATATTTATTAACTTCATTTATTTATCTCAAAATTTATAGCCTATGTGCCGAACCAGGAAGAATAGCATGCCTTGTTGGCAAGATGTGCATCGTACCAGTAGTATCATGTAAGTCAATACCATTAAGAATCTAGGCTCTTTAAACATAAGTTAGAGATTTATTGGTTTAAAAGCTAATGGACAAATGGTGCGATGACAAGTTCATTTTTTTGTTTCAAATTGTTCAATTCAAGCAATGATATATATGTTCTTATATCATATGGAGGTCTCGTTAAAGAGAAATGATATGACGAAAGCTCTCTTTAAATTTAAATAAATACACCAAAATTAGTGGAAGTTAGTGTTTAAGAAATTTATAAAAAACATTATGGCAAGGCTCTTGTTTAACAACTTAGTTAGTGAAATTAATACCTTCTACAAGTATGAAACCGATTCATTGCGAGCAAGAGAAGCCAATGTTTTATCTATGGGATTTAACAAAAATAGAATATTTCGGGAAGAATAATATTATCCCTTTATTACTATAACTCGTGATTCTTTTGAAATACTGGTATCAGGATTTTCTATGTTCGTTTAATCAATGAAAATTTTATTTAGCTTAAGATTGGTTCAAGGAATATCTCGTGTAGACGCATTCAAAATTATTCCTGCATCAAGTTAGGGATGATGATTTCAATGAGATGATTTAAAAAATTAGTTGCGATTCGATTACAGAACTAATTTATAAATCTATGATTAGGGCTGAACAAAGTTAAATCAACAAGATATACTCGATAAATTATGATGTGTTTCAGCTAGATCAAGATGTTCGTTGTAAATGAAAAAAATATTTATAGAAAGTATCAACTGGAGTATGCAATTTATAATTCTGTGCTAAGTTAAATTTCATAACTACATTTAAGAGGTATTTTGAAAGGTATTTTCCATCTATAATAAAGCTTGATTAACTTTTTTGTTCGTTTCTCTTGTTAGGATTTAAAGTTATTAATTTGGTTTAAAGTAAGATAAGTATATGAAAGAAAAAAAAATCTATGATCAAAAAAGTGCTGGGATACAGCTGATCAAATTAGGTGAGTTAGATAAAGGCATTCAACAGCTAAAAGTTTATTCTGAAGATCATCCAGACGATCTAGATGTATTAACAATACTTGGAGAATCTTATCTTAAGCTGCAGCAAAGCAGTTTGGCACAAGATTACTTTTCTCAAGCCCTTGAGATTAATCCAACTCATACTTCAAACTTAATTAATTTTTCCGCATTGGAATTAAAGGGGCCAAATTATCTTACGGCACTAAAATCATTTCATAAACGTATTAAGCCTAAACGATATATTGAGATCGGCGTTTGTAAAGGCGCATCATTCGAATTGGTAGATCCTAGAGTGCATGCAATTGGTATCGACCCAGATCCTCAATTAGATGTTAAGGATTTACCTGAAAAGCACGTAGTGAGAGTAGAAACAAGCGATAGTTATTTTAGCTCTGATAAAATCATAAAAGACCTCGAAGGAGATCCATTTGATATGGCTTTTCTAGATGGTATGCATTTGTTTGAGTTTGCATTGCGTGATTTAATGAATTTAGAGAAATATTCAAAGCCTACTTCGGTAGTATTTATTCATGACCTGTATCCAATGAACGCGGAGACAGCAAAGCGAGATCGAATTGCAGATTTTTGGAGTGGGGATGTATGGAAACTAGTGCTTTGTTTACAGAAGTATCGGCCGGATTTGGATTTGTCTATATTACCATGCCCACCAACAGGTTTGGGAGCGGTTACAAAATTGGATTCTAATTCAACAGTGTTAATTGATAATTATTCAGAAATTATTAAAGAATATATTGATATGACATACGAAGAAATTAAGCAAAATAAATCTGAAAAACTCAAACTTCTAAGTATTGATGAAATGGAATCCGTTATGGTTTTATGAGTAGTTACTTATCAGTAATATTTAGATGTTTTTCTTTTATATTCTGAGACACGTAGTATCCAATGCTCGTCATAAATATCTTAACCATATTTTGAGGCTCATAGTCGATAAATATGGTGTCTTTGAAGACTTTTTTTAACAAATTGATTTTACTTTCATAATCGAATAACCAAGAGTCTTCATGGATATAACGGTATGAGTCCTTGGTTTGAATAAAGTTTATTTTTTGTTTTAATAATTGTTTAACATATGATTTTCTGAATGATTTTTTCTCACGAAAAGTACATACACAAACGATATTATCAGAATGCTTAGTGAAAAGTTGTAATAGTTTTTTGTACTCGTTTTCTGAATTTAAAAGATATAGCCCTTCGTTAGACCAAATAATATCTGAACAGTTGTTTTCTTGAGCTTGCTTATAGTGCTTTTCTATATCTGATGTTAGTTTATTTTCAAGGTTGTCGAAAAAGCTCTTTGGTTTAGTGCTGAGAAGGTGTTCTTTCATTGGGGAAAGCCTTTCCTTGTCTAAAGCAAAGACATTTAAAATGTAATGGGATGGGTGGTTTATTCCTGCTAGAGAATCAGGTACGTATAACCCCTTTTTTAAAAGGTTATTTCTCTGGCTTTGTAAATAATCTTGTAAAGAAGTGGTCCCAGTTTTATGCTGGCCTATATGTATAATAGTTCTCATTAGTCATGTAATTAGCATTAAAGTAAGTATCATTTTTATAACTTTGACCTAAGAATAATTGCTTAGGTGGTCTATGTAAGGTGTTTCATTGAAAAAATATGACAATAGTAAGCCATTAATATTGATCCATGTTCCAAAAACAGCAGGAATTAGCATTAAAGAAATTTATAAAAGTTGGTTTGGTAATCGATTGCTTTTTCATTATTCTGATGGGAATAATACACTGCCTCCGCGACATAGCCTAAAAGAGAATGCTCGAGATGGTTCTTTGTGTGTTTATGGCCATTTTAATAGAGCTAAAAAATTTGGAGTTGAGCACTATTACCCTGAAGTGAATCAGTTTGTCACAATTATAAGAGAGCCATTTGAAATGGCGGTCTCTGGTTATTTTTATGTTCGAAAAACAAATCCAAACTGGAGGGATCAACTGAACTTGCAGAAGGGGGGGTTGAGAGAATATCTTGAGAGTATGCATTCTGGATTATTAAATTTTTTCCCTCAGGAGGTTACAAATGATAACTATGTAGAGATTATTGAAGCAAAATATGTAGAAATTGGAGTTACAGAGTTCTTGAGTGAGTCTATAGCAAGAATTGCTGAAAAACTAAATCAACAGTATTCCCCCGAAATGCTTAAACATCTTAACGTTGCAAAAAGAGATCTAGATGTGCCTTATGAGCTCAAAGAGAGCTTTATGAATAGACATAAATTAGAATACTCTGTTTATAACTATGTTTTAAATAAATTTATTTAGTAATTTTATAACTTATGAGTTCACCAAAGCTATCCTTCATCATTCTCGCATATGATATGCAAAGAGAGTTCCCAAAAACCTTGCAATCATTGACAGATGCATATCAAAAAAACATTCCTCAAGGTGAATTTGAAATTATTCTCATTGAAAACCGAAGCAAAAATTTATTAAATATACGAGAGCTAAAGGATGCATGTCCTAATTTACGTTATTATTTAAATAGTTCCAATCCGTCGTCTCCTGCATATGCAATGAACTTAGGCTTGAAGAAAGCAAAAGGTGATACCGTCGCTTTTTGTATTGATGGGGCACGAATGCTCTCTCCAGGCGTAGCAAAAGGAATCATACAAGCATCTAAGATGTATGATGATTTTGTGGTTGCAACGCACGCCTATCATTTAGGTATGGAGCCTCAAAATCTATCTGTACCAGCGGGTAGATATAATCAATCGATTGAAGATGGCTTGCTTGAAAAAATTGATTGGCCTAAAGATGGGTATAAGCTATTTGATATTTCAGTATTGGCTTTATCCTCATCTAAAGGTTGGTTTGGTGAAATAGCAGAAAGTAATTGTATTGCCCTTCCTAAAGCATCAGCAATTAAACTTGGAGGGTTTGATGAAAATTTCACTACTCTCGGTGGTGGATACGTTAATTTAGATTTCTATAAACGAGCTCAGGAATTAACTAATCATCAGTTGATTTATCTTTTAGGTGAAGGGACATTTCATCAAGTGCATGGTGGAGTAGCTACAAATAGGGATGATACGCCTCATGATGAGTATAAAAAAGAATATTCTCGTTTGCGTGGAGAGTCTTTCAAAGTAAAACGATTGCCCCAAAACGTGATGTATTTGGGTTCTATTCACCCTTCTGCCAAGAAAGTATTACTTGAGTCAGCCAATAAAATATTTGAAGATGTTGATTGATTCGTTCTTAAATGCTTTAGGTCTTAAGAAAACCTTAAACTCTTCTCTTCGATATCACGATTGGATCTCCGAAAAAGAAAAGACCTTGTATGAAAGTATGCAAATTAATACGAGAGCTACACAAAAGATATCAATTGTTGTAGTTTTAGAATCTGTACAAAACTTTGAACAAATTAATAAAACTATTTTATCCATTCTTGAGCAAGTTTCTCCAAATTGGGAGCTGTTAATTTCAGTGCGAAATATTCCCAAGGAACTCCAGTATATTGAAGATAAAAGAGTCAGACTAATCCAGAGAAAAAATGAAGCCTGCTTTTATATTTCGGCTAATGAAGCTGCACAACAAGCTCAAGGTAGTTTGCTTACTTTTCTTAAAGAAGGTGATCAACTTTCGACTTATGCGGTAGCGTCTTTAAATGAATGTAAAGACGAAGATGATTCTTTAAAAACAATTATATCGGATGAAGATTATCTGAATTCTAATAATGAACGATGTGACCCATTTTTTAAACCAGATTGGAATCCCGATTACCTTACTAACTATAATTATTTTTCACAGGCCGTAGCTTATGACAGAAAACTATTTATAGATCTGTGTGGTTTTAATTTTAAAGTAAATGACCCTTATCATGATCTCGCTTTAAGGGCTACAGATCTTTTGGATGATGGTCAAATAGGACATATAAGTAAGATATTGTTCCATTTAAAACAACATCACAAGGGTGAAATTTATCGAACTCAGTTTGATATACATGAGCCTGTCCCTTTGGTTACTGTGATTATCCCAACTAAAGACCAATTGGAACTATTAAAAACCTGTCTAGATGGGTTATTTAATAATACCAATTATGAGAATATTGAAATTATAGTTATTGATAATCAAAGTCAGCAAAGTGAAACTTTAGAATATTTGATTGAATTAGAGATTAATCAAAAGATTCGTATTCTGAGATACGATAAACCTTTTAATTATTCTGAAATGAACAATATTGCCGTAAGGGGAGCGAAAGGATCCTTGCTTTGTTTTCTCAATAACGATATTTCAATGATAAAAAAAGACTGGTTAACAGAGATGGTATCACAAGCCATCCGCCCAGAAATTGGTTGTGTTGGAGCAAAGCTTTTGTATCCAGACGGCACAATTCAACATGCAGGAGTGATTCTAGGTCTTAAAGGTTATGCTTCACATGCTCATAAGGGTTTTGAGGGAGTTGCTAAAGGGTACTTTAATCGCTTGCAAGTAGTTCATAATGTGTCTGCTGTTACAGCAGCTTGCATGGTCGTTAGAAAAGAAGTTTTTGAGTCGGTTGGTGGTTTTGATGCGACTAATTTGAAAGTTGCGTATAACGATGTTGATTTATGTCTAAAAGTTAGGGAGGCGGGTTACCGTAATTTATTTACTCCACATGCTCAGTTGATTCATCACGAGTCAAAGTCCCGTGGTAAAAAACGAAGTAAAGAACAGCAAAAGCAATTACGCGCTGAATCTGCATATTTATTAGAAAAGTGGGGGGAGGGGCTTTTTTCTGACCCTGCTTACAATAAAAATTTAACATTGCTTAAAGAAGATTTTTCACTAGGTTTTGATCGCATCAATAAATAACTTATGGCTATTGAAAAAATACATGTTATTTTATGTTGTTATCAGGGGGAGAAGTATATATCGAAACAGCTTGATTCAATCTTGGCACAAGACTATCCATTAATAGAAATACATGTATCTGATGACTGTTCTGTTGATTCCACACTCTCGATAGTGAGTGAATATTGTGCTAAATACCCTAATATTTCATTCTATAGGAATCATAAAAATTTAGGTTTTCTCAAGAATTTCGAATCAAGCTTAGAGAGAGTTTCAGGAAAATACTTCGCTTTGTGTGATCAAGATGATATCTGGTGTACAGATAAACTCTCTTTATCTATGCAGGAGTTACAATTTTTAGAAAATTCATATCCAGACAAGCCAATATTAATACATAGTGATTTAGAGTTAATTAATGACCAAGATGAGGTGATTGAATCCTCATTTTTCACTAAAAAAGGATTAGTTTTTTCAGAAACAAAATCCTTAGCTCTAATACTTGGGCACTGTGGGGTTATGGGTAACACTATATTAATGAATCGTAATTTGATCGAAAAAGCATTACCTTTTCCCGTACAGTTAAAATATCATGATTATTGGTTTGCTTTGATTAACGAGTGCTTTGGGGTAAGAAAAACCATATCAAAACCTCTAGTCAAATATAGATTACACGATACTAATACAAGTAATAATAAGTTGATAAAAACAAAATCAAATACACTTCCTTTTATGCAAGATAATAGGTTTCAAACGATTGAATATCTGCTTAGTAATTACGATCTTTTCCCAGAGGATGAACCTATTGTTAAGAGTTTTTATGATTATTTATCTCTAAAACAAAGCCGTTTCTCACACTTCATGTTTCTGTTGAATAACAATTTTTTTAAGCGAAGTTTTTTCTATCGTATCAATGCATTCTTTAAGATAATGTTTACAAAATTATAATCAAATGGACAATTCTAAAAAAATCGTTGGTATATTTTCGCAAGGAATAGCTAAAAAAAGAGAGATTAAAAAGCTTCTAAACATTAATGAGTTCATTGTAAAACCAAGCAAACCTGAAAAAATTGATTTTATAGTTGGCTGGGGAAGAAAAAAGAATACAAAAGTAGCAAGAGAGTTCGCTAAAAAAAATGAATTGAAATACTTTTCTTTAGAAGATGGTTTTTTACATTCCATGGGTCAAGGCGTATTAGGCTCAAAGAGTTGCTCATTAGTTAAAGATGCGACAGGTATTTATTACGATGCCACAGAAAGTTCTGATCTTGAAAACTTATTAATTGAATATGCTGATGAAAATTTTAATTCGCTAACTTTAGATCGCGCGAAAAAAGCAATTGATAGAATTACTCAATCTAATATCTCTAAGTATAACAATGGTTCATTAGAGCTTGATGATCGCATTTTTGAAAATAAAAAGAAGGTATTGATTGTTGATCAGACGGCAGGCGATATGTCACTTAATTATGGGTATGTTGAATCAAATACTTTTGATGATATGTTAAAAAATGCTCTACAAGAAAACCCTGATTCGCAAATTATTATCAAAACCCATCCTGACGTAATAGCGGGTAAGAAAAAAGGAAATATAAACCTAGCGAATCTTAATCCTAGGATATTAGTAATTGCTGATTTAATTAATCCTCTGGTTTTATTAAAGAAGGTCGATGTTGTATATGTAGCCACGTCGCAACTAGGGTTTGAGGCATTAATGTTAGGTAAGCGAGTTATTTGTTTTGGTGTTCCCTTTTATGCAGGTTGGGGATTGGCAGAGGATAGGGCTAATCAGGGTTTAGAAGTCTGGAAAAGACGAAAGCAACAAAGAACCTTGGAAGAAGTTTTTGCTGCTGCGTATATTCTTTATCCCCTATATCTAGATCCGGATTTAAAAACTCTTTGTGAGCTTGAAGATGTGCTTTCTTATTTTGAAAGGCAGTATGATAATCACTTGAATTTAGATGGTCCCTTATTTTGTATAAATTTCACCCGTTGGAAGAAAAATCATATAAAAGCCTTTTTATTGCCCAAAGTAGATTTGATTTTTATTTCATCGGCTGATCAGGCAATAAAAAAAAGTTTCAACTCTTCCTCTCAATTAGTTACTTGGGCAAGTAAGGATCAAAGTGAAGTGGATAAACTAGTTGAGAGATTCGGGGTTGCCCCTTGGTATGTGGAAGACGGGTTTATTCGTTCTGCGGGTCTCGGTACCGACTTGACAGCACCGGCATCTCTGGTGTTGGACAAAACTGGCATTTATTACGACCCCAGCACGCCAAGTGATCTGGAAACTATCCTGCAATTAAAAAAGTTTACTCAGGAAGAGCTTGATAGGGCAGAAGCATTAAAAAATGCATTAATTGAAAATGAGTTAAGTAAATATAATTTAGGTGTTTCATTCACTAAAGAATCTTTGTCTTTGAAACCCGGTCAAAGAATTATATTGATCCCCGGTCAGGTAGAAGATGATGCTTCGATTAAAAAAGGCTGTGTTGATATCGACACTAATGCTGCCTTGATAGAATCTGTACGAGATAAGAATAACGATGCTTTTCTTATCTATAAGCCACATCCTGATGTTGTTAGCGGTAATCGTAAGGGAATAGTTGATAAGCAGGTTTTAGACGCATATACCGACTTGGTTTTGTATGATGCCAGTATTACAGATTGTCTGGCAGTAGTGGATGAGGTTCATACAATGACCTCTCTAGTAGGGTTCGAAGCTTTGCTAAGAGATTTAAAGGTAGTTTGTTATGGATTACCCTTTTATTCTAATTGGGGCTTAACCTCTGATATGCATGATCTGCCTCGGCGCTCTCGAAAGCTGGTCTTGAACGAACTCATTGCTGCAACATTGATCGATTATCCTCGTTACATGAATTGGGAAACCAATCAATTAACAACGCCTGAAGTTGTTGTTCAACAACTTAAAGAACAAATAGAAAAACAGGGCGGCAAACAATCTAATCAGGTTTCATTTTTAAAGCGATTTTCTCGAAAAGTGGTTAATTATTTAACCGGTGTATTTCTGGTTAAGTAATTATTTTCTTAAAAAACCCTCTATAAGTGGGGGGGTGTATTTTTATTGATTAATAAGCGCTAAAATTACGTTCTATTATTATTGAAAGTACAAAAATGGAAAATTTTGATTTAGATCTCTCTCTGCAAGATGCTGAGGCGGATTACAATGCTGCTGAAGCACAGGCTATTGCTTGTGGATTGTTGGTGGTGAATATTAGTTCTGACAAGATTGCCTGGGTGAAACTTATCTTTGGTGACGTCGACGTTGATAATGCGAAACAACATAAAGCGATTAAGTTAGCGGGCGAGTTATTCGACGAAACGAAGCAACAATTGCAAGATTCTAATATGGGTTTTGATCTGCTGTTACCTGAAGAGGATGAATCACTTTATGCTCGAGTGACAGCTCTTCAGCAATGGTGTTCGGGATTTATTCTGGGGATTGGTATGTCGGGTGTAAAAGACCATAAGTCCCTGCCTCAGGACTCTCGTGAGCTACTAGCGGATATTACCGAAATTGGCACTGAGGGCGAGTTTGACCTTGAGGATGTCGAGCAATCTGAAGAAGCTTATGCAGAAATTAGTGAATATGTCCGTATGGGCGTTCTGTTGATCAACGAAGAACTTCAGCCATTAAAACAATCCTCTTTAATTCACTAAAAGCATTAATAAATCATCTATAAACACAGCAAAATAACGCAATAGAACTTTAAAGCAGAGCGAGCCATGAAACAGATTAGTATCAAAGAATTCTCTCAACGTCGAAGCGATTTAATGGATCAAATTGGGGAAGATGCAATCGCAATTATCCCTTCTGCTGAGTTACAAATCCGTAATCGTGATGCTGAATTTGTTTTTCGCCAAGATAGTGATTTCCTCTATTTGACTGGTTTTAATGAGCCAGAAGCTGTTGCTGTTTTAGTCCCAGGTAGGGAAGAAAGCGAGTACATTTTATTTTGCCGTGAGAAAGACCCAAAGACAGAGCAATGGACTGGTCGTATGTCAGGTTTGGTTGGTGCGGTAGAAAACTACGGCGCTAATGATGCATTTCCTATAGAAGATATTGACGAAATCCTTCCTGGTTTGATGGAAAACAGAAATAAGGTTTTCTACAGTGTTGGTCATAACCAAGATTTTGATAGTCAGGTTATTAGCTGGGTAAATTCTCTGCGTGCCAAGGTTAGAAATGGCGTGCAAGCTCCGCATGAGTTTATTTCGTTAGACGTGTTGCTTCACGAAATGCGTTTATTCAAATCGCCGCAAGAACAAGAGCTAATGAGAGATGCTGCCAAGGTTTCGGTAAATGCTCACCAACGTGCTATGAAGACCTGTAAGCCGGGTATGATGGAATATGAAATTGATGCTGAATATATGCATGAGTTTAGAAAGTCAGGCATGGTTCCTGCTTACACCAGTATTGTTGGCGGTGGCGAGAACGCCTGTATTCTTCACTATATCGATAATAACCAAAAACTAAATGATGGCGATTTGCTGTTGATTGATGCCGGTGCCGAAAACCAGGGCTACGCCAGCGATATTACGCGTACTTTTCCTGTCGGTGGAACGTTTAGTGAAGAGCAACGCATTCTTTATCAAATCGTACTTGATTCACAATATGCTGCGATTGAAATGGCAAAGCCGGGTAATCGCTGGATTGATCCACATGATGCTGTCGTTAGAGTCATCACTGCTGGTTTATTGGAAAATGGCTTGCTCAAAGGTGATCTTGAAGAACTGATTGCGGAAAATAAATACTTCCCGTTTTACATGCATAAAACCGGTCACTGGTTGGGCCTGGATGTTCATGATGTGGGTGATTATAAAATCAGCGAAGAATGGCGTGAATTAGAGCCAGGAATGACATTGACGGTAGAGCCGGGTATCTATGTTTCACCTAGCGATAACATTGATAAAAAATGGTGGAATATCGGCATTCGTATTGAAGATGATGTGCTAATAACAGAAACCGGCAACGAAGTGCTGACAGGTGCTTTGATTAAAGAAATAGATGACATTGAAAGTTTGATGGCGTCTTAACTAAATAGATCAGCAATCACACTATGAATGAGCAATCTATCACTAAGCAATCCATAAATAAGCAGCCAATAAATAAGCAGCTAAGTAGCAAAGATGTTTACGACATCATCATAGTAGGCGGCGGCATGGTGGGCGCGAGTCTTGCTGTAGCCTTATTGCCGCTTAAACTGAAAGTGGCACTGGTTGATGAGTTTGAATTTGGTGCTCCTTCGCAGCCTTCTTACGATGATAGGGCGATTGCATTGTCCTATGGTTCTAGTTTGATTTTTAAAGGCATGGGCTTGTGGGATGAGCTAAAACCGAAAACCACTGGAATAAACAGTATCCACGTGTCTGATCGAGGGCATTTTGGTGCAGCGCGTTTATCGGCAGAAAAAGAAAATGTTCCGTCGTTGGGATACCTGGTTGAAAGTAAGGTGCTTGGGCAGCAGTTGTACCAAGTGTTGAAAAATACTGATGTTGATTTAATTCAGCCTGCTAGTGTTAAAAATCTTTCTGAAAGTGATAATGCGGTTACTTTAGAATTAGAAAAAAATGATGAATTAAGTCAGATAAGTGCTCGTTTACTGGTTGCGGCAGATGGCACTATGTCAAAAATTAGAGAACTATCCGGGATTAATATTACCCGTTCAGATTACAAGCAATCTGCGATTGTCAGTAATGTCTCTACTGAAAAAACTCATAATGGTGAAGCATTTGAGCGTTTCACTGATAATGGTCCAATTGCGTTATTACCGATGTCAGATAATCGTTGTTCGCTGGTTTGGACGCAAAATACCGAAGAGGGAACAGAAAACCTTGATGCAGTGATGGCGATGAGTGACGAGGACTTTTTAAACGAACTCGGCAAAGAATTTGGTTATCGCTTGGGGCGTTTTACCAGAGTAGGCAAGCGTTCTACTTTTCCTTTATCGCTAGTCACGGCGGATAAGAATACGGCAAATAGAACCGTTATAATTGGCAATGCTTCGCACACCTTGCATCCCGTTGCAGGCCAGGGATTAAATTTAGCCCTTCGTGATGTTGCTGTGCTAACTGACTTGGTAGCAGATTTGATGGGTAGCAATCAAACGCAATCTACAATCAATAACGTAGCATCACTGTTAAGCGCTTATGAAGAGACGCGTAAGGGCGATTTGAAAGGTACGATTCAATACACCGATTCCCTGGTACGTTTATTCTCGAACGATCAGGTTTTATTAGGTCATGCGCGTGCCGGAGGTTTATTGGCATTTGATCGATTGCCGCCACTAAGAAATTGGTTAACGCGAAAAAGCATGGGTATCAACTATCGTCAATCACGTCTCGCCAGAGGCTTGGCACTTAGAGTTGCATCATGACTGATAAATTAATCACTGTAAGAAAGCATTTTGATGTCGTCATCAATGGCGGCGGTATGGTTGGCGCCACTTTGGCGTGTTTATTGGCTAAAGCAGGTCGTACGGTAGCGGTTATTGAATTTGCTAAAGCCGTCGAATTTTCAGCTGACTCACCTTATGATCTTCGTGTATCAGCAATCAGTCGTGCTTCACAAAAGGCATTTACAGAAATCGGTGCGTGGCAAGCGATGCATGAGATGCGCGCTTCTCCTTACGAAAGCATGGAAGTCTGGGATGCCGAGGGTAATGGCAGCGTGCGCTTTGATGCTGCTGAATTGGGCGAGCCTGATATTGGTCATATCATTGAAAATCAAGTAATTCAGAAAGCTGTGTCTGATGCATTGAAAAAGCTGGATAACGTAACCTTGTTTCAGCCAGATTCGTTGGATAGTTTTACTGCGAATGACGATTCTGTTGAGATAAGCCTCCAAAGTGGGGGGGTGATAACAGCCAATCTGTTAGTGGGTGCTGATGGCGCAAATTCTAGTGTACGTGAGCTTGCCGGTATAGATATTGAGTTTGATGACTATGCACAGAGCGGTTTAGTCGCTGTGGTGAATACTGAACTTCATCACCAATATACGGCATGGCAACGTTTTCAGAAGACAGGTCCGTTAGCCTTTTTGCCATTATCCGATGGTAGTTGTTCGATAGTCTGGACGTTGCCGTCCGATAGAGCGGATTACTTTTTATCGCTGAGCAAGAATGATTTTAAAAAAGCATTGGCAGAAGCGTTTGATCATAAGTTGGGTAATATTACCAAGGTTGGAAAACGCGCTGCATTCCCACTTCGAGGTTCACAGGCGAAGCCTTATGTAATGGAGCGTATTGCCTTGGTGGGTGATGCGGCTCACACCATACATCCATTGGCGGGGCAGGGTGTTAATCTCGGTATTAAAGATGTTGTTGAGTTAGCAAAACAACTCGATGGTGTTGACGATGTTGGTAAAATAAAAGGGTTAAGGCGTTACGAGCGCGCCAGACGCGGTGATAACTTCATAACAATGCGCGCCATGGAAGGTTTTCGTTTGCTTTTTGGGCACTCTGCAGATTCAGTAAAGTCGATTCGAAACTTTGGTATGAAAATGTTTAACCAATTGCCGCTTGTGAAGAATGAAGTGATTAGAAAAGCACTTGGATTGTAAGTATCTGTTAAAATAGCGCTTTTGTAGTAATAAACAAAATAGATTAATCTAGTAGTCACCCCCCTACTTTAAGGCACTTTTTAAAAAAAGTGCCTAGCTCTGCATAAATTCTATTTACGTTTTCAAAAAACAAAAACGTAATATTATTCAAAAGTAGGGGGGTGACTTATATTTGCTGTAAATAAGTTAAATACACAATTTAAACCATAAATAGGTATTCAATGAGCATAATAAACACCATAGCGATACTCATCAGTCTCGCTGCTATCTTCAGTTACCTCAATCATAAATATCTTAAAATCCCAACCACCATCGGTTTATTAGCGATCGCATTGATCATGTCATTAGGCATCGTAGTTCTAGGGAAAATGGGGCTTCCCATTGAAGATCAGGCAATAACACTCCTAAAAGGCATCGACTTTAATGAGACGCTTATGCAGGGAATGCTTAGTGCTTTATTATTTGCAGGTGCATTGCATGTGCACCTTGAAGAGCTGATTAAGCAACGCTGGATAGTGGCTATTCTAGCCAGTGTCGGTGTCATGACTTCTACCTTTCTGGTTGGTTTTGTTTCTTTCTATATCTTTGGCTGGCTGGGTTTAGATATTCCTTTTATCTACTGCCTTTTGTTCGGTTCCTTAATATCTCCTACGGACCCCATTGCCGTATTGGGGATCTTGAAGACAGTGGGGGCGCCGAAGTCTTTAGAGACAAAAATTGCGGGTGAGTCATTATTTAATGATGGCGTGGCTGTGGTTGTGTTCCTTGTATTGTTAGGTATAGCTGGCGTTGGTGGTCATGGAGATCATGAAGAAATAAACGCTGCCAGTATTGCCGCCTTGTTTGCGCAAGAAGCGGTTGGTGGTGCCATCTTTGGTTTTGCGATTGGTTATATTGCCTATCGAATGCTGTCTTCAATCGATAATTATCAGGTTGAAATTTTAATCACACTCGGTTTGGTTTTTGGTGGTCACGCGTTGGCGAGCGCATTGCATTTATCCGGGCCAATAGCGATTGTTGTCGCAGGACTATTGATCGGTAATAGTGGACGAAAATTTGCGATGTCTGACAAGACTCGTGATCATCTGGATAATTTCTGGGAATTGATCGATGAAATACTCAATGCGGTTCTGTTTGTGTTGATTGGCTTAGAGGTATTGGTATTAACCTTTGATACTACCGCGGTAATTGCTGGTTTAATCATGATACCTGTAGTGCTTGCAATTCGCTTTTTCTCCGTCGGAGTACCTGTTTCAATCATGAGGTTGCGACAGACGTTCACACCTAAAATAATCAGAATCCTGACATGGGGAGGTTTGCGCGGCGGTATCTCAATCGCTTTAGTATTAACACTTCCAGCAGGTGAATATAGGGAAGCTTTATTAATGGTTACATATGTAATCGTCGTATTCTCAATTTTGGTACAGGGCATGACAATAGGAAAATTGGTTAAAAGCAGATAATCTTTTTAACCTATTTAGAAGCGGCTGTACAGCCTGATAGAACAAGTGTGAAAGAGCAATAAAAAAGCTCGCTGAAAAATATCAAGCGAGCTTTTAAGTGTATATATTGTTACCAAAGGTTAAATAAAATGGGCATAAAGTTGGTAAAGATGACTTGTTTTAGAACGCTCCACCCATCAGTGCGCCGCCAATTCCAACAACCATCATAACGATCATAATAACGATGGTAAGCAGTGTCAGGATACCTATGAGCTTCCAGAAGCTTGCCTGATGCTTTAGAGCGGTCTCCATATCTTGTGATGTGCCAGATGCCACAAAGCGTTTAATTGCACCCGCGTATTTTAGTAAGAAAAGCGATATCACAAAATACAAAATGGTCATGATTAAGTACATGACGCCCATACCTATAATCAGGCCACCACCGCCTATTCCAGGTGGCATACCAGGCCCACCCATCATTGCAGCGCCGCCACCGAAAAATATTCCAACGGTGCCAATAGCCATTAGCGCGGTAAAGATAAAACCCACGATGGATATTAATAACACCCACGGTCTAGTGCGTTTTAGTTGATCAACAATGCCCGTTGTAATGGCATTGCCGCTATTGTTGTTTCCTATTGTTGTTCCTGCTACGTCTGATTTAGGCGTAGCAAAAGCATCATTTACGTTGCTGCTCATATCATTCCCCGAATAAAAGTAAGTATGTACTAATTGATTTACCCATTGCTTGATTAATGAGCAGCTAGGACTTTACCATTAAGTGTATTAATAGCGAATGAATTGGCGGTACTTTTAGTTGAGTGGGTCTGGTTTTGTCTGGATTTAGTAAGGCCATTCCCCAATATAATTGCCACGCGGATGATAATTACAGGCCCAGATCTGAGATTTGTCAGGGCAAATCGCTTTGGCACATCCCACTTGTTGTGATTCGTGCCAGACCATTTGAGTAAAGTGACCGCAGTCCTGTCCTGGTTGACATCTATTGTTTTGATAGTCATAAAAGTTGGCTTCCTCAGCCCATGCTTTTACAACCTCTGTGGGGTGAAATCTCTGTATTTTTTTTACGCCGCCACTAAATTCTTCAGGGCTTGCCCAAAACAGGTTTTCCCCATGTATTTGCTGAAATTGCCCGCCACTTTGATTGGGGCGATGAATCATTTCACAGTTTTGTGTTTGTGCTAAGTGATCGACCCATTGTTGGGCATATTTTGATAGCTCGTTGGACCAACTGAGTGGCTGTTGGTTATATTGCGCGCGCACTTGGTTGTGCGAGGAAAGGATTCCTGAAAACTGTGCTGGCTCCGATGCAAAGCTGGAAGCATTCAGCAACAGTAGGGCTGCTAATACAAACAAAGGAAGTGTTCTTTTCATACAAAATAGGCTTGGTAATTTTTGATATCGCCAAGCCTACTGTATCTACTCAGGATGTCACCATTCGTCGGTATTGGTGGTTTTTACCCTCCGACAGATTAACGGTGTTAGGAATAAACGGAAGAATTTCTGGAGTAAACGACTTAAATCAGTACGCTGCTGGTTTTGAGTCTTCCGTCATTTCTTCTAGCAAAATAGATTTACTCATAATCTCTTTTGGCTGCTCGATTCCCATTAACTGCATTACCGTAGGCGCAATATTGCTTAAGCCTGCGCCAGTGCTTAATTTCCAGAAAGACTTGTCGATCACCAAGCAAGGGACAGGGTAAACCGTATGTTGAGTATTTGGCTCTCCCGAGTATGGGTCGACATATTCATCACAGTTACCGTGATCTGCAGTTACTATTACTGAATAGTCATTGGCAACGGCTGCATCCAGTACGCGTCCGACTTCACGATCCAAGGCTTCTACAGCTCTAATAATGGGCTCAGGCATTGCGGTGTGACCAACCATATCGCCATTGGCAAAGTTAACCACGATGAAATCATGCTCGCCTGCTTCGGCTGCTTTAATAATTTCATCAGCCACTTCTTTAGCGCTCATCTCCGGGCATTCGTCGTAGGTGTTCACTTTTGGTGATTCAATTAAAATACGATCTTCGCCTTCGTAAGGTTGTTCTTTGCCGCCGTTTAAAAAGAAGGTGACGTGAGCATATTTCTCTGTTTCTGAGCAATGCAGTTGCTTTAGTCCAGCCTGACTAATCGTGTCGGCTAAATTTGTTAGAGGTCTTTCTGGTGGGAAAATAACCGGTGCATTAAATTTCTTTTCATACTCTGTCATGGTTGTTACAACAACAGGAGCATAATCACCACGATCGAATCCATCAAAATCAGCCATGCTTAAAGCATCTGTCATTTGTCTCGGGCGATCATTACGAAAGTTGAAAAATAGCACTGCATCATTTGCTTCAATCTTTTCTGCATTCGGCATTACACGCGGAATAACGAACTCATCATTTTCGCCATTGGCGTAGGCATCGTCGATTGCTTGTAATACGTCGCTGGCACTTTCGCCTTTACCATTAACCATCGCTTCCCAGGCAATTTGCGTGCGATCCCAGCGGTTATCTCTATCCATCGCATAATAGCGTCCGGAAACGGTTGCTACACTTCCGCCAAACTCTTCTAGTGCATCCAACATGGGTTGTATGTACTTTTTTGCAGATTTAGGAGATGTGTCGCGACCATCTGTAATGGCATGTATAACAGGCTTTACCTGATTCTCGTGACAGATCTTTATTAAAGCGCAAAGATGATTAACATGACTGTGTACACCACCATCTGAGACTAAGCCAATAAGGTGTAACGGTCTATTGTTTACTTTTGCAGTAGTAATGGTATCCAGTAAAACCTGATTCTTAGCAAGACTGCCATCTTCAATAGCATCATCTACGCGAACCAGATTCTGTTTCAGAATGATGCCGCAGCCAATCGTTAAATGACCAACTTCAGAGTTGCCCATTTGTCCATCAGGCAGACCAACTGCCTTCCCGGATGCTTCTAGAGTTGTATGTGGGTATTTTCCAAAATACTCATCTAAATTTGGCGTAGCTGCTTCATGAACGGCATTATTCTTTTTGCTTGGATTTACGCCAACTCCATCCATGATGATAAGCATTGTTTTACGGCGTGGGGCTGATTTTGTAGTCACTTTGTTTCCCTAAGGTTGAGCTTTATATAAGCGGGCTATAATAACTGTATTGTGTTAAATATTCACTATTACAAGTCTGTAGCGCCGTTTATACCAAATTCAATCTAAAAAACTGCCCCAAAGTAGGGGGGTGACTTTAATTATGACAAACTAAATGGAATTAAATTGTTTTTGTCATAAACCTGTCATATTGGCTAATTATGATGCGCACCATATTAAATAATATTTATTTGGAGTCATCTTCATGAAAAAACTACCTATTCTATTGGGTGCAGCATTGTCACTTCTTTCTACGAGCAATTTTGCGGCAGGTAGAGATTACATAGAGATTGTTGGTTCTTCTACGGTATATCCTTTTGCTACTGTTGTGGCTGAGACTTTCGGCAAGAAAACAAAATTCAAAACGCCAAAAATTGAATCCACCGGTTCAGGTGGTGGCTTAAAGCTATTTTGTTCGGGTAATGGCATTGATACTCCAGATATTACAAATTCATCGCGTCGTATCAAACAGAGCGAGGTTGATCTTTGTGAGAAAAATGGCGTAAGCAATATTACTGAAGTTCAGGTTGGTTTTGATGGCATCGCGATCGCTAATTCAAAGAAAGGTCCAACCTTTGATCTTAGTCTTAAAGACGTGTTTTTGGCGTTAGCGAAAGAAGTACCAGGCGAGAAAGAAGGAGAGCTAATCGCGAACCCATACAAGACATGGAAAGATGTTAACTCAAGTTTGCCAGATATAAAGATTGAAGTATTAGGTCCTCCACCAACTTCGGGTACTCGTGATGCATTTGCAGAATTGGCACTTGAAGGCGGTTGTAAGAAGATTGATTGGATCAAGGCAATGAAAAAGACCGACAAGAATAAGTACAAAGAAGTTTGTCACACCGTTCGAGAAGATGGTGCATTCATCGAAGCTGGTGAGAACGATAATTTAATCGTTCAAAAATTAGTGAGTAATAAAGATGCATTGGGTGTATTTGGTTACAGCTTTCTGGATCAAAACTCAGACAAGGTAAAAGGCGCGATTGTCGATGGTGTAGAGATTTCTTTCGAAAATATTGCTGACGGTAAATATGCAGTTTCACGTCCTTTATATTTTTATGTGAAAGGTGATCACGTCGGGAAAGTTCCTGGTATTGCTGAATTTCTCGCGGAATTTACATCTGAAGATGCTTGGGGTGATGATGGGTATTTAACTGAAAAAGGTTTAATTCCACTCAGCGAAGAAAAGCGTGAAGAAGTGGGTAGTGCTGCAAGAGAGTTAAAAGTACTAAGTCTGGATGCGAGTTAAATAAAGGGAATATAAAAATAAGTAAGGTGTGCCGAACCCTCTTCTTCTCCTAGTTATGGGGTTCGGTAACATTTTGTTTTTTCTGGCCTGAGTCGTTGATAAATGCTAGATGCATAGATGACTGCATAGTCGATATAACGCAAAAAGACAGAGTCTTACACTGCATATTTATATCGGCTTCGACGATTCAGACCAGAAAGAATAAGCTCATTTTTGTCCTACTTTTAAGATTGTAATTACATTTTTTTGAGATAAACATGCCTACACAGACAATTCTTATTACCCTGATAGCATTGCTTATTTTTAGCTATTTTATTGGTCATAAAAGATCTATCGCAGTATCTAGCTTAGATAAGGGTAGACGCAATCTACATTCAAGACCGCACTATTACGGTTATATGGTGGCAATCTGGGCAGGTATCCCTGCGTTACTGATATTGATGCTTTGGTCTGCGTTTAATTCAAGTATTGTTACTTCATTAACAGTTTCGGGTTTGCCGGAAACGATACAGGCTGAGTCCAAAGACACGCTTGGTTTAATAATTAACGAAGTGAAAAATCTCGCTGTTTCAGGTCAGATTGCCGAGGAAACAGATGCAGTTAAGCGCGATGCTGCTTATCACTATCAACGTCTTCAAAGTATCAGTACTTTGGCGAAAACGGTTGTGGTTTTTGTCGCTGCTTTATTGGGTATGTTGTTTGCCTGGCGATTAATAAACCCAGAGTTAAGAGCAAGAAATAAAGTAGAAACCGTGGTTCGCTGGAGTATGATCGTTTGTGCCTCTATCGCGATATTAACAACAGTGGGAATTGTATTTTCAGTGTTGTTTGAATCTATACGTTTTTTCGAATCTGTGCCGCCGAGTGATTTCCTGTTTGGTACAAAATGGAGTCCACAAACCTCGATCAGAACCGATCAGGTGGGTAGTTCTGGATCATTTGGTGCTATCCCGCTATTTGTGGGTACGCTATTAATATCCGCTATTGCTTTGATTATCGCCGTACCATTAGGGCTAATGTCTGCGATTTATCTCTCAGAATATTCAAGCAGAAGAGTACGTTCTTTTGCTAAACCAACGCTTGAGATTTTGGCGGGTATTCCAACCGTTGTTTATGGTTTCTTTGCGGCGCTGACAGTTGCCCCTTTTCTACGAGACTTAGGTGAATCTGTGGGTTTGAGCGTTGCCTCTGAAAGTGCGCTAGCTGCCGGTGTAGTTATGGGGATTATGATCATCCCATTTGTTTCATCATTGTCCGATGATGTTATTTCCGCTGTGCCACAGGCAATGCGAGATGGATCATACGGCATGGGTGCTACCAAGTCTGAAACGATTCGTCAGGTAGTTATTCCTGCCGCTTTGCCGGGTATTGTCGGTGGTGTGTTATTGGCTGCATCCCGAGCTATCGGTGAAACCATGATTGTGGTTATGGCTGCGGGTTTGTCAGCCAAACTGACTGTGAATCCATTAGAAGCGGTGACCACGGTAACGGTGCAAATTGTTACTTTGCTAACAGGCGACCAAGAGTTTGATAGTCCTAAAACCCTGGCTGCATTTGCGTTAGGTCTTGGTTTATTTGTAATCACTTTGTTACTCAACTTTGTTGCGTTGCATATTATTCGAAAGTACAGAGAGCAGTATGAGTAATTCAAATTCCACTGAAATTATAAGAGCGGGTTTAAAGAAGCGTTACGCTAGAGAAAAGCGCTTCCGTCTGTTTGGTATTGCTTCATTGATGATTAGTTTTGCCTTTTTATTGGTATTGCTTTTCACCATCGTGAGCAAAGGCTGGCCTGCATTTCAGCAAACTTATGTAAAACTGGATATTGTGCTGGATGAGACTGTATTAAAAGTAAACAATAAATCTGACGAAGATGCGTTGTTTTCAGCAAATTATCAAAAAGTAGTTAGGGAAAGCTTAAACAAAATGTTTCCCGGTGTTAAAGGGCGTAAACAAAAACGTGACTTGAAAAATATTGTGAGTAATTCTGCGGCGTATACGATTCGCGATGATGTGTTGGAGAATCCTGATTTATTAGGTACTAAGCAGACTTACTGGTTTTTAGCGAAGGATGATATCGACGTCTTTATGAAGGGTAAAATAGACCGTGATTTGCCTGAAGATGAGCGTCGTCTTAAAGATTATCAATTTGAGTGGATTGATAAACTCATTGAGGAAGACCGATTAGAAAAGCGTTTCAATACCGTTCTATTCACTAATGGTGATTCGCGAGAGCCAGAACAAGCAGGTATGAAAGGAGCCATTATGGGTTCTTTATTCACCATGCTGGTAACCTTGATGCTTTCTTTCCCAATTGCGGTAGCGGCAGCAGCCTACCTCGAAGAGTTTGCACCACAAAATAATAAGTGGGTTGATATCATCGAAATTAATATCAACAACCTGGCGGCTGTGCCTTCGATCGTCTTTGGTTTATTAGGTCTGGCTGTCTATATCAATTATTTTGGTGTCCCGCGCTCCACGCCTTTAATAGGTGGTTTGGTATTAACATTGATGACATTGCCAACCATCATTATTGCAAGTCGTGCGGCAATTAAATCAGTACCACCTTCGATTAAAGAGGCGGCCATTGGTTTGGGAGCATCTCGAATTCAAACCTTGTTTCAACATACACTGCCTTTAGCAATGCCAGGTATTTTAACCGGTACGATTATTGGTATGGCGCAAGCACTGGGCGAAACAGCACCGCTATTGATGATTGGTATGATAGCGTTCGTGGCGGAAGTGCCAACCGGCGTGTTAGATCCATCAACGGTTATGCCAGTTCAGATTTACCTGTGGTCTGACAGCCCAGAGAGAGCGTTTACTGAAAGAACCTCTGCCGCTATTATGGTGTTATTAGGGTTTTTGGTAGCGATGAACCTAATCGCCATTATGCTTAGAAAGAAATTCGAGAGACGCTGGTAAGCTTTATTTTCTGAGATAAGATCAACAGATATTAAGTACCAGCAACGAGATAGACCAAATTTATTAATTGAGTAAAAACTATGACTGACGTTATCAATACAATGCCAGGAATGCCAAGAGCGGTTCCGTTAGAATCAGAAACGCCAAAACCTGCTGTTGATGCAATTACCGGTGAAAAGCACCGTAGTGAATTTGATGTTGAAATCAATGGCACGGTGGGTAAGCCATTAGTTGACAACGCTAAAATGAGCTCACGAAACTGTGATGTGTTTTATGGCGATAAGCAGGCAATATTTGGTGTCGATTTAGATATCGGCAACAATGAAATTATTGCCATGATCGGTCCTTCTGGTTGTGGTAAATCGACCTTTTTGCGCGTGTTAAACCGCATGAATGACACTATTTCAATTTGTCGTGTTACCGGTGAGCACACTCTGGATGGCGAAGATATTTACGGCAAGAAAACAGACCCGGTTTTACTGCGTGCCAGAGTCGGTATGGTGTTTCAGAAGCCAAACCCTTTCCCTAAATCGATCTACGATAATGTGGCTTATGGTGCGCGTTTGCATGGCTTGGCATCTAATCGTTCTGAGCTTGATGACTTGGTAGAAGCGAGTTTGATTAAAGCGGGCTTGTTCAAAGAAGTTAAAGATGATTTGCAGAAACCAGGTACAGGTTTATCAGGCGGACAGCAACAGCGTTTATGTATTGCTCGTGCGATTGCGGTAGATCCTGAAGTGATTTTAATGGATGAGCCAACCTCGGCACTTGATCCTATAGCTACTGCAACTATTGAAGAGTTAATGGATGAACTGAGATCAAACTATACCATTGCTATTGTAACTCACTCCATGCAGCAAGCTGCGCGAGTCTCGCAACGCACTGCTTATTTTCACATGGGTAAGCTGGTTGAAGTGAATGATACTGATAAGGTATTTACTAATCCTGAGCATCAATTAACAGAAAACTATATTACTGGGCGCTTTGGTTAATACATTGGAGAATAAAACCGAGCGAAATGTGTATCGTTAAAAGTACACGCTTAAAGTAACGTTAAAAGGTAAAAAAATGGAAATAGGGCAGCATATTTCACAGCGCTATAATGAGGAGCTGGAAGATATTCGAAACCAAGTGCTGAAAATGGGTGGTTTAGTAGAATCCCAGGCAGAGCAAGCGGTAAAAGCATTGTTAGAGTCTGATTTTGAGTTGGCGAAAACAGTTGCGAATGGCGATGAAGCAGTTAATCAGATGGAAATTGATATCGATGAGGAATGTACTCGTGTGATCGCGAGAAGACAGCCTACCGCTTCTGACTTACGTTTGGTCGTAGCCGTTGTAAAAGTCATTACAGACCTCGAAAGAATTGGTGATGAAGCAGAAAAAATCGCTCGTTATTCTAAAAAGCTCGCGAAAAAACAAAAAATAACAACCATGCATTCTGAGCTTTCGCACATGAGTCAATTAGTCTTGACCATGCTGCATGACTCATTAGATGCATTTGCACGACTTGATGCTGAAGGCGCAGTAGGGATTCTCGGCAAAGATCAACAAGTTAATGTTGAGCTGGATAATTTGTCGAGATTATTGATTACTTTTATGATGGAAGATCCGCGTAATATAAAAAATGCATTGAGAGTAAGCTGGTGTGCGCGTTCATTAGAACGAATCGCTGATCATGCGCAGAATATCTGTGAGTATGTAATCTATCTGGTGAAGGGAAAAGATGTACGACATACGTCCTTGGAGCATATTCGTTCAAAATACTTTCCGTACGATATTGAAGACGGCGAAGAATAAGGTCGATTAAATTAGATGTTTGAAATTTTATTAGTTGAAGACGATCATGCCATCAGAGAAATGTTACAAGCTTTTCTTGTAGGCAAGAGCTACAAGGTAAAAGCCGCTGAAAGTGGGGGGGTGGCATTTGATATGCTTGCCGAGAAGAACCCAGACCTTATTTTGCTGGATTGGATGTTGCCGGATATCAGTGGTCCCGAGATTATTAAGCAAATACGAAAAAATAAAATTCAACGGGATATACCTATCTTGATGCTGACTGCGCGCGCCGAAGAAATGGACAAGGTTAAAGGCCTTGAAGTTGGTGCGGATGATTACATGACGAAACCCGTGTCATTGAAAGAGCTGGATGCCAGAATCAAAGCATTAATCAGACGTTCGCAAGGCTTAAGTGTCGATAAAACAATCACGCGTAAGTCAGATAAAGGGTCTTTGGTGATTAATCTGGAAAATAATTCGCTATTGATCAATGATGCCACTGTGGATATTGGGCAAACAGAGTTTCGTTTATTGCATTATTTTATGCGAAAGCCAGAAAGAATACACAGCAGAGCGCAATTGTTAGATCAAGTTTGGGGGCAAAGCACGTTTATTGATGAGCGCACCGTCGATGTCCATATTCTGCGTCTGCGTAAAGTGCTCAAACCTTATGATCTCGATGACATGTTAAAGACAGTGAGGGGCGCAGGTTATCGCTTTACTGAAAAATTAGATGGATAGTAATGACTGGAGTACCGAACGCTGGCGCATCGCGTTAGTCCTATTTGTCGCCTTTGTGGGAGGCATACTTACGGGTTATTGGTCCTTGTCACTGATTCTTTCACTTGTCGCTTATATCGCTTGGCTTCTCTATAAACTCAAACAATTGCATATTTGGTTAATTAAAGGTGCAAGCCCCTCGTTATTACCCGACAGTAACGGCATTTGGGAACGCATTACCCAGCAAATTCAGAATACGCATAAAAAGAGTGATCGACGCAAAGATCGCATGGTGAATTTACTCAAGCGCTTGCAAGGTATTATCACCGCGCTACCTTATGCAACAGTAGTGCTTAACGGCAATAATGAAATCGATTGGGCAAACGGTATTTCGCAGGTCTATTTAAATGTCGATATCAAAAAAGACAGAGGGCAGCGTATCGATAACATTATTCGCTTACCGCAAGTGAATAATCTGCTGGAAACAAAATCCACCAAAGAAATAGAAGTAAGTCTACCTACAGGGGATTACGGACTTGAAAGACAAGTTGCGATTCAGATTATTCCGGTTCAGGGGGATTTGAAGTTATTAGTCGCAAGAGATGTTAGTGAACGCGCTACCATCTATAGAATGCGTAAAAACTTCATCGCCAATGCATCACACGAACTACGTACGCCGTTGACGGTAATAGCTGGTTATCTCGAGATTATGCAGGAAGATGATCATCTGCCTGATAGCTTGCAACCTGCGGTGTTAGCAGCCTCTGATCAATCTATTAGAATGCAGCGCATTATCGAAGATCTACTCACCTTGTCACGTCTGGAGAATTCCGAGCTGAGCGATAACTCTAGCAGCATCATCGACGTACCTTCAGTTCTGAATAGAATCTGCCATGATGAAGCGACGTTGATTACCGGTGATACGCATATTATAGAAAAAGACATTGATGAGAGCTTGAAGATAAAAGGCTCTGATGCGGAAATTATCAGTGTCTGTAGCAATCTCGTCCATAATTCAGTCCGCCATACTCAGGATGGCACCAAAGTAAAAGTGATATGGAAGAAATCCGCAAAAGGCGAAGGCTGTCTCTCTGTCGTTGATGATGGTCAAGGCATTCCGGCAGAGCATCTAGTGCATTTGACGGAGCGTTTTTATCGTGTTGATAAAGGGCGTTCGCGCGATAAAGGCGGCACGGGCTTAGGTCTGGCAATTGTCCAGCATATTGCCCAACGACATGGCGCCAAGCTGGATATCAAAAGTGAAGTGAGCAAAGGCTCAACGTTTTCTGTATGTTTCCCTGCCAGTCGAGTTGTAGACGACTAATTACTTCTTAATTGTTTGATTATGCACCCCCCTACTTATAGGCGTTTTTTTTGATGTCTATTTAGGGAGGTGCAAATGTATAAACGTTGCCTTTCGATTAATACATCAGACTTTCTTGTTTATCCCTTTCCTCTCTCTCGTTTTATATAGATCCGATTAAAATCTGCATTTCATAAAACCTTAACCATTTTGTAATTTAACCTTCATATTACCTTCTTACTATTCCCTGGCTTGCTACGGCATTTTATAAATCAAACCAAAAAGGAATAATTGTGAGTAAAGAAACATTTGACCCAACGCGTTATAACCATAGCGCTAATGAGCCATTTTCATCCGTGCTAGAAAAAAAGCTATCAAGACGTGACGTACTTAAAGGTGGTGCTGCATTTGCTGCTTTAGGTCTGTTCAGTAGTTTTGGATTAGCGGGTTGTAACAGCAGCAGTAGTAGTGATAATGAAGCATCAGAATCTCTTTCATTAGGTTTTAAATCTATCGCAGGATCTAAAACAGACGCTGTTGTGGTGCCATTAGGTTATAGCGCTCAGGTGTTAGCACCATGGGGAACACCGCT
This sequence comes from uncultured Cocleimonas sp., assembly GCF_947495625.1. Taxonomy (GTDB): domain Bacteria; phylum Pseudomonadota; class Gammaproteobacteria; order Thiotrichales; family Thiotrichaceae; genus Cocleimonas. Next base: position 30,250 of record NZ_CANLZW010000046.1, read on the forward strand.
AAACAGCATCGCTTCTGAGTGGAAGAGTGACGGTACTAACACCGCCTTAGATCAAGCGAATTCACTCGGTATGCATCATGATGGTATGCAATTCTTTCCTCTGGATGGCAGTTCAACAGACGGTCTTTTATGTATCAATCATGAATATATTGATAGCAATGCGCTGCACTACGACGGGGCGGCTAGAGATTCGGAATTTGTACGTAAAGAAATAAATGCACATGGCGTTACGGTAGTGCGTGTTCAACTAACGGATAACGGCTGGCAAGTGGTTAAAGATGACGCTCATAATCGTCGTTTTACTGCAGCAACTGAGATGGATATTTCTGGTCCATTAGCGATGACAGCGGCATTAATCACACCTTTTTCAACGGCGGGTAACAAAACACGCGGTACTTTGAATAACTGTGGAAACGGTTCTACACCTTGGGGAACTTACTTAACATGTGAAGAAAACTGGCCAGGTTATTTTGTTGCCGATGAAGCAACCATGACTGAAGACCAGAAGCGAATTGGTATTTCAAGTTTAACCAGTGGCAGATACAACTGGCATGATCAAGCGGGTAGTGCAGATGAAGTTCAAGGTGAATTTAGTCGATTTAACCTAACACCAAATGGCGCAAATGCTTTAGAAGACTATAGAAATGAGGCAAATGGCTACGGGTATATCGTAGAAATTGATCCTTATAACCCAGATTCTACAGCCGTTAAAAGAACCGCGTTAGGACGTTTTCGTCATGAAGGCTGTGCCTACGGCAAGCTAGAAGCTGGCAAGCCGATTGTGTTTTATTCTGGGCATGATTCACGTTTTGAGTATCTGTATAAATTTGAATCAACTGCAATGTGGGATCCTGCAGATGCTGACAGAACAGATCGTTTGGCCGTTGGTGCTAAGTACATGGATTCTGGCACTTTATACGTTGCGCGCTTTGATGGTGATGGAAAAGGAATGTGGTTACCTTTGGTATTAACTACTCCATCTGCCGACGGTAGCGAAACATTGGCAAATAGCTTTAGCAGTCAGGCTGATATCATTCTTAATACAGCTGGTGCGGCAGACATAGTTGGGGCAACCCCAATGGATCGTCCTGAGTGGACAGCAGTGGACCCTGTAACAGGCACGGTTTATCTGACACTCACCAACAATACGCAGCGAACCGATACGACTAACCCGGCAAACCCGCGTTTGAATAATGCGTTCGGACATATTATTCGTTGGGATGAGGTTGAGGGCAGTAATGAGTTTGATTGGGATATCTTTGTCTTTGGATCACCTGAAGACGCAGATGCTGAAACAAATCTTTCGGGACTGGATGAATTCAATCAGTTTGCGAGTCCAGATGGTATGGCTTTTGATGCACGCGGAATTATGTGGGTACAAACCGATAACGGTGCTGACGAAGTGACTAGTTATACCAACGATCAAATGCTAGCGGTTGTTCCCTCTAAACTGGTCGATGCGGACGGTAATCAGGAAGTATTATCTGCAAGCAATCAAGCAGAGCTGAGACGTTTCTTTGTTGGGCCGAATAATTGTGAAGTCACAGGGCTTTCCTTGACGCCAGATCAAAAGAATTTCTTTGTGAATATTCAGCATCCGGGTAATTGGCCTTATAGCACAAACGCGGCTGAGGAAACACCCGAGGGAACTAGCGTTCGTCCCCGTGCCTCAACAGTCGTTATTATGAAAGATGATAATGGCGAGATTGGTGTATAGATTAGTGGCAAGCACTAAATGTTGAAGCTGTAATAACAGCGAATTTAAGCCTCATTAATCATCGTATTAATGGGGCTTTTTTTATCCATTTATTTGAAGATATTTCTACACAAAATGTTGCTTGTCATCGTTCTGAAATATTGATGTGCTTGAATAGCAAGGTCAATGAATAAAAACAGCAGGGCTATGAATACAATACTATTAGTCGAAGATGAGAAGCCAATCCGATCGATGCTTGACTTCGCTTTAAAAAAAGCAGGCTTTCAAACATTAGAGGCAGAAGACGCTTCTCAGACACGGTTACTGTTAAAGAACAATGATCCAGATCTGATCTTAATGGACTGGATGCTGCCCGATGCATCGGGCGTCGATATAGTCAGATCGTTAAAAGGTCAGGTTTCAACCTGTCAAATTCCTATTATTATGCTCACCGCAAAATCAGAAGAAGCGAATAAAGTTTCGGGCTTGAATGCGGGCGCTGATGATTATGTGACCAAACCTTTTTCTCCCAAAGAGCTGATAGCAAGAATTCAAGCCGTTTTAAGACGCAGTAATCAAGAGGCTGAAGAGCAGGATGTGATTCGTGTCGGCCAGCTAGAAATTGATAGATTGTCACACCGTGTCTCGTTAGTGGGAGAGGCATTAGATTTAGGCCCAACTGAATACAGGTTGTTGTTATTTTTAATCGAACACCCAGATCGTGTTTTTAGTCGGGAAAATCTATTAAATCAGGTTTGGAGTCGCAGTCCTTATGTTGAAGAGCGCACTGTGGATGTCCATATTTTAAGATTACGCCGAGCTCTGGCGATAGAAGGTTATGACAACGCCATACAAACCGTTCGTGGCATTGGTTATCGCTTTCACTGTGATAAGCGCTGAATGCAATGTCATAAAAGCTTAACAATTCTGTAATAAAGCGGTCACATTCCAAAACTATTATTTGCGCAGCTTTGGTGAGCAATGAATCACGTTGTTACCAATCTTGTATTAATGATTTTATATAAAAACTTTGGAGCAAAAATAAATGAAAAAAGTAAGCTTGGTTGTTGCAACGGCAATAGCAACCCTTTCATTCTCGAATGCAATGGCTCGTGACCATATCGAAATCGTAGGTTCTTCTACGGTTTATCCTTTCTCTACAGTAGTTGCAGAGACGTTTGGTAAGAAGACTAAATTCAAGACACCTAAAATCGAATCTACGGGATCTGGTGGAGGAATGAAACTTTTCTGTGAAGGCAATGGTATCGATACACCAGACATTACAAATGCGTCAAGAAGAATTAAGAAATCTGAGTTTCAAAAATGTGCTGACAACGGTATTAAGCTTACAGAGGTAAAAGTAGGTTACGACGGAATCGCTATAGCGAATGCTAAATCTGCACCTAAGTTCAAACTAACACGTCAGGCAATCTTCCTTGCGATGGCAAAAAATGTTCCAGAAGTTGATGGAAAAGGCGGATACACGGGTAAGCTAGTTCCTAATACTTATGTTAAGTGGAATCAGATTTTCCCATCATTACCAGCGACTGAAATTAAGGTAATGGGCCCACCACCAACATCAGGAACTCGTGATGCTTTTGCTGAGCTTGCAATGGAAGGTGGTTGTAAGACTGTTCCCTGGATCAAGGCACTTAAAAAGACTGACAAGAAGCAATACAAGACAATCTGTCACACAGTTCGTGAAGATGGTGCTTACGTTGAAGCGGGCGAGAACGATAATCTAATCGTACAGAAGCTTGTTGCTAGTCCGAATATGCTAGGTGTTTTCGGATTCAGCTTCCTTGATCAGAATTCTGACAAAGTACAAGGTTCTAGCATCGATGGTAAAGAGTTAACCTTTGAAACTATTGCTACCGGTGAATACCCAGTGTCACGTCCACTTTACATGTATATCAAGAACGATCATGTTGGGAAAGTACCAGGTATCAAAGAGTTTGTTTCAGAGTTTGTATCTGCAAGTACATGGGGAGACGATGGTTACTTAGCAGAAAAGGGAATGATTCCTATGCCTGCTGATGAGCGTAAATCATTCGCTACTGCTGCTACCACATTGAAAGCATTATCAATGTAATAAACGTAGTGCAAGCTATCTAATTTAACATAAATACGGTTAAGTTAGTTATAAAAAGAGCCCATTTAATGGGCTCTTTTTTTTGTCAGTTAAATTAAACACACCCCCCTACTTATGAGCACTTTTTTCTAAATCGTGTTTCTAAACAACGGAGAAATCGGTCGTTATCAAATGATAAGCAATACTAAACATAACGAGGCCAATGAGAATATTCAATATTTTCCAGGCGTGTGTTTTGGCAAAGAGTGGCGCTAATAATCGAGCGCCATAGCCTAATGTGAAAAACCAAAGGAAGGATGCGCAGACTGCGCCAATTGTAAAATATAGTCGATGTTCATCTGAATACGGAGAGGCAATGCTTCCAATCAATAACACTGTATCCAGATAAACGTGTGGATTCAAAAAGGTAAGGGCTAAAACCGTAGCCACAACTTTTCGTAAATTTTGTGAGCTTCCATCTGTCGCTGCAATTTCGAGCGTTTCATTTTTAAAGGCAGAGCGTAAGCTCATTAAGCCAAAAATAATAAGGTAAATAGCGCCTAGCCAGGTAATCACCTTCAGCCAATCAGGGTGATCATTTACGATCTTCCCCAAACCACTTGTACCGATGACAATTAATATTGCATCTGATAACGAGCAAATAAGGCAGATGATGAAGACATGTTTTTTTAGCAGTCCTTGTTTAAGGACGTATGCATTCTGAGCGCCTATAGCAATGATCAGGCTAGCACCTAATATCAGGCCAGTAAGAAATGTACTCATGTTAGGAAGTCGTATTGGTTAGCAGAAAGCGTATTAATCAGACGCGTAAAATGGTGTGTTTAGACTTGGTATTTAAAAGAGATTCAGAGTGTAGCTTATGTCTGATTGTTTAGCATCGTCTATGAAAAAACGCCTAGCTCTGCATAAGTTCCTTGGGTCATTTTAAACAGCTAAAAAAAGTCATTTAAAGTAGGGGGGTGACCAATGCCGTTGAATTAAGACTATAAGCCATTGATAGACATAGTATACTACCTTTCTTATTACACATTTAGACGAGGA
>NZ_CANLZW010000047.1 GCF_947495625.1 uncultured Cocleimonas sp.
GTAACGATAACTCAGACAGAAGGTGTTGGCAGTAGCTTCACGATGCCGGATGAGAGTGTCACGTGTACCTTAACGAATACGCGAAAGAGTGCGACCTTGACTTTACAGAAAACATGGGTAGATGGCGAATCAGGTGATACCGCGAGTCTAACAGCGGATGGAAGTACAGACGGTCCGGTAGATATTACTCATAACTCAATTTCAACGGGTAGTAATACAGATAAAGACACAGATACTCTAACTATTTTTGCAGGTGATACAGTATCGGTAGAAGAATCGTTAGGTTCTACTAATTTAGGTAGTTACGATTCAGTCCTATTGTGCACAAATGGAGCGTCAGGTTCTACAACTGGTAATTTCATCGTACCAGAAACCCCAGTAGATGTGACATGTACCTTTACTAATACTCGTAAAGATGCAGAACTAATTCTAATTAAGACATCTGACTACTTAACTTCGGGTGATACTGATGGTTCTGGTGATTTGAGTGTCGGTGATGTGATCACCTATACCATGACTGCCACCAACAGTGGTGCCACGGCGTTAACCAATGTGACGATTACGGACGACTTTATCAGTGGTGCATTGAGTTGTACGCCAGCCAATGGTTCAACATTGGCGATTGGTGCAACCCTGGTGTGTGAAGGTACGTATACCGTTGTAGCAGGGGATGTGGGTACTACCATCATCAATACTGCGAGTGCCACCTCCGATCAGGATGATGCCCCGGATGCCACCGTGAACAACCCGGTCGCAAGTCCAGAATTAAGTCTTACCAAGACCTCCGACTACTTAACTTCGGGTGATACTGATGGTTCTGGTGATTTGAGTGTCGGTGATGTGATCACCTATACCATGACTGCCACCAACAGTGGTGCCACGGCGTTAACCAATGTGACGATTACGGACGACTTTATCAGTGGTGCATTGAGTTGTACGCCAGCCAATGGTTCAACATTGGCGATTGGTGTAACCCTGGTGTGTGAAGGTACGTATACCGTTGTAGCAGGGGATGTGGGTACTACCATCACCAATACTGCGAGTGTCACCTCCGATCAGTATGATGCCCCGGATGCCACCGTGAACAACCCGGTCGCAAGTCCAGAATTAAGTCTTACCAAGACCTCCGACTACTTAACTTCGGGTGATACTGATGGTTCTGGTGATTTGAGTGTCGGTGATGTGATCACCTATACCATGACTGCCACCAACAGTGGTGCCACGGCGTTAACCAATGTGACGATTACGGACGACTTTATCAGTGGTGCATTGAGTTGTACGCCAGCCAATGGTTCAACATTGGCGATCGGTGCAACGCTGGTGTGTGAAGGTACGTATACCGTTGTAGCAGGGGATGTGGGTACTACCATCACCAATACTGCGAGTGCCACCTCCGATCAGGGTGATGCCCCGGACGCAACCGTGAACAATTCGGTGGAAACACCAGAAATAACTTTAGTCAAAGAAGAGCCTACTAATAATGATGCTGATGGTAGTGGAAATGTTAGTGTTGGAGATACTCTGACTTATACAGTAACTGCTACTAACGGTGGTTCGGTTTCTTTGACAAACGTTATTGTGAGTGATCCTAAGATTACACAAACTGGTGGTACAACACCTTGTGATGTTGTTGCACCAGGTGGAACGTGTACTTTAATTGGAACCTATCTAGTAACAGCTGCTGATGCAACTAACGGCAATATAGTTAATATTGCAACTGCGAATAGTGACCAAACTGATCCTGTAGATGCGGAAGTTACTACACCTGTAGTCAATCTAATCCCAAGTCTTTCTATTAATAAGGCATTTACATCAAATGCTGATGAAGATGGTAATGGTCAAGTCAGCCTTGGTGATACATTAACTTACACTGTTACAGGAGTTAATGATGGTCAACTAACATTGACTAATGTCACCATTAGCGATGCCAAGATAAGTCCAAGCAATGCGACTTGTGCCTCTTTACCAGTTGGAAGTTCATGTGTCTTGACTGGTACTTATACAGTTACTTCAGCTGATGTTACTGCGGGTAGTATCCTAAATACCGGAACAGTAAGTAGTAATCAGACACCACCCGCAGATGATAGTGTAACGGTGGATGTGCCTAGACCAAGTCTTGCTATAGATAAAGTTCTGACTAGTAATGCTGACGAAGATGGAAGTGGTAATGCCAGTGTAGGAGATACATTAACTTATACTATTACTGCTACCAATAATGGTGCAGCCGTACTTACCAACGTTATTGTTAGTGATCCACAGTTGACTCCTAAAACTTTGACTTGTCCTATTTTACAAGTAGGAGAGAAGTGTACTTTAGTGGGCACCTACGTAGTTACCTTGGCAGATGCTGCTGCGGGTGAATTCAAGAATACAGGTACGGGTGATACTGCTCAAACAGCACCTGTGAATGACTCAGTTACCATTGAAATCTTTAAGCAACCGCTGAAAATATCTGGTGTGGTTTACGACAGTACAACTCGTGACCCAATAGAAACTGTGATACTACAATTAGTGAATTCTGCAGGAATTCCAGTTGATGATGCTTGTCTTGGTGCAGATCAACAAAATCAGGTGACGAAAGTCGATGGATTCTATCAATTTGATATTCTTCCGTCAGCTCATGAGTCTTGTGATGAGGATGATACCTATAGAATAAAAGTTGTTACTGTTCCAGAAGGATATTTCCCCGGTAGTTCAGTAATACCTGTAGAGACTACGTCATTTGATAGTCATCCTACTGAACCTGTATGTACATTAGATATGATTGCTAATAGTTCTAATTGTGAAGTACAGGTGCAAGGGATTGCTCCAGTTGACCAACAAGATACGACTTACTTTGTTGAATTTGTTCTTCACTCAGATGATAACGATGTTATTAATAATCATATTCCATTAGATCCACCAAATTTATTGGTCTTTGATGAAAACTCAATTCTATTGAGCAAGACTGTTAATAAGAAGCAGGTAAGTATTGCGGATCAGCTTTACTACACACTCCGTGCAGAAAATCTGGTAGATGGTGAAGTCACTGCTGATATTAAAGATGATTTACCAACAGGCTTTAAATTAGTTTCAAGAAACGTGAAACTAACAAGAGCGGGTGTCGATAAAAAGTTAGGTACAAAAGATGATGTCGTAACGACAGTTCCCGTAAAAGGTTATGATCCCGTTCGATTTGGTCCTATAGATTTTGTACCATTCGAAATAGTTCAGGTTGGTTATCTACTTAAGGTTGGCACGGGGGTTCGTCAAGGTAACTGGATTAATACTGCGCAAGTATTTGATACAGGCACTACTACACCAATTAGTAACATTGCGACTGCGAGTGTCCAGGTTGTTGCTGATAGTGTGCTTGATGATGCAACCCTGATCGGTAAAGTCTTCCATGATAGAGATGGTGATGGTTATCAAGACCCTGCGAACGCAACGGGTATCACGGTTAAGAGTGATTACTTTGGTTGGAATAGCCTACACCTTGGTGGATTGACAGGAAGAGTCAGTGTTCTGGATGACCCTGCGAAGCATCGTAAGATTATTCGTATGCCTTACTCGAAGAATAACCGCTATAGAGTGACTACTCAGCAAGGTACAGTTATTAATGTTGATCATAAAGGTCAGATTTCTGAAGCGCATGTAGGCGCTAAAGCTAAAGGTCTCACGGGACAAGACTTACGTGTTACTACTCGTAGGATTAAGGGTATACCAACACCTACCAAAGTTGCCAAAATGAAGAGACCTGCTGTTAATGCTGATGTGCTTGAAATCACTATCACTAACATGGGTATTCATGAGGAAGGTATACCAGGCGTCCGTCTAGCTACCGTTAAAGGTTTAGTGATAGAAACAGATGGGTTTGGTCGATATCACATACCAGATGTCGATGCTGGTAGACGTGGTTGGGGCAGGAACTTCATCATTAAAGTTGATGCCGCAACATTACCTAAAGGTTCTAAATTCACAACAGAGAACCCACGTGTATTAAGGATTACAAATACTGCACTCAATAAGATTAATTTCGGTGTGAAGTTACCGGTACAGGATCCATGGATAAAACGTATACATCAACCTGCTAAGTATCGTAAAGAAACCAGGAAGCATGTTACTAAACGTCAAGTCCCTGTCTATCAAATGGTAGAAGTGAATTTAGGCTCGATCTTCTTCGATAAAGATAAGCACCATATCCGTGCTGATCAACTTGGAAATATGAACCTGATGGCAAATCGTATTAAACAATATGGTCATGGACATATAACCATTGATGCACATACCGATTCGCGTCATACCGCTAAATACAATGTTGATCTTGCAAGACGACGGGCATTTACCGTGAGGCAAGAATTACAGAAGCGATTAGGTTCTAGGTTGATGAAAAATGTGAAAGTGGAGGTTGACCCTCGAGCTCTCAGAGAGGTACCGCATAACGATCCGAGATCTATTGATTATAACGTATCAGGGCAGAGGTAATAGAGATGAAAAAGAATTTAACAAAAACTAGCCTTAAGCATCAGCCTCTAAAAGAGAATAGAAGTGTAGAAATATATAAATTGTTCTCAGGCTTAGCTTTATGCAGTATTGCGGCTGTTACTGGTGTGGTATATGCAGAAGAAAATACACCTGACGCATTTACTTTGCGTATTACCACACATGGTGAGGGTGTTAATAGATCCGATAACATGAGTGAGCCTGCACGACAGGATAATCGTCGAACTGATGTAAAAATTAAAACAAAAGTTCAAACAGGGACGCGAACTGTAACCGATGAAACATTTGAGGAAGTAAATGTAAAAGTCAGTGATGCTATAAATAGATCAATTCGCTTAAATGATGGTGGCTCAATTTGGGTAACAAAAGACCCTGCTTCTTTGACGCCGGTTTTAAATGTAACTAGCAGTCAAACTGTAAAAATGGATTCAGGAAAATTTGAAACCCCATTAAATTTCAATATTTATACTAACTATGCTTATTTTATTGATACATGGGAATTGTCTGTATATAGAAAAGCGGATGAGGCACAAGAAAAACCTTTAGTCATTTTTACAGGTAAAGATTTAGATAATGGTCGAGTAGTTAAATGGAATGGCTCAGTAGATAAGGGTGAAAAGCTGTTAGCAGGAGATGAAGTTACTTATGTTTTAACTGTTAAAGATAAAACAGGGCACTTTGACGAAACACATCTACGAACCATTAGACTCGCTGGTCCTGAAGAAAATATTACGGAAGTACAAAATGATACTAGTAATACCGGTAAATACGATAATAATTTAGCACGCCAGACTATTCCAATTCAGGGTTCACGAGTTCGTATTCATGGACGTGATATTGCTACTGGAAATAGAGTCCAAGTTGGTGAAGAGCAAGTTAGCATTGTTGATAATAAGTTCGTTGTTGAAAAATTGTTACCAGATGGAAAGCATCAATTTGATATAAACATAGTTGACAATAATAAAGAAAAATATAACAAGCCACTTAAGGTTGAGCTTGATAGTAAGTATATGTTTATGGTCGGCTTAGCTGACGTTACTATTGGTGAGAGTGAGGTAAAAGGTAATTTAGAAACACTCAGTGACGGTGATGAAAGACTTGATGGTGATATTTTCGTAGACGGACGTTTGGCCTTTTACCTAAAAGGAAAGATAAAAGGAAAGTATCTGGTAACTGCTCAGATGGATACCGGAACAGCTCCTATCGAAGACTTGTTTGACGATATTCATAAAAAAGATCCACGTAGTTTATTCCGTAGACTCGATCCGGATAAATATTACCCCGTCTATGGTGATGATTCGACGTTAATTGATGACACAGATAGCCAGGGTAAGCTCTATGTCCGAGTTGATTGGGATAAATCTCGTGCTATATGGGGTAACTACAACACAAGTATCACGGGTACTGAATTAAGCTCATTTAATCGTAGCTTATATGGCGCAAAACTTGCCTATAAAAGCACCCAGATTACTAAAGAAGGTGATCATAAAAAAGCGCTTACAGTTTTTGCCTCAGAGGCCCAAAGTGCATTTCGACACAATCAATTTTTAGGTACAGGTGGTAGTCTTTATTACCTTAAAGACACAGATATTGTTGATGGTTCAGAAAAAGTCTGGATAGAGATTCGCCAAAAAGGCAGCGATCGAGCGATTAGTAAGATTGAGATGGAAGAAGGTCGAGATTATGAAATCGATGATTTCCAAGGTCGCATTATTCTCCATCGTCCCTTATTACAAATTGCCGCACAGTCGAATCCATCATTGATCAAAGATACACCACTTGACGGTGATCAAGTCTACTTAATGGTAGATTATGAGTATGTGCCTGATGACTTTGCGACGGATAAAGCGAGTTATGGCGCAAATGGTAAAATCTGGTTAACTGATACATTTGCAGTAGGTGGTACCTATGCTCATGAAAATAGAGATCTAGATGATTATGATTTAAAAGGGATAGACCTCACTTATAAGAAAGGTAAAGGAACATACATAAAAGGCGAGTACGCAGAGAGTGAATCTTCGCAAACTCAAGGAAGTTTTTTCTCAGAAGATGGTGGATTAAATTTCAATTCTTTCAATGATACTACCTCTCCACCAAATAAAAGTGGAAGTGCTTTTAGTCTAGAAGCTAGAGCTAATTTGCAAAATTTTACCAATAAAGAAGGTTCCATTGGGGCTTGGTATAAAGAAAGGGAAGCAGGTTTTTCTACGTCACGATTAGATAATGGTGAAGAGACGATAGAAGCCGGGCTCGAGGCAATATTAAAAGCAACTGAAAAGTTGAATGCTTCTGTGCGTGCTACCTTGCTCGATAGAAAAGAAACCTTGAAGACAATAACAGCTAGTGTTCAAGCTGATTACAAGCTAAATGATAAGACTACTCTCAGTGGTGAAATCAAGCATATAAAAGAAGAAGATTATCTTGATAACACTAAAGATGGAGACGGTACATTAGCTGCTTTTAAAGTTGGTTATGACTTAAATAAAGATGTAAATCTATATGCAATACTTCAAGGAACACTAAATAAAAGTGGAGCATATGAAGATAACAATTTACTTACACTAGGTGCAAAAGCCAAGCTGAGTGATAAGCTTGATTTCAACGCTGAATTCAGCACGGGTGACCGTGGTGAAGCTGGTACTTTAGGCGCTAGTTATAAAATGAGTAAAGACTATAGTTTATACACGAACTATACGTTATCTACTGATCGTACAGATGGTGAACGAAATATTTTCACTGTAGGTCAACGTAGATCTGTCACTAATCAACTTAAAGTATATACCGAACATCAATTCACACATGAAGATAAACAAAGTGGAACAGGACATACATTCGGTTTAGATTACGACATAAATAAAGCAACCACTTTAAATACGTCTTTTCAGACAGCTAGACTCGACAAGAGAGACACTGGTCTAGTTGATAGAGATGCATTTTCTGTAGGTTTAACACATAAAAATGATAAGACAGATGCTAGTACTAAACTTGAGTATAGACGTGATAAAGGCACCAATGAAAGCACAGAACAATGGGTAACTACTAACCGTATTAGTCATCGTTTAAGTCCATCTTTCAGATTACAAGGTAAGCTAAATTTCTCTGAAACAAAAGATAAAATAAGTAGTCAACTCGATGCTCGATTTGTAGAAGCAGGTTTTGGTTTTGCATATAGACCAGTACATAACGATCGTCTGAATCTACTAGGTCGATTAACCTATTTATATGATTTACAGCCATTATCTCAAAGTACTTTAGCAGATGAGAAGTCGCTTACATTTAGTTTGGAAGGAAACTATCAACTCAATCAAAAGTGGGGTGTAGGAGGAAAGCTAGCTCATAAGTTAGGAGAAACCCGAGCAGACAGAAATGCTGGAGCATGGGAGAAAAATGATGCTACCTTAGCTGCAGCACGTGTTAGATACCATTTAACTAGTAAATGGGATGCAATGGCTGAATATCATTGGATGAATTCTGATGAATCACAAGATACCCAGCACGGCGCAATGATATCCTTAGATCGGCATATAGGAAAAAATATGAAAATTGGAATAGGTTATAACTTTTCTGACTTTGATGATGACCTAAGCAATACAACTGGATCTACGAAAGGATGGTTTATTAATCTTGTAGGAAAGTATTAAGGTGATTTTCTTAAGAGGGTATATTTGAGGGTATTTATATAACTACTTAAGTAATAAAGTGTTAAATATCAGTATTATAGTTATTCATATTGGTAGTCGCCGCCCCACCAATTTAAAAGCCCGAGCTTGTCTCGGGTTTTTTTATGTCTTAAAAAAGTTCTCTAAAGTAGGGGGGGGACCTTGATGACTTTTAATTATTCTGTTTATCTTAGTTCATCAGATATATAACTTTCAATTCAGATTTTTCAATTTTGCATATATTTCAATGCCGTTATTGTTACCCATATCAGCTGCTTTTTTAGCATTTCTTTTAGCCGATTTAATATCTCTGTTGTGATAATAAGTACCTGCAACTTCAGCATAGGCTCGGGCATCATTGGGTTTTAATTCTATATATTGATTCCAGTATTGGATTATGAGATTCCAGTCTCTGTTAGATTTAACGACTAAGTAATCCAGCATAAGATAATGATTATAATTTTCTGGCTCTAATTCAATAGCTGTTTTGATATCTGCTAAAGCTAGCGCATGTTTGCGTTCGTCATAATAGGCTCTAGCTCGTTGGTTAAATAGATCACCATTGTCAGGATCGTATTTTATTGCAGTAGAGTATTTTTCTATCGCTGACTTTGTGTCTCCTTCACTTTTAACATCATAAGCTTCTCTTGAAAGTTTAGACGCAACCCAGCGTTTTTTATCTCTAATCGAGTTATCGTAAGGGTCTAACTCATAGGCGTAATTAAGGTCATCTGCTGCTTTATTGTATTGATTCAAACCGATGTATGCTTTTGCTCTCCAATAGAAATATAAGGGCCAATCTGAGCTAATTTCAATTGCTTTATTTAAACTGTTTATCGCTTTTTTATACTCTTCAAGTCTGACGTAGTTTTCGCCACGCTCGTAAAATGCACCACTATTCTCTCCAAATTTTGTACCTGAGTTAAACATGAGACTTGCAAGTTCATATTCTTTTTTGAGGGCTAGTACATTACCTTTATCAATATAGATTGCAGATTCAAGTTGTTTTAACTTCGGATTTAGTTTCACAAATTGTGCAGTTTCATTTATAAAATTTTGCATTTCTTGATATGAGCCACCCCAGCGTGGAGTTAAAGATGCGAGATATATATTTCTTAGATTATAAGTAGCTGGATATAGTGTAAGTGCTTTCTTGAGTACAGCTTTTGCATCTTCATTAGAGCCTTGAGATTTAACCACTCTCATCAAGATTTCATATAATACGATTGAGTCATCGTTAAGATCTAATCCTGTGTTCAGATCATTAGCTGCTTTCTTCAAGTATTGTCCCATTTCATATTTTTGTTTTTCAGGAGTACTAAAGGAATAATTATTACCACGGGCTTTCCATGACATAGCGTAGCGATACTTTGCCCTTGCTGCATAAGGAATATAAGAATCAGGCGTTGCCTTTACCCAATTATCGAATAAAGATTCGAATGATTCTTTTTTGATGAAGAATGATTCATATGCCATGAATAATTCTCCCTCATTTTTTATGTCTTTCTTAAATGATTGATCTAATTTACTAAGAATCTTATTTAATTTTACAAATTCCTTTTGTTTTAACAGCGTTCTTAATCTTATTCTGATGCTTTTAGTAGTCGTTTTCTGAGAGTTAGTAAGAGATTTTTTAGTGTTTTTTGAAACAGGTATAACCTTCACTTTCCCTGAGCCATCAACTTTTATTTTTTTTGCTGACACATGGGGTTTATCACTAAAGTGGGTTTGACCGTTAGCATCAATCCATTTATACATCTGGGCATTTGCTAAAGTAGAAGATAAAAGTATCGAGCAGACTGTTAGAGCTTTATATATTTTCATTTGATCACTTTATGTTTTTTTATAATTAGAACTAATTTAATTCATTACAATAAATTATAAATCAGATGTTATTTTCGATCTAAGGCAACTGCTTAAAGGTATGCACATCATAAAAAAGGGCGGTAGGTCCGATGGATCTGCTTTGATTTTATGGAGTTTATATCTATTTCTGTTTTGGTTTTTACCTGCCTTGAGTGCGTATGCTTTTGAGCTGAATAAAGAAGAATTTGGCAGTGTGTATTTGAGTAGTGTTATATTAACCAGTAAAAGACCCAAATGTAATGAGAGCTTTGCTTGCCCAAAAAAACTTTGGTATTACATGTAAGAACCAGATGCGAAAATAGAAAACCTACGTCATTTAAATGGATAGCATCTAGAACTAAATGAATATCCTGTGTACTTACAAACAAGGGCTGTAGGTTGTATTAGGAACAACATTCGACATTACTTAGACTACTTGTATCAAAATAATAATTAAATCTTAAAAAAACACCTAAAAGTCGGGGAGTGATATTTAGTCTATAGTATTTCTATAGAGCCTGATTTTAATTTTTTATAAAGTTGCTTTTAAAGGAGTGAGTTAATTATGCTAAAACGTTTTGTAATATTCGGAGCGAGCTCGGTGTTGTTATTTGCTTGTAATACTAGCGAAGTGAAGGATTCTGATGCGGGCAGTGTTGCAAGCTCTAAAGTAAGCAAGGGTGCAAATGCCAAAGAGTTTTTGGCTGCTCATAACAGGGCGAGAGCAGCTAAAGGTGTACCTGCTTTGGTTTGGTCTGAGAGCCTTGCACGTTATGCGAAGCAATGGGCTGAAGAGCTTAACCGGAGTAAGAGTTGCGATATAGTGCATCGTCCCAGGTCTGGGAAATTTAAACAGTTGTATGGTGAGAATTTGTATTATGCGAGTGCAATACGCTGGAGCAGTGGCAAAAGAGAGCTTCAAAACATATCTTCAACTAAAGTTGTAGGTGATTGGGTTTCTGAGAAAGCTGATTATAATTACAAAACGAATACCTGTAATGCAGGTCAAATGTGTGGACATTATACGCAGGTGATGTGGAAGAATTCTACGGCTGTGGGTTGTGCGGTTTCGGTATGTGACAATAAGTCACAGGTTTGGGTGTGTAATTATAATCCACCAGGGAATTACGAGGGACAACGTCCGTTTTAAAAGAAATTTTCATACTTTAAATGCGGTAGGTTTGATAAGGCATCCATCCGAAATTTTTGTGGCATCTATCAATTGGTGCCTAATAGCACTGTGTTTATCCAATCTGTATACCATTGGTGATTAAAGTGCTTAGGCTCAATTTAATGAAAAAGTGCCTATAAGTACGGGGGTGACTTTAATCCCAAAACATCCCCCACAATAACTTTATCGCCGCACCACTATCTCCACGTTCATGATAGTAATCAACGTGCTCATCAGCTTTAGCTGTGCGTGATAACTCTATGCCCCATAAGGGTTTAATCTGTTGCGGTAATAAGGAATATCGAATATCAACTACACGATTAGGGTTTTGTTTATCTAAGGCGATATAATCGGTTGAAAACCAACGGAATCTTTCTATGTCTTTTCTTTGTTGTGATTGTTTATCTAGCCACGGTAAGTCCTTTTCAATCGACAATTTTTCTACCGAATCACCTTCCCAAATTTTAGATTCGTTTAAGCCAATTCTAATCGCATCAACATGGTAGGAACTCTCTGTTTCGGTGATGATTTTCCAGATGAGGATATTGGCAAAACTAGGTTTGGCTTCTATGCTCAATGTTTTTAATCCGCGAGACGCAGCGAGCTTTTCACCTTCTTCCAAAGCACGTGAATGTTGATAGGTGGATAAGCCAAAATAAAGCCCAACCCAGATAAAGCCGTAAGCCACATAACGACGTGCTTTTCTTCTTGCGGCGAGAATCACCATTGCTAATAAGGGTAGAGTTACCAAGGGGTCGACTACGGAAATCACATCCCAGGCAAAACGTTTATCCGTCAACGGCCAGAGTAACTGAGTGCCGTAACTGGTGCACCCATCTAAAAGTCCATGCGTGGCATAACCGATGATGCACCAGAATAGGGTTTGCCAAAACGGGACGCCAAACCATCGACCTAATGTCGGGTGTAAAACCAGGCTACAGATTAATCCACCAATGGGAATAAACAGTAGTGAATGGGTGAAATGACGATGATATTGCAAAGCCTGTAATGGATCATGATCAGAGCGAATTAGAATATCTAAATCAGGTGCCATACCAGCAAGTGCACCAATCACGGCTGCTTTGGCTAAATTTTTTGCATTGCCCTGAGTTTGGGCGAAGACAGCTCCGAAAGCGCCTTGAGTAATCGGGTCCATATCTTTCCTATCTTTTTTATAGGACAGGATTCTACGTTAGATAGAAAGACATTTCCCGTTAGGATTCACTTTTTGAATATTTGCCACCGAGCATTGTAGCGATAAACATCAGAATGGTTAGTGCGATACCGATAATGCTTAATTCTGCATTTTCTAAAGCTACCCATAAGAACGCAACACTGCTGATTAATCCAACAATTGCACAGTGAATCAAAACATTAGAAGTGGATAAATTGCCGGTGATATATCCACCCAAAAACATCACTCCAAAAATTGCCGGGAATATGGCAACAAATTTTAAAGCTGTCGCTATGCTATGCAACCTCGGGTAACTCGTCGCTAGACTGTTGTAACCGACGGCAACTAAAATAAAGGTTAACTGCAATACTAATATCGCAACGATGACAAAGAAGATGCCCGAGGCAATGGCTTTTAAACTGTTCATATTGCTATAGTAACAACTCATTACGCATAGGCATTGATGTAGCTCATGTCTAGAAAAAATTCACTATGTTTTGAGTTATTTGCGATATTTAATAGGTGCCATGATGAAAACGATATTACTTACCGTCCTAGCACTTATAGCTTTTGCCGGAAATTCTGTTTTATGCAGACTGGCATTAAACGATGATGTGATCGATGCGGCTAGTTTTACCTCAATAAGATTACTCTCTGGGATTATATTTTTATTGATTCTAGTAGCCATTAGAACAAAGGGAGAAGTTAATCTTAAAAATGGCAATTGGTTATCTGCGGTTCTTTTGTTTCTGTATGCGATTGCCTTTTCATATTCCTATATTTCTTTGGATACTGGTATAGGAGCCTTAATATTATTTGGCACCGTTCAAGTAACAATGATTATGGCAGGCTTTTTAAAAGGCCATCGACTCACACTTATCGAGTGGCTGGGTTTGTTCATAGCATTTTCAGGGTTAATCGTTCTATTAATGCCGGGCGCTTCGGCTCCGTCATTATTGGGATTTGGATTGATGGTTATCTCGGGAATAGCCTGGGCGCTCTATACACTAGCCGGAAAGGGTGCAAAAAATCCGTTACTAGATACGGCTAACAATTTTTTAAGAACGCTGCCCTTTGTTTTGTTACTAACCGTGTTAACGTTTAATAATGCCCAAATATCTAATCAGGGTATTTTTCTAGCCATACTCTCAGGTAGTGTAACTTCAGGATTGGGTTATGCTATTTGGTATTCTGCACTCGCAGGGTTGCATGTAACACAGGCCGCTATTATTCAGTTAACAGTGCCTATAATCGCAGCTATCGGAGGTTTGCTTTTTTCAAATGAAGTAATTACATCGAAATTAATAATCTCATCTATGCTGGTATTGGGTGGCGTTTTACTTGTGATTGTTGGCAAAAAGAAAATGGAAAAAAGCACCTAGCCGAGGCGCAATCGAGAAACGTCGGTATGTAATGACAACGGTAATGATAATGCTTCAAAGGGTGAGATTTTCATTTAACTATGAAAAAACCTGATGAAAGTAGGGGGGTGACTCTTGATTAATACTTTGTTTATTACAGCTTTGTGTAACGGTGCGCAGATTGAACTGTTTGATCAAATGACACGTTTTCTCCTTTTTTTAGACGCTCAATCAAGTCATGTAAACCGACGGCGCCAACACTGTTATACCAGTTTTCCATAGCTTGTCTGGCTATATTATAAACGGGCTTGTCATTGCGTACAGCGTCTAGCCATTGATCGTGAGTCTTAAGTTTATTCAATGACATTCTTGGGACTATTTTTGTGTATTTGGGGTTTTTGCAAATTAATACAGCCAAGCCTTCATCGAACCACATCGGTACTTTATTCCAGTGAGATCTTCCCAGGCGTTTATTGAATTCTGCATGGGCGAGCTCATGGGTGATGGTGGTTTTGTTCTGTCCTTTGTTGGATAGGAAAACGGTATCATCGTTGATGGTTTTGGCATTTGCATAAACGCCACCGAATTTTTTGAAGCACTTTTTGGTAGAACAGGCATATATCTTGGGTGATGATTTAGTGCTACCGAAAAAGGTGTTAACGCTATCTTTAGATTTTTTGACCGTTTTTAATAGTTCTGTTCTTTGCTTTACCGACATTTTAGGGTCAACGAAGATATCTGGGGCAATACGCATCATGCCAATGCTAAAACGATTGGCATTAGATTTTGTGGTTGGTTCTGGATTCTTATTACTGAGCTTGGTGGGGGCATGGCTGCAGGCAGAAAGAAAACTTAACGATATTGTTAGTAGGGTTAAGACTTTAAACATATATGGAACGTTGTTTTCCAATGGTAAGTATTTGCTAATCATAATATAGAGAATTTGTTTTAAGCAAATAAAATAAAATTATAAATGGTTCGTTTCTCATTCTATTTAACTCTCTACTGAGCATTCTCGTAACTAATCAGAATCGGAACAAGAATCAGTTATTAGAATTAAATGATGAAAAATGCGCCAAAAGTAGGGGGGTGTGCTTTAATTAATAATTATTGTAATTCTCTACGTTTAAATGTGTATGACAGAACAAATAAAAAATTCAAAGCCCCAGAAAGCCGTGCCTAAGATAGCTATGCCTAGAATAGACATGTCAACGTTAACGACGCCACAGATAATGGGAATCCTCAATGTGACGCCTGATAGCTTTTCTGATGGCGGACAACATTACCAAACCGAAGTTGCGGTGAAACGCGCATTTCAAATGAAGCAAGAGGGGGCCACGATTATTGATATCGGCGGTGAGTCTACTCGTCCCGGTGCGGATCCTGTTTCTGCAGATGAGCAGATTGCTCGTGTTATTCCCGTTATCCAAGGCATTCGCCAGCAAGATAAAGACATCACGATAAGTGTTGATACCACTTCTAATACAGTCGCTGAAGTTGCGATTGATGCGGGTGCTAACTGGATTAATGATATTTCTGCAGGAGAAGATTCAATAAATGCTGATGGTTCAGAGGAGATTCTGCGACTAGCTGCGAACAAGAATGTACCTATTGTGTTAATGCATCGTCAGGGTAAATCGAAAACCATGCAAGATGCACCTTATTATGATGATGTCTGTGCTGAGGTGAATGACTATTTACAAGAGCGCGCCGAGCTGGCTTTAAAAATGGGTATTGCAAAAGAGAATATTATTCTCGATCCCGGTATTGGCTTTGGTAAGTTGTTAGAACACAATCTGGCTTTACTGGCAAATCTCGAATCCTTGGTTGATTTAGCTTATCCAATTTTATTGGGTACCAGCCGCAAACGTTTTATTGGTGAAATTATTAGCCAAGAGAGTGTTGATAAGGCAGGTAAAGATAACCCGGAAAAACGTGTAGCAGGTACATGCGCGACGACTGCATTGGGCGTTCAGGCAGGCGTTTTGATATTTAGAGTGCATGACGTTATTGAGAATAAACAGGCTTTGGATGTTGCATTTCAGATTAAATCTAAAATTAATCAATAAAAATAAATAAGATTTATTCGACAAGGAATGGAGTACGCCTGCTATACTCTCTAAAATGGAGCGAACGCTCGCTTTATTATTTGTGTTGAGTCGTGATACGTTGTTATTCTAAATTTGCTAGTAGTTATTTGAATATTGTACGTCTACGATTCTTACAGGAATTAACAAAGGATTATCCTGATTTAGCTAATATTAAGAAAGTCACCCCCCCACTTATGGAGGTTTTTTATGAACATTGATAATCGAATTTCTGAAGTACTGTCATTCTGGTATGGCGATGAAATGAAGAAACAATGGTTTTCATCTACGCCAGAACTGGATGCTGATATCAAACAACAGTTTGAATCTTTGTGGGAAGAGGCGGCCAATCATAAACTGGATTCGTGGAAGCAGACCGCAGAAGGCTGTTTGGCTTTGTGCATTGTTCTGGATCAATTTCCCTTGAATATGTTTCGCGGTGAAGCGAAAGCGTTTGATACTGAGCAACAGGCAGTGGCAATTACCAAACATGCGATTGAGAAAGGTTTTGATAATGATATCGATGACAGTACAGTTTCATTTTTGTACATGCCTTTAATGCACAGTGAAAACCTGAATGATCAGGATTTGTCCGTTAAAAGTTTTAAGCGAAGAAAGCTGGATGGCAATATCCGATTTGCCGAACACCACCGCGGACTTATTGTTGAGTTTGGACGATTCCCACATCGAAATGAGACATTAGGTCGAGTAAATACCGCTGAAGAAGTCGAATATCTGCAATCTGAAAGAGCCTTCAAAGGCTAAATTATAAATCAAATACAACTATACTAATTAATAGAAAAATAGCGCATAAGTAAGTTATGACTGCGCTTTTTAAGGAGCACGTTTGGAATCTACACATCAGCAAGCTACAAGCACATCACAAGAACCGGGACATCGCGTTATCCAGTTGTGGAATAAACTGGGGCACAACAAAGCAGGTCGTTTTCTCTATAATATTATTCTCGGTCGTGCAGTACCCTATACAGGATCTATTGGCGCTCAGGTGTTAACACTTGAACCGGGTTATGTGAAAGTAGCGCTTAAAGATAGAAGAGCAGTGCGCAATCATTTGAAAAGTATTCATGCTATTGCGCTGGCTAATCTGGGGGAAATGGCTAGTGGTTTGGCGATGATGTCGTGCATTTCGGCATCTACGAAAGCCATCGTGGTTAACCTTGAAATTGAATATGTAAAAAAAGCTCGTGGTCGTTTAATTGCAGAAGGGCATGCTAATCCACCGGCAAATGTCACAGAGAAAACCACTACGATTGTTGAAGCTATCATCAAAGATGCTGAAGGGGATGTGGTGTCACGTTTGAAAGTACATTGGTTACTTTCACCTGAGGACAAGAGTAAATCTGCATAATGGTTGATACTTCTATACGTTCTGATTTTACAGACTTACGTACTCTTTCAACAATAAAAATTCGGGCTATTCACTTATGAAAACTGCATTTACTGATCATGCAAAGGTAGAAGTTCCTCTGATTTGCGGGCCTATGTATCCGTGTTCAAATTTTGAATTAGTGGCTGCTGTATCAAAAGCAGGTGGACTAGGTGTGGTTCAGCCAGTCTCTCTGACGTTTGTACATAAGCAGGATTTCAGGCAAGCGCTGCGAGATATCAAAGCGATTACAGATAATCCCATTGGTATGAACGCATTGATTGAAAAATCATCAAAACGCTACCATGATAAAATGGTGGAGTGGGTCGATATCGCTTTGGAAGAGGGCGTGCGCTTTTTTATCACGTCTTTGGGAAATCCGAAATGGGTGGTCGATGCGGTAGAGCCACATGGTGGCATTGTTTATCACGACGTCACTGAAAAGAAATGGGCGCAAAAAGGTATTGATGGCGGTGCGCATGGTTTGATCGCGGTGAATAATAGAGCAGGTGGACATGCAGGTGCTAAAAGCAAGCAACAACTGCTGGATGAATTAGGCAGTTTTAATGTGCCGATTGTGTGTGCCGGAGGTATAGGTAACGAACAACAATATGCCGAGGCAATGGAAATGGGTTTTGCGGCATGTCAGTTAGGAACCCGTTTTATTGCAACCAAAGAGTGTACTAGTAGCGTACCTTATAAGGAGGCGATTGTTGAAGCTGATGAAGATGATATAGTACTGAGTGAACGCATAACTGGCGTTCCTGTTTCCATTATCAATACCGATTTAATCCAGTCACAGGGAACAAAACCTGGAAAATTTGCCAGCTGGTTATTGAAACATCCCAAAGGCAAGCACTGGATGAGAATGATTTATACGATTAGAGCCGCGTTTAAATTACGCAAGTCATCGATGGATGAAACGGGTAAGCAAGAATACTGGCAGGCCGGAAAAAGCGTTGCCGGAATTGATAAGATAGAACCAGCGGGAGATATCGTTGAACGTTTTAAACAGGCCTTATTAAAACACTAATATGTAATTAATCTATTTAACATTAATTACTGGTTATCCATCTGAAAAACCAATAAAAAATTGATAAATTGAGCTATATTAAATAACGAGACATGTATAGTTAAATACCAAGCAAAGAAGTTTAGAAATAGACTCAACAAATAAACATAAAAAACAAAAAGATAAATAGAAAAATTACCAAGGAGATATTTAGTGGAAAAGGTATGGTTGAAGAATTACCCACCAGGGGTTCCAGAGTTTATAGATACGAATGAGTATAAGTCCTTAGGTGATTTATTCGAGCAATCGATAAATCAATTCAGAGATAGACCTGCTTATTCCAATCTTGGTACCACTATCTCCTATGATGAACTCGATCAAATGTCTCGTGATTTTGCTGCATACCTTACTGATGTTAGAGGTTTAAAAAAAGGCGATCGCATTGCGATTATGATGCCGAATCTTATTCAGTATCCAATCGTTTTGTTTGCGGCTTTACGTGCTGGATTAATCGTAGTGAATACCAACCCACTTTATACAGATCGTGAGCTTGAACATCAGCTTACAGATTCTGGTGCTATAGCCATAGTCATTCTGGATAACTTTGCACATACCTTAGAAGAAGTTATCGAACATACCGAGTTAAAAACAGTAATCACGACTAAGATCGGCGATATGGCGCCTTTCCCTAAATCATTACTGGTTAATTTCGTAGTGAAGTATATAAAGAAAATGGTGCCAGCATTTAAATTACCCATGGCTATCAGTTTTAAAACGGCATTGGCAGAAGGTAAGGGCAAAACTTTCGCAGAAGCTGAAATCGGTCATGACGATGTTGCTTTCCTGCAATACACCGGTGGAACAACGGGTGTCGCTAAAGGAGCAGCATTAACGCATGAAAATATGATTGCGAATTTACTCCAGGCTTATCATTGGGCGTCTAAAGATTTAATTGATGGCAAAGAAACGTTCATCACCGCTTTACCGCTTTATCATATCTTCTCATTAACGGCGAATGCGATGTTCGCAGTTAAGATTGGCGCTAAAAGTGTGTTGATTACGAACCCAAGAGATATGGCGGGTTTTGTTAAAGAACTATCCAAGGAAAAGTTTTCGTTTATCACGGGAGTAAATACTTTATTTAATGGTTTATTGAATACACCGGGTTTTGATAAATTAGATTTTTCGAATCTTAAGCTAGTATTAGGCGGTGGTATGGCCGTTCAGGAATATACTGCTAAAAAATGGAAAGAAGTCACTGGTCATGTGTTAATCGAAGCATATGGATTAACCGAGACTTCACCAGCAGCAAGTATTAACCCGTTAGATCTTGAAGGTTTTAACGGCAGTATTGGTTTTCCTATTTCCTCAACCGAGATCAGTATTCGTGATGAGAGCGGCAAAGAATTAGGGTTTGGTGAGCCAGGTGAGCTATGTATTCGTGGACCACAGGTAATGAAAGGTTACTGGAATCGTCCTAAAGAAACGGCCAATGTATTAAGTGATGATGGTTGGTTGCGCACAGGTGATGTCGCCGTTGTTTCAGAAGACGGTTATGTAAAACTTGTCGATCGTTTAAAAGATTTGATTATTGTTTCTGGTTTTAATGTTTATCCAAATGAAATTGAAAATGTTGTGGCGCTTCATCCCAAGGTACTTGAAGTCGGTGCGATAGGGGTAAACCATGAAAAATCTGGAGAGGCCGTAAAGATATTTGTCGTTAAGAGCGATGACAGCCTGACCGAAAAAGAACTTCAAGATTACTGTCATGAAGAAATGACCGGTTATAAATGCCCTAAGTACATTGAGTTTGTTAATGATTTACCAAAGAGTAATGTTGGTAAAGTTTTACGAAAAGATTTACGTAAATTAAACGAAAAGAATGAAACTGATAAGAGTGCTTAGCACTTTTCAAATCTTACATGACTTAATCGCAGAAAGGCTCAGCGCTAAAGCTTTGGTGTATGACCTATGACCTTGAACTCAGGAAAGATGATTGCAATTTTAGTGTTTGTAAAAAGACTAATTGAGTGGAGTTTATTGTTTAATAAAAAACTGCCCTAAAGTAGGGGGGTGTGTTTATTTTATATTCAGGCGTAAAATCTAAAGAAAGTATTTTGCATGTCATGTATCCGACTAGCTGTAATGACTCTAGCGTTAATTTATGAGAAAATAGTATAATAATTAAGCAGATCATTTGTATTTGATTTGCTGGGCTTAATTATTTTTTTAATTTTGGAATAATACTAATAATGAAAAAAACAAAAGAAATCCGTAAAGCAGTCATTCCTGTAGCTGGTTTGGGTACGCGCATGCTTCCTGCCACTAAAGCAATTCCTAAGGAAATGTTACCTGTCGTTGATAAACCGATGATTCAATATATTGTGAATGAGTGTATTGCAGCAGGTATTACAGAAATTGTACTAGTGACTCATTCAAGTAAGAATGCCATCGAAAACCATTTTGATACGAGTTATGAACTAGAGTCTACGCTTGAAAAGCGTGTGAAGCGTTCATTGCTTGATGAAGTAAGATCTATTTGTCCTCAACATGTGACTATCATGCATGTAAGACAAGGCGTTGCTAAAGGCCTAGGCCATGCAGTTTTGTGTGCAAAACCTCTTATCGGTGATAACCCTTTCGCGGTTGTGTTACCTGATGTTTTGATTGATGAAGCGAGCAGTGATCTGACGACTGAAAACATGGCTGAGATGCTTAGATTATTTAATGAAAACGGCGAAAGCCAGATTATGGTCGAGCCTGTTCCTATGGAATTGGTTAGCAGCTACGGTGTAGCCGATTGTAATGGGCATGAAATTTCTGCAGGTAAATCAGCAAAAATGACACAGGTTGTTGAAAAACCTCCAGTGGATCAGGCGCCATCTAATCTGGCTGTGGTGGGTCGATATGTTTTACCTGCTTCTATTTGGGATTTACTGGCACATACTCCGGCAGGTGCTGGAGACGAAATCCAGTTAACGGATGCTATTGCGATGTTAATGGAAAAAGAAACAGTAAATGCTTTCCATATGACGGGTAAAAGTCATGACTGTGGATCTAAGCTGGGTTATATGATGGCGAATGTTGAATATGGTCTACGTCATCCAGAAATTGGTGATAGATTTAAAGAGTATCTGAAGTCTGTAAAATAGTATTTCTTTATACTTCTATCTCATAGAATCAGAATCTCAAAAACTACTAGTCTTCCTGGACTAGTAGAATATTTCTCATAGGTATTACTGCAACTCATTGAATGTCTTTGCAGTAGCCATTCTCTAGTGACCCCCCTTCTTTGTTAAAATAATACTCTCTTTAATCTCTCTATTTAACTGTGTAAGTATCTAATATTTAATAATATTTTACCTTGTTATCTAAAATGGTATTTACTACTTAAATACTCTCTCTTTCATAGATATTTCACCAAAATATCATTCTGTCCATATTACCTTTCTGTTAAAACCTACCTATTAAATGGTGCATGCTACCAATTGTCTCAACTCGATTTGGTTAATCTTTGATCAGTTTTAGAATATTCGCATAACAAAAATAATCTATTTAAATTCTAACAAATATAAAAAATATTATGATCTATGTAACCAAAATATACATGCCAGACAGGGAAAAGTTTAAGTCATATATCGATGGTATCTATGAAAGCGGATGGCTGACGAATAATGGTCCTTTAGTTCAAGAACTTGAGAAAAAGTTAGAAGATTTCCTCGGAGTAAAAAACTTACTGTGCCTTTCTAGTGGTACTGATGCGCTTCAATTTGCGTATCGTTTACTTGAAGAAGAAGATAAAGAGGTAATAACAACGCCTTTTAGTTTTGTATCTACAGTTAGTGCAATAGCAGCTGAAAGGTTAACACCTGTATTCGCTGATATTGATAAGGATACATACAATATGGATCCTAAAAATATTGAAAGGTTAATTAATGAGAAAACCTGTGCGATTGCACCTTGTCATGTGTTTGGTAACGCTTGTGAGATAGATGAAATTGACGCTATCGCAAAAAAGCATGACCTAAAAGTGATCTACGATGCTTCTCATGCTTTCGATGTGGAATACAAAGGTAAACATATACTGGGATATGGCGATATGTCGATCATCAGCTTCCATGCGACTAAGATGTTCCATACGGTTGAAGGCGGAGCTATCGTTATAAAAGATGATGCACTCTACGAAAAGGCTAAAGTTGTTCGTAACTATGGTATCGACGCACCAGATTCTGTTTCGATGCTGGGTGTAAATTCGAAGTTAAATGAAGTAGGCGCTGCAATGGGTCTATGTATGCTTGAAGAAGAAGATATTATTCACAAAGAGCGTAAAAAGAGCCACGAATTCTATACGCGAAAACTCAAAGAGTTCGTACAGTTACAGCAAAATAATCCATCAGCTGACCAAAGCTACAGTTATTTCCCTGTTGTTTTTGATGATGAAAATGAAATGGATCAGGTAAGAACAGCATTGTTTGAAAGGGGCGTGGCAGCTCGTCAATACTTCAAGCCATCTTTAGATACACTACCTTATGTAAATTGTAGTGAAGTTATGGAAAACTCTAGAGATATCGCTAGCCGTATTTTGGTTATCCCAATGCATTCAGGGGTAGAGCCAATGGTTGCCGAAACGATTATTGATACGCTGAGCAATATGCGCACTTATGAGCAGGCTAGCTGAAAGTGCTAGTTGGGAGTAATCAGCCTTATTTGTTTCCATATATTGGCTATTGGCAGCTAATGAATCTGTCTGACACATACGTGATATCAGACAGCATGCAATACATAAAAAAAGGCTATGTAAATAGAAACTATATTTTGTTAAACGGCGAGCGTCATAGATTTAGTCTGGAAGTTATGGGCGTTAATGGAACATCGCCTATTAATGAAGTAAAAGTTGGAAATAATGCTCGTAAAATAATTAGCACGATTAAGCTCAATTATAAAAAGGCGCCACATTTCAATGAGGTTTTTCCGATGATCGAAGCATTATTACAAAATGAAGAGAAAAACTTAGCCAGATATTTGGGGCATTCAATTCAAGAGATTGCAAAATACCTTGGAATGAACACCAAGTTTGTCTATTTAAGTGATTTACAAGGCGAGACAACGTTAAAGTCTCAAGATAGAACCATTGATATTTGTAAAAGGGCAAATGCTGAAAAATACGTCAATGCCATAGGTGGCCAAAGTCTCTATGACAAAGAGTCATTTAAAAAAGAAGGAATGGAATTGTCCTTTTTAGAAGTGGCTGATGTTGAATATAAGCAGTTTCATAATGACTTTGTCCCTCATTTATCAATCATCGATGTTTTGATGTTCAACTCTAAATCTGAGGCGAATAAACTGCTAGGTCAGTTTGTTCTTAAATGAATGAGTTCTCAGGAAATAAAATTTGAAATTAAAGAATTATCAGTTCTGGAAATCAGCGATTTTTTCAAAGCGCATGATAATGATTATTTCGAGAAACTCAGCGATCGAGTAAATATAAACGAATACAGCGAAAAATTACTAGAAAGTTCCATTCAGTTTACTTTATGGGATAACGTTAATTTGATAGGTCTCTCACCTTGTTATTTCAATAACGTTGAAGAAAAGGTGGGATACATCTCTTCCTTAACGATTAAAGAAGGATTTAGAGGTCGAAAACTAGGCTCAAAGTTGATTGCCAGGATTGGTGAGTACGCTAAAGAACATGGTTTTAATGTAGTGATGGTCAAAATCCATTACTTAAACGAAATGAGTCATCAATTTTATAAAAAAAATGGGTTCACTGACTTCATTGCAGATAAAGAAAATGCCTTTCGATTATTAAGACTTGAAGTAGAGTGATTCAAGTTATTCATCACTCATTATTTTTAAAGTTTCATCTTTAAGACTATAAAAAACAATAATTTAGGAATACACCCAATGAAAGTATCAGATTATGTGATTCAGTTTTTAGTAGACAATCATATTGATAAAGTCTTTAGCTATATCGGAAAAAATGCGCATTTATGTGATTCTATTGATAAGCATCCTGAGATAGAGAATGTCTTTACGATTCATGAGCAGGGAGCAGGATTTGCCGCTGATGCGTATGCGCGTGTTACTGGCAAAAGTGGAGTGGCAACGGTTACAAGTGGCCCAGGTGCGACTAATTTGCTGACCTGTATTGCAGATTGCTATTTCGATTCAGTGCCCACCCTATTTATCATTGGGGATGTTCCTCCGAGTGAATGTAAAGGTGATAGAAATATCCGCCAGTTTGGATTTCAGGAAACCGATATGGTCGTTCTTTCTGAATCAATAACAAAACATGCCATTCAGATAACTGATTTAAAAGATATGCGATATGAGTTAGAAAAAGCCTATTTTATTTCACAGGAAGGTCGAAAAGGTCCTGTTTTAGTGAGTATCCCAGAGAATTTACAGTTCTTAAGTGATTTTAATCCAGTAGAAATTGAATCGTTTTTTGGTAGTGATGAGCATAAAGAATTACTAGAGAAAAATGCGGTTAATACTAAATTAGCGGCTGATATAGAGAAGACGGTTAAGCTAATCAATCAAGCAGAAAGACCGGTCGTTTTAGTAGGTGGTGGGGTACGACTTGCTGGTGCAGAAGCTGAATTAATGAAGTTTCTTGAAGCGACTCAAATTCCGATGGTTTACTCCTTAATGGGTAAAGATTCTATTACCAGCGAATATAAATATAATCTGGGTTTTCTAGGTAATTTC
The DNA here is from genome assembly GCF_947495625.1 of uncultured Cocleimonas sp. Lineage (GTDB taxonomy): Bacteria > Pseudomonadota > Gammaproteobacteria > Thiotrichales > Thiotrichaceae > Cocleimonas. Next base: position 24,893 of record NZ_CANLZW010000047.1, read on the forward strand.
GGTACGCGTCACGCAAACTTAACAATCGCAAATTCTGATTTATTAATAGTGCTTGGATCTCGTTTAGATAACTTGCAAACAGGTAGAAAAATTGAAACGTTTGCTCGTGAAGCTCAGAAGATTCAAGTTGATATAGATGCTAATGAGTTAGGTATCAGGGTCGATATGGATTTATTGATAAAGGAAGATGTGCGTGAATTTCTGTATCAATTGAATCTTCGAAAGTATTCAAATGAAATCGACTTTTGGCATGAAAAGGTCTTAAGCTACAAAGCGCAATATCCAGCAGAATACAATAATGATAAAACTGATAGATTGGGTAACCAGATCGTTTACCAAATTTCTAAACATTTAGAAGATGATGATTGTGTTTGTGTCGATGTAGGCGAGCACCAAATGCTGGTTGCGCAATCACTTAAACCTAAAGCTAAACAACGTGTTTTGTTCTCTGGTGGTTTTGGCTCGATGGGGTTTGCACTTCCTGCGGCAATTGGCGCAACCCTGGCAACAGGGAAAAGAGCGATTGTCATTACTGGTGATGGTGGTTTCCAAATGAATATTCAGGAATTGGAAATCATAAAAAGACGAAAACTACCAATTAAGATATTCGTGATTAATAACGAAAGTTTACACATGGTTAAACTTCGTCAGGATGCTTACCTAGAAGGAAACTCTGTAGGTTCAATCAATGATTATAGTGTACCTAATTTTAAGAAAATCGGTAAGGCTTATGGCATCAAGAGTCATCAAGTGACTGAGTTAGAAAAAATTAAAAAGAGAATCGATAAAAGTTTACAAAATGATGATTGTGAAATAATCGATATTCGTGTGCAGGCGGACATTACAACCGTTGAACCGAGATTAGACTTTAATCGTTCTTTTGAAGATATGAGACCGTATTTATCAGAAGAAGAAATGAGTGATCAAATGGTCATAGAGCCAAGTAAAGTTAGCTAGTGATAAGCTAAAAGGTGAAATTAAGCAATTTTTCATATTTCGCCTTAGGAAATCATAATAGTGAGTGATCTAAAAACAAAAGGTCTAAAAGCATTTATCTGGGATTTACTTGGTAACTTAGGTACGCATGCTTCTAGCCTGATCGTAACTATATTTCTGGCAAGACTCTTAGAACCTAGTGATTTTGGTTTAATTGCGATCATTATGGTTATTGTTTCAGTCGCCACTATATTTTCAGATGTAGGTTTGGGTGGCGCTTTGATTCAGCGCTCTAAAGTATTACCGATACATTATTCATCGGTATTCTTTTTTAATATTACAGCGGGTTTTTTATTGACCTTGCTAACGTATTTATCTGCAGGTCAAATATCACTATTTTACAATAGCCCACAACTGTTACCGTTAATACAAGTGATGTCGTCACTGTTTATTATTAGCGCTTTCCATGCAGTGCAAAGTGTCATATTAAGAAAAGAACTTAATTACGAATTACTGACAAAAGTTAATTTAATCGCCTCGATAATCAGTGGCGTCATTGGTGTGTTATTAGCGTTTTGGGGTGCTGGAGTATGGAGCTTAGTTGCTCAATTGATTTCTAGAGAAGTATTGATCAATATTTTAATTTGGAGCAGAAGTAGCTGGGCTCCCTCGTTAACCTTTTCTTTTAAAGCATTAAAGCAACTGTGGGGCTATGGGATGAATATGTTCCTCGCAGGGCTTTTGGATACCATCTATGAGAGGGCAGACTACCTGATCATTGGAAAGCTGTTTGCTCCTGCAACCTTAGGTTTCTTTCATCAGGCGAAGCAGTTGAATATGCTGGTGGTAAAGTACTCTGCGGGTAGCTTGATGTCAGTGTTATTTCCTGTTTTGAGTAAAATTCAAAATGATCTGGAACAATTCAGAAGAGTCGTTATTAAATCCACAGGTATTATCAGCTTTGTGACTTTTCTGATTATAGGTGGCTTATTCTTGGTGGCAGATGAATTAATTGTTTTGTTATTGGGCGCCAAATGGGAAGCATCTATCTTCTATTTTAAAATACTGGCTCTCAGTGGTTTTGCCTATCCTATCAGCGCGCTCATGGTGAATGTGCTTAGTAGTCGCGGTAAATCCAGAGCTTTCCTAAAGCTGGAAATTTATAAAAAAATAATTCAATCAATCACATTCTATGTGTTGTTTGCCTTTGGTATTAAGGCGTTTTTATATAGCTTGATCGTTACATCTGCATTGGGTACATCATTGAATATCTTTTTTGCAGCGCGCGAATTAGATTTGTCATTTTGGACAATAGTTAGACCGATCTTAATTCAAGCGTTTATTGTTTTTCCTGCAGTCATTATTACTCTATTGCTTACTGCGCAAATGGATCTCTCAGATTTCCCCATAATGCTGCTGAAAGGAACAATATTTTTAGTGCTTTATCTTTTGATCAATGGGCTTTTAAAAGTTAATGCATTCAAAGATGTTTTAGAACAATTTGAATCACTACTCACTATGTTTAAAAGTAGAAAAAAAGAAAAACTCACATGATAAATAAAACAGAAAAAGAAATAACTCAAAACTGGGAAGGGAATGAGATAAAGGTCAGCGTTACATGTGTTGCCTTTAATCATGAGTACTGTATTAGTGAAGCACTCGATAGTTTTTTAATGCAAGAAACAGACTTTGCATTTGAAATTCTGATTAATGATGATGCTTCAACGGATAGAACCGTAGAAATATTAAAAGAGTATGAAAATGCTTATCCCAATATTGTAAAGCCAGTTTATCAAGCAGAAAATCAATTTTCGCAAGGTGCTAACACCATGGCAATTCTCTTTCCTAAGATTCAGGGAGAGTATGTTGCATTTTGTGATGGGGATGATTATTGGATAGATAAAGATAAATTAAAAATTCAAGTGGAAGAAATAGAGAAATATCCTGATATCGATATGTGTTTTCATTCTACTTATAAACTTGTCGATAATGTGAGGGAAGAAATAACATCAAGGCATGCTGAAGAAACAAAAGTATTTACACCTCAAGAAGTCATTTCTGGAGGAGGTGTCTTCTGCCCAACAGCATCATTACTATTTACTAATCGTTTAATTTCATCGTTACCTGATTGGTTTCAAACTGCACTACCAGGTGACTTCGTTTCGCAAATAATGGGGGCAGCTAGAGGTGGAGCATTATATCTAGATCGTCCTATGGCTGTTTATAGAGTGGGTGTTGAAAGTAGTTGGACTGTTGGAGAGTCACTAAAAACTTCTAAACGAAGGCAGAGTGGTTTGAATAAATTTAAGGAGCAATTGGACTTTATCAATCAGTATTTAGACTTTAAGTTCAAGGATGAAATAGAGGAAGTTTTACATGATGCAAATTTGGATTTTATAAAAACAAGAACGATAGATGTGTCAGTGAGAGCAGAAGTCTACGAGCAAAACAAGGCATCTTTCTCAGTGAAAACTAAAGCTCTATGGTACGTCCTTTTTAGAAATCAACATTTACTTAATTCTTTGAAATTTGTGGCTACATTAAAAGATAGACTTTTATCGCGAGCATAAGTATTTCGTTTGAAATTTACAAAAAAAAAGCGACCTTATAAGGTCGCTTTTTTTTAGCTTTTAAAATTCTATCAACTATTTTTCCAACGATTACTAATCATCTTGTCAATTGATAAACCACCTGGGCCGAATGCAAATAACACAGCTATCATGGTACCCCAAGTAATATGCTGCCATTGACCAGCGGCAGAAAAATCATCTGCGACAGAAACAATGTAATAGGTAGCAACAGCATTAAGAATGAAGAGTGCCAAGGCAGCAGGTCGTGTTAAGAAACCTAGTACAAACAGTACAGGTATAATGATTTCAGCATATGTTGCGAGATAAGCACCTGTAGTTGCTATTTGTTCGGATGCATAAGGCATGTACTCCCATTTGAATAGGTCAATGGTGCTGGATGTCAGCATAAAATCACTACCTATTTTTGTAAGGCCTGACTTAAAAAATACGTAAGCAAGATATAGCCTAAAACCTAACAACATGAGTGGTTTTAAAAATAAATTGAGCGGAGCACAGTCACCAATTAAAAAACCTGCTAAAAAATTCTTCATATTTCCTTCTCCTGAAACAATATATTAAGTAATAAAATGTTTTCTAGTTTCTATTAAAAGACTTTATCCAACCTTCTTGAATACACCTATTTAAATGACTAGGTAAGTGCTCACCAAATTTACCGGCTAGCTGCGTAATGTTGTTTTTTTCTGAGATAGCCGTTAGGAAATCCCAGTAATCCTGATAATTAGTATCAAGTTGTGTAATCTTGATACCATCAGTTCCTTTCCAGATTAAAAGTTGCACACCTTCGTCTATATTCACATCTTCAAGTTTTATCTCACTTCCATCTTGGTGAGCAAACCATATGAGATCAATACGATAACCTGACTCTATTAGACGCAAACTTTGCTTTAATTCGAACCAAACGGTAGCTTGTTCTTCTTCAGTGAGGCTTGCCATCTCTGAGAAATCCACTGACTCTAGAATGACTTCGTGCCAAACTTGGTGTCGTGCCCATTCTAATGCTGCTACATCAGATAAATATGAAATTGATTTTGCAGGTTCAAATTGTTCTAAGAATTCTGAAAAGGCACCCCCGTACTTTACGAAGAATGGGCTTGTAGGTGGATATTTATCAATAAAGACATCGCACATATGATCAAAGAATTTCTCACCAACGAGACTTTTGGTTACAGGAAATGTAACTCCAAGAGAGCTAGTCAATATGCCGTGCACACTACCTCGATAGATACCTAAGCGTTGCTCTGCAGTTAGCCTGTCATCACCCGTTACATGTTTAGCAGCAGTACTATTATTCTTTTCAAAAATTGCACTGATAAAATCTTGCTGCAGCTCTTCTAAATTCATATTCGAATACCTGCAAGTCTAATTCTGTGTTCGTGCAAATTATAGGGGTAGCTTAAGCACACAATGGTAAAACCTTCTGTTGGATAGCTTTTGCTTTATTGGCTTCTTCCATGACGCGTTGTAAAGAGGGGATGTCGCTATCCCATTCTATCAATACAGGTACATCACCAAAATGTTCGACAGCTTTAGTGAATAAGTCCCAGACCGGGTCAGTGACAGGTCTACTGTGTGTATCTAGTAAATGTGTGCCATGATCTTCATAACCTGCTAAATGCATTTCAGCTATTCGTTCTTGAGGCATCGCATACAAGTATTCGTCTGCATCAAATAGATGATTTTGAGAGCTTACATAAATGTTATTAACATCGAGCAGTAATTTACAATCACTTTTGCGTGTAACTTCATTTATGAAGTCCCATTCTTTCATTTCTGAATCTTTAAATTGTAAATAGCTTGATACATTTTCAATCACTATTTGTTCACCCAAATAATCTTGAACTTGCTTAATTCTATCTACGATATGAGTGATTACTGATTTAGTGTAGGGCAGGGGAATCAAATCATGTGTAACAACACCATGAGCTGAAGTCCAGCATAAGTGATCAGAAATCCAGGCAGGTTGTACTTCATCTTTTAGTTTTTTTAAGGATTTTAGAAAATCCATATTAAGTGGATCAGTCGACCCAATGGATAGTCCTACTCCGTGAAAAGTTACAGGGTAGTCTTCACGAAATTTGTATAAGTATTCCCTTTGGCTAGTGCCTTCTATCAAATAGTTATCACTAAGTATTTCAAACCAAGGTATATCGGGTTTTTGTTCTTTTATCTCATCGAAGTGTTCTAAACGTAAACCTATGCCGCAACCCTGAATGGTTGGCAGTGCATTTGTTTGTATCGTTTTTTCTGAGTTTTGATTTCCCATCAAAATGACCCTGATCTCCCAAAACGAGGCAATTATACTCTATTGGAATTTTTAATTCTTAAGATAAAAAATTACCCCCAAAGAGGGGGCAATTATGGTTTCACTACTAATTTTTAAGTATAAAAAATCAGTTTAGCTTTTTTTAGCTTTAACTGTTCCACCAACAATCTTTGTACAGGTTCCCTCTGGAACGTATACCCATTCTTCAGCTTCACCATCAGTCTTAGCCATTCCAGCACAAGCGTGTTGGCTAGTTCCACAGTCATTCTTACCTGCTTTTGAGATACCTGTACACTTTTCCATTCCTGGCTTGCCAGCTAGAGCAGCAGATGAAACAGTTACAAGGCCGATAGCCATAGCGCTAGTTAGTGCTGTTTTGATTAGGTTCTTTTGACTCATTTGTATAACTCCTTTGTAAGTAATTGTATTTGTTAATTTTAATTAATAGAAAATGAAATTATTTCTGTTCTTTTTCACTGGTAATACTCAATGAAAAAATTCACAAGCTTTTAGAATTGATCAGTGTAACTTGTTTAGCAATATACGAAGTATTAATAATATCTGGATGCAAAAAAAGAAAATTATTTTTAAAGAAATATTAAAAGTCTTATATTTCGATCATATGGGGTATGCTTATTCCATAAGCTTTTTAGCTAACTATTTCACCTGATCTAGTATAATTTGTAGAAAATATAAAAGGAATTTGAATGGATATTGTTTATATTCGTGATTTACGTTTGGATGCAGTAATAGGGATTTATGACTGGGAAAGACGTATTCAACAACAAATTAACGTAAACATCGAAATGGGCTGGGATAACCGTAATGCTGCTCAATCTGATGATATTAAAGACACCTTAAATTACAAAGAAGCTGCAAAGCTAGTGAAAGATCTTGTCGATAAAAGCGAATTTCAACTGGTAGAGGCGCTTGCAGAACACATAGCCGAATTATTGTTGGATAAAATGAGTATTCCCTGGATAAAAGTTTCTCTCGGTAAACCCATGGCAGTCACAGATTCTGCAGAAGTAGGTGTTATTATAGAAAGAACACGAACGCCAGTTTAATTGTCTTTAGTAAATAAGTTTTTATAAATGTTAGACCTGATTAAGGTATAGAAAATGGTTGCTGTATTTCTCGATATTGGGAGCAATATCAATCGAGAGGCGAATATTCAGTCTTGTGTCGATGAACTAATTAATAAATTTCCTGATATCTTTTTTTCTAAGTCATACGAAAGTGAAGCCTTTGGTTTTGAGGGAGATGCCTTTATTAATCTATCTGCAGGTTTTGAAACAGATTTGAGTTACCCAGAATTAAAAATATTTCTTAAGGGAATTGAGAATCAGCATGCACGTAAGAGAAGTCAAACTAAATTTATATCGCGTACCCTGGATGTTGATGTGCTTTTATATGGAGATCAGATTTTACATCCGGATAATGATGTTCCGCGTGCTGAAATTCTAAAATTTCCATTTGTACTGTTTCCTTTAGCTGAAATAGCTGCAGAAATCGTTCATCCAGAGCAAAATAAAACCATTGCTGAACTAGCAAATGAGTCTGAATTAGATAAAAATAGCATCACTGAAGTACCTGGTTTTCCAAAGCTCAAGATTCGATAAAATCCTAAACAGAAAAGCTAATTCATAATGCCAAAAACAAATCGTAAAAAGACACTTGCTGTTAACGTAGACAATATAATTATTGGTGGAGATGCGCCTGTCGTGGTGCAATCAATGACGAATACGGATACAGCTGATGTAGTCCGAACCGTTAAACAGGTTGCTGAATTAGCTAAAGCAGGTTCTGAACTTGTGCGTATCACCGTGAATACCATGGAAGCCGCTGAAGCAGTTCCGGAAATCAGAGAACGTCTGGATAAAATGGGGTGCGATGTCCCATTGATTGGTGATTTTCATTTTAACGGACATAAGTTGTTAAGTGCGGTGCCTGAATGTGCCAAAGCCTTAGCCAAATACCGTATTAATCCCGGAAATGTGGGAAAAGGTAAGCGCGGTGATGAACAGTTCGCACAGATGATTGAGTTTGCGGTTAAATACGATAAAGCGGTTCGTATTGGCGTGAACTGGGGATCATTAGATCAGAAGTTATTGGCAAGAATGCTGGATGAAAATCATCAGCTAGATGAGCCAAAAGAGTTGTCAGAAGTACAACATAATGCATTGATTGAATCCGCATTAGGCAGTGCCGCAAAAGCAGAAGAGTATGGATTGCCAGATAATAAAATTGTTATTTCATGCAAACTCAGTAGTGCTCAAGAACTAATTAAAGTGTACGAAGAGCTTTCGTCTAAGTGTGAATACCCGCTGCATTTAGGGTTAACAGAAGCGGGAATGGGTAGCAAAGGTATTGTTGGATCTACTGCAGCACTCGCTATTTTATTACAACAAGGCATAGGGGATACGATACGTATTTCACTGACACCTAAGCCGGGTGAAGCGCGCGAAAAAGAGGTGATTGTAGGTCAGCAAATTTTACAGTCTCTTGGTCTGCGCTCATTTACGCCTCAAGTCGTCGCGTGTCCGGGTTGTGGTCGCACCACAAGCGATTATTTTCAGCTTTTAGCGCAAGATATTCAAACTTATTTACTCGAACAAATGCCAATCTGGAGAGATCAATACCCGGGTGTTGAAGAAATGTCAGTCGCTGTCATGGGGTGTGTGGTTAACGGTCCAGGTGAAAGTAAACAAGCAAATATAGGCATTAGTTTACCCGGTAGTGGTGAAAAACCAGTAGCTCCCGTTTATGAAGATGGCGAGAAAACAGTGACTTTGAAAGGCGATAGCATTGCTGAGGAATTTCAGCAGATAGTTGAAACCTACGTTCAAAGTCATTACTCCTGATTGATTCACTCATAATCCACTACTCAAAATCTTTCATTCATAACTTTTAATTCATAGAAAAAATATCGTGCTAAATAATATTCGTGTTGTGCTCGTACGCACTTTTCATCCTGGTAATATCGGCTCTGCGGCCCGTGCGATGAAGACAATGGGCTTAAGTGAGCTTTACTTGGTTGCCCCAAAAGATTTCGAAACGCAACAAGCCAGAGATGAAGCGACAAAGATGTCGACAAGTGCTGACGATATTGTGAAAAGCGCAACACAAGTCGATAATTTATTTGATGCAATAAAAGACTGCACGGTGGTTGTTGCGAGTACGGCAAGAACACGCGGTTATGATCTGCCTGTTTTGAATCCTGAAGAAACGGCAGAAAAGCTGTATACAGCCTCAGCCACGAATAAGGTAGCTTTGGTCTTTGGGCCGGAAAGAATGGGGCTTATCAACGAGGACCTCTCCCTGTGTAAATATCGTGCGACTATTCCGACAAATCCTGATTACAGCTCTTTGAATATTGCAGCGGCAGTTCAAACTTTTTGTTATGAAATATTTAAGCAACACCTGGCTGTATCGGGGGATGGGACGCTAAATTCAGATGACAGAAATAAAGCGCCAAAACAATACCCTAATACACAACAGATGGATCTGTTTTACACGCATCTTGATGAAACATTAACAGAGACGGGGTTCATTTTTAAGAAGCATCCCGGTGAAATAATGCAGAAGTTACAGACCTTGTTTAATCGCGCAGAGATGGATGAGACTGAATTGAATATCATGCGAGGCATTCTCGCTTCTATTCAAAAAGAACTTAAAGACTAAAAGCGTTATTCAATAACAAAGTAATATCATTAGAAAAAAGTGCTCCAAAGTAGGGGGGTGACCAATGCCGTTGAATTAAGACTATAAGCCATTGATAGACATAGTATACTACCTTTCTTATTA
>NZ_CANLZW010000048.1 GCF_947495625.1 uncultured Cocleimonas sp.
ATGGAAGCAAATCTATCCCTGTCAAAACGGTTGAATATTATTTTGCAAAAATGGAGGAGACCATATATGGGGGGTGTGTAATTAAACACACCCCCGTACTTTTAGGCGGTTTTTTGGATATACCAATGAAACTTAAGTCAATGGTATTCAATCGATATTAGCGATTCTCGCGATTATCAATTAAGTCATCAACCACTGAAGGATCAGCAAGTGTTGATGTATCACCTAAACCATCTAATTCATCCGCAGCTATCTTACGCAAGATACGACGCATAATTTTACCTGAGCGTGTCTTAGGTAGTCCTGGTGCAAATTGAATGATGTTGATTTTAGCAATCGGTCCGATTTCGCCACGAACTAGTTTAACCAGTTCAAGCTTCATTTCATCAGAGCCTTCTTCGCCATCCATCAACGTAACGTAAGCGTAGATGCCTTGACCAGTAAGATCATGCGGATAGCCAACAACAGCAGCTTCAGCTACTTTTTCGTGTAAGCCAAGTGCCGCTTCGATTTCTGCAGTACCAAGACGATGACCTGATACGTTTAGTACGTCATCAACACGTCCTGTGATCCAGTAGTTTCCATCTTCATCACGCTTAGCGCCGTCACCCGTAAAGTAATAACCCTTAAACATTGAGAAGTAAGTCTCATAAAAACGTTTGTGATCGCCAAATACGGTTCTGATCATTGCAGGCCATGGCTTATCGATAGCAAGGTTACCTGCTGCAGGATTACCTTCGATGACATTTCCTTCGTCATCAAGTAATACTGGGTGAACACCAAAGAAAGGTGCTGTTGCTGAACCTGGTTTTAATGCATGCACACCCGGTAATGGCGTCATCATGTGAGAACCAGTTTCAGTCTGCCACCAGGTATCAACGATAGGGCATTTGCCGTTACCGACTACACCGTGGTACCACTCCCACGCTTCCGGGTTAATTGGCTCACCAACGGTACCAAGTACGCGAAGTGTTTCACGAGAGGTTGATTCAACAGGCTCATTACCCGCGCCCATCAAAGAACGGATTGCAGTAGGAGCTGTGTAGAATATGTTTACTTTATGCTTATCAACTACTTTCCAGAAACGAGAAATATCAGGGTAGGTTGGTATACCTTCAAACATTAAGGTGGTTGCGCCATTGGCTAGCGGGCCATAGACGATATAAGTGTGTCCTGTTACCCAGCCAACATCAGCTGTACACCAGTAAACATCACCATCTTTATAATCGAATACTGCTTCATGAGTCATTGCAGCTTGAACCAGGTAACCACCTGTTGAATGAAGCACACCTTTAGGCGTTCCTGTAGAACCTGAAGTATAAAGAATGAATAATGGATCTTCTGAGTCCATTTCTTCTGGAGGACAATCTGGACTTGCAGCTGCAATAGCTTCGTCGTACCAAATATCACGGCCTTCTGTCCATGCTACGTCTTCACCACCACGACGAACAACGATACAGGTAGTTACACCAGGACATTCTTTGATAGCTGTGTCGGCATTCACTTTAAGTGGGATTTTACGTCCGCCACGCATAGACTGGTCTGAAGTGATAACCACTTTACAATCCGAATCGTTAATACGACTTGCTAGTGCATCTGGAGAGAAGCCACCAAATACGATTGAGTGAATTGCGCCAATGCGTGTACAAGCTAGCATAGCGACTGCAGCTTCTGGAATCATCGGTAGGTAAAGTGATACACGATCGCCTTTTTGTACACCACGGTCTTTTAAAACGTTAGCGAAACGTGATACTTCTTCGTGTAGTTCTTTATAGGTAATTTTGCGGTCTTCGTCTGGGCTATCACCTTCCCAGATAATTGCTACCTGATCACCGCGTTTTTCTAAATGGCGGTCTAAGCAATTATAAGAAACATTCAGTTTGGCATTTTTGAACCATTCGATGTGAAGATCTTCTTCGTTGAAGCTCCAATCTGATACCGTATCCCAAGGCTTGAACCAAGATACATACTTATTTGCTTGTTCTGCCCAGAATCCGTCGGGGTTTTCAATAGACTCTTTATACATGGCCTTATACTGCTCTGCGTTAATATTTGCATTTGCTGCAAACTCGACAGATACGGGGTGTACAATGTCTGACATGTGCTTCTCCTATTAGTTATCATTATGTTTGTACTAGCGTACGAATAAGACGTCTCACAAATGATTAGTTACTGTCCTTTGCTCGTTGTTTACTCGTTATTTGTTTTTTAATTTGTTCTTTAATTCTCACTCTTTTATTCTTTCGCATCCTCATAATGTAATATTAACGTTATATTTGGCAAGCGCTGTTGTCACAATTGAGCAAAAGTTGTCTTTAATGTTGTCAATATATGTCGCTATCAATTATATGTATAGTTAGGGTCAATTAATTTATTCTTATAAAATCAATAAGATACAAAGTTGGCATATCAATTGCAATCAGTATTAATATCTTGAAGTGTTTACTATAAAAAGATCAATGGTTTAAAATTCAAGAAATTAGTGTATTAAAAAATTAGCTTAGGCGAATTTAGGGTATAAAAAATATGGGTGCTTTATCAATGACAATTTTGATCGGTGTTCTGGTCATGTTGATTGTCGTTTTTGCGTTTGTACTGACTGTAAAAAGTGGCCAGTACGATGATATGGAAGGTCCTGCTCATCGAATCCTTATGGATGATGATGATCCGCGTATACCCGGTAATTCTCCTGTGTCAGATAGTACTGTGGTTTCTCAAGCGGATAGCGAGAAAAAACCGAAGTAACTATCAGTTGATACGGTAACATTTTAAATGATACTTAAGTATTTTTAATAACAGAGTAGAGTGTGTTGGGTTATATAATTATTTTATAGTGTCAAAAAAAGTATTTTGTTATAAAAATATTTTTTAGGAAGGATGTGACAATTCTGCTTTCTTGCTTTTTCGGGAAGTTAGCCTACTATATAAGTTAGTTATTATATAATAATAGCTGCTTAGGGTAATAAAAAAAAATATACCTTGGCTTTAAATATTGCGAGTAAGAGACAATTTAGGAGAATAGAGACCTATGTCAGATAGGAGATTACAGGTATTTCATGCTGTAGCAAGACTGCTGAGCTTTACAAAAGCTGCTGAAGTACTTCACATGACACAACCTGCTGTAACATTTCAAATACGACAGCTAGAAGAACAATTCGATACCAGATTGTTTGATCGTGCTCATAACCGGGTTAGCCTCACAGAGGCAGGTCATGTAGCGTTTGAATATGCAGAAGTCATTTTTGAAAAATATTCAGAAATGGAAAATGCAATTCGCGAGATAACAGGAAGTATCAGTGGATCGTTAACACTTGGGGCATCAACGACCATATCGGAATACATGTTACCGGCTTTATTGGGAGATTTTAATGCAAAAAATCCTGATGTTTTATTACGCTTGAGAGTTTCAAATACTGAGGGCATAGTTTCGATGGTAGAAAATAATGTCATCGATTTGGGCGTTGTTGAAGGTCCGGTAACAAACAAAAATCTATTAGTTGAGATTTGTAGAAAAGATGACTTGGTTGTTGTTGTACCTCCAGATCATGAATTGGCTAAGCAAAAATCTATTTCAGTTAAGAAGATGCTTGAATATCCTTTCATCTGTCGTGAAGAAGGATCAGGGACAAGAGAAGTGATTGTCGATCATCTAAGAGCACAGGGTGTGGGCAAGCATGCAATGAAAGCGTGTCTTGAACTGGGAAGCCCAGAGGCTATAAAAGGTGCAATTCAGGCAGGAATGGGTATTTCTGTTTTATCTAGTGTGAGTTTAGCTAAAGAATTAAAGCTGGGTACTTTGGTAACTATTCCATTGGATCCACCTCTTAGTAGAGAGTTCTCTTTTGTTCGTCAACGCCAAAAATTCCGCGTTAGAACTATGGAAGAATTATTGGAGTTTGCAAGAGCCTACTGTAAAGATAATCAGTAATATCTTGTTGTTAGTAAAAAATCGGAGACTATGTTCTCCGTTTTTTTTGTCCGTTTTATTTTGCTTATCATGGTATTATTTTGTTTTAATACCATTAGTTATAGATTTTCAATGGCAAAGTAGAATTAGAGTAGGATTTTAATGTTACCAACGATGCCTGTTCAAGGCAGTAAAGCAGAACGAAAGCTTATTAAACTCTTTAAAGCGCTTGATACTTCAAAACAAGAGACGTTACTCTCTTTCGCTGAATTTTTAGTTGCCCAGGCTAATGGTAATAAAGAAACAAATCTAGAGCAGGGAGATGAAAAGCAAACGATTACTGAGCCGCTTGAAATCGAACGTCCTGAAGGTGAAAGCGTTATAAAAGCGATTAAAAGGCTTAGTGAGACCTATCCTATGGTGGATAAGGATAATATTTTGCATCCTATTTCAGATCTTATGACTGCGCATATGTTGCAAGGAAAGGAAGCAGAATACATTATCGATGAACTTGAAGCGGTATTTTTAAAAGAATACCAAGGCAAAAATACTTAGGATCATCATAAATAAAAATAAATGATAAAGCACAGAAGAGATCAGCTTAAATTATGTTAAAACTCGTTAATGACTGGTACCGCCGGCATTTTACAGACCCCCAAGTTGCCATATTAGCGTTACTGCTAGTTTTAGGCGCTTCTATTTTATATGCGATTGGTGATGTTTTAACGCCATTACTGGCAGCAATCATTATTGCTTATTTGCTCGATGGGGCAGTAAGCATGTTAAAAAAATATAAAGTCCCCAGATTGGTCGCGATACTTTCCACCTTCAGTGTATTTATCATTCTATTATTAATAGTGCTGTTTATTTTAGCGCCTTTGTTATTTAGACAAGCCACCCAGTTTGTTCTCGAAATTCCAAAAATGTTTGCCCAGGGGCAGACGCTATTAATGCAGTTACCAGAAAAATATCCGAATATTATTTCCGAGCAACAAGTCAGTGAATTGTTGATTGGGATCAGAACGCAGATAACCGACTTTTCTCAATTAGTCGTAAGCTTCTCATTATCTTCTGTTTCGGATTTACTGACTTTCATGGTTTATCTGGTGGTTGTACCTTTATTGATTTTCTTTTTTCTTAAAGATAAAGAAATCATTATCAATTGGTTTAAAGCTTTTCTACCAACAGATAGATCACTAGTTTCACAAGTTTGGCATGAAATGAATGGCAAAATAGCTGGATATGTCAGGGGTAAATTTGCTGAAATTGTTGTAGTTTGGGTAATAACTTATGTCACCTTTATGGTCTTCAATTTAAATTATGCGATGCTGCTTTCATTTGCTGTTGGTATCTCGGTGTTGATACCTTACGTTGGTGCCGCACTTGTTACCATACCGGTAGCCATCGTTGCTTATTTTCAATGGGGTTATACAACCGAGACCTTATACGTCATCATTGCCTACGGTATTATTCAATTCCTTGATGGCAATTTATTGGTACCTTTGTTATTTTCTGAGATGGTTAATTTACATCCGGCTGCAATCATCACTGCTGTTTTATTGTTTGGTGGTCTATGGGGTGTATGGGGCGTGTTTTTTGCTATTCCGTTGGCAACCTTGATCCACGCGATTATTAACTCCTGGCCAAGGGCACAAAAAGAACTTGAAGAGTGAGTTATATTCTTTAGAGCTTTCTGATGGTTACCATCCCTATTTGATTATTCGTTCAAATAGGGCCAAACATATTCGTATTAAACTTTCTAATACTGGTGTTTTAAGTCTGGTTCTTCCAAAAGGGACGCCGGACAAAATAGGGCATTCTTTTATTGTCTCTAAATCCGCATGGGTAGAGAAAAATCTTAATAAGTTATCCATCACTGACAAAGAAACAATCCCCGAATCGTTAAACCTGCGTTTATTGAATGAGCTTTGGCAAATTGAATACGTTAATGAATCCGCCCATCAAATACATTTGAAAGAGCATAAAGATTTTAGTCTCAGCATCTCAGGTAACACCTCTGATGTTACTCAATTCCACACGGTTATTAATCACTGGTGTAAAAAAAAATCCAGGGCAGTATTTACATCGATGCTGGAACAATTAGCAGAAGAGCATGGCTTTCATTATAACGGTTTGAGTATTAGGGCCCAAAAAACACGCTGGGGCAGCTGTTCTAGTAAAAAAAATATCAATCTAAATTGTAAATTACTGTTTATGCCAAGCGAAGTTGTGAAGTACGTGATGATTCATGAACTCTGCCATACCCTGGAAATGAATCATTCTTCTCGATTTTGGGATTTAGTCGAAGACTGTGACCCTAATTATAAAAAACATAGGCGAGATTTGAAGCAGCTAGGTAGAGAGTTGTTTTTATAATTTAAGGCGAGGTATTCAATTTATATTGCCTGATTATTTTATCTAAAAGGGTAATAATTACAGTGAAAATTATTTAAAAAAACGCCTATAAGTAGGGGGGTGACATTAATCTTACCATTTATCAATTAGTGTCTACCGCTAGTCTTGGGATTGGCAAAATAATATTAATTATGCTAAAGAAAATGTAGAATTATTAACCAATACGATGGCTTGGTTCAACTGAGCTTAAGAAACATACAGTTATAATAGTTAAAAATAATAGAGTTGTTGTTTGTGATTTCTGTTTTAAATTAAACAGTCAATTTATAAATATTCACAAGTTGTAATTAATGATTTTTCATAATTATTACGATGAATATTGATGCCTATCAATCACTAGCTAATACAACATAAATATAAAAATAATATTGAGAATTATAGTGAAAAGACTGACTTCCAAAAATATTAATATTAGAAACAGGAATGCAAATAAGCAATCAGGCTTTAGCTTGATCGAAGTAATGATAGCCGCATTGATTTTATCCATTGGTATTTTAGGTGTAGCAGGTTTGCAGATTGTAGGAATGAGAGGAACACAGCATTCTTATATGAAACAGCAAGCAATGAGTCTTGTTCACAGCCTTACTGAGAGAATGCATTCTAATAAAGCTGGCGTTATATCTGGAGATTATTTGTTTAATAGTTCAGGTTTTGATTGTTCGGCGACTCCTCCGGTTTGTTCTGGTTCTGCTTCAAATTGTTCAACCGCTGAAATAGCTCAATTAGATAAATTAAACCTAATTTGTGGATATAAATCAGGATCGGGTAACAGAACGGGAGGCGTGAAAATAACTTCTGCTACAGATATTGCAACATTTGCAGGTGGTCAGCTTAATGTGACTTGCCCTAATACTTGTGCTACCGGCGAAGTTAGAATTGAAGCGTTATGGGATGAAAGAGGATATGAAGAAGAAACAGTTGGCACAACAGAATCAATAATAATTAATACGAGAATAATGCCATGAGTTTAATAAAAAGGCCTTATACAAAAAAGTCTAACCAGTTGCTTAATAAGAATCAGGCAGGCCTTTCGCTAATAGAGCTTTTGGTTGCCATGATAATCGGCTTGTTTTTATTAGCAGGTATATCATCCTCTTTTTTGAGTAGCAAAAAATCAAGTATTCAAAGAGATCAATTTTCACTGTTAGAGGACAATGGTCGTATCGCTTTGGAAATTATGTCAAGCGTAATAGAGCATACGGGCTATACCTCAGGTAATGGTGCACCTTTGCTAAATAATTTTATGAGGGGAGCGGTAAATTCTCGAATTTGTAGTGATGGACAGGACAGTGTTGTTGATACTGGGATTTTTACTACAAGTCCTAATCCAACGTCTGACGATGATATAAAAGGTGACCGGATAGGAGTCGTTTATCTTGGTGATGATCAAGTATCAACGGATTGTACAGGCGGTCCTTTACCTGTCGGTTGTCAAGTTTCACCGACCACCACACCTGAGACCGCAAGTATTTATAATGCTTTTTATCTAGATGATGTAAATAAAAGATTAATGTGTGCTGGTTCACGATTTAATGAAGCAGAGGTTATCGCTGAGGGAGTTGAAAATATGCAGGTTTTGTATGGCATTGATGACAATGGCGATAAAGCTGTAGAACGTTATGTCAATGCTGCAGACGTAAATGGTTCTTGGTCGAATGTTATTAGTGTCCAGATAGCAATTCTGGTTAGAGCTTTAAGAGAAACCAAAAGTACTTCAGAGTCGGTGACTTATTCATTGTTAGATGTAGCCGTTCCTTCACCTGATGATAGGTATAAGAGAGCTGTATTTAGTACCACAGTTAATCTAAGAAATACCCTGTAAAACTAGAAATAATGAGAGTAAATAAAATGACAATTCAAAAGAAACAGAAAGGAGTCGTTCTCGTGATTTCTTTAATAATGTTACTTGTGATTACACTAATAGGTGTCAGTGCTGTAAAGATGTCGACTTTAGATACTCAAGTAGCAGGAAATAGTATTTATTCTGCATTGGTTTTTCAAGGTGCTGAATCGGCACTAGGCAAAGTATTATCTGATAAGGATTTAAGCAATGTAGATACAGCAGCATCTGCTAGAAATTTGGTCATCGATGTGCCAGCTGATTATTTTAATCCGGCCGAAGCAGTTTCTGCTGGCGCTACACTGAATTCAAAAGCAACCATACAATTCGATGGTGTTTTAGACTCTCCTGTTCTAAATAATGTAGCAAATTCATCTGAGTTTAATTATCAGATTTTTAGAGTGATAGCTGATAGCAAGCTGTCTTCGAGTTCCGCTCGGGATGTCCATACTGATGGAAGAGCTGTACAGATTCCTAAACAATAAATAAGTAATAGACTAATTAAAATAATAGGCAAGAAAATGCGTAAATTAAACAAAATATTAGCCACAATAATATTCGCGATATTTTCAACAGTTTCGGCTGATGATATCGATATCATCGATTCTGAAACTCTTCTTAATGCGAATATACTATTTGTTATGGATTTGTCGGGTAGTATGAAATGGTGTCCGGGTGCTTATATTAGAGATGAATACTGTGCAACAGGTCCAACACGTCTGGATGAATTGAGAGGTGCTTTTCAGGATATTATTGCCGATACAGACTTTGATAATGTGAATTTTGGATTGTCGTTATTTTCTGGTGGTGGTCAAGGGGCTCAAGGTTCTTCGGTTGCTCATGGAATACGATATCCAGTAAGTCCGATTATAGGAACATTGGCACAAGATGAATTAAGTAAAACGGGGTTCGTTCATCCCGGTACTGCGCCAAATAATAGTTTTATGCCAGATGCCGGTACTTATAATTCTCGTGAATATTTGAGTTTATTCGCATCTGATACATCCATTTGGAATGCATATGGTAGTACACCAATTGTAGATGCATTGTTTGAGGCCGCCTTGTATTTTAGGGGCGAAGATGTAAATGCAGGAAAGTATCCAGCTAGTGATATTAGATCAGCGCACCCGTCGACCTTTACGGGAGCAGGTTACTCAACGACTTCTACTACCTCGACACCTAGCTGTGATGCATCAACAAGACAAACTTGTACCAAAGGATCTTGTGGTACTTCAGAAATTTGTACTGCTACAACTGGTTCAACAACGAGCGCCACAGATACTGGTGGCTGTACGCTGCAAACTGGAAATCGAGCGTATTGTGGTACTGGTGAAACTAGTTGTGGCTTAGGTTCTGGGTGTGTAAGTGATGACTATACTTATACAAAGTATTGTGGCACGTCGCATGCAACTATATCTAGCTGTCAGGCAGCACACCCTACTTGGTATGCTTGTGAAACATACGAAGACACCAGCACCGTGGTGAATGATGAAGGTTTTGAAACGACGACTACAACGACACAAGTAAGGTGTAAAGAAGATCGGACTTACTACAATTGTGATGCTGCTGATAACTATTCATGTCCTACTACGGGTGAGAGTTGCACTAAGTGTCCGGATGCTGTGACGACTAATGAACCTAGTTTTTCTGGAACATATAAATCACCCATTATAGAAGAATGTAGTAATAACGGTATTATTTTACTTTCTGATGGTGGTCCAACAGAAAACACTACGGCAGATTTAATCCATGGCAAAATTGGTACCTATGCACAAGGTTGTCAAAATGCTCCATCTCCTGGTACTAATACTCAAGTTTATGGACGTTGTGGACCAGAATTAGCTAAATATTTAGCAACCGAAGACCATGCAGATGGAAGTACTTCGGTTCCAGATATCAATGGAGTTCAGAGTGTTGCAACATACACAGTGGGTTTATCATTACTAGCAGGCTCTGAAGAGGCAGAATATCTCGAAGAGATTGCAGAAGATGGTGACGGAACTTTTGTGACTGCAAACGATAGAGCCGGATTAACCAAGGCATTCAAAGATGCTATTTTGGGAATTGCTGGTACTAAAGGTAGATCTTTTGCGGCGCCAAGTTATTCAATTGATACTAGTAATTTATTGTCACACGGAAATTCTGTTTATGTTCCGGTATTCGATAAAGATGGCGTTGTTTGGCCTGGTAATTTGAAAAAGTATCAACTGATTGGAGGAGTTCTATCTGATGCGGCGGGAGATCCTGCTGTAGATTCTAGTGGGGCATTATTAAGTTCAGCTAGAGATATGTGGTCTAGTGTCGCTCCTACAGATATTATCCGAAGTGGAGGTGCAGCCAATAAAATTGATGCTGATAACAGAACTATATTAACTGATAATGGTTCTTCTACTTCTCCTTCTCTAATTAGTTTAAATACAAGTATCGCTAATTCAGAGTTTGGTATTACAGGAACGAGTACAGCGGATAATGCTCTGAAAAGTGATCTAGTTAAATACATCAAAGGAATAAATCCAGACGATGATACTGAGCGTTTTCATATGGGAGATATCATCCATAGTAAGCCAGTTCAACTGTTGAAAGCAGATGGTAGTAAATATATTTTTGTTGGTACGAATGAAGGTTATTTACATGCTATTGACGATAGTGATGGAACAGAAGTTTTTGCCTATATGCCACAGGACTTGTTGCCAAATATTAAAAGACAATATGAGAAAAATATTGATGGTGGTCATATTTATGGTGTTGATAGTCCAATAACTTTATGGATTGATGAGACAGGCAGTTCACCCGCTGAATATGGTAATGGAGTGCTGGATCCTGGAGAAGAAGCATACCTGTTCTTTGGACTTCGTCGTGGTGGAAAACACTACTATGCATTAAATGTTACTCAACCAGCTACTCCAGTACTTATATGGAGAAAGCAATTTGGTACAGGTGATTCTTGGTCGCAACCTGTAGTTGCCAAGCTTAAAGAGCATAACAAAACTCAGACAACGCCCGTGTTAGTTATAGGTGGTGGTTATAATGAAGATGCTTCTGGTAATCAAATTGATGGTGGTAATGCGGTATTTATTGTAGATGCAATAGATTCAACTACGGGAGGTGATATAATTTGGGAAACTCCTACTGCCGCAAAATATGCGCCTAATGGTTCGATAGCGACTAACGATGCAGTGCCTTCACGAATTCGTGTTCTAGATATTGATCGAAATGGATCAATAGATCGCCTTTATTTTGGTGATACTGGCGGTAACATTTGGCGTGCTGATTTAAATGCTTCAGTTTACGATAGCGATACTAGTAACGACGGTAATATTTCTGAAGCCAAGTTGTACAAAATAGCTAGTTTGGGTGGGGCTGATGCAGCTAATCGCAAGTTTTTTGAAGAGCCAGATATTGCTGTGTTTAGACAAAAAGGTGGATATGTCGCTAGTATAGCAATAGGAAGTGGAGATAGAACAAGACCGCTTGATGATTCTGTAAATGACAAATTCTTTGTTGTCTATGATACAGAAGCTTTTGTCGAGCCCACTTCAACAACAGCGCTGCTATTAAGTGACTTAATTGATTCAACAGCAATTACTGCTGGAGTTACACACAAAGGTTGGTATAAGAATCTTATAAGTACAACAGGAGAAAAGGTGCTTTCGACTGCAGTAACATTCCAGAATAAAGTAATGTTTACTACTTTTGGTACCACTTCAATAACAACTTCAACTAATGGTTGTAGTACTAGTAATACTAATGAGGCTAGACTTTATATTCTGGATTTACTATCAGGTAATGAAGATACGAATGTAGTCGCATCATCTGGAGAAATATTAGGTACGCCACAAATTATTTTTGAAGGTTTGCAGGCAGAAAATGGCGGCACATGTGGAAAAGATGACTGTGTACGCAAAACAATAGTCCGAGTTGGTAAAGCAGGTCCATTTGCATTACCTGCAGCAGGTAATGCATCTCCTGTTCCAGATACTTTACCAAGAGTTTATTGGTTCGATAATGAATAATAATAACAGGTGTAAAATGAAAAACTTAAAACGTAATAGTGGGTTTACTTTAATAGAACTGATGATAGTGGTGGCAATATTAGGTATTGTTTCTGCTATCGCTTTTCCATCATATATGGATTATGTAAAAAAGGGCAAAAGAACAGATGCGAAAGTTGAGTTACTTAGATTGGCCCAAGTGCAGGAAAGCTATTTTACACAAAATTTAAGTTACGCTAGTACTCTAGCAGGTGATTTAGGGTTGACTGAGCCAGTGATGTCAGAACAAGATAACTATGCTATTACCATGACACCACTTCCAGCGGGATGTGGAGGAACATCTGTTTCGCCATGTACATCTTATACATTGACGGCTACTGCCCAAGCAAAACAGAATGACGGGCATTGCGGAAATTTTACGATTTCTAACACTGGTTTGAAGCGAGTTACTGCAGGTGGCGCTGCTGGAAGCACTGCTAATACTGACCGCTCAAAAGAGTGCTGGAGATAATATTTACTTTTCAAACGTGTTCTAATTATTAAAAAGCACCTACTTTTAGGTGCTTTTTTGATTTTGAAGGTTAATGAGTTGCAGCTAATGTAATTCTAATATTCTCAGCAAGATCTTTTTTACTTTCGATCTCTATAAAATCATTTAGTGTAAAAGAACTTTGAGTTCTTAGATGTTGATCATAACCATGTTCTAGTATTACTAAACCAATGGGTTTTAAAAACATTTTACTGTATTCAATTATGTGATGGATATCTCTCATTCCAAGATCATCCGCAACTAAAGCTGAATATGGCTCATGTCTTATAGTTTGATTCAGGTGTGGATCATTAGGCTCAATATAGGGTGGGTTTGACACTATCAGGTCAAAGTCTTTGTCAGTGATATTTTCAAACCAATCTGAATGTATAAACTCAATTTGCTGATCTAATTTTAAAGTAACGGCATTTCTTTGTGCTACTTCTAATGCTTTTTTTGAACTATCACATGCCACTATTGATGCATCTGGTCTCTCAGAAGCTAGTGCCAAAGCTATCACTCCAGATCCTGTACCCAAGTCTAAAATTTTAGGGTTTTTAATATCTGCTATTTTTTCTAGTGCCACTTCTACTAGCAGCTCAGTCTCAGGTCTTGGGATTAAAACATCTGGAGTAACTTCTACGTCGAATGTCCAAAATGATTTTTTGCCGAGTATATAGGCGACTGGGTAATCATCTTTTCGAAGCTTCAGAGCATCTTCAAAACAGCGTTGTTCTGACTGTGTTAATTCGTGCTCGGGCCAGGTGTGGCAATAAGTACGGTTTTTCTTTAGGCAATGGGCAAGCAATAACTCTACATCTAATGCAGCAGAGTCTGAAATTGCCTCTAATTCTTTTCTAGCGTTAAATAAAACACGTTGAATGGTTATAGTTGTCATAGGCTACAAAAAAAGTGCCTGAAAGTAGGGGGGTGACTCATAACTATATTATTAACTATGTTCTAACTGTTTTCTTCGCTTAATGCAGACAATTGCTCAGCTTGATATTCGTTAATCAGTGGATCAATAATCTGATCTAAATCACCTGATACGAACTCATCCAGTTTATATAAAGTCAGATTGATTCTGTGATCTGATACGCGTCCCTGGGGAAAGTTATAGGTGCGAATTCTTTCAGATCGATCGCCACTACCTACTAATGATTTACGTTGTTCAGCTTGTTCAGCATCTTGAACTGATCGCTCGCCTTCAAGGATACGCGCTTGTAAAACTGACATCGCTTGCGCTTTGTTTTTATGTTGCGATCTTTGGTCCTGACATTCAACCACAATACCCGTTGGTAAATGCGTAATTCGGATCGCTGAATCGGTTTTGTTAACGTGCTGACCACCTGAGCCAGAGGCTCTGAATGTGTCTACTCGTATGTCATTCTTATTGATGTTTTGTGCTTCAACTTCATCAGGTTCTGGCATTACAACAACAGTCGCAGCTGATGTATGCACACGACCTTGAGATTCCGTTTCTGGAACACGTTGAACGCGATGCGCACCGGATTCAAACTTCAAACGTGAATAAGCACCCACACCAACAATACGGGCAATAATTTCTTTGTAGCCACCGTGTTCGCCCAGGTTTTGGCTCATGATTTCTACTTGCCAGCGCTTTTGTTCTGCATAACGTGAATACATACGGAATAGGTCGCCAGCAAAAATCGCCGCCTCATCTCCACCCGTTCCAGCGCGAACCTCTAAAAAGATATTGCTATTATCGTGTGGGTCTTTCGGCAGTAATAATTTCTGAAGGGTTAGCTCGAATGTTTCAAGTGATTCCTTAATGTCAGCAAGTTCTTCCTTCGCCATGTCTTTCAGCTCGGGGTCTTCCAGCATTTCTTCTGCCGTTTCTTTATCTTCAATTAATTGTAGATAGTTTTTATATTCCACAACTAAAGGCTCTAACTGACTGTATTCCATAGAAAGCGCACGAAAATGGTTTTGATCAGCCATCACCTCTGGTTCTGCCAATAATCCAGTAATTTCTTCGTGTCGATCACTCAGCGTATCGAGTTTATTTAAAATGGATGCTTTCACTGTTTATTATTTTCCTTATCAGTTGATTCGGTTTGAGTCTCTACTGTCGATAAATTAAGTAATTTATCAGACGCTTCGAGTAATTTATGATCCCCGGAGTGTGCGGCTTTATTCATCGCAACTGTAGCATCATGCGCCAATTTATTGGTTAATGTATGTGCCAGAAATGATAATGCTTCGTCTGCAGTAGAACCATTTTTGAGTAATTTCAGTGCCTTATCTAACGTTTCGTCCTGTATCGTACTGATCTTATCACGATAACTTTTAATCAGACTCATCTGATCTTGGGCGCGCATCCAGCCCATAAAGCTTTCAACTTCTTCTGCGATCATTTCTTCACCCTGAAGAGCTGCTTCTTGACGGGACTTCATATTGTCTTCAATTACTGATTGAAGGTCATCTACGGTATACAAATAAATATCATCTAGCTCGCCAACTTCTTCTTCTATATCT
Organism: uncultured Cocleimonas sp.; assembly: GCF_947495625.1. Classification (GTDB taxonomy): domain Bacteria; phylum Pseudomonadota; class Gammaproteobacteria; order Thiotrichales; family Thiotrichaceae; genus Cocleimonas. The sequence goes on from NZ_CANLZW010000048.1 coordinate 15,183, forward strand.
CTGGGTACTGCGATATCAACCATGAAGATGGGTTTGTGCTTTCGTTTTTTCAAGGCCGCTTCAACGGTTCCTTTGCCAATAATTGGCATTGGTGCGGCGGTAGAAGAAATTACAATGTCAGCGTCTGGTAAGTAATCACCAATATCTTGTAAAGTAATTCCTAAGCCATTGAATTCATTAGCGAGTTGGGTCGCCTTCTCAACACTTCTGTTGGCAATAATTACTTTGCCGATATTGGCATTATTTAGGTGTTTGCCGACAAGCTCAATGGTTTCACCAGCACCGATTAACAATGCGGTTTTGTTATCCAGATTGCTGAATATTTGTTTAGCGAGATTTACTGCAGCGAAGGCAACTGAAACCGGATTCGTGCCTATACCTGTTTGTGTGCGTACTTTTTTTGCGGTTGAAAACGCATGTTGCATCAAACGTTTCAGGGTGGTGCCTGCGGTCTTTTTTTCAGAGGCCGTTTTAAGTGCTCCCTTTAATTGGCCAAATATTTGTGGCTCACCGAGCACCATGGAATCTAATCCGCTAGCAACGCGCATTACGTGCTTGATAGCTTCACCATTAGCATGATTGTAAATATATTCTTTTAAGTTGTGGCTATCCATTCCATGTTCCTTGGATAGCCAATCTAATATTTGCTCTTCTGTGTAATTTGAATAAGTATAAATTTCTGTTCTATTACAGGTAGATAGGATTATTACTTCATTATCTTTATGGTTGTTTTCGATGTCATTTTTGATCTGTGAAAGAGTCTCTATCAATCCATCTGGCGAGAACGCAACTTTCTCGCGGATTGCGACGGGCGCGGTTTTATGATTAATTCCAATTACACGTAAAGACATAGGGGCGCGATTATAGCGTGAATACAGTGAGTTATTACAGACTAGTTTACTGCTTTGTTTTATAAATATATCGGACTGCTTTTATGAGCTAGATGAAAAAGGTAAAGATCATTTAAACAAATCCTAATATTCGCTCCACTTCTTTTTCGTGTGTTCTAAAATTTAGTGTAAATAAAGTCAGTTTCATTTTAGCTACCAGTTAGCTGGTGATAACTGGACTTCATTCTTTACTGTGCAACTGAGCATGGTTTGGCTATGTACACTATAGTTAGTATATCGAAAGTGTTTTTTATCGTTTTTGTCGATGTAGGTTCTACGCAGTTTCAATAATCCAGGGAAGGATTTTTATATGATATTTGCTATTTTAAAACAGTATTTTCTCTATTCAGAGCAGGCTAAACAAGGCCAGCAAGGTAATCTTGTCTTCTGTTCTGGAACTTCTGTTAAAAATGGTAATTCGTTAAAACCTAATTTTATATATCTTCTAAGTTCAGTTTTTATCTTATGTTTTACTTTAGCAATACCAGCTCATGCTCGCGTATTAAATCAAGAGAGTACGGAAACGGGTAATTTTAAAGCTGAATTTCTTTATCAGGCACTTGCCGCTGAAATTTATAGAGAAATGGGTGATGAAGTTCTTGCGGTTGAACAATATCAGCACTTAGCGCTGGAAAGCAGGGATCCAGCTATAGCAAGACGTGTGACGATTCTGGCAGCGGCAACAGGGCAACTTCCAAAAGGTTTAAAAGTTGCTGAACGTTGGGTAGCGTTAACTCCTGATGATCTTGAGGCAAGACAATATCTGGCGTTGCTTTATCTTCGGAATAACAAGATTAAATTATCATCGGCACAATTTCATACAATTCATGAATTAGTAGAGGAAACCTTTATTAAAAATGAAGGTTCAAGTGATAAACAGGAAAAGCAGGAATTAGTTAAGCACTCTCAAAAGACGTCCTTATTAGCGACTAAAGTGATTAAAAAAGTACAGGTCAGTCAAGGGTTAACCTTTATAGGCTCAGTGCTAGCGGCCGAAACTCATAGAGATAAAGCTTATCGCGTGTTTGCTGAATACACAAAAGAGCACAAGAGCAAAATATACTACCGTCAACAAAAGCTTATTGCAGCTAATCTGGCTCTAAAAGCAAAAAATTACAAAGCTGTCATAGTTGAGTTGGAGAATATCAAAGGTCTTGATTCGCAAAATTTGGTGGATGCGATGTCAATGAAAGCAAAAGCCTTACATAAACTCAATAGAAATCCAGAAGCTATTAATGTACTAATGTCGATTAAAGATAATCCGATGGTAAGTGATAGCAGTAAACTTGAATTGGTACGATTATTTGTTTTGCAAAAACAAAAGAAAAAAGCACTACCAATTCTGGAAAAATTGATTGTAAAGCACGAAAAGAATTATGATTTATTGAAGTCATTAATAGCTCTACAAATTGATCAACGACAATTAACTAAAGCTGAAGCCAGTATTGATAAATTACGTGCTTCAAAAAGCTATCTTCATGATGCGGACTATTTTTCTGGTGAAGTATTGCAAACGAAAGGAAATTTGAAAGAAGCACTCAGCTATTATGAAAAAGTGAGTGGTGGATCTTTCTTAAGAAACGCACATCAAAAAGCTATTTTTATCACCAAAGAAACCCAAGGAAATAAAGGGCTTAGTCGTTACTTCGAGAAAAAATACAAGGCTTCCAAAGACATTATTAACAAGGCTTATTGGTCTAAGCTTCGAGCGGATAGTTCGTTCAGTGACAAAGATTATCCTCAAGCCCTGGTTTACTATAATCAGGCAATAAAGCTGTCTCCTTTAAATCCCCGATACTACTACCGTCGTGGCTTACTGCATGAACGCATGAGAAAACTGGATTTTGCTGAAAAAGATTTTAATCAGGTACTTTCAATAAGTAAAAACGATGCTGATGCCTTGAATGCTTTGGGATATATGTTATCGGTTAATACCAAACGCCTCGATGAAGCGAAAACATACATTCGTAAAGCACATCAAATTAAACCTCATGATCCGCTTATTATGGATAGTTTGGGCTTTGTTCATTTTAAAAGCGGCGATTTAACGGAAGCCGAAAAATATCTGAGAAAAGCATTCAAACTGATTAAAGATCCGGAAGTGGCTAGTCATCTCATTAGCGTATTAGCCGAGAATGACAAGCAAGACGAGGCATTACGCCTCTACCAAGAGATGACTGAAAAGTATCCCAATAACAAAGTATTACACGAAGCTAAACAATATTTACAAAATTGATCGTTAAGGAGTCACTGATTAAGTCCCATAAATTCTGGCAACGCCAAAAATCCAGGATCAAGGCATAGTCATGCAGAAATGCTTTTTGCCTTTCAAATGACTATAACGCAGAGGCTGGGTTTTTGGCTAAGCCCCACAGGGCAAGACTACAGACTGCCATCTTCGTTGTTGCACTTCTTTTGAAGGGGATGGTCATTCCCTGCGAAGCACGCCTAGAAGATCATAGCCTGTAGTCTTGCAGAATTTTATTGGACTTAATCAGAGGTTCCTTAAGTACACCTAAATTGTTACTATCCTAGATCGTTGTATGATTTTGTAACGGCTTGATCTTTCAAAGGATAATATAATGTCAATAAGATTGGTTTCTTGGATGAAATCTCGTGTACTGCTGGTTACCACTGTGATTTTACTGGGAGGTTGTACGCAATACGGTACCCAGCCACCACAAGTTAAATCAGTAGTGAGTCCTTCCGTTAAACAGTCCGCCTGGAAACAGCGTCAGGCATATATTGCTCGTCGACAAAACTGGAATCTAAACAGTAAAATATCTTTACGTTATGGCGATGAGAATTATATTTTCGGCCTCAATTGGGCGCAGCAACCTGCCAATAAATATACCATGCAAATTACTAATCCGTTGACTGGAGCCTTGGTTGCAAAATTAAGCCGTCAAAGTGGGGGGGTGACTTTATTATCTGATAACGGTAGAACGTATCGAGATACTGATGAAGAGCGTTTATTGTTGAATCAATCAGGCGTTAGAATTCCAGTAAAAGGCATGCAATATTGGGTGAGGGGAATTGCATCGCCACAACATAAGGTGGAACAATTAATTCTAGATAATTTGGGACGTCCACAAACCCTTTATCAGGCAGGTTGGAAAATCAGCTATTCGGATTATTTAAATAATAGTTCTCAAGCGATGCCGCGAAAAGTGGTGCTTACCCGCAGTAAAGATAAACTGTATATAAAGCTAATAGCTAAACGATGGCAGGGTATTTAAAGCATTGCAATGATTTCAACGTTAACCTTGCCTGCGCCGGCAAAACTTAATTTATTTCTTCATATAACTGCACAACGTGAAGATGGATATCATTTATTGCAAACGGTTTTCCAGTTGCTCGATTATTCTGATGAAATTACTTTAGATATTCGCCAGGATGGAAAATTAAAGCGAAAAAAATACCGTAACGAATCAAACAAAAATTTTAATGCTTTAAATGAGATTCCTTTAGAGTCTGATTTATGCGTTCGAGCAGCTAAACTACTTCAATCTCATACAAATTCCAGTTTGGGGGTTGATATTACCCTGAATAAAAAACTACCCATTGGTGGTGGAATAGGTGGCGGAAGTTCTGATGCAGCTACCGTATTACATGGCTTGAACCTACTTTGGGATTGTGATTTAAGCAATCAGCAGCTTGCAGATTTAGGGTTGAAACTGGGTGCAGATGTCCCTGTTTTTATTCACGGAAATTCAGCCTGGGCAGAAGGAATTGGTGAGCAATTAACACCTATGAATTTGCCAGAAACGTGGTTTTTAGTGATTCGACCCGATATCTCTGTATCAACGGCAGAAATTTTTTCAGATCAGGGATTGACACGAGATAGTGAAGCCCTCACAATTACGCGCTTTCTGAATGACGCAGTATTTGAAAAGCAGTCAAATGTTTTTGAAATAATTGTAAAAAAGAAGTACCCAAAAATAGCAAATGCGCTAGAATGGCTTTCTTCTTTTTCAGAAGCACGGTTAACCGGAACTGGTAGTTGTATCTTTGCTAAATTTGATAGTGAAGATGAAGCGAATCAGGTACTTGAAGCGTTAGCAGAGTCGTCAAATAATTGGCAGGGCTTTGTCGCAAAAGGGGTTAATCAATCGCCATTGCATAAAGCAATAGCGGCGTTACAGAAAACGTAACGTAAGTAGTACATGTAAGTAAATAATATTGGGGCGTCGCCAAGTGGTAAGGCTCTGGGTTTTGATCTCAGCATGCGTAGGTTCGAGTCCTACCGCCCCAGCCATATTTTATCGGTACATGGTTATATTTCGTTATATTCATTTCTTTCGAAATATAACCATGTGTTGATTCCTTCATAACTTCAAAAGAGATCGTTCATGTCAGAATCAGATAGAATAATGATTTTTTCTGGTAATGCGAATCGTGATCTCGCTCGAGAAGTATCAGAACTTTTAGATATCAAACTAGGCAATTCAACTGTTACGCAATTCAGTGACGGTGAGTGTCATGTCGAAATTCTAGAAAATGTTCGCGGTCGTGATGTTTTTGTACTTCAGCCAACATGCGCTCCCACAAACGATAATTTAATGGAACTACTGATCATGGTAGATGCGTTATATCGTGCTTCGGCAGGGCGTATTACTGCTGTTATGCCATATTTTGGTTATGCGCGACAAGATCGTCGTGTACGTTCAAGACGCGTTCCAATCTCAGCTAAACTAGTGGCTGATATGCTTTCTACAAGTCGTGTAGATCGCGTTTTAACTGTTGATTTGCACTCAGACCAAATTCAGGGATTCTTCGACCTTCCGGTTGATAATATTTATGCTTCTGCCGTTTTACTACGAGATATCATAGAGAAAGACTACGATAATCTAGTGGTTGTGTCACCAGATGTTGGTGGTGTGGTAAGAGCGAGAGCTATGACTAAAAGCCTTCCTGGTGATGTTGGTCTAGCTATTATCGATAAACGTCGCCCAGAACCAAATGTCTCTGCAGTAATGCATATTATTGGTGATGTAAAAGACAAGACCTGTGTTTTGATCGATGACTTAGTGGACACTGGTGGCACCTTGTGTCATGCAGCAGAAGCGCTAAAAAAGCATGGCGCAAAAGCAGTTATTGCGTATGCTACTCATCCCGTATTTTCTGGTCCGGCAATAGATAACTTCAATAAATCTCAGTTAGATGAAATTGTAGTGACTAATTCTATTCCATTAAGTGAAAAAGCAGAAAAGTGTGCTAAAATCCGCCAGCTTTCTGTTGCGGACATTATCGCAGATACCATTTTCCGAATTCATTATGATGATTCGGTTAGTGATTTGTTCTCACATGTAGTAGACGATTAGTCTTAAAAAATTCGTTGGGCTGGGGTTACTGTAAAGTAATGCTGGCCTGACAAAATGTTGCAAAACTTGGTCGCGAGTTTTGCTTTTTTGTTTTTGGGTTGTTTCTTTAACTAATTGATAAATCAAGAATCAATCTATAATTTGGAGTAATAAAATGGCAGCTAAATATGAATTAGCCGCGGAAATGCGTGAAGACTTAGGTAAAGGTGCGAGCCGCCGCCTACGTCGTGTAAACAAAATTCCAGCGGTATTATACGGTGCAGGGCGTCCTGCATGGTCACTAACGTTAAACGAAAATCAATTAATGCGTAACCTTCAAGAAGAAAGTTTCTACGCAGCGATTATCGAATTAACACTAGAAGGTAAGCAGCAAAAAGTATTCTTGCGTGATCTTCAGCGTCACCCAGCAAAGCCATTCGTTTTGCATGTTGACTTACAGCGCGTAAGAGACGATGTTGAAATGACAGTAGTTCTTCCATTGCATATCCTGAATGAAGATACTGCACACGGCGTTAAGATGGAAGGTGGTGTTGTTACACGTAACCTTTCTGATATCGAAGTGGTTTGTTTACCGGGTAATTTACCTGAGTACATCGAAGTTGATCTTGCTGATCTTAAGTTGGGTGAGTCTTTACACTTATCAGATATCAAATTCCCTGAAGGTGTATCTTCTACAGAACTTTCTCATGGTGAAGATCATGATCATCTTATCGTTAGTATTCATGCTCCAAGAGCTGAAGAAGTGATTGAAGATGAAGCTCCTGAAGCACCAGCGACAGAAGCTGATGATGAAGAAGCTGAAGGCGGAGATGACGCTTAATTAATTTAAGCTAATTTCAATATGCCTGATCAAGCAATCACATTGATTATAGGTCTGGGAAATCCAGGCGAGAAGTATTCTAAAACCCGGCATAATGCCGGGTTTTGGTTTATTGATGCTTTAGCAAATGAATTCGGCGCTAGCTTTAAAACGGAAACCAGATTTTCTGGTGAAGTAGCTAAAGCCAATGTAGATGGTAACCAGGTTTGGTTATTAAAGCCTTCTACATTCATGAATCGAAGCGGTTTGTCGGCGCATCAAATATCTTCCTTCTATAAGATCAATGTAAAACAAGTATTAGTCGCTTATGATGAGCTGGATTTGCCTGTAGGGACTGTGCGTCTTAAGTTTTCAGGTGGTCACGGTGGTCATAATGGCTTACGTGATTTACACGCGCAAATTGGCAAAGATTATGCACGTTTGCGTTTTGGGATTGGTCATCCTGGTGACAGTAAAAAAGTAGCAGATTACGTACTTTCAAGACCTAATCAAAATGATGAAATTGAAATTCAGAATGCTATTGATCGTGCTCTGAAAGTGGTGTCACTTATTATTCAAGGTGATGACCAAAAAGCTATGAATACGCTACACACAAATTGATTTTTACAAAATTAGTCATATAGATTAAATCGTACGAATTTAAATCGCTAAACACTAAAACACACCCCCCTACTTATAGCTTGTTTTTCAAGTAGGATTTTTGAGGATTTATCATGGGTTTTAAATGTGGCATCGTTGGTCTACCCAATGTCGGCAAATCAACGTTATTTAATGCATTAACAAAAGCAGGTATCGCTGCTGAAAACTATCCTTTCTGTACTATTGAGCCTAACGTGGGAATCGTTCCAGTTCCTGATCCTCGCCTGGATGCGCTCGCTGAAATAGTACAACCTGAAAGAGTGTTGCCAACAACGATGGAGTTTGTGGATATCGCAGGCTTGGTTGAAGGAGCGGCGTCAGGTGAAGGTTTAGGTAATAAATTCTTATCACATATCCGCGAAACAGATGCGATTGCACAGGTTGTGCGTTGTTTTGATAACGACGATGTAGTGCATGTTGATGGTAAGATTGATCCGGTTTCGGATATTGAAACTATCAATACAGAATTAGCACTGGCTGATCTGGATGTTATAGAAAAAGCGATTCATCGTGCAACCAAGAATGCAAAATCTGGTAACAAAGATGCAATTGCGCAATTAGCTGTGTTTGAGAAAATACATGCGAAATTAGCAGAAGGTCACTCAGCACGTTCTGCTGATCTAGATAAAGATGAAAAACTTCTAGTAAAAGAATACCAGCTGATAACGATCAAACCGATCTTGTTTGTGGCGAATGTGGCAGAAGATGGTTTTGAAAATAACCCTTATCTTGATGCTGTTACAGAGATAGCTGCTAAAGAAGGTGCTGAAGTAGTCGCTGTAAGTGCCGAAATGGAAGCAGAAATGTCATCGTTGGAAGAAGACGAACTAGCGATGTTCCTAGATGATCTTGGTTTAAAAGAGCCAGGGCTTAATCGTGTGATCAATGCAGGTTATCAATTACTTCACCTACAGACTTTCTTCACCGCAGGTGTAAAAGAAGTACGTGCATGGACTGTTAAGCAAGGTGCAACTGCGCCAAATGGTGCGGGCCGAATTCATACAGATTTCGAGCGTGGTTTCATTCGTGCGGAAGTTGTTGGCTACGATGACTATATCGCATGTAAAGGTGAAGCTGGCGCGAAAGATGCGGGTAAATGGCGTCTCGAGGGTAAAGACTACATAATGCAAGAAGGGGATGTGGTTCATTTTCGCTTCAACGTCTGATTTCTTGTTCAACTTACGGTCTATCTTGCTCAATAGCTGCGTTGAAAAATAATCACTTACATTTGTAAGCTCATATTTTTTGCCTTGCTCTTGAACAAACTAGACCGCAATTTGAATAATAAATACATCCTCAATTCATGGGTTAAAGATTAAAAACTGCCTAAAAGGTGGGGGGTGTGCTTAAATATCTCCACTTGTTCATTCTACTGAAATATAACTATGTTAAATAACGAAAACCAACAAGCTATTGATGCTTTGAAAGATGTTGCGATGGCTGGCATTAAAGAACAGCGTAGTTCTCGACGCTGGTCTATCTTCTTTAAATTTGCGACTTTGATCTTACTGTTTTTACTGACGATGGCGATTGTTGGCTCTGCCATGTCTAAAAGTTCTCGTTTGAGTACTGCGACATCATACACAGCTGTGGTTGATATTCAGGGTGTGATTTTACAAGGTGCTGAAGCCAGTGCTGATAATATTATTCCTGCGTTACAAGATGCTTTCGAAGATAAGAAAGTGAAAGGTATTATTCTGCGTTGTAATAGTCCTGGTGGAAGTCCTGTTCAATCGAGTTATGTTTATAATGAAATCAGGCGTTTGCGTGGGATACATAAAGATAAAAAGGTTGTCGCTGTCGCAGCTGATCTATGTGCATCTGGTGGGTATTTTATTATCTCGGCAGCTGATGAAATCTACGTAAATCCTTCTAGCTTAGTGGGTTCTATTGGTGTGCGTATGCAAGGCTTTGGTGTCGTTGAAGCCATGAAGAAGATCGGTGTTGAGAACCGTGAATTAACGGCAGGTGAGAACAAAGCTATCCTTGATCCATTCTCACCGCGTAAACCTGAAGATGAAGCCTTCGTAAAAGATTTATTAGCCACAACGCATAAGCATTTTATCGATGCAGTTAAAGCAGGTCGTGGTGATAGATTGAAAAATGATCCTGATATATTTAGCGGATTATTCTGGACCGGTGAAGATGCTATGAAGCTTGGATTAGTCGATGGTTTTGGCAGTCCTGCTTCGGTTGCACGAGATGTAATTGGTGCTGAAACTATGGTTAACTTTAGTCCTGAAAAAGATATTTTTGAACGACTAAGTAAGCGCATCGGTGCATCAGTGACGAAACTGTTACTGGAATCCAATAATTCTCCTACACCTGTTTTATATAAATAAAACTCTCTGAACCAGAGGGGTGTACTTATGAATTATTTACATCTTTTAGATTATGCCGGTATCGCTGTGTTTGCAGCAACTGGTGCTTTGGCGGCTTCACGCTTGCGTTTAGATATCGTTGGTTTTATCTTTCTTGCCGCAATAACAGGCGTTGGTGGTGGTACTTTACGCGATTTACTGCTTGGCAAATTACCTGTTTTCTGGATTAAAGAACCGCTGTTTATTGGCATTTGTGTCATCGTTGCTGTGCTCGTTTTCTTTACCGCTCACCTGGTTGAATATCGTTATCGCCTTCTCTTATGGCTAGATGCGATAGGTATGGCAGCGTATTGTGTGATGGGTGCAATGATTGGTATAGAATATGGCATCTCACCTTACGCAGCAATTGTAACGGGGATTTCTACAGCCACATTCGGTGGAATTTTTCGTGATGTAATATCGGGTGAAAAGTCGGTATTACTCAGTGATGAAATTTATATCAGCGCAGCCTTGCTAGGCTCTACCAGTTTCGTATTTCTATTCTCAATGGGTGTGCCACAAATAGTCGCTGTTTTTGTTGGCGTGCTATTAGCGTTTGGTTTGAGGGCTGCGGCATTACTCTTTGGCTGGAGAACCCCGCGTTATAAATCACGTCAAGGTAGAAAGATCAAGTAACTGAAAACACTAAATTTCTCTTTTAGTATTAATGCCCAAAAACAGACCAGCCAGTGCGTTGCGTCAACATTTCCAGGGCTAAGGTTCCTAAATGGCTATTGCCGACTTTATCTAATCTAGGTGACCAAACCGCGATAGATGCTTTGCCCGGCACAACTGCCATGATTCCACCGCCAACCCCACTTTTGCCGGGTAGCCCAACGCGGAATGCAAACTCGCCCGAACCATCATAATGGCCACACATCATCATTAGTGAGTTAATTCGTCGTGCGCGCTTTTCGGATACCACATTCACGCCGCAACTTTTATCTAAACCGTCAGATACCAGAAACAGTGCAGCTTTTGCCAATTGCTCACAACTCATAGTGATCGAGCAATGGTTGAAATAGGCCCACAGCACATCATCTACCGCGTTCTCAAATAGACCAAAAGAAGCCATGAAATGCGCTAAAGATGCATTTCTATCTCCCGTTTTTAATTCTGATTCTGCAACCTTTTTATCAATCTGAATACTATCGTCATGAGCAATCTCGCGAATAAACTGTAGGATCTCTTCGATTAAATCATCGGGTGATCGACCTTCCATAATGGTATCGGCGATTGTGATGGCGCCAGCATTGATAAAGGGATTTCGTGGTTTACCGCTTTCCATCTCTAGTTGAACAATAGAATTAAACGGGTCGCCTGATGGTTCGCGACCTACACGTTTCCAGATGTCATCACCAAATTTTCTCAGTGCAATCGTGGTGGTGAATACTTTAGAAATACTCTGGATAGAGAATAAGGTTTGCGCATCACCCGCATGAAAGATTTGTCCATCTGCTAAAGCAACTGCAATGCCAAACTGATTTGGATCTACCTCGGCAAGTTGCGGTATGTAACTAGCCACTTTGCCCTCGGGAGGTAAAGCAGTCACTGCTGACGTGATTTCATCAAGAATTGTTTGTAAATCTTCCACTGTAAAGGTCATACCAAGCTGGGTTAATCGTTAATGATAACGTGATTTAGTCGCTTCACTAAGGTTTTTAAGTGTCTTAAATGGATTAGACGGAAATAGTATATATTTAGGGAGTAGACGAAAATTTTAGCAGAATGCTAACCCGTCTTAATGAACTCTAAATAACTCGCTTTGAGTTCAGGCATCACCTCAATAGTCGATTGGTAACCGAGCTTTACCAGCTCCACATCTCTGGTAAAATCTTCAAACTGGTATTCAGAAGTATCAGGCAAGATTAAAAAGTCGCTGTCATTTTCATAGTGATTTTCTAAACCATTCTGTCCAACTTCCAGTGCGCGAAACAGGGTCCCGATTAAGCCTACTTTTTTCATCTTGGCTTTACTTGTATTACTATCGTTTTTACCGAAAGACTTTTGCAGTTTAGCGCCAATATTGACAGAAACGATGTAATCAACATTATTATTACGCAATACCGAGCTGGGTACATTGTTCAAAATACCTCCATCAATCAAGGCCTCACCATCGCGTAAAATAGGTCGTCCCAGCAGCGGGTGGTTGATGCTTTCGCTAACGCTATCCGCTACATTACCACTGCTTCTCACAACCTCATTACCGCTAATCAAGTCCGTGCTGATGATATGCGTGGGTAATATCAATTGTTCAAAACGGGTGTTCTTGCCGAATACTTTATGAAAGCGTTTTTCTATCAACCCTGATCGAAACATCGCGAGTAAATACCATTTGTTTCCCTGCGGAATATATTTAACCCATTTTGGTGGTTTAATCCCGATATCGAAAAGTTGCAGCATGTGTTCACTGTCAAAACCAGCTCCATAAAATGCGGCGACAATCGCACCACCACTGGTGCCTGAAATTCTGTCAAAATATATTTCATGTTCTTCTAAAGCGGCTAACACACCGATATGCGCTAATGCTCTCGCGCCACCACCGCCTAGCGCAATACCCAGTTGGATATCATTGGCTAAATGGAATAAACGGCTTAAATCGCGATTCAACAATGTTTGTTTTTGGTTTTCTTCCTGTTCGTTGTCTTGGTCTTGGCCGGTATCAATGTCAATGTCGGAGTTAACATACTGAAAACGTAATGCATCATATGGCGTGTTCTCCGACGTATTTTCCGAAGTGCTAATAACAGGGGCGAGCGTTGTCGATTGCTCCTGCACCCATACCCATTGTGTTTTATGCAGAATACTGCTTCGATAATCCAGTAGTTCCATCGCACTCGCTAGGGTACTTTCAGAACCTTTGGATTGTTCGATGAAACACCAGATACGATCACATTGTGATAACAATGGAATGAATTCAGTTGTTTGATGGCCAATATCAATAAACACATGATCAACAGCCTCTGAGGCTTTAATCACATATTGTTGAGTTCTCTCAATAGCCCCTTTTTCGATTGATGCAGCAGGTACACCAATGCCTTCCCAATAATTCTGACGATCACTAAATACCGCGATTTTTTTATCTTTCTCCGCGAAGAACTCAATAGTCTGTGCCGCAAAATTAGCAGTGATGCCACAACTATGCACCAGACCAATGATGTGTAGTTTATTGCGTACACTATCACCTTTAAGTTCTCCTTGTAGCCAGCTACCAATGGTGCGGCTAAGGTTAATTGAAAAGGCAGGGATGTCATTGAGTAGTGCCAAAAAATCATCTTTCGCGACTTCCAGAATAGCCACATCGCTTAGCGCAATAGCAGAAGCGGTTCTGACGCCACCAGAGAGTAATGCCAGCTCACCAAAATGGTCGCCTTCTTTTAATATGTTGAGGTTTTTCTCGACACCATTCGATTTAGTCACGCGCATATTCACGCGTCCAGACTGGATGATAAATAGACTCTCACCGATTTCATCCTGAGTACAAATGTACTCGCCCGTATCGAATAAACGTTGCTCGGCATTGTCTAGAACATTCTGAATCTGAGTCTCAGTAAAGTCCTGAAATAATCGCCACTGCAAAAATGTATCTTTGATAATAAGCCTCTCTTAATAAAATCAAATTGGTAACATAAATATAGCTTATAGAATAAAAAGTGCCAGCGAAGGGCCAAAAACAAGCCAAAAGTAGGGGGGGGGGGTCAGGGCAAACGCATTAAAAATTGTTAATTTCAAATAACTTATGAGATATTCCTGATTTTTATATCAGGAGTATGTCA
>NZ_CANLZW010000049.1 GCF_947495625.1 uncultured Cocleimonas sp.
TAGTCTTCATACGCCCTTCTAGGGCGAACACAAAACCACGTTCTTAGAACGTGGATTTTTACTTTACGTTTTTAAAAGACAAAAACGTAATATCATTCAAAGTAGGGGGGTGACTACTATTAGTCGATTTAGATAAAATGATATCTGAATTAAACTCTTCCAGCTTTCAGTACCTTATTTATTAAAATTCTCCTCAAGAATCAAACTACCCTTGGTAGTTCTACCTGACACCCATTCATTGAGTGGGGTTGTGCTGGCTCCTGATGAGTAGTTTTTAGCGGTAATCCACCAGATGTACCAGTCACCACTCTTGTCTTTTATGGGTGTGGCGAATTTGAATTCCTGCCATTTATATTGCCAGGTTTCCCGTGTTCCAGACCAGGTTAACTTTCCTGACAGAGAGATATCCACATCCTTTATTGTGTCGCGACTAACTTCCTGCTCACGGGTAACTATCTCTTTAGTTGTTAAAACTATTGGGCCATGTTGTCCCATTTCGTAATCAGGTTTTTCAATGATATCTTTCGCGATAGCGAGCATTTTTACATCGTTACTGGCTGGTTTTGGTAATTTTGAAATGCCAACCGCTTTGATCCGATCTTCACTGTACTTCTTACGCAGGGCAATGACCTCATCAACACGAGCCTGTTTTTCTGCACTGATTTTGCCTTTAGTCGCTTGTTCGAAAGCAGCAAATGATTCTGCCATCGCAAGTTGTTTATCGAGTCTTTCGAAAATACGTCCTTCGGATCCTTCTTGTAAAAATGCGTTAGCCCGATCCTTTTCATTATCTGGGTTCAGCTTCCTAAAATACGGCAGTTCATGTTTGTTCTGAAATTGAAACTGATGATTCAACTGCATTTCAGTTTCTGATAATGCCGCATCCGAGTCTCGGACTGCCTTGTTCGCCCAATGCAGCATACTGTTAGCTCGTTGAACACCATACTTACCACCGGTAAGATCAAGGTTTGTGGCAGCTGAAATCCTTTGAACTTCTGCAGTTACATCCGCTGCCGTTTTCTTTATCTCTTTAATTTGTTTGACCCATGCTTGAATATCTTCTTGCGAGAAAGGCGCTGGGAGCCATTTTGGAGCATTTATTCCTTGTTGTTTAGCATCTACTGCTGCCATTAGCTTTGCAGGATTTCCCAATTTGGCCAACTGTGATTGCGCGCGTTTGAACTCTGTAGACAGTCTGCTACGTAATGCTTTGTAGGTTTGTAAAGCCTCTATTACAAGCGGGCTACCCGTGTATTCTTTATAGCGTTTGAGAGCGGTTGTGTATTTATCCACTGCAGCCTTGTATTTATTGACGACACTGGCACTTTGTAAATCTGATGGGCCTTCTGTTTTGATACTGTTGTGGACATTTTTCATATCACGTATCAATTTGTTTACTTGGACTTTTTGGCCGGAAACAAGCTGTTTCCCTTTTGGTGGAGCAGTTGATTCAGGAGTTGTTGATTGAGGAGTAGTTGATTTTGTTACAGCTGTCTTTGGCGAGGTTGTCTGTGTGGTAACTGCTTTACCTTTACCTGAATTTGCTTCAGCGAATTCTTTTTCCAGTGTTAGCAAATCTTTTGTGGTTGTTATCAGCAGCGGGTCGTTCGATGCGGGCACTTTGGATAGAGAGCTACGATAGTTTTCGAGTTTGTTTGCGAATTGTTTGGTTTTGAATGGATCATTGAAAATGCTTTCGCGGTTGTCAGTGAGACTTTGACGAGATTTAGATATGTTCTTCGCAAGTTTGCTTATTTTATTTTTCCAAACGGCGGGTAGCTCTTGTGATTGTGCGTCTTGAACATTGGTGCTGGGTGTTTCTGCCAATGCAGAGTTAAACGTTCCTAAAAATGTGAATACAAAAAACAATGTAATAAGAAACGCAACAAATTTGCTGAAAGAAAACAAACAATCATTCGAATCCGTTTTCTTCGTTGATATCAAAACAACTTGTTGTTTTACTTTTGCTACTTCAGAAGTGTTATTAAACATCACATCTCACTAATCAATTTAGTAAAACATGAGTGTAGCATAAGGAATCAAGGGTGAATTTCCATCTATTAACGCACAGTTTATCGATTAGTAAATATCATTCCTCTGCCATTTGAGGACTGTTTTGATTAGGATTTCACCCTTCCAAAGGATATCGTTTCACTAACTTAAAAGGCTCATGGTAACTGCTTTGGTGAAACAGGCAGATTTGATCGACGTGGAAAGATTTACCTAAAAATGATCTGAATAATTGCTTCAAGCATTTTCGAACAACCTTCACATCTTCTTTTTTCAATCTATTACTTAATGTCATGTGAAAGCGGAATTCATCCATAACGTAGGGGTAGCCCCATTTATCTAATAGCTCAATCTGATTCGGGGTTAGATTTTCAGGGTGTCTTCTGGCTCTTTCCACTTCTGTATTGGGTGCGCGAAAATCTTCGAATGTAGTTACGCACTCAGATGCCAAAGCGTTTAATTTCTTGCATGATTTAACGGGCATTAATGCTAAGAATTTATCAATTTTTTTAATTTTTAGTGGCTTACATTTAAATGCGCGGAAGTTTTTGCTAAACGCCTCAAGTGCTGATTCTAGCTCTTCTATATTCTTACCTGATTGCAGTCTGAATGGTGCTTTAAGGGTTGCGTGAAATCCGTATTTTTTGGGGTTGGTTGAAAAATTAGCCAGATCATCCAGATCACGGTGGTAAACGGTTTTCTCAAAGTCTTCAATATGTCTGCCAGTGCATACATCATAACCCAGCCATAAGGTAGCGAGTCTATACACCGGATGATCAGTAGGGAGCGCAAAGTAAATTGCGTAGCGTTCCTGATTTTGTATGTCGCTTTCAGATGATGATATTGATCCAGTTGCAGATGGGCTAGGGGTATTCATACTGTTAATGTATCCGTGTTAAAACATGATTAACGATGTCTTTTTTGTTATAGCTTCTATTAAAACACCGTTAAGAATAGTTTTACAATGACCTAGATTGGTTTTTCCTTCATTAGTACGAATTTGAGTAATTATTTTTGTGATTATTTATGTGTAAAAATGATACGAGTAAAATATTTATGATTTTAATTAATGGAGTATTAGTTATTAGTCTTACTGAGTTATCATTATTATTTAGAATTATGCTGACCTGTTTTAAACAACAGAAACATAATGTCATTCCGCGAAGCATAAATTATTCGGCTACGCCTCACCCTAAAGGGTCAGCTAAAGCTTTTGTCTCGCAAGCTCGGCTCTATTTACGTTTTTAAAAAACAAAAACTTAATATCATTTAAAGTATGGGGGTGTCTAAATTATTTATCTAGTTAGCAAGAGAACTCAATAAAACATTGGTATTTGTGAAATACTGTTAACAATTGTTAATTTTCTTTTTTACAAAAGAATTTAAACTAAATCCGCGATGATCCACACATAGTTCTATGTTCACCTTATTTCTTTTACTAATTATTAATGATAAAAAGTGTTTTTAGACGCTAACAAGAAAAGTATTAAGAAAAGCGGCGGTGTGAATCTCTATCACCTGTTTGTTGTTTCTTTGCTGTTTTTAATTGCATCGCATTCCCGTGCGTCAGATGTGATCGTGCTTTCTTATGCCAAAGATTCTGTCTACCAGCTGATGGCCAAGTCTATTTTGTCGGAGGCATATTCTCGAATAGATAAACGAATCGTTTTAGAAAAAATACCCGCTATACGTTCCCTGATTAATGCAAACAATGGTTCTCATGATGGTCTTTTAGCAAGGAGTTTTTACGCAGGAAAAGGTTATTCAAATCTCATTAGGGTTTCGGTTCCTATCGCCTATGATGAGATTTATGTTTATACGAAAAAAACGGACATCAAGATAACAGGCTGGGGTAGCCTTTCGCCCTATACTATCGGCTATGTGGCTGGCTCAAAAACCATCGAACAAAAAACCAAAGGGATGATGGTTGAATCGGTAACGTCTGAAATTCAAGGTTTAAATAAATTAAATCTTGGGAGAAATGATGTTTTTATCGGGCTTACAGGTGCTCAATGTTTAATTAATACATTAAATTTTTCTGAAATTAAAACGATAAAACCTCCCTTGGAAAGGATCACGCTATATCACTACCTCAATAAGAAACATATGGTTATGGCAAAAGAATTAGAAGTGGTGTTGGCGGAAATGAAACAGAGTGGTGAAATGGAATTAATACAAAAGCAATCATTCCAGGATTTTTTCAAACAATGCAGCTAAAAATGTAGCTAATGAGTTAGTTAAAATCATAGGATTTAAGTGATTGACTAAAGCGCTAAAAAACCCTCTTAAGTAGGGGGGTGACCAATTTGATATAAAAACCTAATTTACAAATTGCAGTCATAAATCACAGTCATATACAAGGAAACTCAAATCCATTCACTATATTTGTATGCAAGTAAATATATATTTGATAGGGTCACAGCTTAGTAAAAATGATTTTTTATTTTTAATACGATTCGTCAATGCAAGCAATAACTAATAAGCAAAAATCACATGCACTGACGAAAGCTATTATTGTTCAAAAATGAAAAGAGTTATGGAAATAAACGTCTGTTCAAAAACCATTTATTTAGCAATCGTCTATGTTAGATCTAAGGCGGACTGTTTTCTATCTACGGCTGGCTATGAATAAATTACACACGCTATTTATCATAGTGATTTTGTCGATGACTACACATTCACATGCTGATAACCACATCGGAATTTCGCAGGATAAAACTCACCTCAAAGAAAATATTGTTATTTCTCAGCCATCTCTGGAATATTCATTTTTTCAAGTAATAGCACAGCATGTTCTTACAGAGGCTTATGCGAGAATTGGTAAACGTGCAGTGTTCCAGGGCTATCCTATAAAACGTTCACTTACTATTGCCGATAATGGCGTTACAGATGGGGAGTTAGCAAGAGTCGCAGGACTACAGAAAAAATACCCGAACCTCATACAGATTTCAGTCCCGATCTCCTATGATCAGGCCATCGTTTATTCCAAAAAATACGCTTTCAAAGTTGAAGGTTGGCAAAGCCTTAAACCTTATAAGATTAATTATAATAATGGCTTTATGTATGCCGAACAAAAAACCAAAGGTATGGACGTTGAAGTGGTCACAACCGTAGAGCAAGGCTTACAAAAATTAAATGCGGGTAGAAGTGATTTGTTCATTGGATTACTGGGTGATCAATGCTTAATCAAGAAACTCAATTTACCAGATATCAAATCATTAAATCCTCCAATAGATACTCAAAACCTTTTTCATTATTTGCATAAACGCCATAAAGACCTTGCTCTAAAATTAGAAGCAGTGTTGTTACAGATGCAAGAAAGTGGTGAATTAAAAGCAATACAGGTACAAGCCAGGCAATATTTTTTTAATCAATGCGAATCAAAATAGACATGCATACTTTTATATTATGGAGTAACCGATGAAGATGAGTTTTTATTCAAGAAAAATGGCTTATTGTGAATAGTTTTCATAAGTTTTTTATTCTCGTGATTTTGTCGATGACTACTCATTCTTATGCTTCTGAGCATAAGGATGTGGCGCATGCTTTTGAACATAAAGGGTTGACTCATGCTGAAGCTCATTCAAAAGCTCACTTAAAAAATACGATTATTATTTCTCAGCCAGATCTGAAATATTCAGTATTTGAACATATGTCGAGACGTATTCTAAAGAAAGCCTATTCAATAATGGGTAAAGACATTGTATTCGAAGCTTTCCCGGTAGAACGTTCAATTGCGGTTGCTAATGCTGGAATTACAGATGGCGAGTTGGCTAGAATCACTGGACTTCAAAGTTCGTATCTTGATTTGATAGAGGTCCCCATCCCGATTGCTTTTGATAAAGTGTACGCTTATTCCAAAGAGCATGATTTTACAGTAGATGGTTGGCAAAGCCTTAAGCCTTATAAAGTTGATCATATTTTTGGTTTTAAATTGGCAGAACAAAAAAGCAAAGGTTTAAATGCCACAAAAGTAAAAACCATCGAACAAGGATTAAATAGACTCAGGGCAGGTAGAAGCGATGTGTTTATTGGGATATCTGGCGTTGATTGTCTTATCAGAAAAAACAGTTATACGGATGTTAAAGCGTTAATGCCTCATTTAGACGAATTGATTATGTATCACTATCTACATAAACGTCATAAAGATCTTGCTGAAGAATTAGGTAAGGTATTGCTAAAAATGCAAGAAACTGGAGAGATAGCATTAATACAAAAGCAAGCGAAACAAGAGTTTCTTGATCAGTGTGAACAAAGGACCGAGTCCTGATATCTTAAAAAAGCCCTTAGCTCTGCATAAGTACCTTAGGTCATTTTAAACAACAAAATAAAAAGTCACTTAAAGTAGGGGGGGGGACTTAAATTATCATCATCTCACTCATCATTTCACTTATTATTTCAATCTTTTTACCTCAATCACTCATAAACATATAAATGAGTCATCAACAGCCAAACTTAAAAAGCTTAAGCGCACGTTAGGCTTTGTTTGATACAATCGGCCAACAAAATAACAATCTACTTAAGCGCCATGACTCAAGAATACCAATACAAAGAAAGAGAAATCGAAAAAGACCCTGCCAAAGAATTCCGTTTTGGAGAAGGTAAAATCAGTGGGGTTTTATCACTGGTATTAGGTATTTTAAGCTTACTGGCTGTATTCGCTTATTTATATCCTTCTTATCTCACCACTACCGATCTACGCAAAACTTATGATGCGGGGCAGTTACAAACCGTACTGAAATACGGTATGTATTTTTCTTTATTATTTGGCGCGTTGACATTAATTCTGAATAAGGCGAGATACAAATACTTCGGTCTTGCAGGTATTACGCTAACCTTAATTGGCTTTGCTTTGGGGGGATACAAAATACCTGTGGGAGCCGTTGAGCCTAAAGAAATATCCTTAGGTGTTGATTGGCTAATACTCGCGTTTTTAGGCTCTACAGCGATATTTATGGTGTTGGAAAAGCTATTTCCTAAATACCGTGACCAACTGATTATGCGTCCCGAATGGGATGTTGATCTGTTCTACTTTTGCTTTAATCATTTGGCTATTTCCGCGATTTTAATTTTTGGCAACTACCACGCCAGCCATTTTGACTGGGCATTAAGCCCATCGTTACAAGAATCCATTCAATCGATGCCGATTACGTTTCAGGTGATTTTAATTGTATTGAGTGCTGACTTTGTTTTGTATTGGGAGCATCGCGCTTATCACGAAATAAAACTACTGTGGCCAGTACATGCGGTACATCATTCGATTGAAGATATTGATTGGTTAGCGGGCTCACGCGGTCATTTTATCCAGGTATTTTCAGAGCGTGCGATGGTAATGATTCCGCTGTATCTATTAGGTGCAGATGAAACCGCGTTGAATGCTTATGTGGTATTCGCCGCGTTACAAGCGATTTTGATTCACACGAATTTATCGATACCGTTTGGGCCATTGAAATATGTGTTTGTGACACCGCAGTTTCATCACTGGCATCATAGTTCAGAAAAGCCTGCAATCGATACCAACTACTCCGCGCATACTGTTCTCTATGATCGTCTATTTGGTACTTATCACTTACCTGGTAATCATTGGCCGGCAGAATACGGCACCACCAAGCGTATCCCAAGAACGGTTATAGGCCAGACATTGCATCCCTTTTTTCCAAATAAAAAAGTACCGGAAAAAAAGTAACGTATCGTGATGTAAGGCAAAGTTGTAAAACAAACATAAAAGTGCCAAGCCGAGTGAAACGAGACAATGTTGGAGTGTAGCGACGACTACCCGAAGGGCGCGGTAAAAACCGCGTAAAAGTAGGGGGGTGACCTAAGTGAGTTTCACTAGGGTTACGATGTGATGGAGCACTCTCATAGAGCATAGAACTCTCTTTTGATCTCAATACCCCAATCTCAATACCTCAATTCTTATCTGGATAACGAGAATGTCTGTACTGAAACAGCCTTTACATTGTTCAAAAGTACTTTTGGTCAATGACTTCTTTTAATGCGTTTATATTTTGTTTTATATTCTCCTATTTACTCTTATTTCCTTCTATTTTTTCCAAGTTGATCTAACATCAGCAAAATATTTTAATAAATATCAATAAAATACGCTTTATCTTTTTGTATTTTCAAGGTTTTATAAAATAAATGATTAACATAAGCTACAATTTGACTACTAATCAGGAAAGGACAATTTATCAGTGTTAAAAATCGATAACCTGCACAAAAGCTTTGGTTTTTTAGAAGTCATCAAAGGCGTCTCTATAGATGCTGCTAAAGGAGATGTTATTTCTATATTGGGACGAAGTGGTTCGGGTAAAAGTACTTTTCTACGTTGTATCAATTTTTTAGAAACACCAACTCAGGGAACGATAAGCCTCAACGGTGAAGCGATCACTGTTACTCCCAATAAGAAAGGTGATTCGGTCGCCAGCGACAAAGCACAAATTCGTCGTTTACGCACAAAAATGGCGATGGTGTTTCAACGATTTAATTTATGGTCGCACATGACCGTGTTGGAAAATGTCACTATTGCGCTAAAAACAGCACTAAAACTTCCCAAAAAAGAAGCGCTTGAACGTGCTGAAAAATACCTTGCTCAAGTCGATATGACGGATAGGCTGGACTACTATCCGGGTCAATTATCGGGTGGACAAATGCAGCGCGTGGCGATTGCCAGAGCATTGGCAATGGAACCTGATATTCTATTATTTGATGAACCTACATCTGCTCTGGATCCAGAATTGGTTGAAGAGGTGCTCAATGTCATCAAGGAATTAGCCGAACAGGGACGTACCATGCTGGTGGTGACGCATGAAATGGCCTTTGCCAGAGATGTATCAAATCGTGTGATTTTCTTTGATGACGGCGTGATTGTAGAGGATGGTCCTCCACAAGAAGTCTTTACAAACCCCAAGTCGCCACAATTTAAGCAATTTATTTCTAAAGAATATTAAGTTTATAGGCAAAATTTTCAAAACAAGCGCTCGTTTTTTGTCTAAGATAGACGAGTGTATGGATTAACTAATTATATTCATTAAACCAAATACATAAACTAAACCAAGAAAGGATTTACTGTATGAAAAAACGTTTAACTATTAGCTCATTATTATTGAGTACTGCATTATTTTTTAGCGCATCTGCATTTGCAGAAACCCTACGTATAGGTGTCGAAGGTGCTTATCCTCCATTCAGTCAGGTGGACAAAGATGGAAAGCTAAGTGGATTTGATATTGATATGGCCAACGCGCTTTGTAAAGAAATGGGCGTAGAGTGTAAACTTATCAAGCAAGATTGGGATGGCATTATTCCAGCGCTTATCGCAAAGAAATATGACGCAATCATTGCTTCTATGTCGATTACTGAAGAACGTAAAGAAAAAGTAGATTTCACCAATCACTATTACAAATCACCAGCACGTTTTATTCACAAGAAAGGCGCTGATCACGAAATTTCTCAAGCTGGCTTAAAAGGTAAGAGCGTTGGTGTACAGCGTGGCACAGTATCTGACAAGTTCATCACCGGAACATTTGGTGAAGGTGTTGATATCAAGCGTTACGGTACTCAGGAAGAAGCTTATCTTGATTTGAATGCAGGTCGTTTAGACTTCGTATTCGCTGATGCATTCGTACTACTCGAGTTCATTGGTTCAGATAATGGCAAAGACTACGAGTTTATTGGCGATAGCTATACTGACCCTAAATACTTTGGTGATGGCATCGGTATTGCGGTACGTAAAGGCGATACTGAGCTTGCGAAAAAATTCAATATGGCTTTAGAAAATATGCGTAAATCTTCATATGATAAGGTTCGTGAGAAGTACTTCGACTTTGATGTATTTGGCGAATAAGATTCATCCGATCTCCCCTCAATAGAGGGGAGATTTGTTTCTGCAATACTTACTAAAGTACTTATAAAATGAACGAAATTTTTGGTGGCTATCTACCCATGATCCTTAAGGGCATGGTGTTGACTGTAGAAGTCGCGCTACTGTCATTATTACTCGCGCTCATTTTAGGTATTTTAGCCGCATCTGCCAGACTCTATGGCGGACCCATTTCAAAAACCATCGCTGGCGTTTATACCACCGTAATTCGCGGTATCCCTGATCTTGTATTGATGATGCTGATTTTCTTTGGCGGCCAGGTTCTGGTCAATAAAGTGGGAGATAAATTTGGTTGGGAATATATCGATATAGACCCATTCGTCGCTGGCATATTAACGATTGGCTTTATTTTTGGCGCGTATATGGGCGAAACTTTTCGCGGCGCTATTATGGCTGTATCCAAAGGTGAAATAGAAGCAGGGCATGCCTATGGTATGACTGGCTTTCAAGTATTTACCCACATTACATTTCCCGGAATGATTCGTCATGCCATTCCCGGTTTTTTCAATAACTGGTTGGTATTGGTTAAAACAACGGCACTGGTTTCCGTGATAGGTTTGGAAGACATGGTGTTTAATGCAAAAATCGCAGGAGATACCTTAAGACAACCTTTTACTTTTTACATGATCGTAGGCGCTTTATTTTTATTGATTACCGCGGTTAGTGATCTCGGTATGAAATGGCTCGAACGCCGTTATAAACTGGGAGGTCATTGAAATGGATTTTTCTATCGTCTTAGACAATCTCCCGCTACTATTTAAAGGCTTGGGACTTACTCTACAGTTATTAATAATTTCATTAGTACTTGGATTTATTCTCTCAATTCCACTTGCGATTATGGCTGCCTCAAAGCTTAAATGGGCAAGAATACCTGCAAAAATCTTTATTTATGTATTCAGAGGCACCCCCCTACTTATACAGATATTTATTATCTACTATGGTTTTTCTCAATTCGAATGGTTGAGAGAAAGCCCATTATGGATAATCTTTAAAGAAGCCTATTGGTGTGCGATTATCGCGTTTGCGCTGAATACCGCTGCGTATACGGCAGAAATATTTCGTGGTGCTTTTCTGCAAACGCCAAAAGGTGAAATTGAAGCCGCTGTGGCATACGGCATGTCCCGCTGGGATCAATATCGCCACATTATATTCCCCAGTGCGTTCAGACGTTCGATCCCTATGTACGGAAACGAAGTGATCTTTATGCTGCATGCGACAGTACTAGCAGGCGTGATTACATTAGTAGATTTGTTTGGTGCTGCGAAAATACTTAACTCTCGATACTATGCGCCTTTTGAATCTTTCATCAGTGTCGGTCTGTTCTATCTGACAATTACATTTACTATCGTATTTATCTTCAAGTTGTTAGAAGGGCACTTCCTCAAACACCTGAAACGCTGATTGCGATAGGAATTTTGGCGTTACTCTTTGTGATAATCTCTGCGGCAATTCGTCCAGATAAAATAATATTGGCAGTGATGCCATCTTTGTCGACTTCTTTGTATATTTTTTATCAAAATTTAGGAAAAAACCGGAAAGACCTCATTAATTTCATACAATTAAGTGCCGATCGATTTTATTATCCTATACTAGTAACGACGAAAAAAATTTAGAGGTTTTTAATAGGTATTTTATTAGCTTTTGTATTGCATTTTTACAAAGCTAATTTGGACCTGATATCGTTCTTTAATCGTTAAATTTATAATAATTTCAAATATTTAAAATATTAAATCCATAAGGAGAAACAATGAAAAAAACACTAATTAAATTACTATCAGTGAGTGCTCTTACTTTGGCTGTAGCTGGTGTTAATGCTGCAGATAGTAAAGACTATGTACTGAATACTGCATCAACAGGTGGAACATACCATCCGGTTGGAACTGCGATTTCAACATTATCAAAAGTTAAGTTATTACCTAAAGAAGGTTTCAGCCTTACCGCAGTTAACTCGGCTGGTTCTGGCGCTAACGTACAGGCAATGGGTGCGGGTACAGCAGATTTTGCAATTTTACAGGGTCTATACGGTTCTTACGCAGCTACAGGTACTGGCCCAGTAACGGCTAAGCAAACCAATATGCGTTCGGTAACTATGTTGTGGCAGAATGTTGAGCAATTCATCGTGAGTAAAGAAGATGCGAAAACAGGCACAATGGCTGATATGGTTGCGCTGAAAGGTAAGTCGATGGGTTTCGGTAAGCAAAACTCAGGAACTTTAGGTTCAAACAAGGTATTAATGAAAGGCCTTGGTATGGATATCGAAAAAGACTACAAACTAGTTTACTCTGGTTACGGTCCTACTGCTGATGCATTGGCTAATGGTCAATTATCGGGTGTTGGCATTCCATCAGGAACTCCAACAGGCGCTATTACTAAGTTAATGGCTGCAAACACAGGTAAATTCACACTGTTAAATACGACTCCTGAAGAAATGAAAGCGATGGATGGTGGACGTGAATTATGGACGCCATTTACTATCAAAGCAGGTACTTACCCTGGACAAGATGCTGATGTTACAACTATTGCGCAGCCTAACTTCCTGGCAGTAAATGCAAGTGTAGATGAGAATCACGTATACCTATTAACTAAAGCACTGTATGAAAACCTACCATTCTTGCAAGCGATTCATAAAGCGACTAAAGCGATGAATAAAGATTCTGCAATGGCAGGTCTACCGTTACCACTTCATCCTGGTGCGGCTAAATACTACAAAGAAATCGGATTGACTGTTCCAGATCGTTTGATTGCTAAGTAATATTTATATGTCATTTGCTTTTATTGAGTACTTTTTAGTCATTAACTAAGGTACTTGATTAAGCAAAAAGAAAAGGCGGTCGTTAGAAATAACGACCGCCTTTTTTGTTTCTGCTCTTACTCGTCTATTTATCTAGTTAGCTAACTAAATACCTACTACCTTAATATTAACTACCTACAAAGAAACCATTCTGTACCGGCATCAGTATCTTGTTAGATACGCCTAACTCAGTAGCTGCATGTATTGGCCAGTATGGGTCACGCAAGCTTTGACGGGCGATTAATGCGATATCTGCCTTCCCAGACGCGATAATTTCTTCAGCCTGTTTCGCATCTGTAATGCCACCAACTGCCATTGTCATAATGTTCGCTTGTTCGCGAATTTGTCCGGCTAATTCTGGTTGATGCGCAGTACGTTCACCCATAGATGCTCTTGCTTCTGGTGTTGCGCCACCGCCGGAACAATCAACAATATCAACACCACGATCTTTCAGCCATTTCGCCATTTGAATATTATCTTCAATCGATAGTCCACCATCAATCCAGTCAACTGCAGAAAAGCGTACAGCCAAAGGTAGATTTTCTGGCCAGACAGCTCGAACTGCATCGACCGTTTCCAACATCATTTTTGCGCGACCTTTGATGTCTCCACCATATTCATCGTCACGGTTATTTACTAAAGGCGTAAAAAAGCTGTGTAACAGATAACCATGCGCGCCATGAATTTCCAGTAATTGATAGCCTGCTGTTAAAGCACGTTTGGCGCTTTCTACAAATGCATTCTGGATGTGTTTTATTTCATCCAGACTCATTTGATGCGGGGCTCTCATCAAACGTGTTCCATCCTGATCAAATGCTTGATCAGTCGGTGCGATCATTTCCCAACCACCTTCGTCAGTGCCTAAATGTGCACCACCGTTCCAAGGTGTGGCTGCTGAACCTTTACGACCGGAATGACCAATCTGAATACCGATAACAGCGCCATGGTCTTTTACAAAGCTATTGATGCGTGTCAGTGGCTCTATTTGCTCATCGTTCCATAAACCCGCACATTTAGGCGTGATACGTCCATCAGGAGTAACAGCAGTGGCTTCTGCCATAATAAATCCTGCACCACCGACGGCACGTGAACCGAGATGTACTAAATGCCAATCATTCGCTACACCATGATTTGACGAATATTGGCACATCGGTGAAATCCCGATACGGTTACGAAAGGTAATATCTTTGATTTTAAGTTCAGAAAAAAGCGCTGACATCTAATTAATTCCTAAATGAGTGTTTGTGAAAAATAAGGATAGTACAAAAGTCACCTCCCTAGTTATGAATGATATTACGTTTTTGTTTTTTAAAAACGTAAATAGAATTTATGCAGAGCTTGGCATTTTTTTAGATCAGGGATTTTAAAGAGTGATTTTATTCTAGAGTGGTGTTTAGTTCTTCTAAATAGCTTTCTAAAATAAGGTTGGTTCTAGCACCTTTTCGAACAATCGCTGAATAATGCGTGACGAAATTGTGTTGTTCTGGCTGAATCTCTGCAAGTAAGCCGTCTTTCACCCAGCGTTCTGCAAAGTGGATAGGTAAGAAACCGATGTAACGTCCAGTCAATATCAGGAAGACTATTCCTTCTCGATCAGTTGAAGTGGCGGTAGCTTTTAGCTTTTTTTGTTGTTGTTTAGTTTCAGCGGCTTGAGGGTAAGCGGGTAAAACGGCTTCAAACTCCGCAAGCGCTTCTGTACTCAAAGTCGAATTATCTTTAGAAAATAGGGGGTGTTCTTTACTGCAATAGAGTAATGATTTTTCTTTATACAACGGTATGTAATTCAACCCGGAAAGTACGCGTAAATCAGGAACTACACCAATATGAAGTTGCCCATCTATAACCGCTGTTTCGATGTCTTTGGGTGGGATCATACGGATATTGATAACGATATCGGGTCCACGATCTTTTAACGCCGCCAATGCCTGGGTGATGTGCATTTGCGGCATGGTGGCCAAATTGTCAGTAATACCAATATTGAATTCGCCTTTCAATTCTCTATTGATTGCATTCACTTGAGACTTGAAGGTTTCGAGGCTACCTAATAACTGTAACGCCGCTTGATAGACTTCTTCGCCTTCGTCAGTAACAGAAAACCCTGCACGACCTCGATGGCAGAGGCGCATATTGAGTAAAGATTCTAATTCAGAAATAGCAAGACTGATTGCAGGTCTACTGATGTTTAACTCAATCTCTGCGGAGGCAAACCCCCCTGATTCAATCACTGTTTTATAAATACGTAACAGCCGAATATGAGTGTCGCCAATCTTATGCGGGAGTAAGCTTTTTTTGGATGTTTGAGAAGTCATTATTATGAATTAAAAGCCATTAGATATCGTCATCAAAAAAATTGTCATATGAAATCATATTCGGTATTTTCATACGCAGAGAAATAAGCCGAATTATCCATTAATTTATATAACGAAAATAATTAAGTTAAGTAAATGCTTAAACTAAGTTTAATATGTTTTGATTTAATAACCTAATAATAAGTCCATAATAGCGTACTCAAATTTGATAGGGATAGTTGCAGTGTATTCATGTAACACATGGAATACCGACAGCAAGAGGTGAGTGAGTATGCAGAGTAAAAGTGAAGTGTTGGCAAGTTGTAATCTTACGCAAGAGCAACTAGATAGCTATTGGATGCCTTATACGGCGAACAGAGAATTCAAGAAAAACCCTCGTATGATCGTTTCTGCCGAAGGTAAATATTATACCGATGCAGAAGGACGTCAGGTATTTGATGGCCTATCAGGATTATGGACGTGTGGAGCAGGGCATAGTCGTCCTGAAATCACCGAAGCGGTAAGTAAGCAAATTGCGCAACTGGATTATTCACCCGCGTTTCAATTCGGTCATCCAAAAGCGTTTGAATTAGCACATAGAATTACAGAATTTATGCCTGATGGTTTGGATCGCGTATTTTTCACAAACTCAGGATCAGAATCTGTAGAAACGGCGTTAAAAGTAGCCCGTGCATATTGGCGTAAAAAAGGTCATGGCACTAAGAATCGATTTATTGGCCGAGTGAAAGGCTATCACGGTGTGAACTGGGGTGGAATCAGTGTTGGCGGAATAGGTCCGAACAAGGCTATGTTTGGTCCGGCGTTAGAAGCCAGTCACATTCAGCACACCATGTTGCCTGAAAACCTATTCAGCAAAGGCATGCCAGAAACAGGTGCGCATTTAATCACTGAGCTAGAAGAAATGATTGCGCTGTACGATGCGTCAAATATCGCTGCAGTAATTGTAGAGCCAATGGCTGGTTCGGCAGGGGTAATTCCACCACCAGTGGGTTATTTAAAACGCCTGCGTGAAGTGTGTACCAAACACAATATCCTGCTTATATTTGATGAAGTAATCACTGCTTTTGGTCGTGTGGGATCAAATACGGGCGCAGAAGAATTTGGTGTTACACCGGATATGATGACCATCGCTAAACAGGTCACCAATGGCACTGTGCCAATGGGCGCGATGATTACCAGAAAAGATGTTTATGATACCTTTATGGAAAATGGCGGGCCAGAGTATGCCCTGGAGATTCCACATGGTTATACCTATTCGGGGCATCCTGTGGCTTGTGCTGCCGGTTTAGCAGCCTTGAATGTTTTAGAAGATGATCAGTTGGTTACACGCGTGAAATCGATGTCGCCTTATTTCGAAGAAAGTATCCATAGCCTCAAAGGTACGCAGTATATTCACGATATTCGTAACTACGGTTTAGCCGCAGGCTTAACGATTGAGGCAGCACCGGGAGAACCGATGTTGCGTCCTTATCAGATAGCGATGAAATGTTGGGAGAAAGGATTTTACGTCAGATACGGTGGCGATATGATCCAGCTTGGTCTACCTTTTACGGTAGAAAAAGAAGAGATTGATAGTCTGGTTAATGCGCTTGGCGAGTCAATCAGAGAACTGGATTAACATTGTAAAAAAAGAATCTTAAGCTATCTTTGTAGAGCTTATTTAAACAGAAACAGAATTTTAAAGGACGGAAAAAATGACAACGATTGGACACTTAATAAACGGTGAAATCACTAGCGGTACAGGCAGTGATCGCACTCAGGATGTATATAATCCAGCAACGGGCGAAGTGAGTAAGCAAGTTTCACTCGCATCAAAAGCAACCGTTGAAGAAGCGATTGCTGCAGCACAAGCTGCTTTTCCAGCGTGGAGAAACATGCCTGTCGGAAAACGTTCTACAATCATGTTCAAGTTCAAAGCTTTATTAGAAGCAAACGCAGATAAGATTTGTGAGTTGATCGGCGATGAGCACGGAAAAATTTGTCACGATGCGGCGGGTGAATTACAGCGTGGTATCGAAGTCATTGAATACGCATGTGGCGCGGGTGAATTCCTAAAAGGCGAGCACAGCAAAAACGTTGGTCCAAATATCGATTCATGGAGTGAGTTCCAGCCATTAGGTGTTGTTGCAGGTATTACACCATTCAACTTCCCTGCAATGGTACCGTTATGGATGTACCCAATGGCGATTGCTTGCGGAAATACATTTGTCCTTAAACCTTCTGAAAGAGATCCATCATCAACATTATTCATCGCTGAATTATTCAAAGAAGCAGGACTTCCTGATGGCGTAATGAATGTTGTTAACGGTGATAAAGAAGCGGTTGATACCTTACTGCATGACAAGCGCGTTCAAGCAGTGAGCTTTGTAGGTTCTACTGATATCGCTGAATACATTTACACCACAGCTACTGCTAACGGTAAGCGTTGTCAGGCACTGGGTGGCGCAAAAAATCACGCAATCGTAATGCCAGATGCAGACATGGATAACGCAGTAAACCAACTACTAGGTGCAGCATTTGGATCATCAGGAGAGCGTTGTATGGCGCTATCAGTTGCCGTTGCCGTGGGTGATAACGCAGCAGACGAATTGATCGAAAAGATGAAAGTTGGCATGCAGCCGTTAAAAGTCGGTGAAGCGAAAGAGAAAGAAAATGACTTCGGTCCATTGATCACTCGTGAAAGTCAGGAAAGAGTGGTTGGCTACATCGATAGTGCTGAGAAAGATGGCGCGAAAATCGTCGTTGATGGACGTAAACCAACGGTTGAAGGATACGAAAATGGATTCTTCGTTGGCGCTACGTTAATTGATAATGTAACTACAGAGATGGAAAGCTATAAGAACGAAATCTTCGGCCCAGTACTTCAAGTAATTCGTGCTGAGACGATGGAAGAAGCGATGCAGTTAATTAACGATCACGAATACGGCAACGGTACGTGTATCTTTACCCGTGATGGCGCAGCAGCTCGTTACTTTTCAGATAATATCCAGGTTGGAATGGTTGGTATCAATGTACCGTTACCAGTGCCAGTTTCTTATCACAGCTTTGGTGGTTGGAAGCGTTCATTATTTGGTGACTTATACGCATACGGCCCAGACTCAGTAAGATTCTATACACGTCGTAAAACAATTACACAGCGTTGGCCTTCAACGGGTGTTAAAGAAGGTGTTAGTTTCTCATTCCCGAGTTAAGAGCGTTCTTCAGATAAAGGTTTAGTGGTTGGGCTATCATTTTTGATAGCCTTTTTTTTGCGTTAAAAAAAGTGCCTATAAGTAGGGGGGTGACATTTTTTATTAGGACAGCAGAAAGTATTAGATTTTTGACACCCCCCACTTATGAATGACAACTCGTTTTTGTTGTCTTTAAAACGATATTGGAATTTATGCTTTGCGACGCACTTTTTCAGTGATAACTCCTTCCATAAATATCACTGAAACTTGCATTGTGCTGGATTCTGAAATGTTAGCTGTATAAAGTGTCATTACGTCTCAGATAAATATACTTAGGAGAACCAATAAACGACATGAAAGCCATTGCATGGACAAAATATGGGTCTGCCGAAGTTCTAAAAGTTATAGAGACTTCAAAGCCTGTACCAAAAACAGGTGAGGTCTTAGTAAAAATACAATCGAGTACGGTAACAGCGGGAGATGTTCGACTCCGTGCTTGCAGAGTACCTATCGGTTTTTGGTTGCCTACACGTTTGGTCTTTGGCCTTTTTAAGCCTAGAAAAACAATTCCTGGAATGGAGTTTTCAGGAGTCATTGAGGCAATAGGAAACGATGTGAAATTATTTGCTATTGGTGATGAAGTATATGGAACAGCTGGAATGCATTTTGGTGCATATGCTGAATATATGTGTATATCTGAAAAAGAAGCTTTTGTAAAAAAACCTAATGGAGCAACATCTGAAGAAGCCGTCGCTGCTATATTTGGAGGCTTGACAGCAATACATTTTCTAAAAGACAAAGCTGCAATTAAAAAAGGTCAAAGCATACTTATAAATGGCGCGTCAGGTGCTGTTGGTTCGGCTTCAATTCAAGTTGCTAAATACCTGGGAGCTAAAATAACGGGGGTGTGTAGTACCGCTAATATTGATTTAGTTAAATCACTTGGGGCGGAAAGCGTTATTGATTATACAAAGAATAATATTAATGAAATGACTACAAGACAGAATACAGAAACTTACGATTTCATTCTTGATACAGTAGGAAATCTTTCATTATCGTCCTGCAAAAATATACTCAAAACAGAAGGTAAACTAATTTCTATCAATGCGGGTTTGTTTACTAATTTATTATCACTGTTTAATAAAAATTTAATTTGTGGTGTTGCTGGAGAGAGTAAACAAAACCTGGAGTTTCTTAAAAAACTTATCGAAACTGGCAATATGAAACCAGTAATAGATAGAATTTACGCATTAGATGAAATTGTAGAGGCGCATAGGTATGTTGATTTAGGACACAAGAAGGGTAATGTCGTTGTGTCTATTTTTACGTTGATCCGAAGGAAAGGCGTAGCCGTATAAATATCATTCCGCAAAGCATAAGTTCCTTTGGTCATTTTAAATAATAAAATGAAAAGTCACTTAAAAGTAGGGGGGTGACCTTACAAATCCCTATTAACCCGTGACTTAAGCCTTTTAAAGCTTTGCCCCAGCGCCGCAAGGCGTTATGCCTTATATGGATCGGCTTTTTGTGAGAAACTGATATTATGTCGATATATACACATTGAGTAGGCAACCATGAACCGTCGTAAGAAAAGTATTCAGATCGTAAAGTCTCGTATCAAAAAGGCTAAAGCCAAATTAGCGACAAATAGCAAACCTAAATACGTTAGCAAAGCTGATCGGGCTAAATTAGCAGAAGAGTCAAATCAAGATACCGTTATTGATTCAGAGAGCGAGTCTTAGAAGGGTAAGCCGAGTGTAACGAGACAATGTTGCATCGTAGCGACGACTACCCGAAGGGCGCGGTAAAAACCGCGTAAAAGTAGGGGGGTGACTATATGATGAGGAATGGTATATACGAAATAGACAGAAGCATCGCTATTTGAAATAGACAGAATTCGTCTATTTATATCTGTTCGCATTAAAAATAGTTATACTGACGGTACATTAGGCTTTGCTTTCATTTTTATAGAATTTTGATGCTGATAATGAGTGGGATAGATAGAAGCTGTCTAATAAACTGTTATGTTTCAAAAGAATAAAAAGTGCCTAAAAGTACGGGGGGTGCGTTAATAATATGTGGTATCCAGAAGTATTTAAAAGATACTAAAGTAGTGAGTACACTCAAAATATGATCGCGAAAAAAATTGTTTTAATTACTCTTTTTGTAGGGCTAGGTATATTAGGTTACAAATGGTATTCAGATTGTATGAAAGATCACAGTAAAGTCATAAAAGAAATATCAAAACCGATGCAGAAAAATGTATTGGCTTTTTATGAGGAACATCAGCGATACCCTACTCTAGAAGAATCAGCAGAATTAATGGAGAAGGCTGGTTGTATGAATACCAGACAAGTCAAGTATGGAGAAACAAAAACTGAAAGGGGCAAAATCTACGAAAGATGGGCATCCTTTGACTGTAGCCATGGTTTTTTTAAAATTGGATATTACTTTGAGATCAGTATTGGCGATCAAAATGCTGGGATATATACAAATCCTTATCGGATACATTCCAACAAGGGGAATACCCGCTGTTTCTCTAATTTTGATAAGAGTGGGAAATTACGTAGTAAATTCCATTGTTACCAAGATTCCTGCTTTTTTAAAAATTTGAGTCATTAAAAACATAACAAGGCACTAAAAAGGGAACGCCTAAGTAAGGTTTCTTTTTAAGTTTGTAGTTTCAACCTACTAAACCTTATTATGAAGCTAAGTTAAAATAATCGGCGTCCCCTTACTTAGTGAGGCGTTATATTTCAAAGTAGTGAATTGAAAATTGTGCCATGCTAAAATAATAATACAAATGTAAGGAGGTATTTTTAATGTCTGCAGTCTTTAATCAAGTAATTCAAAATATTGGAGAGTTAAGCTCTGATGAAAAAGCATTAGTTGCCCATTGTTTAATATCTTCGCTAGAATCAAAACATGATGATAATGTTGATAAAGCATGGGCTGAACTTGCTCATCAGAGGTTTGTTGAGCTTGAGTCTGGAGATGTAAAAGGTGTTTCTTGGGAAAATATAAAAAAAGAAGTTATTAGCTAAATGCTTAATATCCAGTTTCATCCTGATGTAGTAAAAGAAATAAAATCATCTTATAAGTAGTATCAAAATCAAGCGGATGGTTTAGGTCAAGATTATTTATCTGAACTAGAGTCCAGCTTTCAAACTATTCGCGAGCTCCCAAATACTTGGCCAAAATTTGAAATGGGGTTTCGGAGGTTCCTTTTAAGTAAATTTCCATTTTCGGTAATTTATCAATCCAATGAAAATACAGTATTTGTTGTTGCTGTAATGCATAACAGCAGAAAACCTGGATATTGGAGTGAAAGAACATAATCCAATATAACAAGGCAATTAAAAATCGCACAACAAAAACACGTTGTGCTGGACTCGCAAGCTCGCCTTTTATTGCGGCGTTATGTGTCTAAAACAAAAGTTACCTATTCTGTATAATATGAGCATTATGCTATTTCAAAAGAAAATGATGAATGAATCAGATTGGAAAATTTTTACAAAAATTAAAGACAAAGCACTAGAAAAATATTGCTCTAATTGCTTTGCTGAATTTCGAGATATTATTGACGATACAAATAAAGAAACACATGAAAAATATTTATTGCATTACAAAACAGTTATAAAACGCGATAAAGAAATGGGTTCTCTTTTTGATGGTCATAGTCGTTCTAAAGCTTGGTTACAATTACTAGCTATCCGTGGTGCAGGTTTAGCTGATGAAAAACTTATTTCTCAGTTAACTGATGAATTTTGTAAAAGTACTGATCCTGATAAATTTAAATGAGCAGAGTTACTATAAGTTGCTTCATCGGAAAAACTACTCGCTCGCGCTCGCATTTTACTGCTGAGCACGGCGTAATGTTTTTCTAAACTTGGATGTCATCTAAATGAGTATTGTAATTGTTGGAGCAGGGCTTGGTGGACTTACTACCGCTTTGTTTTTAGAAAAGCTTGGCATTTCATTTCAAATCTATGAACAAACAGATCAAATAAAACCTGTCGGTGCTGGAATAATACTGGCACATAATGCGATGCAAGTTTTTGATAAATTGGGTTTTAAGGGGGAGATAACTCAACTAGGAAACTCTTTAACATCGATAAATATTACTACTAATAAATTTCAGACTATTAATAGAATTGAAACCTTATATTTCGATGAAAAATACGCCGTTAAAAGTGTCGCTATTCAGCGGGGAGTTTTACAACACTTTCTAATCAATAAACTTAAAAATAACTGCATTACGTTTAATAAAAAAGTTGTTGATGTAAAGCAGGGGAACAAAACAACCATATTGTTTTCGGATGGAGATCAAATAGAGTGTGACGCTGTTATTGCTGCCGATGGAATTAATTCAGTTGTGAGAAACCAGTTATTTAAAGAGAATGAAATACGAAAACCCAATCAAATGTGTTGGAGGGGTATTTCAAACATAACATTACCTATTAACTTTCAAAGTGAATTAAATGAAATGTGGGGTAAAGGTTCTCGGTTCGGTTTTGTTAAAATATCAAAAAATGAAGTGTACTGGTATGGCTTGCATAACAGCAGTCAGAAGTTAGCTAAAAATGATTTATTAAATTCCTTTAAGGATTACGATCCTGTCGTCCGTAAAATATTATCGCAAACAAACTTTGCTAAAGTATTTGAAAGTGAGATTTCGGATTTGAAACCAATATCCTCTTGGTTCGATGACAATGTTTGCCTACTTGGAGATGCCGCTCATGCAACAACGCCTAATTTGGGCCAAGGCGCATGTCAGGCAATTGAAGATGCTTATGCTATTAGTTATTACATTAGTAAATATCCAATTAATACAGCATTTTCTAAATATCAACAGGCAAGGAAAAGTAAAGCTGATATGGTTGTAAACTTAAGTTGGAGGTTTGGCATTCTCTCTCAAATAAAAAATCCAATTATTTCAGCATTTAGAAACTTCGTTATCAAATCAATTCCATCTAGCTATAATTTAAAACAATCAGAGAAGATTTATACATTACCTCAACTCTAGAATATTAATGATAGTTGGTTATTGCTACTTCGCCGCGTGTTTTAAGTAACTATTATTTGCCTCTTAGTGAAGCGTTAAAAAGCATTAAATCTATAAAAACATCAAACGATTAGAAGGATGTCGTCTAAACTCCCCAGTACTAATCCTCATCGACTCAAATACTTGACTCCCAACTACACACCGACTGTTAAAGACTGGCTTTCTCTGCTGCTGCTGATTCTGCTGTGGGGTACGTCATTTATGTTTACTGCTGTCTCACTGGAAAGTTTTAGCCCTGTGGGTATAGTCTCTCTGAGAGTGTTGATTGCAGCGATTATCCTCACTCTTTTTATGTTTGCCAAGGGTTTGCGTTTGCCTACAGATCCGTTGGCCTGGGCGGTGTTTTTGCTGTTGGGTATTATGGGTAATCTGTTGCCGTTTCTTCTGATCTCTACAGGTCAGAAGGATGTTAGCTCAGGAATTGCGGGATTGTTGATGGCGTTTATGCCACTGGCGACGATGATTTTGGCTCATTATTTTGTGGTAGGGGAAAGCCTCAATCGCTTTAAAATACTCGGTTTTCTGTTGGGTATTACTGGCGTGGCGATTGTGCTTTGGCCGTCGATAGCCGGAGCTCGCAGCAACTTACTGAGTAGCCTACTGATTTTACTCGCCACTTTTAGCTATGCGATAAATACCATTTTGGTGCGGCGATTACCTTCCTATAATCCTGTAGTAACGACAGCTGGCGTGATGATTACTTCCAGCATCGCTATAGTGCCGTTGTGGATCTGGCAGGATTTACCGTGGCAACAAAGCTACTCTTTAAAGTCCACCTTATCCGTGTTGTGGCTAGGTATCGGCCCGACTGCGTTTGCTACCATTATTTTATTTGCTGTTATCGTCAAGGCAGGTCCAACGTTTCTTTCGTACATTAATTACGTGATTCCTGTGGTGGCGTATTTTACCGGCGCGCTTATTTTGGGCGAAGCGATTGAATGGCAAAGCCTGGCGGCGATGTTATTGATCATTTGGGGGATAGCGCTAACTCGCAAGCGTGTTGCTAATTGAATAGGGTGTCTTTTTTTATTCTTTAAAAGAACAATCGAATTATTGCGTGGTTACAGTCACCGTCACGATATCTTGATAAACACCTGCTTGAGGGTTTGGATTAAAATAAGCAACGGCCTGAAAGTTGATTGTTGTTGAACTGCTATTACATGGCAAGGTCAATTTATTTGTACGCACAGGATTGCCACTCATTCCTTCACCTTTCCACAATAACCGGAAATGAGTTAAACGTTCATTTGTTACGGTATGACGTAATCTAAAATTATTTTTGGCTGAAAACGCTATATCACAATCTCCAGGGTGATTAGATTCAAGACCTAAGGTTCCTAAGGATATTCTTGGTCCTGCGCTAGAGCCTCCAATGGGCTGTATTTCATCGACAGTATAATATTTGGATGCACCCGCAGCTGTCCCTATGAAATTCACATATTCATCAACACTAGTACTAATATTGATATCGGTCGAATCCTGTGTCGCATTTAATGAGAAGGCAGAGGATAATAATAGAAATGAGACCGATAATATAACGGATAGTTTTTTCATTAGTTTAAATATCATAAACATCAGCTAGGGCTTATTTTTATAGTTTTAGCTAATTGTTATAATTTGATTTACGGGGTTATTCTTCACTCTAATTGAATACATACTTAAACCCTAATTGGGCTGATTAATGGTAGTCAGCGTGTTAGGTATGTAAAACTTAAGACGAGCTTAAAGCAAATGGCATTATTAAAGTTATGTTTGATAAACTTCTGAGCAAGACGAAAGCTGTCTGCGACGCAAAAAAAACATACAGGGAATAGGATTAAAAAGAATGGGTATCTTTGATTTTTTTACTAAGAAAGAAAAAATGACAATTACGTCGACAAAAACAAATACGGTTACCGATGAAGAAATTAAAAAAGTGCTCGATCCTCATAAAAGGAAGGCTTGGTATCCTGTAGTAAAAGAAGAAAAAGGAGGAAGAGATACTTCGAAATTTTCTGGTAGCCCAGTATTGCTAGATTCAGAAGAATGGCCTTGTTGCGGTAACTGTAAAGAACCAATGCA
Source organism: uncultured Cocleimonas sp. (assembly GCF_947495625.1). Taxonomy (GTDB): domain Bacteria; phylum Pseudomonadota; class Gammaproteobacteria; order Thiotrichales; family Thiotrichaceae; genus Cocleimonas. The sequence goes on from NZ_CANLZW010000049.1 coordinate 25,286, forward strand.
ATTGTTTACACAGCTTAATTCGAACGAACTTCCACAGGACGCTAACAAACCTTTTGGAGAGGGTTATCTACAAGTATTTTATTGCACAAACAGCGAAAAAGAATGTGAAATTGAAACAGAAGCGTATTTCCCTTTCTCCAAAAGTACCTTAGTCAGGGTATTAGGTTTTGATGAAGCATTTTCAAAAATCAATAAACCTTCTCAAGTCAAAGAAGAGTTACCAGAAAAAGTCATTACCGGTTGGGAGCCCCAAAATGATTATCCGAGTGGTGAAGAATTGGATGAACTAGGTGTGTCATTTACTGATGAACAGTTTGACTACGCTTATGAAAAAAATTATATGTCTTTATCAAATGATAAGTTACTTGGTTGGCCATTATGGGTTCAAGGCGTAGAGTATCCAGACTGCCCTGAATGTGGAGAGCGCATGAATTATATTTTTCAAATTGATTCTGATGATAATCTTGATTACATGTTTGGTGATGCAGGTTGCTCTCATATAACCCAATGCAAAAAACATAGAGACAAATTAGCTATTGCTTGGGCTTGCGGTTGATTCTAAATCAAAGCTAACAGGTGCTGCATAGGAATAACTACTTGCTTACGTTCTCATTTTTTAGTATTAAATTAGCCAACTACAACGGTTCAGACGCTGTCTTTTCTCGCAATAACAACATTCCGGCGAATATCAAAGCTAGCGCTAAATAGTCCAGTGTTTGAATTTTTTCTCCGAGTAAAAATACAGCAATGATCATGGCGATCACAGGCGGTAGATACGTTACTGATGATGCTCTTACAGCACCGAGTTTATCAACGACGTAATAGTAGGCAATAGACGCGATAGCGGTGTTGATTAATCCCAAACCGATAATGGTGCTGGCGATGGCTTTGGGTGTGCTCCAGACGTTTAAAATACCTGTGAAGTCGATAAAAGGAATCATCATTAATAAGCCCAAACCGAGTTGGTAGGCGGTTAATGCGATGACTGAGATTCCGAGTGGGGCGATGTATTTTTTGGCATAAACAAATGATGCACCTACCGCGGCTGAGCCTAAGAGTAAATACATCACCCCATAGAGATTTGCACTATCTGCGCCTGCGTTAAATGGGTTGGCAATTAATACGACACCGAGAAAACCTAATAGAATCCCGCAGAGTTTTACCCAGGTGGCGTGTTCTTCTTTGATGAAAGCGATCGATAATACAAACGCAAAAAGCGGTATCGAACCACTTAACGCGCCGGCTATGCCTGAATTTAATAATACCGTTCCTTTGGCAAAAAACAGGAAATGCATCAGGGAAGCCAACACTGCAATCGCTATTAAATGTTTCCAGTGTTTTAGGTGTTCACGATCGAATGATTTGCTGATGATTCCGTAAACCGCTACCAGTAAAAACCCTAAAAATACGCGATAAAAGGCAATCTGTTCGGCACTGATAAATTCGTTAGCGATTTTAATAAAGACAAAAGTACAGCCCCACGCCAGCGCCAATAATAGGAAGGTTAGATAGGGCAGATATTTTTGCATTGAAGCTGGTAGAAATTTCATCAAGGTAATCTTCTGAAATAAGCCCTGAAAGTAGGGGGGTGACTTTTTGTATAAGTGGTTTTTTATTTAAGTGCTAGTGTTTGATAGGTGCCTAAGTATAGACAAAGTCTTGTTCCACCGTGAGAACTATGGCGCGAGAATGTATCCTTATGTCGCGCAGATACTTTTCGTCTGTACAAGCTCGTAAGATAATGTCAGATGTATAAATAACAAATAAAGAGCGTAATCACTATGCCTAGTCCAAGTCGCGGTCGTCGCAATCGTCGTTCAAGAGGTAAAGAGGAAGCTGCACCGGTTGTAGCTCCGGCTTACATCACCCGAAAAATTCCAGAATACGAGATTTTGGGGGAAGAAGGTTTGGCTCTCATCGAAGCCAATGCAGATAAAATTCTTGAAGAAACCGGAATCGATTTTAAGGACGACCCTGACGCATTAGCAATGTGGAAGGAAGCAGGGGCAGCGGTTGACGGTCAGAGAGTTCGTTTTCCCAAAGGAATGTGTCGCAAGCTTATTCAAGATAGTGCACCCGCGCAATATACGCAACATGCACGAAATCCGGCTAAAAGTGTTGAAATAGGCGGTAAAAATACCGTTCTTGCACCGGCTTATGGTAGCCCGTTCATTCAAAATATGGATGAAGGTAGACGTTACGCCACGATCGAAGACTTCCGTAATTTCGTTAAATTAGCGTATATGACTCCGCATTTACATCATTCTGGTGGAACGGTTTGTGAGCCTGTAGATTTACCGGTAAATAAACGTCACTTCGATATGATTTACACACATATGAAGTACTCGGATAAGCCATTTATGGGTTCGGTTACTGCGGGTGAGCGTGCGCAAGACACTGTCGATATGTGTAAAATCTTGTTTGGCGATAACTATATCGATGAAGCTACGGGCAGACCAAAAACAATTACAACCAGTTTGATCAACGCCAACTCGCCGATGTCATTCGATGACACCATGTTAGGTGCACTTAAGGTTTACGCTAAAAACAATCAAGCCTGTATCGTGTCACCCTTTATTCTTGCGGGTGCGATGTCACCAGTAACGGTTGCGGGTACTTGCGCGCAAGCATTAGCAGAGGCACTCGCAGGTATGGCGTTTGCTCAATTGGTAAATCCGGGTGCACCGGTGATTTTTGGCACTTTTGCAAGTTCCATGTCGATGGCTTCTGGTGCGCCAACGTTCGGAACGCCTGAGCCTGCTTTAGTGCTGAATGTCATGGCATCCTTGGCACGTCGATTAGGTGTTCCATTCCGTTCTGGCGGTGGTTTTACAGGATCTAAAGTACCTGATGCGCAATCGGGTTATGAGTCTTCTAATTCCCTATGGCCAGCAATCAATGCTGGTGTAAATTTTGTACTTCATACCGCAGGTTGGATGGAAGGTGGATTGGTAATGGGTTACGAGAAATTCATTATGGATTGTGATCAGGCGGGAATGCTAGCGACATACGCTAAAGGTGTGGATCTCAGTGAAAATGGTCAGGCAATGGATGCCATTGAAGAAGTGGGTCCAGGCCAGCATTTCTTGGGTTGTGCGCATACCCAGGCAAACTTCCGTGAAGCCTTCTACCATTCACCGATCAATGACAATAATAGCTTCGAGAAATGGAAAGAAGACGGAGAACTAAGCCTGGAACAGCGCGCGAATGCTTACTATCAAAAGCAATTAAAAGAGTATGAGCTACCAGAAATGGATCCTGCTATTGATGAAGCGCTGATTGCATTTATGGATAAGAGAAAAGCGTCATTCCCTGATTCGAATATCTCTTAAAGGTAGATAAATACCTTAGAGAAAGACACCCCCCATATATGGTCTCCTCCATTTTTGCAAAATAATATTCAACCGTTTTGACAGGGATAGATTTGCTTCCA
>NZ_CANLZW010000050.1 GCF_947495625.1 uncultured Cocleimonas sp.
ATGGAAGCAAATCTATCCCTGTCAAAACGGTTGAATATTATTTTGCAAAAATGGAGGAGACCATATATGGGGGGTGATTAAATTATTAAAACATACTACTTACGAATAGTACGCCTGGGCGCTTCATTCTCTTTGCAGTGTATGTACATCATCTGATCTTGCCTCTTTTTGCTTACCATCCAAGGTAATTTCCAATACCTTTCGCATTTTCTCCAGTAAGCCAGATTGAATCGCGTAATTCCACACTGGCTCCATTTTCTTCCAGCCTGAGCTATAGGCAAAGTGTCTAAAACGCTGGTTCAAGTTGGCATGTTGTTGACTGGAACGATAGATATTTTTCCAGGAGTAAAAATCTTGATAAGCGCGTTCATAACCCGATTTTAGCTGTTCCTGAGTCATACCTTTGGGTTCAAAAACCACATTTCGAGTATCGTATAAATCCCAGTTATTGGTCATTAAACGTCCCTGAGCTTGCATTTGACGATAGTATTCTGTGCTCGGATATGGTGTGGCTATATGAAAAGTAGAAGTAGTTATTCCTTTAGAAACTGCCCAATCCACGGTTTGATCAAAAACATCGGGCGTATCACCGTCTAAACCAAATACAAAACTGGCGTTAATTTTAATGCCTAAATCATCCAGCCGACGTATTACTTTGTCGTAGTCACGCCCTATATTTTGTTGCTTATTGGAAAAGGCCAAGCTGTTATTTCCAAGAGATTCAAAACCGATAAAGACACTTCGCATTCCGGCATCAGCCGCACGCTCTATCAAATCACCTTTGAGAATTGCATTGACGGTAGATGCCCCCTGAAACAAACGCCCCATTCCTTTCATGCCATCAAACAATGCTTTGGCAAAGCGTGGATCTCCCAGAAGATGATCATCAAGAAAATAGAGATGCTTACCCGGCAGACGATCAATTTCTGCTAATGCATCATCGACTCTTTGAGTATAAAAAGACTTACCACCTTCAAAAAAGGCATCCTTATAACAAAAGGTGCAGTGATACGGACAACCACGCGTGACCACGATAGAATTCGGAACCAGGTACTTTTCCCGCTTGATAAGATCACGCCGAATTGGAGGCAGTTTTTCTAGTGTTCGCACACTGGAAAAATAACGTGATTGCGCAACACCCATACGAAAATCATCTAGAAATTGCGGAAAGGTTTCTTCCCCCGGCCCTAGAAAAATAGAATCAGCATGGAGCGCTGCCTCTTCAGGTAAGGAAGTCACATGCAAGCCACCGAGGCAAACATAACAACCTTTAGCACGATAATGATCTGCAATCGCATAAGCACGGGATGCACTGGTGATATATACCTGAATAATCACTAGATCAGGCTCATCATCCAATTTAAGCGTTTCAACGTGTTGATCAACCAGCTCTACATTATCACCGGAATCAAGATAGGCAGCTAGAGTAGCCAAACCAAGCGGAGGAAATAGAGAGTACTTAATAGGCCTCCACTCAGGAGTACCAGCTTCCTGCAAAGAAGGAAGAATCATTTTCACGTGCACTTTGAAAACCTTTTTTTATGTTAGGACTTAAACTATAAAAAATTGCTTTGCAGAAAGTGATGGGGAGTTATGGATAGTTTGTGCAATGCGCCATACAAACAAGCAGATCTACGAAAAACACTGATGCCTATAATAAAAATCAAAAAGTGCTTATAAGTAGAGGGGTGCATTTAAATAATGACACCCCCCTACTTTTGAATGACAACTCGTTTTTATTGCTTTAAAACGATTTTGGAATTTATGCTGTGCGAGGCACTTTCTCTATAAGTATTATTTCCTACGACGAGAACGTCTCGGTGCATCCTTCTGCACATACGCCCCTTCAGCAATAGATAACTTGCCTTCCAATTGAGCAATTGCGCCAGTGCTTAACTCACCCAAACGCTGTTCAATTTCTTCCTTACTGGGAGATTCGCCCTTGGTATGGTTATCAATCGCTTTGCGCATTGCGGCTACGTGGTTATAAGATGTACCGCAACAACCACCAATGATTCTGGCACCTGCATCTATAGCCATCCCAGCATAGTCTGCCATGATTGCTTCTGTTCCGCTGTAGACGATTTCGCCATCGATATACTGTGGTACGCCGCAATTGGCTTTCGAGATAATAATCGTCTCATCAGCTTTATCACCCAATGCAGTTCTGATATTCACAACCGCCGCGAGTAACTCTGCCGCGCCGATACCGCAGTTAGAGCCAAATGCAATCAGTGGTGTAGGCATATCATCTGAGGCTTTCACGATATCATCTGGAGATAAGCCCATCATAGTGCGACCATTGGTGTCGATACTGTAAGTAGTCACAATCGGCAAACCTAAACCTGCACAGGCTTCAACAGCAGCTGCTGCTTCTTCTTTAGATGACAGTGTCTCAATCCAGAAAACATCTACGCCGCCTTTCTTCAACGCTTCTGCTTGTTCACGAAAAGCTTCAACAGCCTGTTCATGAGTCATAGTTCCTAACGGTACAACAAGCTCACCCGTTGGCCCCATTGAACCAGCACAGACAATTTGACGACCTGATTTTTCAATTTCAGCTTTGAGTAATTTAACACCATTGACATTGAGTTCTTCGACACGTTTTTCTGCGCCGTGCAATTTCATTCGAAAATGTGTGCCACCAAAAGTATTGGTCAAGATGATGTCAGAACCCGCTTCAACAAAATTACGGTAGTGCTGCGAAATCCTATCGGGGTGATCAGTATTCCAAAGCTCTGGTGCATCACCTGTCTGCAAGCCCACACCAAATAGATTAGAGCCAGTTGCACCGTCTGCTAAGAGAACGCCTTTTTCTTCTAGTAAATCATTTAATAGTGTCGACATGTTTTTTTACTTAGGATTATGGAATTAGCTCTCAATTATCCCACCAAACCAAGCTACTTTCATTAAGGCTTAAATAGATGTCGCAACGGTGATTAAGAATGACGTAAAAATGACACCCCCCACCTTTTAGCGAGCTTTTCGTTTCGTCTTGTAGAAACGTTAAACTCGATTATTAGCTTTAGCATTAGGCACTTTTTTAATAATCCCCTAAAGCTAATCCGATTTCCTGATGACATAGTTCTGTATTAACAATTAGATATGTTTTTGCAATAAGACTATTTTGATCATCGTTAAACAAACTATCACTAAAAACTATGCACGACTCCGATTGTGTCTATAATTATTTAATCCGAGAAGTTACTTCTCCCTAAACATCGTTACTATGACTACTGCTGACACGACAACCAAGAGTACTTCCTTATTCACGCCTGTATTAATTGCGGGCTGTATCATTATTCTGGTGAGCTTCGCTATCAGGGCGTCATTTGGTGTTTTTCAAATTCCTATCGCCACTGAATTCAGCTGGTTAAGGGCTGATTTTTCTTTTGCCATTGCCATTCAAAATCTGTTCTGGGGTATCGGGCAACCTATTTTTGGTGCGCTTGCAGAGAAATATGGCGACCGTAAAGCGATTATCACGGGTGCACTTTTTTATGCCGCGGGTTTGATATTTTCTTCGTTTGCGATTACCCCTGGTCAACACCAGTTTCTGGAAATTCTGGTTGGTTTTGGAATTGCCGGAACTGGTTTCGGCGTTATTTTAGCGGTCGTTGGGCGCGCCGCATCTGATAAACACCGCTCCATGGCTCTTGGAATCGCAACGGCAGCTGGTTCTGCTGGTCAGATTGTGGGGCCTCCGTTAGCGCAAGCCATGCTTCAAAGCATGCAATGGCAATCTGTTTTCATGATGTTTGCAGGGTTTATCTTATTGTCATTATTCGCATTAACCTTTATGCGCGTGCCACCGCCACCTAAAGTTGAAAAAAATGATGAATCCCTGGGTGCTGTTTTAAAGAAGGCTTTTAAAGACCCCACCTTTGCTTTTATCTTCCTTGGCTTTTTCTCCTGTGGTTACCAGCTTGCATTTATCACCGCGCACTTCCCCGCGTTTATTGCGGAAATGTGTAGCGTTATTTCGCCCGACAGCATCATGCAAACGCTTGGGGTTTCGAGTACCACGACGCTTGGTGCGGTATCGATAGCCATCATCGGTGTGTTTAATATTGGAGGCACTTTACTCGCTGGCTGGCTCGGAAGCAGATATTCAAGAAAGTATTTATTAGCAAGCATTTACATGTTGCGCACAATTATCGCTGCGCTATTTATTCTTAATCCGATAACACCTGCTTCTGTGGTATTTTTCTCTGTCACTATGGGCGCACTCTGGTTAGCAACGGTGCCATTAACCTCAGGACTGATTGCGCATATCTATGGCTTACGTTATATGGGCACGCTTTATGGACTGGTGTTTTTCTCACACCAACTCGGCGGATTCCTCGGTGTCTGGCTAGGTGGAAGCCTTTACGATTTATTTGGTAACTACAATATTGTGTGGTGGATTGGGGTTGGAGTGGGCGGGTTCTCGGCAATTATCCATTTACCCATTGATGAACGACCATGGGCAAAACGCCAACCACAACTGGCAACGACTTAAAACAAGGTATTTAAGAACCAATATTAGTCACCCCCCTACTTTGAGGCACTTTTTTAGATTAAAGCTTACCTTCGGCTTCTAAAACCTCTCGCGCAATACGAAAACATTCTACCCCTTGTGGCACACCACAATAGATCGCAATGGCATGAATGGCTGCCCGAATTTCTTCAACCGATGCGCCATTTTTTAACGCGCCTTTCAGGTGTAATTCCCATTCCTGCATTTTCCCTAATGCCGCAATCATGGTGAGATTCATCAGTGATCGTGTTTTTAGATCGATTACGTCATCGCCCCAGCCAAATCCCCAGCACCATTCGGTCATCATTTCCTGAAACGGTCGGCTAAAATCATCTGCGGATTGAAGCGTGTTTTCTACATATTCGGCCCCTAGCGTCGCTTTCCGTTGGTTTAAGCCCAATTCAAATCTTTCTTTATCCATAACTTCTCTCCTATCACTTGCGTTTAACAGTCAACACTCATTTATTTACGTTTAGTTTTCGTTTAATTTTAGCTCTTACTTTAATTAATTTATGATTTTAATTTCAGCATTAGAACCTTTACCTAGGATATGCGTATGAGGTTTTTGTAGTTTCACCCAAGTACGTCGTAATCAGATAACGGTAAGTCGTTAATTCTGGAGCAGAATTAATCGTTAAACCATACACTTTATTAAATTACAGAAATGCGCTTACTAATCAGGTTCACTTTTACAGGGTTTAACATAGGGTTTAAATATGGCTGAAAACGATAATGATTCAAACTATGACGACGAAGAAGATATTGATTTAAATGCACTCGATGACGATGAGTTAGTCGAACAAATGCAAGACGATCTCTATGATGGTCTCAGAGAAGAAGTCATTGAAGGAACAGAAATTCTATTAAAACGTGGTTGGGAAGCGGGAGATGTTTTAACCAAAGCGTTAGTGGGTGGCATGACCATCGTCGGCATTGATTTCAGAGATGGCATATTATTCGTTCCTGAAGTGCTTTCATCTGCCAATGCAATGAAAGGCGGCATGGAAGTAATACGCCCTCTTCTATCAGCATCAGATGGCAGTCGTGCCGGCAAAATGGTTATCGGAACGGTTAAAGGCGATATCCACGATATCGGTAAAAACCTGGTTAAGATGATGATGGAAGGTGCAGGATTTGAAGTGATCGATCTTGGCATCAATCAATCAGCCGAAGATTTTTTCGCGGCTCTTGAAGAACACAAACCCGATATATTGGGAATGTCTGCACTACTAACTACTACTATGCCGTATATGAAAGTTGTCATCGATGAGATGGTTGCCCAAGGCTTGCGTGAAGACTATATCGTGCTCGTCGGCGGTGCGCCACTCAATGAAGAATTCAGTGAAGCAGTCGGTGCGGATGCCTATTGTCGTGATGCCGCTTCTGCCGTTGATATTGCCAAAGAGCAGGTTGCTCTGCGCAGAGCTAGTTGATGAGATGAAATCTGATCCTAAACAAGTTTTAAATATTATTGCTTGTGGTGCACTGGCTAATGAGCTTGTTGCATTGAAAACACTAAACCAATGGGATCATTTTAATATTGACTGTCTGCCCGCGAAATACCATTCAACACCGGCATTAATACCTGATGCAGTTCGCGAAAAAATCACACAGATTCGAACACATAACGACGGGGAAATTCTCGTCGCTTATGGGGATTGCGGCACTGGCGGGTTATTAGATGTTGTTTTAGAAGAAACCGGCACAAGCAGATTACCTGGGGCACATTGTTATCAGTTTTTTACCGGTCATGATGCCTTTAATGACTTGCATGAAGCCGAAATTGGCACTTTTTATCTCACTGATTTCCTTACCCAGCATTTCGAGACCTATGTGTGGAAAATGCTAGGTCTTGATCGTAAGCCGGAACTGCTTGAAATGTATTTTGGCAATTACAAAAAACTTATTTATTTAGCGCAAACCGATAACCCGGAACTCGATCAGAAAGCTGAGGAATCCGCATCTCGTCTTGGTCTTGCTTATGAGCGCATTTTCACTGGTTATGGCGAAATGGAAGACGAGTTAAATAAAATATCAAATCAGGTTATTAATATTGAAAACCTGACATTAAACACTTCTCTGGAGAAAACAGCCTAGTGCCTAAAGTAGTGATCATTTATTGGCGCGATATTCCATCGCAAGTCACCGTTCAGGAAGGCCGTAAACGAGCAAAAAAACTATTACCAGCACGTTTTCAGGAAGCTATTGACCGCGCCGCGATGCGCGCAAAGAAAATCGATAGCGATGCTTATCTTGAGGACTGGAAGCGCACAAATACCAAACAAGAAGGTGATATAAACGAACTTGTGGAGAGCGTAGCTAATCAGATTGAAGCAGAGTTCACTGATGAAAAATTAGATGGAATCATCAGGAACAAAGGCTTACTCCCAGAAAACACAGACCAGGCAAACTCGGGCGGAGACGCTTAAAAATGTACTCGGTTCGTAAATGGACAGTGAGTCATGCGAAGAGCTTCAATAGCGTTTATAAAACATTAGAGAATACTTTAAGTGCCCTGCACCCTGTATGGAAAAAAATAGGTTATGAGCGTGTTGAAAAGCCTGTCGCCTTTGTTGAAAAACACGTAAAAGGCTTACTCTTTGACTGCCAAATGTGCGGTCAATGTGTACTTCATGAAACCGGCATGTCATGTCCCATGAACTGTCCTAAAACATTAAGAAATGGCCCTTGTGGTGGCGTGAGAGCTAACGGCAATTGCGAAGTAAAACCCGATATGCGTTGTGTATGGGTTGAAGCCTGGCGTGGCGATCAAATTATCAACAATAATCAATCAATAGCTGGATCAAGAGAATCTATTTTAAATGTACAAATTGCGGTAGATCATAGTCTTAAAGGACGTTCTTCATGGCTAAATGAAATAAAAATTAAACACGAAAATAAGTCTGCTAAGGATACCTCGTCATGAGTTTTATGGACGAGCCAATTCCCGGTGAAAATCTACCCATATTACCCGGTCATACATCTTTTGGACGACTCGAACGTGTATTACGTGAAGGCCATTTCACGATAACTTCAGAGATGGCTCCTCCTGATTCTGCTGACCCACAAGAGGTCTTTAAACAAGCTGCTCTTTTCGATGGTGTAGCTGATGCTATCAATGCCACTGATGGTTCCGGTGCAAACTGTCACATGTCGAGCGTGGGAGTGTGTTCTTTACTCACTCGTAAAGGCTATTCGATGGTAATGCAAATTTCTTGCCGCGATAAAAACCGTATCGCTATTCAAGGAGATGTTTTAGGTGCATCAGCCATGGGTGTGGCAAACATGCTTTGTTTAACAGGTGATGGCGTACAAGCAGGTGATCACCCAGAAGCAAAACCAGTATTTGATTTAGACTCTGTAACCTTACTTAATACCCTAAAAACCATGCGAGATGAAAGCCGTTTCTTGAGTGGTCGTAAATTAGACACCCCACCACATTCATTTCTTGGCGCTGCAGCAAATCCTTTTGCAGAACCAAAAGAATTCAGAGTTGATCGTTTGGCAAAAAAAATTGAAGCAGGCGCTCAATTTATACAAACACAATATTGTTTCGACATCCCTGTTTTCAAAGAATACATCGATCGAGCCGGAGACAAAGGCTTACTTGATAAAGTTTTTATTTTAGCCGGTATTGGCCCCATGGCATCGGCCCGATCTGCAACCTGGATTCGAGACAATGTGCCAGGTATCCACATTCCTGACTGGGTAATCAAACGTTTAGATGACGCAGAAAATCCTAAACAGGAAGGCCGAGAAATTTGTATTGAATTAATGCAGCAACTCAAAGAAATTCAGGGGGTTGCAGGGATTCATGTGATGGCATACAGACAAGAGTCCGCCGTTAGAGAACTCGTAATGAAATCAGGCGTTTTGGGTGATAGAACACCCTGGATACCTTCGACGCAGGAATAACTTAAAAAATAAGAATAGATGCACATTCGCACATAAAACACTCAGATCATTCAGAGTAATTTGGAGAGAAACATGACCCACACAGTTTTAAATTCGCACAGCAAAGAAGTCATTATCGGCTTTGATAAGCCATTCGTAATGATAGGCGAGAGAATAAACCCAACTGGGCGAAAGATTCTTGCAGAAGAAATGAAAAATGGTGACTTTACCAGTGTAGAAAGAGACGTTCGTGCACAGATCGCCGCTGGCGCTCAAATGCTTGATATTAATGCAGGTATTCCGCTTGCAGATGAACCCAAAATATTGGCTGATACGATCAAACTTGTACAATCAATTACCGATGTGCCGTTATCGATAGACTCATCTATCGTTGCTGCTTTAGAAGCCGGTTTAGAAGTGTATCAGGGACGTGCTTTAGTTAATTCGGTTACTGGCGAAGAAGAAAGATTAGAAGTGGTTTTACCCTTAGTAAAAAAATATGGCTGTGCCGTTGTTGCAATATCAAATGATGAAACAGGTATTTCTGAAGATCCGGATGTGCGTTTTGAAGTGGCAAAGAAAATAGTAGAACGCGCTCAAGATTATGGAATCAGCCCTGCAGATGTTGTTGTGGATCCACTGGTCATGCCAGTAGGCGCAATTAATGATGCCGGCAAACAAGTTCTCCATTTAATCAGTCGCTTACGCAATGAATTAAAAGTAAACACAACCTGTGGAGCCTCGAATTTCAGCTTCGGTATTCCAAACCGTAATGGGGTTAATGCCTCATTTATCAGCATGGCGATGGGAGCAGGAATGACCTCTGCTATCGTTAACCCACTGCACTCCGAAGTCGTTCAGGCTGTTCGTGCCGCAGACGTAGTTATGGGTAATGACCCTGATTGTGCGAATTGGTTATCGTGTTATCGAGAACCAGCAGCAGAAGGTGCTCGTGAGCGCGGTGGTCGCCGTCGTCGCAGAGGTTGATATGTCTGATCTTTTAACCATTAATAATAAAGAAAGCTCTCATTTAACAGGGAGTTGCCTTTGTGGTGGTGTGAAATATCGAATCGATGGACCCGCACGAGATGTTGTTAATTGTTTTTGTTCAGAATGTCGTAAAACCAGTGGTCATCATGTTGCGGCGACACGAGTTAATAAAGATCACTTAACGATGGAATCTGAAAGTACCTTAAAGTGGTATGAATGTTCACCTGGAACCTACAAAGGATTCTGTGAAAATTGTGGTGGCAATATATTCTGGGACAACAATAAAGATAATCAAGTGAGTATTAGCGCAGGCACTCTAGATACACCAACCCACTTAAAAACAGTAGGCAATATCCACACTGAGGATGCCAGTGATTATTGCGTAATTCCTGCACTAGAAAATGAAAATTAGATTGAGATGAATGAATGAGCACTTTTAAGGTCGTTTTTACGCCATCAGGTATTCGCGGAGACATAAAAGAAGGCACAGATGTATTATCTGCTGCTCGTGAACTCGGTGCAGACGTTGCCTCACTCTGTGGTGGCAATGGCTTATGCACACGCTGTAAAGTTAAATTGAGTACTGGCTCATTTCCTAAACACCAAATCACATCTGAAACTCTTCATCTGTCCCCTATTACATCAGCTGAGAGAGAACGCATCAGTGAAGCAGATCTGGAGCAAGGATTTCGTTTAAGTTGTAATGCAAAGATACAAGGTGACATCGTCATCGATGTTCCAGCAGAAAGCCAAACGCATCAACAAGTCATACGCAAAGATGCAACAGTATTAGATATAGAGAATAAGCCAGCGGTTAAATTAATCACTCTCGATGTTGAAGAGCCAGATTTAAATTCACCCACAGGTGATTTAGAACGGTTAAAAGATGCCATTGAATTTGAAAGTAATCTAACCGATCTATCGATTGAAACGCATCTACTTCGCGATTTGCAACCCGCACTTCGAAAAGGTAAATGGACAGTTACCGTAGCCATTTATGAGAATCAACGCATTATTGGTATTTGGCCTGGCAAACAGGAAGATACCTATGGTTTGGCGGTCGATCTTGGCTCCACCACGATTGCAGGACATCTATGCAATCTAGCGACTGGTGAAGTACTCGCATCTCACGGCATCATGAATCCGCAGATTCGATTTGGTGAAGATCTGATGAGCCGTGTTTCATACTCGATGATGAATCCAGGTGGCGATCTTAAAATGACAGCCGCTATCAGAGAAGGCATCAATCATTTAATTGATCAGCTGTTGATTGAAGCAAATACCTCACAGCAACCGAACCACAAGCCAATTAATAAAGATTTACTGCTAGATGCGACCTTTGTCGGTAATCCTGTTATGCACCATATTTTTCTTGGGATAGATCCAGTTGAATTAGGTGGAGCACCATTCGCATTAGCAACCCAAGCTTCGATGACCCTACCCGCTAGAGATTTAGATCTACATTTAGCAGCTGGCGCACAAGTTTATTTACCGCCTTGTATTGCGGGACACGTTGGTGCTGATGCTGCTGCTGTTGTGCTATCTGAAGCACCTTATAAAAATGACGCGATGACACTCATCATCGATGTGGGCACCAATGCTGAAATTATTCTGGGTAATAAGAAAAAACTGGTAGCAGCCTCTTCTCCTACTGGACCGGCCTTTGAAGGTGCACAAATACATAATGGGCAACGTGCTGCTCCCGGTGCAATTGAAAGAGTTCGAATTAATCCTGAAACACTCGAACCACGCTATAAAGTGATTGGGGTAGATCTCTGGTCTGACGAACCTGGTTTCGATGAAACTATCGGAGAAACTGGAGTTACAGGAATCTGTGGCTCAGGAATCATCGAAGCAATCGCCACCATGTATCTTGCGGGCATTGTGACTACCGACGGTGTCATCAATGGCGAAAAAGCCAGTATTTCATCCAGAATTGTTAGCGATGGAAAAACCTGGGCTTATAAAATGGTCGGCAATAAAAATGACGAAGGTGATGCAAAATCTGAAACAGGCGTGCTCATTACCCAAAATGATATCCGCGCTATTCAGCTTGCGAAGGGAACGCTTTATGCCAGTGTGCAGTTATTGATGGATAAGATAAACGTCAAGAAAATTGAACAGATTCGCTTTGCTGGTGCCTTCGGTGCACACATCGACCCAAAATACGCCATGCTCTTAGGGATGATTCCAGACTGCCCTCTTGATCAAGTCCAATCTGTGGGTAATGCCGCAGGCACAGGTGCCAGAATTGCATTAACCAATTTAGCGGGACGCCGAGAAATTGAAAATGAAGTACTTCGCATGGAAAAAATTGAAACAGCGACTGAAGCCAGTTTTCAGGATTACTTTGTAAATGCAATGGCTATTCCACACAAGATAGATACTTTCGAACACCTATCTCAGATTGTTTCACTACCCGCTAAAGAAGAAGTATCAGGTGACGCATCACGTTTAAGAAGAAGACGTCGTTCATCGCGTGGTGGTAAACCAAACATATCACGATAGCATTTACTAAAGTGAGGGGCTGATGAAAAGCCGCAAACTAATGAAATGTCGATAATTGCTTTTTCAGTCTGTAACAGCAGTCTTCTCGCATTGCGCAAACGTAAACCCAAATAATATTGAGTGGGCGTGCAATTCAAATAACTTCGGAATAAACGCTCTAACTGACGTCTAGATATACTCACTAAACTGGATAATTCGTCCGGTGTTAACGGATCTTCAATATTCGCTTCCATCAACATAACCGCTTCGGTCAATTTAGGTTGACTGGTTCCAATTTGTTGCCTTAAAGGAACGCGTTGTCGATCCGTCATATTACGCACATGATCGACCAGTATAGTTTCACTGATTGAAGCTGCCAACGCTCTTCCATACTGCCTGGAAATAATGTGATGCATCATATCAAATGGCGTAGTGCCACCGGCGCAGGTGTATCGGTTACGATCCACTTCATAGATATCATCAGTGATATTTAAATGGGGGAACTCTTCTCGCATTGAGGCAATATTTTCCCAATGTAAAGTACAGCGATAACCTTCGAGTAAACCTGCTTTAGCCAGAATATAAGCACCAGTACATAAAGCACCCAGCACCACACCTCTTTTATCTTGATAACGTAGATATTTTCCAATGGATTCCGTCCATGTGGAACTTATTTTCACCCCACCGCAAACGAATAACACATCATAAGCATCAGTGTCTTTATAAAAACGATTGGGTTTTACTTCCAGACCATTACTCGCTATCACTAATTCATCTTTAGGTGTAATGGTTTCCCATGTATATAGTTCTTTACCTTCTAATCGATTGGCTATTCTAAGCGTATCGATTGCGGCGGCATAAGCGATTAGTGAAAACCCGGGCATAGCCAGAAACCCAAAGTGCTTTGGAGAAAATTTTTCTGTGGTTAAATCTTTAATGGTCAACGAAATTTAGGCCTATACAAATATCACAATATTTTCAGAGTATAATTTAATACGATCATTTATCCTCTTTTTATTATCATTATTTAATTAGTGAATTTTGATGGTTTTTCTAGTTAGATTCTCTAGTTGGTCTTACTTCTTGGTATCTCAATACAAGAAGTACCTATCTGTTTAAAAAAGTGGCTTCGCGAAGCATAAATTATTCGGCTACGCCTCACCCTAAAGGGTCAGCTAAAGCTTTTGTCTCGCAGCTCGGCTCTATTTACGTTTTTAAAAAACAAAAACCTAATATCATTCATAAGTAGGGGGGTGACCTTTATTTCAATCAAATGCCATAAATAATTAATTTAGTATTAAGATGCTTTAATTTGAACTTATTTGGCATAATATTCCTCTATCTCTGTATTACAGAGAACAAATATTAAACTTATAATTGATCAACAGGATGAAATATCGTGATTGAAAAAAACAAAATACTCTTACTGGATGCCATAGATAAACGCATTCTTCAAGAGCTACAAAATAACGCACGAATCTCAAATGTTGAATTATCCAAACGAGTAAATCTAAGCCCCACACCCTGCCTGGAAAGAGTCAAACGCCTTGAAAAAGCTGAAGTGATACAAGGTTACCATGCTGTTGTTTGTCCAATTAAAACGAATACCTCTTTGCTAGTATTTATTGAGGTCACACTCGAGAAAACGAACAACAAAGTTTTTCAAGAATTCGCCGATAGAGTCAATAATTATTCAGAAATTTTAGAATGCCATATGATTGCAGGAGGCTTTGATTACCTGTTAAAACTCCGTTTTAGTGATATTCAGCAATATAGAGAATTTCTTGGCAAAGGCTTAGGTACATTACCTTCTGTATCCCTTACTCACACTCATATAGTCAGTGAAGAAATTAAAGATACAAGCTATAACGACCTTCGAAATATATAACATTTTAAACATATAAATAAAAATCGCGAAAGCACCATAAAAAACAGCATTTAATCCTGTTATTTGTCATAAAACGACATATAAATACATATTAGACGCATCTAAAATTTATATTAATCATAAGTTTGACAATGAATATTCCTTAACCTATATTTTTTACAGAATTAATGTAAACGTACAGCTTTTTTAATAATAAAACACAGACCCATAAATTTATGCCTGAAAACAAAGAAGATTACCTAGTTAGATTCGAAAATGTTCAAAAGAGTTACGATGGCGAAATTCTCGTTGTTAAAGACCTAAATTTAAATATGGCAAAAGGTGAGTTTCTCACCATGTTAGGCCCTTCAGGGTCAGGCAAAACAACCTGCCTAATGATGCTCGCTGGGTTTGAGCCAGCAACACACGGCGAAATATTCTTAGATAATATTCCTATAAACCGAGTCCCTCCACATAAGCGTGGAATCGGTATGGTATTCCAAAGCTACGCCCTATTCCCACACATGACTATCGGCGAGAATTTAGCCTTTCCCTTAGAAGTTCGCAAAATGGGAAAATCCGAACGCGAAGAAAAAGTTAAAAATGCATTGGATATGGTACAGCTCGGTTCATTTGCTGATCGTCGCCCAGCCCAATTATCAGGTGGTCAGCAACAACGTGTTGCTGTAGCAAGATCGCTCGTATTTGATCCAGACGTGGTTCTAATGGATGAGCCTTTAGGCGCACTAGATAAGAATTTACGTGAGCAAATGCAGTATGAAATCAAACACATACACGAAAGACTTGGTGTAACGGTTTTATATGTAACGCATGACCAAAGTGAAGCACTCACTATGTCTGATCGCGTAGCAGTATTCGATGCGGGTGTGATTCAGCAGTTGGCACCACCAAATATTCTGTACGAAGAGCCTGAAAATGCATTCGTTGCAGATTTTATTGGTGATAATAATTGCTTACATGGCATCGTTACGAGCGAAACAGAAAACGGCTGTGTTGTGAAAACCGAAGATGGCTCCGAAATAAAAGCCAATAAAATAAATATTGCAGGTGTTGGTAAACCATCAACCTTATCAATTCGTCCTGAAAGAGTCATTGTTAACCCTGAACCTGGGCAAGTACCTAATGTATTCGAGGCTAAAGCCGCAGAACTCATTTATTTAGGCGACCATATTCGTACTCGTATGGAAGTCTGTGGAAACGATAATTTCTATGTGAAGATTCCCAATTCTTCACACCATGCTGACCTGAATAAAGGCGATACCGTTAAGATCGGCTGGAATGAATATGATTGTCGTGCACTAGATGCAACGAACAATTAATGAACTCTTAATCCGAGAGTCATCTGAAAGATTAGGCATTTGCCTCATACCCGTGTGAGAAAACTAAATTGTCGCACAATTAATCAAGACCATTATTACCATCAAAGGAGATTAATAAATAATGAAAACTTTTATCCAATGTAGCCTTGCTACTGCAATACTTGCAGCAAGCGTAAGCACAGCTCAGGCAGAAACCGAAATGGTTGTTGTGTCTTGGGGTGGAGCTTATACAAAGAGTCAGACAAAGGCTTATCACGAGCCTTACATGAAAATGAATCCTGATGTTAAAATCGTGAATGACGATTCCGCTGCTGAAGGCGCATCAAAGTTACGTGCTCAGGCAGAAGCAGGAAAGATATCATGGGATTTGGTTGATGTAGTTCCAGATGATGCTGTAGCACTATGTGACGAAGGTCTAGCAATAGAAATCGATCATGACAAGTTACTTGCACCTGCTCCTGATGGAACACTTCCTTCAGTAGACTTTGGTGATGCTTTAGTTTCACCATGTTTCATTCCACAAATTGTTTATTCAACGACTATAGGTTTTCGTACTGACAAAGTTGGAAGCACTCCACCAACAAGCATAAATGATGTTTTTGATACTAAAAAATATCCAGGCAAACGTGCTTTACAAAAGAACCCAGTAGGTAACCTTGAGTGGGCTTTAATGGCTGACGGTGTTGCTGGTAAAGACGTATACGAAGTATTAGGAACTGATGAAGGTGTAAAACGTGCATTCAAAAAGCTAGATACCATCAAGAAAGATGTTGTTTGGTGGACAAAAGGCGCTCAACCAGGTCAGTTATTGGCTGATGGTGAAGTAGTCATGGCTTCTGCTTATAACGGTCGTTTATTCTCAGCTATCGTAGAGAACAAGCAACCTGTAGGTATGATGTGGGATGCTCAATTATTTGAGTTAGATGGTTGGATCATTCCAAAAGGTGCACCACATCTTGAAGAAGTTTATAAGTACTTGAAATTTGCAACTGACACACAGCGTCTTGCTGATCAGGCAAAATATATTTCTTATGGACCAGCTCGTAAGTCATCTGCTGCATTAGTAGGTAAGCATGCTGAACTTGGGATAGATATGGCTCCTCATATGCCAACAAACCCAGTGAATGCTAAAAATACACTGTTCAAAGATATTAACTTCTGGGCTGATCGCAAAGAAGAGCTTGCAGAGAAGTTTGAAGCTTGGTTAGCAAAAAGCTAAGTTAGATTTTAGAAAAATTTAGCACTACAAATTTGATCGGAGAGTGAATCTCTCCGATCAGGTTTTAAATACCAAGACCTTTATCAACCTTAATCCGCTGGAATTAGCATGAGTCAAAGCGATACATCAACTTTAAAAACAGCAGACGGCATTTCTTTAAAGTTAAGTTTACAACGTTCACTGCGCAGAAAAAAACGTAATGCTTTATTGCTAGTTGCACCACTATTTCTATTCATACTAATTACATTCATCATCCCCATTGCTTATATGCTGGTTCGCAGCGTAGACAACCAGATTTTCGCTGAAATTTTACCTACGACCGCACCTTTATTGGCAAAATGGGATCCATTATCAGGGAATACACCTGATGAAGAAGTCTTCAAAGCTTTTATCACAGATGGAAAAGTAGCTGCACAAGCAAAAACAATTAATCGTTTAGGCAAACGCCTGAACTATGAGAAATCAGGTATCTCTAGCCTGTTCCGCAAGACTGGTCGAAACCTGAGAAAGCTCGAACCTGAAAAATTAACAACCTCCTATAAAGAGGCCCTAATAAAAATTGATAAAAAATGGGGCCAGGTAGATACCTGGGAAATCCTTCATCGAGAAAGTGGCAAATACACTAAATCCTATTTCCTTTCTGCTGTTGACATGAAATACGATGCTAACGGTATGCAATGGAAAGATGATGACAGTCGTATTTATCTAAATCTATTCAAAAGAACCTTATGGCTCAGTTTTCTCATTACCTTTCTCACCGTACTGTTAGGTTATCCAATTGCCTATCTCCTGGCCACATTAAAGACCAGTACCAGTAACCTGTTAATTATTCTGGTGCTATTACCTTTCTGGACATCACTATTAGTTCGAACAAGCTCCTGGATAGCACTGCTACAGAAGGAAGGTGTCATCAATGACTTCCTGTTTGCCATCGGTTTGATAACCGATGAAGGCCGACTGGCGATGATTCACAATCAAACGGGTACCGTCATAGCCATGACGCATATATTGCTTCCGTTTATGATATTGCCCTTGTTCAGTGTTATGAAAACAATTAACCCGAGCTATGTCCGTGCTGCTCGCTCAATGGGTGCCACATCCTTTACTGCCTTTAGACGGGTTTATTTTCCAAATACGATAGCTGGAATAGGAGCCGGAGGAATTTTAGTCTTTATCTTATCCATCGGTTACTACATAACGCCAGCGCTGGTAGGTGGAACGCAAGGAACCTTGATAAGTAACTTCATCGCCTATCATATATCTGGATCTCTGAACTGGGGCCTAGCCGCGGCATTAGGGACTATACTGCTTTTACTAGTAGTCGCACTGTACATTCTCTACGACAAGATTGTCGGCATTGATAATATGAAATTAGGTTAGGAAGGGAACTCGATATGGCATTACCATTACATGCAACTACCGGCGAAAGAGTCTGGCATTACACTTTTCTAACCATTTGTGTTTTGATCTTTGGTTTTTTGATTATCCCGATTCTGGTTATCATTCCATTATCTTTTAATGCGCAGCCCTACTTCTCTTTTACACCGGAGATGGTCGCGTTTGATCCGGCAGGATATTCAACAAAATGGTACGAATCATTTTTCAATGATTCGAATTGGCAAGCTGCTGTAAGAAACTCATTAGTTATTGCACTTTTCTCTACCATCATTTCTACGTTTCTTGGGACACTGGCGGCGTTAGGCTTGAGCCAGAAAGACTTCCCTTTTAAAACCACCATTATGGGTATTCTGATTTCACCCATGATTGTGCCGCTGATTATATCTGCAACCGGTATGTTCTTTTTCTATGCGAAAATAAACCTACTCGGTACTCACATTGGCGTAATTCTGGCGCACGCGGCCTTAGCAACTCCATTTGTAGTGATAACGGTTACCGCAACACTGACTGGATTTGATCATAGTTTAACCCGTGCTGCAGCGAATCTTGGCTCATCACCCACTAATACATTCTTCCGAATCACCGTACCTTTAATTACACCCGGTGTAATATCAGGCGCGCTGTTCGCATTCATCACCTCATTCGACGAAGTGGTTGTTGTGCTGTTTATAGGTAGTGTTAATCAACGTACGATTCCGTGGGCAATGTTCTCTGGTATCCGCGAAGAAATCAGTCCGACGATTTTAGCAGTAGCTACATTATTGATTACGTTCTCCATAATCTTACTATTTATGGTTGAGTTATTACGCCGTAGAAATGAAAGATTGAGAGGCATTACTCCTCATTAAATGGTCTCAGATTAAGTAACCTTAATGATAGGCTAAACACACCCCCCACCTTTTGAGCCTTTTTTCATTAAAAGGCTTATTTATACTTAAAGGTAAATGATCAAATTTGTTATTAACTACTGGAATGGAAAGCTAGCGATAGGCTCTTCATTCTGGCTAGTATTTCTCGGCTTGATAATACTACTGAGCGTCGTAGAACCCCTATTTCTCAACACTATCTTTGACGACCCTAAACAACGTATCAATGCGACATTTGTATCCCTCGGCATTACCCGACTCCTTGTATTTCCCTGGCAACTCGTTGGATTAATTCGAGTTGTTGATAGAGAATTTATTAAATCCTCAAATACAATCAAAACACGATTGATACAATCTGCAATGATACTCTCAGTCCTGTTTACCTTTTCTTATAGCCTTGAATTAATACAAGACGCATACTCATATAAAAATAAAACCGAACGATCAGAAATCATTACTGAACAACCCGCATATACGCTTTCAATAAATCAACAATCACAACAATTACAACAATTACAGATTAAGGGTGATCTCGACATTGGAATCACCAAAGCCGTTTCCGCATTAATTAAAGAAAATAAGAATATTACCTCAGTGCTTCTGGAAAGTGATGGCGGGCACATATACGAAGGCAGAGGCCTTTCAAAGCTATTTACCCAGCACGAGCTAGATACCATTGTAGAAAAACAGTGTAGTAGCGCCTGTGCCAGTGCTTTCATAGGCGGTAAAAAACGTTACCTTGGAAAGAATGCGAAACTTGGTTTTCACCAATACAAGCTTGATTACTCAGCACATAAAAAATTAGTTCCTTTCCATAAGCCTGAAGAGGAGCAAGTACGAGATCTTGAGTTGTTTAAATCGAGAGGAATCACAACCGTATTTCTTGATAAAGTCTTTGCCAAAAAGCCCGATCAAATGTGGTTTCCTAGTCATACAGAACTACTCGAAGCAAAGGTTATTCATTCAACTTCGCCTTAAATAATTTAACTAAACAAAAACCAAATAATAGCTAAGAATATTTAATAAAACGTGAATATTTCACAAAGCTAAAGTGAATATATCACAAAGTGTTTGAGCCCCCAGTCCTATACTGATTTCAACCTGAAGGAACAGGTTAATTCTTAAAAGGAGAGTAAAATGTCATCACTTATCAAAACCCTAATCAGTAAGTTGAATCGTTTAAACGCACGGAATAGTTTTTCTGGATTAGAGGTCCACAAAAACCCGTTTGGTGCTGATCAGGATCTAACTATAAAAATCAAGTGATTGATATTTAGAATAATAACCAGACTAGTGCCTTACTAGTCTGGTTACATTTATTTCAAGTCACCCCCCTACTTTTGAGGGTTTTTCTTGTGATGACTCAGCAGAACTAATTATACATAGGCACTGGGTGATCAGCATTTTCCCTGTCTATTTGCCTGTCTAGTTGGCTATCTTTTTGTCTAGCTCTTTCCCTGGATAAGGAATTATTTGATGACACAGACACCAACTTAACTTCATCTTTTCTTTCCGTTGGTTCAGGTAATAATTTCAGAAATAAACCCAAAGACGCCAGCAGTATCGCGGTGCTAATAATTATCGCGACCGGATAATAGAGATTACCAGCCATATCAAGCTGGCTATATTTAATCACCATGATCAAACCCTCAAGTGACAAAGCAACGCAAACAGTGCCGATAAAGCGTGGCAGCGTTCTTCTCAAACTGGTAATCACATTATGCTCACCTTTATCTAGTCGGTACTCTTGATTAATAACCAACGCCAACTCAAATACTGCCAATGCAATAATACCGGTATTGATACTCTTTAAAATGACTGGCATGAATTCTTCACCAGCAATGATACTTTCACCCACCATCACTAACATTGAGATGGCGATCAACCCTGACAAGACAAAAAACAAAAAAGAAAATGCCCCTGCAAATAAAGACCTAATCGAAAAACCATCATGGTCTTTTTCTGCTAATTGTTTCTGTTTAATTTCACTATTATTATTCATGTAAACCTCGCAAACCCATTTTAATCATTCGCACTATCGGTCTAATAAACGCGTTGCGTCGATACTGCAAACATTGAAACTACTCAGACTGTGATTAAAGATACTGGTTCAGTAAGCAGAAACATAAATTTTAAGGCTTTGTATAATTTATTAAGTCACCCCCCTACTTCTGGGCACTTTTTTATACTCAGCTTTTTATACTAATGGCTTAACTCAATAAGCGAGTCCGACGCATTTTAAACATAAAATATCGTTTTTAAATAAGGTCAGCTTTTTGTTTCAGGCAAAATCATTCACATAGGATATTATTAGAGCAGTCCTAACGTGATTAATACCAAACCCATACTACAGATAGATCTAGAGAGTTAAACACATGGCAAAATTTCCGGAAAAAGCAAAAGTCGTCATTATCGGCCTCGGCGGCATTACTGGCTCATCAGTAGCGCATCACCTAATCGAACGCGGCTGGGATGACATTGTCGGCATCGACAAGTCAGCCATTCCAACAGATATCGGTTCAACCGCGCATGCATCTGATTTTTGCTTTAACACCATGCACGATCAAATGACCATGCACACCACTAAATACAGTATCGACTTCTTCGAGAAAATGGGCCGCTACGAACGCATTGGTGGTATCGAAGTTGCGCGTGTTGGCGATGATGGACGCATGGTAGAACTCAAGCGCCGTGTAACGTCTGGCAAGGCTTTCGGTAATCGTGTTGAAATGATTACACCCGCAGAAGCCAAAGAGAAATTTCCACACCTTGAAGAAGACGTGATTCAGGGCGCACTTTGGGATCCTGATGCAGGACTGGTTGTGCCACGTTCACAAACCGTTGCCGGTGAATTAGTGGAGATGGGTGTCGCATCTGGAAAGCTACAGTCCTTCGCCAACACGTCCTGTACCGGTTTAAAAATTGAAGATGGTCATATCAAAGGAGTAGAAACCAATCGCGGCTATATCGAAGCAGATTATGTCGTTTGTTGTGCCGGCCTTTGGGGACGTTTAATCGCAGAAATGGCCGGTGAAGATTTACCCATTATGCCTGTCGATCACCCGCTAACCTTCTTTGGCGGTTTTGACGAATTTGCCAATACAGGCAAAGAAATTGGTTACCCATTATTAAGAGATCAGGGTAACTCCGCATACTTACGCGATACAGGCGACCCTAAATCTGCCGAAGGTGGTCAAATAGAATGGGGTTATTATGAAGAGAAAGCGCCGCGAATGTGTCATCCTCGCGATATTTTAGAAAAAGAAGATTGCCGCTTATCACCTTCGATGCGCGATCTGGAACTAGAACAAGTCATAGAGCCCATGGAACGCGCCATGGAGCTCACCCCTATTCTTGGCGATCTGGGTTATGACGAGAAATACTCGTTTAACGGTTTACTACAAGTTACCGCTGATGGTGGCCCTTCTATTGGCGAATCAGCCAATGTTCGTGGCCTTTGGTACGTTGAATCTGTGTGGGTAAAAGATGGTCCTGGTACCGGCAAAATAGTCGCTGACTGGATGACTGATGGTGTTACTCAGTTTGATCATTCCAGTATCGATGTTGCCCGTTACTATCCGTTCCAACAAACCGAACAGTACATTGCTGATCGATGTTACGAGACGGCATTCAAAATCTATAATCCGCCGGTGCACAATCGCGAACCTTATACGGCAGCGCGTAATCATCACAAAAGCCCTTTCTGGGAACGCGAAAAAGAACTCGGTGGTTACTTCATGGAAGCCGTGGGCTGGGAACGCGCCCACGGTTACGCTTCTAACGAATATCTATTAGAAAAATGGGGAGATAAAGTCCCTGTGCGCGAAGTAGAATGGGAAAACCGTCATTTCTGGCGTGTATCCAACGCAGAACATCTGGAAATGTCAGAAAACGTGGGGATGATAAACCTTTGTCACTTTGCGGTTTATAATGTCACAGGCGACCAAGCCGCGGACTTTATGGAATTTCTCTGCGTAGCAAAGGTTGCGGGTGATACACCAACAGGCAAAGGTATTTACACACACTTTCTGGATCACACTGGTGGCGTTCGCGCTGATTTAACGGTATTGCGCCTTGCTGAAAACCACTACCGTGTTATCGACGGTGGTTACAACGGTAACCGTGACTTTGTGTGGATGAAGCGTCTGTCTGAAGATCACGGTTACACACAGCTATCTATTGTTGATCACTCCCCTGATTTTGGCTGTATCGGACTTTGGGGTCCAAATGCACGTACTACCTTAGAAAAGTTAGTCGCCAATCCGGAAGAGCTCAGCAATGAAAACTTTCCATTCGTAGCGGTTAAAGATATCGAGATTGCGGGTAAAACAGTATCCGCTTTCCGTATCTCCTACGTTGGTGAGCAAGGCTGGGAATTACATTTTAAATATGAAGATGGACTAGCAGTATGGGATGCGCTTTATGCAGAAGGCGTGCTACCAGTGGGCATCGAAACCTACGCCAGCAGTCGTCGCGTAGAAAAAAGTTTGCGTATTCAAAACACCGACATCCTCACCGAATACAATCTGCTAGAAGTCGATCTTGCACGTAAACTGGTAAAAGCCGCTGATTTCTACGGCAAAGAAGCTTACCTGAAAATTCGCGACAGAGAACACCAACCAGCGACATTGTGTACATTAAGCATGGAAGACAATACCGATGCCAATGGCGTAAAACGTTATCCATTGGGGAATTGTCCAATCATCGATCCAGAAACCGGTGAAGTTCTAATCGATTCTGTGGGTAGACGATCTTACACCACCAGTATCGAATACGGTCCAAGCATTGGTAAAAATATCGCGCTGGCGTTCATTCCACATGAATACTGCCAGCAAGGTCGAATTTTAGATATGGACTACTTCGATGAAATCTACAAAGTGAAAATCGAATCAGTTGGATACGGCGCGATGTATGATCCGGAAAATATTAAGACTCATTCTTAATATCTACAGTATATTTACTGGATCATTTATCAAGATTCAGAGCTAAGAAACAGACGCCCATAGATTATGGGCGTCTGCTAAAACCTGTTGGTATTTATCCCTTAAATACTGCCTATCGCATTAAATAAATCTGCAAACGAAGCATTTTTCGTCTCGATATCCAGTGGAATATGTAAACGACGCGCAATATCAGACGTGGAAATAATCCCTCTGATGTGATGCTTATTGGGTTCAATCACCATAAAGTGCCGCACCCCAGCCTTTTTAAGCGTTTCAACCACATCGCCAATGGTAGAGGACAATAGCTCCTTGTATTCCAGAGCCATGATTTCTTCTCTTGGCGTCATCAGATGCCTGACTAAAAGATCTTCACGATCGAGGCCTTTAGTCTGATGTATCAATAAGTTTTGATCGCTCAACTGATTTAAACTAATCGTACCTAACAGCTCTGACTCCCTATCTACCGCAATTTGTAAACGCACATGCATTTTTTGCATCAGATACTTAGCTTGAACCGCAGAAATATCTGACTCAATCATGAGTGGCTTATGTTTTTTAAAATCCGTGAAGACAGAAACGGCCGGAGAACTAAGGGTTATTTCGTCAAATTCCTCAGGTTGAACCAAGTGTTCAATACTGTTTAGTGGAAATAAATTCATCTTTTTCATAATCAAATACCTATTTTTATTTTTTACAATACACATGCCCAAACATTTATCTTAAAAAATGGGTAAGGCAGATGTTATTTAGCTAAAACAATGCTTTAGCTTATTAAACTGATTTAGATTTATCGATCAGAAAAAATAGGAGGACCACGAATATAAAGGGTCTTTTTGACATTGAGAATGGCTTTTTGCAAGACAGCAAATAAGCCAACGGTAAAAACTTCTACGATTAAATGGGAATTGGTTTGGGAAGCAGGTGCAAGATCTGGGCTATCGTCAAAATCAACGACATCAGGAATATAATGCTTATGGACGCTCGCATGCTCGTCATTCGATTTAAACGTATCCGTAGAGACGCTAACGATAAAGAACAGCGACACCAAACACAGAATAAATGTAAATTTAATAAAACGCATTTTTATAATTTTTTCTACCTAATGCTACCTATTACTACTTAAGTAAATAATAAGTGTAGTTTTTGCGTGTTTCTTTGCGCACGATACTACTAACATTTTTTAAGTCAAGATTTGAATGGGTGAGCTTTTTTAACTAATTCTTAGATCTTTCTTCCTGATTTCAATTCTCAACGAAGACAAAAATGCGAATATCAGGCATAAATCACTTATCTTAAAATGTAATATATAAATCTATTTATATCACTTTTACAGAAATTACTTTTCATGAATAATCCGTTCCACATTAACAACAACACTCAAACCAAATAAAAAAGGATTAAACATGTCAGCATTAAGAATAAATGATATAGCACCAGATTTTACCGCAAACACAACCTTAGGCACGATCAACTTTCACGAGTGGATTGGTGACAGTTGGGCTGTTTTATTTTCACACCCTAAAGACTTCACACCAGTTTGCACTACAGAGTTAGGTGAAGTTGCACGTTTACAACCTGAGTTTGAAAAACGCAATGTAAAAACAATTGGACTCAGCGCAGACTCAATTGATAATCATGGCGAATGGGAAAAAGACATTGCTGAAACGCAAGGTTCAACCGTTAACTTCCCAATGATTGGCGACGAAGACCTTAACGTATCGAAGCTTTACAATATGCTTCCTGTAGATGAAGAAGCTGATGCAGATGGTCGTACAGCGGCTAATAACCAAACCGTTCGCACTGTATTCGTTATCGGACCAGATAAGCGCATTAAACTAATGCTTACTTACCCAATGGCTACAGGTCGTAACTTCCAGGAAATCTTACGTGTTATTGATGCAATGCAGTTAACTGCAGAGTACAAAGTAGCGACACCAGTAAACTGGGTAGATGGCGATGACGTGATCATTGTACCGACTGTTTCTGATGAAGAAGCGAAAGGTCTTTTCCCAGCAGGATGGAAAACTATCAAGCCTTACTTAAGAACAACTAAGCAACCAGGATAAGTCATACTGGCTATCGCTTAAACACTGCAATAACCCACCTAATGTTATATATAATACTTTAAAGGGTGGGTTATTTTTTGCCTATAAATAACGCAAAGGCTACTTAAACCATCTACATTTTTTCCCAAAAAACGCTAATTAAGATAATACTTCTGGTCAGTCATCTATAATTAAAAAAGATACGATTACTCAGGAATTTCAATCAATGACCCGCAGCAGCGATACTCACTCAAATCTTAAATCCAACCTAATATCAGAGCACTCTTTAAAATTCCCAGAGATCAAAGACCTAGCAAATGCTAAAGCTGTATTTTGGATAAACAACCATCAACTACCTTTTGCTGATGCACGCTCAATAATTGATTTTTCAGAGAAACATGAAAACGATGCCGCTGAACGACTTAATAGATTTGCCCCTTACATCGCCTTAGCCTTTCCAGAGACTAGCGCTACTAACGGTATTATTGAATCTGAGTTGATTGTTGCACCTGCTATGCAGAAAAAACTCGAAGAGTATTACGATACTGACCTTCCTGGTCGGTTACTGATCAAGCTTGATAGTCACTTACCTATTTCTGGATCCATCAAAGCACGTGGTGGTATTTATGAAGTTTTAAAATATGCCGAAACCTTAGCGATCAAAGCGGGATTACTTACCATCGACGATGACTACGCTATTCTTCGCACAGAGCAATTTACTCAGTTCTTTAGCGATTACTCGTTAGTCGTTGGTTCAACAGGCAATCTTGGTTTGAGTATTGGCATTATGGGTGCGAGCCTTGGATTAAAAGTTACCGTTCACATGTCATCTGATGCCCGACAATGGAAAAAAGACTTATTACGCAGTAAAGGCGTGACCGTAGAAGAATATGAAGAAGATTACAGCTTCGCAGTAGCTCAAGGCAGAGCTGAAGCCGAAAAAGATCCAAACTGTCACTTTGTTGATGATGAATCTTCCGCCGATTTATTCCTGGGTTATTCCGTGGCAGCAAGACGCTTAAAGAATCAACTGAGTGATCTAAAAATCAAAGTTGATGATGAGCATCCACTATTTGTCTACTTACCCTGTGGTGTTGGTGGAGGCCCTGGTGGTCTTAGCTTTGGCCTGAAATTAGCATTTGGAGATAATGTTCACTGCATATTTGCCGAACCCACTCATGCACCCGCTGTCATTTTAGGTTTAGGAACAGGATTACACGAAGACATTAGCGCCAAAGATATAGGTTTAGATGGCTTAACCGCAGCAGATGGTTTAGCCGTTAGCCGACCTTCTGGCTTGGTGTGTAAAAACATGGAGCCATTACTTGATGGTGTATACACCGTTGAAGATAAAGAACTGTATCAACTAATTAAATTAGCCGCAGACACTGAGAAACTCCAACTAGAACCTTCTGCACTCGCAGGTTTCCCTGGCATCAACATCGTGAATAAGAACGAGAATTACCTAAAGGCTAAAGGTCTCATTGATAAAATGGAAAATGCTACGCATATTGCATGGGCAACGGGTGGAAGTATGGTTCCTGAACCTGTATGGCAGGACTACTATGATTTGGGTAAGGCTACATAGAGACTTCATAGAAACTAGTTACAACGATCTTTTAAATACTGACACCCCCCACCTTTTAGGCATTTTTTCCATATTGGTATAAAAAGTGCCCCAAAGATACTCTGTTCACCGTCAAGTAAATAATCCCATTTCGAATAGAAAAAACTAATGGATCACGATGCTACTAAAT
>NZ_CANLZW010000051.1 GCF_947495625.1 uncultured Cocleimonas sp.
AAGCAAATCTATCCCTGTCAAAACGGTTGAATATTATTTTGCAAAAATGGAGGAGACCATATATGGGGGGTGTCTTTAGCAAGCGTAATAGCATCTATCCCAGTTCGAACATTGTACATCGACGATTCCATACGAAATTTACGATGGACTTTCTTGTCTTTTGGTAAGCCTAAGAAAGCCACCCCCCACCTTTTAGGCACATTTTCTATATTACAAACTTATCCCAACCAACCGCTCAGTCTTATATCGATTTACCTGCATCCCACTCTGCGCTTTCAATAATAGCAAACGATATTTGCTAATCGCTATCTGCGCCTTTATCACTTTTACATTATCGCTTTCACCTGTCTCGAATGCATTTCTGGCAATATCCAGTGAGGATTTCGCTTTTGGGATGACATTATTTTGGTACAACGTGTAAGTGGATTGCTGTGACTGGTAATTAGACAAGGTCTGTTGTAACTCGTCACTAGTAGTATTTTTTAAGGCGGCTATTTTCGATGTTAAAGCTTTGGCTTTTTGTTTGGTTTCTTCAAGATAGGCATCATTTTTTGCAAAGAAGTTATTTGTTTTGATCTTTGGTTTGGTGTTGAATTTACCATTTTGAGTGCGACTAAAGCCTGCATCTAAATCTGGGTAGAGTTGTCTTTCTGAGAGTTGAATAACTCGCTGCATTTTAGCCAGCTCTGATTGTAATAAGGCAATTTCTACACGGTGTTTATGCGCTTGTTGCGTTATATCAGCTCGGTTTGTAGCTTGGTTTGTAGATAGACTTGTTTTACCCAATTTATCCAAACCACCAAAACGAGTCGTCGTCGGGATATTCAACAGTGCGTTTAATCGTGCTTGTTGGGCATCGCGCTTGTCTTTTGCGACTCTGCGTTTATTCTGGCTGGCGGCTATTTGAATATCCGCTTGTAAAATATCATCCAGCCCGCCTGTGTTGGTGGCGTAGTTATTTTGCAATTCTTCTTTGAGTGATTTGTATTGGCTGGTCAGCCTGGACTGCAACACCATTTCACGTTGAGCGGTTTGCATTTCTGTATAGGCAATCCGTGCGTTGGTAATGGTATCTTGGGTGGTTTGCTTGAGTTTTAAGCGCGAGTACTTTACCGACTCATCAATAATGGATGACTTAATCGCATTCAAACCCGGGGATGGATAGGCTACGCTTTTGTTT
The DNA here is from genome assembly GCF_947495625.1 of uncultured Cocleimonas sp. Taxonomy (GTDB): domain Bacteria; phylum Pseudomonadota; class Gammaproteobacteria; order Thiotrichales; family Thiotrichaceae; genus Cocleimonas. The sequence goes on from NZ_CANLZW010000051.1 coordinate 1,181, forward strand.
TTCGATACGCTCGCCTTTGCACTACCCGTTAGCGCTAACTCATTGGTGAACGCGTCATACTGCGCCAGCATGTCGGATAGGTATTCAACCTGATTGTATTTAGACAAGCTTGCCTGAGCCTGTTGTTGCGCGCTTTTGATATCCAGATTACGTTTTAACGCCATGTTTAAAACGGTATTGAGCGATGTTGTTTTAGCCAGCATTGCTACCGAGGTATTGTCAGCAGTGGGTTTGAATAAGCCATTGTTTGCAATCACGCCATTTAAGTTTGCCTTAGCTTTTCTTGCGCCATTTGATTGACGTTTTGCCAAAGCTAAATTCGGCATTTGAGGTATTTTGCTTGCAGTTGTAACTGGTGTTTCAGTTAGTAGATTGGCTTTTACGTATTCTGAGTATTTATGCTGATCAAAGTCTTTTTGTAATGTGTTAACCCCTACTCCCTGACTACAAGCGCTTAGCAGCAATACAGAACACATTGTTAGACTTGTTAGCGCTGTTTTTGGTAATGGCCTAGTTACGTTTTTAAGTAAGGGTCTCATAGCTTTTTACCTGTTAGCTTTTCTAACTGGATTAGGCTTTGCCAGTAATCTGCCAGCGCACGTTGATAGGCTAATTGAAAATTTAAGCCGGTTGATTGTGTTTCCAGATATTGTCCAATCGAACCCTTATTTTCGCGATACTGTGATTGTGCCATCTGCATCGCACGATTCGCTTGAGGAATCAGACTGTTTTGATACAGGACGGTTTGTCGATAGGCATTGTTTAATTTGAAATGGAGTTTTTTCACGCTGTTTCTTAATGCATTTTGCATGGATTTCTTATCTTCTATTTTCTGTAGATGCTGGAGTCTCGCCTGCTCTTTAATCGCCCTGTTTTTCGATCGATTTAGTGGAATATTCAAGCCTATATTGACGGCAAAACCATCTCGTCCATTTCTGTCTAAACCATCGACATCACGCTCTCCAATCTGGGTATAGAGTGCGCCTAGCGTAAAATCTGGCTTGCTTGCATAACCCGCTAGCTGCTGTTGCAACTGACTTTTCTGGATTGCTATATCACTCAATGTGATTTCTTCATTGGATTCGGCCCATTGATAAAGGCGCGTAATCGGATGAGGGAATTTGGGTGGCATACGCGTGTGGCGTGACACTTCAAAGGCAAATTCTGGATTGCGGTTTAGCAGTGTATTGATGCGTGTCTTTTCGGTAGATGCTAACTCTTGCAGTAGTTGCACATCATAAGCGACCTGAGCCGTTTGACTTTGCGCCTTTGCCACATCGTTTAAGGCACTGGCATTTGCAGCGTAGTCGGTGCTTGCAAGGTGAGTCACTTTATCCAGCAATTGCTTATTCTGCTGGCTTAGATGAATCGCATTTTTCAGATAGACCAATTCATAATAGGATTGCTTTAAATCTACAATCAAGTCACGACTGGCTCTATCGAAAGAAACCTTTGCTGATTCAATATCCTTTTGTATCAGCTTGCCTTTCAGGGCTAACTTACCGCGATAAGGGATTTTCTGATTTAACGCGAGTACTCTATCTTGAGGACCTAAGCGCGTTTCCACAGGGTTAATCGCTTCGGTATAAACCAGCTTAGGATCATCCAGAGAAGTCGCTTGTTTGTACTGATGAATCAGACTTTGCCAGGCGAGTCGTTTGGATTTCAGCTGGGGATTATTATCCACCGCGATTTTTATCAATTGGTTTAGCGGTGTTGGTGGTGTAGCTGCTGCGAATGCTTGAGATGGAATCAGATTCCCTGTCGCGATAATCAGACCAATGAATGCTAGGCTTTGAAGTTTTAAAAGTTTCATTAGTTGTTCTCCATAGCGAGTTTTGATTCTGGGTTTTGTTGTTCTGGCTTTTTGCGAGCGAGTTTTTTTAGCTCGTGTGTTTTCCACAGCAAATAGATTGCAGGAATCACTAACAAAGATAAAAACGGTGCAGTAATCATGCCGCCAATCATTGGCGCTGCGATGCGTTGCATAACGTCGGAGCCTGTTCCACTACCCAGCATAATCGGAATTAAACCCGCGATAATGATTGCCACTGTCATCGCTTTGGGTCGGACTCGCATTACTGCGCCTTCCATAATGCAGGCTTTTAAATCATCGACTGTATGGTAGTTACCCTGTCGTTTTCTTTTCTCTATCGCATTGTCTAGATAGATCAACATAATCACCCCAAATTCAGCTGCCACACCCGCCAAGGCGATGAAGCCTACGGCGACTGCAACCGAGAAGTTGTATTGCAAGATATACAAATACCAGATGCCACCTGCCAATGCGAAAGGTAGCGATAACATAATAATTAACGCCGCTGTCATGCTGCGGAAGGTGATATAAAGCAACAATAGAATAATCAGTAACATCATCGGAATCACGACACTGAGCTTCTCTTGCACTCGTAATAGGTATTCGTATTGCCCTGTCCAGGTGACGGAGTAACCCGGAGGAAGTTCTAATTTATCCCGTAATATTTGTTGTGCATTTTTGACGTAGCCACCCAAATCGACATCTTTAATATCGACGAAAGTCCAGCCATTCAAACGCGCATTCTCGGTTTTTATCATCGGCGGGCCTTCACTGAAACGAATATCTGCCACTCGTGATAGAGGTATATGTGCGCCTGACGGTGTTACCAGAGGCAACTCCATGAGCTTATCGATATCATCTCTGGTGTGACGCGGATAACGTAAATTAACCGGATAGCGCTCAAGCCCTTCGACGGTTTGCGTGATGTTTGCACCACCAACGGCTGAACTGATGATGGTTTGGATATCATCGATATTTAAGCCAAAACGCGCCGCGGTAATACGATCTGGAATGATCTCGATATAACGCCCGCCTGAAACACGCTCTGAGAATACCGAAGCGGTGCCTTCGACATCGTTTAGGATGCCCTCGATATCCTTTCCAATTTCCTCGATGACCTTTAAATCTTGCCCCGCAACTTTGATTCCAACTGGCGTTTTAATGCCTGTAGCGAGCATATCAATTCGGGTTTTAATCGGCTGCACCCACGCATTGGTTAGACCAGGGAATTTCACTAATTTGTCGAGTTCCTGAGAGAGCTTTTTAAGCGTCATTCCCTCTCGCCACTCGCTCTTATCTTTCAACATAATGGTGGTTTCGATCATCGTGAGTGGCGCTGGATCGGTTGCTGTTTCCGCACGCCCTATTTTACCGAAGACTCGCTCAACCTCTGGGACGGTTTTAATCAGCTTGTCGGTTTGCATCAGCAGTTCTTGTGCTTTACCAATGGACACGCCCGGAAGCGTTGTCGGCATATACAAAAGATCACCTTCTTCGAGTTCTGGCATGAATTCGCTACCAATTTTATTCAAAGGTACGACTGCTGAAAGGATTACCAGCAATGATACTAAAATAGTCAGAAACGGCGCTGCCAGACACATCTTGAGTAATGGTCGATAGATGAAAATTAGAATAACCGACAGTGGATTACTGCTTTCTTTGGGTAGTTTTCCACGAATAAAGTAGCCCATTAATACCGGAACTAATGTCACAGATAAGCCCGCAGCCGCAGCCATTGCATAGGTTTTGGTAAATGCCAGCGGCGAGAATAAGCGACCTTCTTGCGCTTCTAAGGCAAAAATAGGAACAAAGCTTAAGGTAATGATCAATAGTGAGAAGAATAACGCCGGGCCTACTTCAACCGATGCTTCGGTAACCACTTTCCAGTGCTCATTACCTTTGGGCATTACACCATGATCTTCTTTGTAATGTTCGAGGTGTTTATGTACGTTTTCGATCATTACAATCGCGGCATCAATCATCGCGCCAATGGCTATGGCGATACCTCCTAATGACATGATATTGGCATTGATGCCTTGGTATTGCATCACCGTAAATGCCATTAAAATACCAATAGGTAGACTAATAATAGCGACCAGTGCTGAACGCAGATGTAATAGGAAGATCAAACAAACCACTGCGACTACAGCGAACTCTTCGAGTAGTTTGATTTTGAGATTATCAACCGCATTCAAAATGAGTTTTGAACGATCATAAGTCGTTACAATTTCGACGCCTTTAGGTAGACCCTGTCTGATATCTTCCAGTTTCTTTTTGGTATCTTCGATGACTTGTAGTGCATTTTCGCCATAACGCATCACTACGATTCCGCCGACTACTTCACCTTCGCCATCCAGTTCTGCAATACCGCGACGCATTTGTGGGCCGATATTTACCTGCGCAACATCGCGTAACAGTATCGGTGAACCTGTTTCTTTATTCAGGCTGACCGGAATCGTTTCGATATCTTCTATGTTCTTTAAGTAGCCTTTAGAGCTAATCATGTATTCGGCTTCGCCAAGCTCCATGACCGAACCACTGGTTTCTCTATTGCCTTTTTGTATCGCTGTTTTCAGCTGGCTGAGTGATATGCCATAAGCACGAAGGTTGTTGGGATCAGCCGTGATTTGATATTGCTTTACCATGCCGCCAATAGTGGCAATTTCCGATACACCGGGAACGGTCTGTAATTCGAATTTAACGAACCAGTCTTGAAGCGATCTTAGTTGTGAAAGGTCATGGTTATTGCTTCTATCGACCAACGCATATTCATAAACCCAGCCGACACCTGTCGCATCGGGCCCCAAACGAGGCTCTATACCTTCTGGCAATTGACTGGCTGCCTGACTGATGTATTCCTGCACTCTGGCGCGTGCCCAGTAGATATCCGTGCCTTCCTCAAAAATCACATATACATAAGAATCACCAAAGAATGAATAACCACGCACGGCTGTTGCCTTAGGCACACTCAACATGGTGGTTGTGATTGGATAAGTGACCTGGTCTTCCACAACTTGAGGCGCCTGCCCCGGAAAACTGGTTTTGACAATGACCTGAACATCCGATAAATCAGGAATCGCATCTAGTGGCGTCTTGGAAAGTGAGACTAAACCCCAAGCCGTTATTAACACCGTAAACATAATCACTAGAAAACGGTTATTGATGGATGCTTTTATAATGTGAGCTAGCATATTCTTTTCTTCTCCAGTTATCCCTTATTTGCTCATCAGGCGACGGAAACTCGCTTGCAGATTACTTTCGGAATCAATCATGAACTGGCCTGAAACCAGAATATCGTCACCCTCTTTTATGCCATCGATGATCTCGACCTGCCCGTTAGATTTCATCCCGATGGTGACATCAACAGGTTGATATTTATTTTCAGAAATTACTTTTACAACTCGCGGGCTTTGCTCGTAATAAATAATCGATTCGGTGGGAACACTGACAACCTTCTTATTGTTGGTTAGCAATGTCACATCAGCAAACATATTGGGTTTCAGCAGCTGTTCTGGTGTAGGGATTTTTAGACGTACTTTTAAAGTGCGCGTTTTAGGATTCAATTCAGGATAGATGTATTCGACTTCTCCCTGCCATTCTTTATCCGACATACTTTGGACTTTAACCAGCGCTTTGTTACCCACTTTTACCCAGGTTAATTGATGTTCGAATACATCAACAATCACCCATACTGACGATAAATCGGCAATCGAATAAATTTGAGTTCCCGGCGTAACATACATACCGTTCTTGATGCCTATACTGGTAACCACACCCGAATGATTGGCGATGATGGGAACACGATTCTGTGATTTTCCGCTTTTGCTTATTTGGTCGATGAACTCATCTGAAACATTTAAATCACGTAAACGCGTTTTAGAAGCGAGGGTTAAATTTGCGCCCGCACGTTTGGCAAGTAACAAGTCTTTTTGTGCTGCTACAATTTCTGGCGAATAGTACTCAAGCAGGGTTTTACCTTTAACCACAGGGTCACCGAGGGAGCTGGTGTAAAGTTTCTCAACCCAGCCACTCGCCCTTGCATGGATATGATGCACACTGTCTTCGTTGTAGGTAATCGAACCCAGTGTTTTTATATTACGTGACAGTTCATTTAGCTTAGCTTTTTCAATGCGCACACCCATGTTTTGTGCAGTGCTTGAATTGATGGTAATGACGGGCATTCCATCACCTTCATTCATTGCCATTTCACCACCTTGCTCTTCATAAACAGGGACTAAATCCATCCCCATTGGTGACTTACCCGGCTCATCCCGACGATAGTTTGCATCCATTGGCGCAACCCAGAATTTGATCTTTTTCTCTTTGGGTTTGCTATTCATAGCCATCGCTGGTTTTTCTTCAGCTTCAAGCTCTTTCTTGACCAAATTCATACCACAGATCGGACAGTTACCCGGCTCACCTTTGACTATTTGAGGATGCATGGGGCAAACATAAGTTGGATCAGAATGACGACGCGCGTGTTCTATCAGCGTGTCATCTTTGACATCGTCCATGGTCATTGTTGGCTTTGGCATGGTTTCAGACTTTGGCTTTGCTTTAGACATACTCATTGCTGGTTTTTCTTCGGCTTCAAGCTCTTTCTTGACCAAATTCATGCCGCAGATTGGGCAGTTTCCGGGCTCACCTTTGACTATTTGCGGGTGCATAGGACAAACGTAAGTAGGGTCAGCGTGACGACGCGCGTGTTCTATCAGCGTGTCATCTTTGACATCATCCATGGTCATTGTAGGTTTTTCTTCTACTTCTTTTTGCTCTGCTGGTGCTTCTTTCTTCACCAAGTTCATGCCGCAGATCGGACAGTTACCCGGCTCACCTTTGACTATTTGAGGATGCATGGGGCAAACGTAAGTAGGGTCAGCATGGCGACGCGCGTGTTCTATTAGAGAATCATCTTTGACATCATCCATACTCAAATTAGAGTTAGGTTTAAAAGTTTCCTCGAAACTATTTCCTGTTACCTTAGTAACGGTATTTTCAAACAGCTCTTCTCTATCTGCAGGTTCGAGTAAAAACCAATATGCCGTTGCGGTAATCGCCAATACCACGAACAAACCCAGTGTTTTTATAATAAATTTCATAACTAACCTTTAAATGCTGCTTACTTATGTTTACTGCGTGAAACGACAGAAATGCTATCTATATTCCTAATCACAGAAACAACAGTTACAGCGACAAAATGCTTGGAAAACCAAATGACGTTAGAAACTTGACGCGCTTGGCGTAAGTCTAAGAAGTGTTTTAGATAAAGGTGTTTATCGGGGGCCGATAGAGGGAATCAGAGTATTTTGAAATAAATAAGGAAGGTAAATATTGAGATTTTAAACGATCAACTATTTGCAGATATTGACTGTTGTAAGTAGTTACAGAAGTAAAATTTACTTGTGTGTTTTCACAATCACAGGCATTAGAATGATCACAGATTTTATCTGGTTTTTCACAACAATCATGCATGGATGCCATGTTTGCGGAATCAACTGTAGTGGATTCGTTCATGCTTTGTGACTCTGATATTTGATCCGGCATTGTCATTGTCGCAGGCATCATATTGCCACAAGAGTGAGGAGATGCAGACGCATTCACAATCGGGAAGACCGATAGAATGAAGGCTATAAATAGAGTCACTAATTTCCGCATAACTTTATTATACGATAATTATTAGAATTTTGGATGCGATTTTTATCACCCCCCTACTTTTAGGCACTTTTTTTCTGCTTGATTATAACGCTGAAAGAAAACAGCCTAAAAGTAGGGGGGTGTCTTGATATGGTATTAACAGATAACTCAAGCTTACTTTCTGTACATCGACGATTCCTTGCGGAATCTACGATGAACTTTAGTGAGCTTATCGTTTTGTTTTTTAAAACGAATAACTCAGCCGAGTTTACGAGACAACAGCTTTGCTGACCCGATAGGGTGAGGCTTTAGCCGAATAATTATTTGACCTGTCATTTCTGGCTCTTGGTGAGCCTCGAAAAGCTACTTCTGAGCAATCGTATACTTCAAAACCTCAACGACTTGCTCTGGCGTTGTTGCCCATGCCATTGCCGCTGCATCTACTTCTTTTAACGGGTGAATGATATCTTCGTCATGTAGCGTGATATAGGGTGTGCCTAAAGCTGCGCAGAAACCTGCATCGAATGCGGCGTTCCATTGCTTGTATTTGTCGCCGAAACGTACCACTGCCAAATCACTGTTTTCTAACATGGTCTTAATACGAATCGCGTTTACTTTTGCTGATTTGTGATCGCGCCAGAAGTTGTTTTCGTCTTTGCCTAATACATCACCCGCAGCATCGCTGGCTTCGTGATTGGTAACAGCGGAACTGAAATTGATAGGTAGATTATGTTCTTCACAACCTGCGATTATTTTCTCTCTCCAATCGGTATGAATTTCTCCCGATAAATAAACATTCCATTCCATACATCACTCCGCTAATTGATTCGCTATTAAAATATCGCGCTACTTTAGCATTTATTTGAATGTGATTTATTTAAAGAGTAAAAATCTCATCATCTTTTCTATGGCTTCAAGCTAGAGCAATAATCCAGAATATCAAGCTACAGTATCAATCTAGAACATTAATCGAAATGACACGTGAAGGAAGCTTATATTCTTTGACAAAATCTTCTATACCATTAGTGATTTTTACAGGTTTAGCGACTGAGTCTAAGCAGACCGCTTTAAGAATGGTTCCAATATCTGCAGTGCCTTTTTTCTCAAACATTTCCAATATCTGCTGAGTTCCCCATAGTTCGTTAGGAGAACGTCTGCATTCTTGATTAAAAGAAGCAGCATCGGAATACCAGATACAATTCGACGAATTTTTAGACAAGGTTTGTGGGTGATCTTTGAGTTGCTTATTTATAATCTTTTGAAACACGGCGAACTCTTTATCATAGCGTTTCTGTTTTTTTAATTGAGAGGAGAACAGTGATTTTTTAGAGCTTTTTTTGGTTTTATCCCAGTTTAATTGTGGGTCTTCAAAGCTAGGGTATTTATATTTTGAGAGCGCTATTTTTGATAAGCCTTTCGACGTAATAATTATGGCTGTATCGCATCCGCTCTTATTCTTTTTCTTATGCGGCACGAGTATTGTCTCGGCAGATAGTCCTGACGATAACGGACCACCGATGAATCCGGTAAACCGTTTTGTGAAGTCAGCGATGTATTCTTTTTTGGTCTCGATAATGCGACGCTTAAGATCTAAGTTCGCATTCATGTCCGAATAAAAAGCAAACATAGCAATTTGCTCTACCATTTCTGGATTGATCTCAAAAATCATAAACTACTTATCCTTACCATTTGATAGAAAAACCTACCTATAAAAAGCTAGCTGTAATTTAGTGCTTACGCTTTTCACATCGTTCAGTAAAAGGGGGCTAATAACAACTCATTCACTCTGTCTTTAAACAAAGTATGATCTATATCAAAAATCATAAATCACTGGAGAGCCGACTGTTATGTTTCTCCCGTATCAATATCTACCCAGGTATCATGCCAAATTGTGTAAATATCTTTTACCGAAGGCAACAACACCATCACTACCGCCAGTAACCACAATAGAAAATACCATTTCATCGTAGCTGTGGATTCGGGAATAAACTTACCCAACACAATGACACTTCCGGCGGTTAAGTAAAATCGATTGGCAGAGCGCTGCATATAACGACCTACTTTGGGCTCAGGATGATTTCGATTCATCGTATATAAAAAAACCGAAGCGCCAAAAAATAACGGTAAAAATGGCAGAGGCAGTAGCACAGCCGCAATACTTCCCCAGTTAAACATATAGGCACTTCTTCGTGCTGATTGAGCTGTGATTTTCATTGTTCATTCCTAAAATATTTCTATGGCTAAATCCATAGATAGGCTTTGATGGGTAAAGTACGAGAAATTGGCATTAAATACTTTGATATATGTAAAGAACTACCCACTTTTTTATAAACGAATCATTTGATAAATGAATAGACAAATTAATAGAACAAAAAAAGCCATATAAGTAGGGGGGTGTCCTTTCATAATTCGTTCTACAATAGGTGTTCTTTGATAATAGTTTTTAGAGTACATCTATGGATCTTTTAACCCAGGCATTTGTTTTTCTCGCCGCAGGCGTTATCGCCGTTCCTATTGCGAGCCGCTTGGGATTAGGTTCTGTATTAGGCTATTTAATCGCTGGTGCATTAATCGGGCCTTCTGCGTTAAAACTGATTACAGATGCCGAACATGTGATGCATTTCGCCGAATTTGGCGTAGTGATGATGTTATTTCTTGTAGGACTAGAATTACAGCCACAGGTTTTATGGCGCATGCGCAAACCTATTTTAGGTTTGGGCGGGCTTCAAGTGATACTCACCACGCTTGCCATAACCGGTTGTGCTATGGCTTTAGGATTAGCCTGGCAAACATCCATGGCTATTGGCTTGATCCTGGCGTTATCTTCCACGGCGATAGCTTTACAGATTCTTGAAGAAAAACGGTTAATGAAATCAGAAGCAGGAAAATCAAGCTTTGCCGTCCTGCTGTTTCAAGATATCGCTGTCATCCCCATAATCGCGCTATTGCCCTTACTCGCGCTTAGTGACGTCGCCAGTACTACAGTCGATGAACATTCTTCCAGCATTATTTCGCATCTTGCAGCCTGGCAACAAGCACTAGTGGTTCTCGCAGTGATAGCTTCCATTATCTTTGCCGGTCGCTATCTGATTAGGCATTTATTCCGCTTTATTGCAGAAAGTGGTCTGCGTGAAATTTTTACCGCCGCTGCCCTGTTACTCGTTATCGGAATTTCCTTATTAATGAATCTGGTTGGTTTGTCCCCTGCCCTTGGTGCTTTCATCGCCGGAGTGGTATTAGCAAATAACGAATACCGTCATGAATTAGAAGCGAATATCGACCCTTTCAAAGCTTTGCTTTTAGGCTTGTTCTTTATATCTGTTGGAGCAGGTATAAACTTTTCTTTAATCGCGGAACAACCGCTAATTATTATGGGCTTAGTGCTTGCGCTAATTATCGTTAAATTTATTATCCTGTGGGTTTTAGCACGCGTTTTTGGCTTACTCCGTGGCGATAAATACTGGTTTATTTTCGCCCTGGCACAGGGAGGCGAATTCGGTTTTGTACTGCTTTCACTGAGTTCTGAATCAAACGTTATCCCGAAAGATATCATCGGTATTTTAACCGCGGTGATTGCCTTGTCGATGGTTTTGACTCCTATCCTCATTCTGCTAAATGAGAAGTATGTTCAACCCTTATACGACAAAGATAATAAAGACAGCATGGAAGAAACCATGGACCACCAACACAATCCGGTGATCATTGCGGGTTTTGGTCGTTTTGGGCAAATCATTGGACGACTATTAATCGCAAACCAGTGTTCTGTAACCGTATTGGATCATAGTGCCAGTAATATAGCCCGCGTTCGAGAGTTTGGTTTCATGCTTTACTATGGTGATGCGAGTCGTCTCGATCTACTGGAAACCGCCGGAGCCAAAGAGGCAAAGTTACTCATCATTGCTATCGATAGCCGCAAGAAAACCAATGAAATGGTTGCCTTGGCAAAAAAACATTTTCCACATTTAAAAATATTAGCGAGAGCTTTTGACGTACTTCACTATTACGAATTGCGAGATTTAGGGGCTGACCATATAGAGCGCGAGGTTTTCCAAAGTTCATTAAATCTGGGAAAGAAGGCTTTACAAGAATTGGGGGTACCTTCATTTAACGCCGAGCGTAAAGCATCATTGTTCGCAAGACATGATGAAGAGACGATTCATCGTCTACAGCAACATCGGGAAGATCGTAAACGCTTCATTTCGGAATCACGTTTGGCGCAAAATGAGATGATGGAAATCTTCAAGGTAGAAAATCCTGAGGTTGAATTAGATAATCCTGAAAAAATAGCTAAAGCAGCTACGGATCAGTCACATCGCTAGAGAAGTTTAAAAAACTGCTTATAAGGTAGGGGGTGACTTTTCCCCTCAACAGGCCTTAATTAGGCTAGAATAAAAGCATTAATCACTAACTTTAGAGCCTATGTGCGGACGATTCGAACTTAACATCAGTAAAGAGCAATTGATTAAAACGTTTGTGATTAGCGATCCACAAATGCCTATGTATGAGCCTAATTTTAATATTCCACCGGGCACAGATATCCCTATTATTTATCAGATTGGCGATCACCGAAGATTGACCGCAGCGCATTGGGGATTGATTCCCTCATGGGCGAAAGACCGAAGTATTGCCAGCCATACCTTTAACGCACGCTCAGAAACAGTCGCCGAGAAACCCTCATTTCGCACAGCCTATAAACGCCGACGCTGCATGATTCCCGCAACTGGATATTATGAATGGAAAAATCTAGAGATTGAAGGCAAGCCTGCCGGCAAAAAACCCTTCTGGATTGGGCGAAAAGATCATCAACCCTTTGCAATGGCAGGTTTATTTGAAAACTGGACTGATACCCAGTCTGGAGAAAAGATCGAATCTTGCACCATTATTACCCGCGATGCCTACCCGGAAATTAACCACATTCATAATCGGATGCCAGTCATTTTACCCAGCGAGTATTATCAGTTATGGCTGAAAGGCGCGATTGATGACTTCCCAATGGTTGATGAAGAAGATCTTGCGTTTTACCCGATATCAAAAGCTGTTGGTTCCCCGTCTAATAATTATGAATTCAAGCCATTAGCAGAATGACACCCCCGTACTTTAAGTGACTTTTCATTTTGTTGTTTAAAATGACCCAAGGAACTTATGCTTTGCGGAATAATATTAGGTTTTTGTTTTGTAAAAACCTAAATAGAGCCGAGCTTGCGAGACAACAGCTTTAGCTGACCCTTCAGGGTGAGGCGTAGCCGAATAATTTATGCAGAGCTAAGCCACTTTTTTGTGAATAGTTTTGTTAATAATCTTTGTGATTAATCAATGATACATAAGGTTTAGAAGCACATACTAAATTCTTTACCTCGCTATTAAGCGTATCAACACAGCCATGAACACTTCAATCAAAAAGTATCGATTTATTCTTTATGCTTTTCTGTTTTTGCTTTTAGGAATTGCACTAACCACCTTCTGGTTTTCACTGCAAAACCCCATGAAACCTTTGTATGTTGAAGTACTAAACGATACCGATGCCACCATTCCATCAGTGATCATCGAACACGGCAGCGCCAACCTGCAAGAGAAAATTTCTATGGTGCAGTTAAAACCACACGAAAGCCGAATCGTCGCGCTCAATCATAAACCCGGTATGGGATTTAACGTGGCGGCTAATTTTGCCAATGGAGAAAAAACAGAAATCTGCGGCGGTAAAAGTAAAGATCACTGGTTTTTCCGCGAGACGATTACCAAGTTTGGGATTTATACGACGCCAGTTCGTTAAGTATGCTTATTTAAGGTATATAAAAAAGTGCCTTAAAGGCGGGGGGTGTCATTTTTTATTTAGTATTAGCCACACTAAAACAATCAATCTGATCTAATATCATTAAACACCTCAAAATTGGATCGTTATAAAATGTCATCAGCTCCTATAAAAAACAGCTTTGCCTCAGATAATATTTCCAGCGCTTGTCCCGAGGTCATGGATGCGATTATCGAAGCAAATTCAGGTATCGCGAAATCTTATGGTGAGGATGACTATTCCAAAAGACTTCAACAAAAACTCAGTGAAGTGTTTGAAACTGAGGTTATTGCCTACCCCGTAGTCAGCGGTACGGCTGCGAATGCATTAGCCCTTGCGACTCTGACACCGTCATACGGAAAAGTGTTTTGCCATGAGATGTCACACATCAATACCGATGAATGTGGTGCGCCTGAATTCTTTACGGGTGGCGCTAAGCTCGTTCCTATATCTAGCAAAAACGGCAAAATCACAGCCGATGCCTTAGCCGATAAGATTCGTGGTGCGGGCAATGTGCATTCAGCACAGCCAGCGACAGTCAGCATCACCCAGTCTTGTGAAGTGGGCGCTTTGTATCAACTTGACGAGATTACAGCGATTGCCGAAACTGCGCATGAGAATGGATTGAGTGTGCACATGGATGGTGCTCGCTTTGCCAATGGACTTGTTGCTTTAGATGTAAGTCCTGCTGAAATGACATGGAAATCAGGCGTTGATGTTTTGTCTTTTGGTGGCACTAAAAATGGTTGTATCGCAGCAGAAGCCGTGGTGTTTTTTAAACCTGAACTCGTCCAATCTTTTCCATTTTTGCATAAACGCTCTGGTCAGCTGTTGTCGAAAATGCGTTTTATCTCAGCGCAACTTGATGCATATTTAACTAACGATGTCTGGTTACGAAACGCACGCCATGCAAATAAAATGGCGGCAAGACTCAGCCAAGGATTAGCTGAAATAAAGGGCATTGAGTTAGCTTTTCCGACCGAATCTAATGAGATTTTTGCGCATATTCCTCGTGACGTTATTGAGTCATTGAATGCCGCTGGTTTTAGTGTCACCGAGGGAGAATTAGACGAAACTGCTCCGCCACGTTTTGTCACTGCATGGAACACTGAAGCTGCCGAGGTTGATGCGCTTTTAGATGCTGTAACGAAAGCTGCAACTAAATAAAAAAAGCTAACCTCATTAAGCCCCTTAAGTATCCTATTTATCAAATCTGTTGTTTACCATACCCATAAGCATGTTCCTTGATACGCAATACGCAATAGTGGTACAATTAGAATTATGATAAAGAGCTTCAAACACAAGGGACTAAAAAAGTTTTTTACGAAAGGAAGTCTAGCGGGAATTCAAGCCAATCATGCTCAAAAACTGAGTGATCAACTCGCCTTTCTAAATGCAGCACTAAACATTGAGGATATGCGAAAACCAGGATATCGATTACATGAATTAACTGGGGATTTGAAAGGTCGCTGGTCTATTACAGTTTCAGGTAACTGGCGTATAACATTTGAATTTATAGACGGTGATGTATATGTCGTCGATTATGAGGATTATCACTAATGAGTTTTCAACAACACAACCCACCTCACGTAGGGGGATTAATTTATAGAACCTATATTGAGCCTTTCGATGATATTTCGGCGAATAAAATAGCAGATGCTTTAGGGGTAGCGCGAAGTACCTTTAGCCGCCTAATTAATGGTGTCTCTGATTTATCTCCAGAAATGGCGGTTAGGTTATCAGCTGTTCTGGGTGGATCTGCTGAGAGCTGGATGCGTCTCCAGGAAAACTATGATCTCTGGAAAGCTAGAGAAAAAGTAGATACCAAAAATCTAAATCGCATAGACTTTGATGCCGTTGCATAAAACATACACGATCTGAAGGTTGTCTCTATGCTTCGCAGTCGAAAAATATAGTCGCTAATTAATCTAATAAAAATAAAATAACCAAGTAAAAGAACAGCGCAATCTATTAAGTTTTATTAAATATTATGGACTAACCTTGTATTGTGAAATCAGTCATTTGCAAGGAATAACCATGAAAGAAGCGCGACGCCGATTTACCGCAGAAGAATACTCTCAGCGACAAAGTAAAACACGCCAGGCAATGCAACAAGCCGAACTGGACTTACTGATCGTTTACGACCCGGCAAATATGAACTGGCTGACAGGTTATGACGGCTGGTCTTTCTACACCCATCAATGCGTGGTTATAGGCAGTGACGACACCCTCTTCTGGTTCGGTCGTGGCATCGATGCGGTTGGCGCTCAACTCACTACTGATCTCAGTGAAGACAATGTCATCCCCTACCCTGATCACTATGTGCAATCACCCGATATTCACCCGATGGAATACCTTGCGGATATTCTGCAACAAAAGCAGTTACACAATAAAAAAACGGGTATCGAAAAAGACAATTACTACTTTTCAGCACGTGCCGCTGAATCACTATATAGCAAACTGCCTGATGCAAACTTCGTCGATGCAACGGCGTTAGTTAACTGGCAACGTGCCGTAAAATCGCCACAGGAACTCGAATACATGCGCTCTGCCGGGACTATTATCACCAAGGTCTATGAGCACATCATGCAAGTCGTCACGCCCGAAATGCAGAAGAATGAGTTAGCCGCTGAAATATCGCATGCTGCAATTACAGGAACACCCGAAGCTTATGGTGATTACACCTCAATTGTTCCGCTGATGGGTTTACGTGAAGAAGCCGCCACCAGCCACATGACATGGGACGATGAAAAACTCGGCACTGATTCTGGTATGTTTCTAGAACTGGCCGCGGCACATGCGCGTTACCATTGCCCCTGTTCACGAACGCTATACTTGGGTAAACCCACACAAAAATACCGTGAAGTCGAAAAAGTCATCAATGAATGTATCGACGTCGCCTTAGACAAATTCAAACCTGGTAATACCTGTGGAGAAGTGGCTACAGCATTTTTCAGCACCTTAAAAAAACATGGCTACGAAAAAGATAATCGCAGCGGTTACGCCATTGGTGCTTCATACCCGCCTGATTGGGGCGAACGCACGATGTCGATCCGCACCAACGATACCAGCGTGTTAGAACCGAATATGACCTTCCACTTCATGCCTGCACTATGGCTAGAAGGCTGGGGTTTTGAAACCACTGAAAGTATTGTCGTCACGGAATCCGGTGGCGAATGTCTTTCTCATGTACCTCGCGAAATGCTGGTTAAAGATTAACGAATAAAACAATGAAATATGAATAAGAATCCAATTACAGCGACGATAGACTTCGAAAAAGACGGCATCCAGCACGGTTTTTTACGACTGCCACATTCGACCAATGAATCTGCGTGGGGCTCGATTATGATTCCCATCACCCAGATCAAAAATGGTAGTGGCCCAACCGCGTTACTCAATGGTGGAAATCACGGGGATGAATACGAAGGCCCAATCGCACTCTATAATTTAGCAGCTAGAAATAAATACGACGATGTTCAGGGACGCATCATCATCGTACCCGCGATGAATTACCCTGCATTCGTGCAAGGCACGCGCGTATCGCCTATCGACGGCTTAAACATGAATCGTATTTATCCGGGCAAAGCAAAATCAACCGTTACCAATGTGATTGCAGATTACTTTTCGCGCACGCTAGTACCGATGGCAGATTATGTATTGGACATTCATTCGGGGGGTAAAACGCTCGACTTCGTCCCGTTCGCCGCCAGTCACGAATTAGAGAACAAAGAACAAGAAGCCAAGTGCAGCGCAGCGATGAAAGCCTTCGGTGCGCCCTATGATTTGAAAATGGTAGAAATCGATGCCGCTGGTTTGTACGACACCCAGGTAGAATCGATGGGCAAAGTATTTGTGACTACCGAACTTGGCGGCGGTGGCACCACATCGCCTGAAACCAATGCCATCGCCAAACGGGGCGTCCATAACTTCCTGAGACATGCAGGTATTTTAGAAGGCGAAGTCACCCCACCACTTTCAGGGGCTTTTTCCTTAGATATGTCTGGCGATGATTGCTTCCTATTCTCCGAACACAATGGCGTATTGGAACCCTTTATCAATCTGGGCGATCACGTGAAGAAAGGTCAGCTGATGGCAAGAGTGCATGAGATTGAAAGAACAGCCGCCCCAACGCATGTTTATCTCGCGCCCAGCGATGGTATCGTGATTTCGCGGCATTTCCCCACACGGATTAAAATGGGAGATTGTATCAACGTGATTGCGCAGGTCATTTAAAAGGCTTGAATGATGTTGCCGATAAAAACCAGCAACACCATTTTATACTGCGATAACTGGCGAGAATGCGTCGAGTTTTACAAAACCAAATTAGGCTTAAGCATCACCACTGAAAACGATTGGTTTGTCGAATTTGAGCTAACCGAATCAGCGCGTTTGAGTGTCACAAACGCCGACAAAACCTCTCTCAAAAGCAATCAGGGAAATGGCATCACAATCACCTTTGAAGTTGATGATATAGACGCCACCCATCAAAATTTGCTCTCAGCAGAACTAAACCTCACTCCCATAAAAAACCATCAATGGGGTGCCAAAGTATTTTATCTTTTCGACCCCGAAGGTCACAGGCTCGAATTCTGGGCTGCTGATTGATTCTCTTGCATAAGAAACAACAATTAATTCTTATCAGAAGAAGACCACGAGGATTTCAATGCGCTTTCCTTCATTTTGTAGTTACAGCAAATCTCTGGTAGATTGATTTCACACACTGCCCTGCGCAACGCTCTAGAACATCCATAATAATAAAAGACATCCAATTTAATACACTAACCAGGTGACGCTATGAAAAGACATCCATTTCTGATTGGGACGATCTCGAACCTCAAAAACCCGCTTATGCCTTGGTATCAAGTGTAGATTTAATCAAATATCTCTTCTGGTTCGGTAACAGACATTTGCTCTAGTAAATTGATTGCAACAGCAACGAAATCTGAATCGGTGACTATGCCAACCAGTGTTTTCCCATCCACAACTGGCAACGCATCAAAATCATGCTGCTCGAGAAATCTGGCGGCACTGATTAGTTCAGCCTGCTCAACAGTCGTTGAAACATTACTTGTCATGATTTCAGAGACTGGTCTATTAGCAAAGGCATTTTCATTGGTGCTAACCTTATCCAGCTTACTACCCGTCGCTGCAAGCAAATCTCTGTGAGTCACTATGCCCGCTAGTTCGTCCGCTTCATTCACAATCGGAATATGGCGGATATGCTTTTCCGTCATCAACTTAACCGCATCACTAATAGACGCATCCGCCATTAAGGTATATGGCTGAGCCGTCATTATTTCAGATACATAAATCATACAAATCTCCTGTTTGACTCGTTTATTTCATCAACCTTAAAAGCAAGGCTTTAACAAACTTGAGTGTATTCAATCAGGAAAAATACACAAAGATTAACCCGTGCAAAGGTCGCACAGGTCATGAAATTAAATGCAAAGTGAAAGTTTTATATTTCTTTATATATTAATCACTAAAAGACACCCCCCAACTTTGAATGATATTACGTTTTTGTTTTTTGAAAACGTAAATAGAATTTATGCAGAGCTAGGCACTTTTTACGTTCTCAGCACTTTTAAGTTCCAGGTACATTTACACTTAACTCAGCAAAACTCACTCACGGCTATCCAGCCAGGACTTGCCAACACGAATATCCCCCACTGTTTCTCCTCTTGAATTGATTAATACTGGGGAGATGTGTTTGTGGAGTTTATCTTTGTGCTCATCAGTTAACGCACCTAAATGATCGAGGATGGACAACAATGCGACAGAGCGCGCCCGAGCACTTCCATCTGCAATTTTAACCACAACTCCCAAGCCTCGTTCAGGCAGGCATGCGGTGATAACACCTTCGGCACCGGTTTTAGCGAGCACTGAACCTTTGGTGATATCGTTCAATTCACTGACCAAGGTTCCATGCCCTGCGATATAAAGCGGTTCATTAGTAATCGCCTGATGCAGACGATAAATCGCTTTAGCCCGCTTTTCTGATAGATCAATCGGGTTGGCAAAGCGAGCCATGACATACCCAAGTTTGTGTAACGGCATTGTCGGGGCGGGTAAACCGCAACCGTCGATTCCCATAGGGTACTGTTGGAGATCGATCCCTGCGAGATCAGACAATATATCGAACGATAATTGTTGTAATGGATGTTCCAGCAGGTGGTAATTTTCCAGTGGCATACCAAGGTGAAGTGCCGTGGTTAAAAACCCGGTATGTTTACCCGAGCAATTGTGATGGATTCGACAACCTGTTTGCCCAGACTTTAATATCTGATGAGCGCGTTCGGTATCTTCAGGTAGAACAGGCCCGCAGGCTAAATCGTCTTCTTTAAGCCCTAAGTGACCGAGCCAGGATTCCACCAGATTTTGGTGAATCTCTTCACCCTGATGCGACGAACAGGCTAACGATAACTGTGCATCAGTGAGCCCAAAATGGTCACTCGCCCCGCTCTCTATCAGATGAATAGCCAGCATCGGCTTTAATGCAGAACGTGGAAAGATCAATTTATCGATATCTCCCCAACTTTCGACAACTTCTCCCTTAACGTCACAGACGACGGCTGCACCAAAATGCTGACTTTCTACTGTTTCGTTTCGCGTTACTTCTACTAACAACTCATAAGACATGCTACTGATATTCCTAAATACGGACTGATTAAATTAAAACTATGTAACTTCTTTAAGGGAGTTCTAACTAAGAGCTCTTATAAAATCTTACAGCAGTTAACTCAGTAGCATTGTGTATTGTTTTAAATAGTATTGTTGAGAAAAAATGAATTAATCAGGTTTTTAGCTAACTCTTTTTAGGCCCCATTTTAGGCCGCAAGTTTAAAACACATCATAAAATAGTTAACAATTTAGTTTCTGAGCCCGAAAGGTCATTCGGTGGCACCGTTATAGACGCTCTAGCCAAACCCGCATCAATCAGTAACTCGACCACCTTATCGTAATCAAATTCATTGGCTAGCCCACAAGCTTCAGGGAAATAGCTGGAACCGTAAGTCATTCCAGGCACCAGATTTGCCTCCATGAAAAAACACTCTCCATCTTTATTGGTTTTAATATCTATACGACCAAAATCCCTGACGTGGAGGGCATTAAATGCATTAGTTGCCAGTTTTGTGATGTCAGCGTTTATTGCATCATCATCAATTTTCAAAAGAGTTTCTGAATCGTCTTTTTTCGCCTGCGACCCCAAAATCTTAAGTCCATTGCTTGATGTCGGTGGTATCACTTCTACTGCAGAAACAATAAGTTCTTCAGTGTTTGTTTTGATAACCGCTACCGTAAACTCACGGCCATCGAGATATTCTTCTGCCAAAATGGGTTGCTCGAATGTGTCGTATAAAGACGCTACTTTGCTTTCATATTCTGCAAAGTTGGTAACAAATGATAAGTCGTCAATTCCGTTTCCATTAGCAGCATCCAAAGGCTTTAAAAATAAAGGAAAACTCACTGGTAACTCATTTTGGTTTTTATATTGTTCTGGTACTGCAATAAAATAGGCAGCCGTTTTAATGCCTTTGCTGGTTAAATGAATTTTAGCGCGTACCTTGTTCGAATCAAATTTCAAAACTTCTCTTGATGATCCCGTAAAATTGATTTTATGCTGGGCAAAATAGTCAGACAACCAGATATCATCCTGATCTTTTATAGGGACATACTTTACCGCCAAGATCACCAAATCAGGCTTTCTTACAACCACTTCATGCAAATCTTCTTTGGTTTTACAGACATTCAATTTAACGCTATACCCCAAGCGCTGAATCGACTCTAAAACACTGTTGCACGCGTTTATACTTCCAAAACCACTTTCTTTTAAAGCCTCATTGGGGGTTGTTATTATTTCTATATACATTGGGCGCTCCGGGGTTAGCTTTGTTTTAATTAAAACAAAGACAGGGGTTATTAACTGTTATAAAAGACAACAGTAAAACGCCTGACGATAAAGTCAGGAGTGCGCTATATTCGAGAAAATGTAGAGATACGAAAAAGCCACACCTTAAGGTGCAGAAATATAGATGCTTTTTCTGTGATCGGTTAGCCTGAGAAGCGTAAGCTATTAAAGGTCTAAGGGATGTATTTGTGGAAACAGCTTTAAAAAAATGTGCTTGTGCACATAGTCTATCACAAATCGCTTATGATTGATTCAGTTAGATATCGGGGGGGGCTAATTAACATGTCACCCCCCTACTTTGAATGATATTTATGCGGCTGCGCCTTCCCTTCGGGTAAGCATTAAACAACAATGCTTTTGTCTCGCGATGCTCGGCTCGTTTTTGTTTTTGTTTTTCCAAAACGTAAATAGAATTTATGCAGAGCTAGGCACTTTTTGTATTTACTGTTATTAGCTGTAAGATCAACTTATCAAGATAAAGGCGTTCGAAGCCTTACCTCTCTAATATGCTAATCGAGGATATGTAATGAGATTACTCTTTTCATTGTTTCTGTTTCTACCCCTGACCTTTGTATCAGCTGATACATCCAGTGTTAACAAAAACTCTAGCGCCTCTGAATTAATGCAATTTCGAAATAACACAATGGATGTTTTGGATACGCCCTATTGCCGAACATCATTTAAAAGCTATTTGAAAAAGAAAAATCCTAAAGCGTTTCTTTATGTCCCTAGAAACAAAGAAAAAACCGCTTACTGCACCTATGTTGCACTTAAAATATCCGTTGATGATGCAACTAAAATGGTCATTAAACGATGTGAGAAGAAAAGCAAAAAATCCAAAAAGAATCCCTTTACTGCGCCATGTGAAATCCTGACGAGTAATCACACCCTGCAAAAATCCAGAACCGACTTTGGTTTAAAACCACATGCAAAAGATCTATTTTATATCGCCGAACGCTATGGTGTTGAAGATGTAAAAAAAGTGCTTGAGACTGGGGTCGATATCAATCAAAAGAATGAGCTTGGTTTTACGCCATTACTCATTGCTGTCACAGAAAACAATGTGGACATTGTGAAGTATCTTGTTTCAAAAGGCGCAGATTTAACCTTAAAAAATAACAAAGGATTCGATGCATTGATCATTGCGGCCAACGAAAACCACGTTGAAATAGCTGAATATTTACTCGAAAAAGGTGCTGACATAACAACAACAGATCCAAGAAATAAAAGACAAGCCATACATATCGCGGCAAGACTTGGGTACATTGGAATACTCGAAGTGCTTTTGAATAAAGGTGTTGATGTCAATCAAGCGACTGCCAACAAAGAAATGCCTTTGCATCTGGCGGTACAAAGCTTGTATGTGCCTACGGTTAAATATCTCGTGAAAAAAGGCGCTGATATTAATGCCATCGACCGATCTGGAAAAACGCCCCTAGATAGCGCAAGAAAGTTTGGAACAAAAAGAATGATTACTTACTTAGTAAAGCAAGGTGCTAAGTCGGCTGATTCGTTGTAAATATTAAACTCTTTAACTAGACGATAAATTCTAAGAACTTCAGATCAAAGAGGTTTAGTGGCAATGATAGAGGTTTGACTTTCCCCCGCCTTAGCCTTTGAACCTCCGCGCATGCTGGTAATAGATAATTTCTGGCCATTTTCATGTTCACCGATCACCTTGGCTGTCGACTCACTATTGTGTTTGCCTACCTTTGGTGTGAAGCCAATATCGGCAAGAGTCTTTTCGTAATATGTGACAACTTCAATCGGCGTGCCTTTGGCAGCTATAGTTGCGATTGCTTCCCCACCTCGTTTCTTTGTGGGTCGTGAAAACTTCAAACTGCCACTGATATAGCGCGCACCTGGCATGATTGGTAGGTCGAAGGGAAGTTTAGCATTGCTCACCTCTGGTGTGGCTTTGACCACTGGGGCCACAATTTTCTTTTCGGCGACTGTGGGCTTTTCCTTGATAGCAGTGTCTTCTCCACTACCGCAAGCCACTAGAAAAAGTAAACAAGGCAATATCATAAGTAATTTCATTTCGATTCTCCGTTAACTCGCAAGGCAGGCAATTTTCACTCAGCTAGAAAATAGTTTAGTCGCGATCTGCCAGCCAGAATTTTGCTACGCGATAGTGTAATTGTGTTGGCTTAAACTTTGCCTGTGAGCATATTAGTTTTTACAAAATAAATTATCTGTTAAAAAAGTCACAAAAGATAAGAATGATCAATTACTTAGAAAGCAAAGTGCTAACTCGGCTGATTCGTTGTTAATAAAAAAGGCCTGAGCTCTGCATAAATTCTATTTACGTTTTTAAAATCTTGGATTCAATCGCTCAATGCAACACACTTTCTTAATTCATTTTTAAGAGGTGTTATTTATGAAGTACAACAAACGTAAACCTTTCAGTACAAAAGAAAAAGAACATCTTTGGGAGAGATGGCGCAAAGGAGACTCTATCGCAGAAATTTCTCGCTCACTTTACCGTCCCGACTATAGTGTCAGGCATATATTACTGGCTCATGGTGGTATCAGTCCTCCTCAGCGTAAAAGAGCAGAGCGCTCACTTTCACAGAATGAACGAGAAACCATTTCAAGAGGTTTATGTGTAGGACAATCACTTCGTATAATAGCTAAGTCATTAGGTAGATCACCCTCTACGATTAGTCGAGAAGTTAAACGCAATGGTGGTTCGACTGCTTATCGTGCGTATAAGGCGGATGCTGCCGCAGATAAGCGTGCTCAGCGCCCAAAAGCCTGTAAACTGTCTAAGAATCTCAAGCTTTGCCGACAAGTTGCCCAAAAGCTAACACTCTTTTGGTCTCCTGAACAAATTGCCTGTTGGTTGAAGCTTACATACCCTGAGCAATCGGAGATGTACGTGTCTCACGAAACAATCTATCGTAGCCTTTATATTCAAGCGCGCGGTGCACTGAAAAAAGAGTTGATGTACCACCTTCGTCAACGGCATAAATTACGCAGAGCTAAAGGCTCCAAACAAGAAAGGCGAGGTAAAATACCTGATTTGGTATCTATCAGTGAACGCCCACCAGAGGTAGAAGATCGTGCTGTGCCAGGGCACTGGGAAGGCGATTTAATTGCTGGAAGCAAGAATAGCTATATTGCTACATTAGTAGAGCGACACACGCGCTACGTCATGTTAGTGAAAGTGAAGGATAAATGTACAGACACCGTTATATCAGCTTTGAAGAAGCATGCTAAGAAGTTACCCGAAGAACTCTATAAATCGCTCACATGGGATCGTGGATCTGAATTAAAAAAGCATAAGGAGTTTATTTTTGCGACTGAGGTTGATGTGTATTTTTGTGATCCAGGCAGCACTTGGCAGCGAGGAAGTAACGAAAATACCAATGGTTTATTAAGACAGTATTTTCCTAAAGGAACTGATTTATCCGTGCATTCCCAGCATCATTTAAATAAACTAGCTAGGCAGCTCAATGAACGCCCAAGAAAAACCTTGGATTTTGAGACGCCAGCTGCAAAATTTTCTCAATGTGTTGCAATGATCAATTGAATCCAAGGCGTTAAAAACGTGTATATAACTAATACAGAGCTAGGAACACCTCTTAATAACTTTTTAGTTAAAGCTGATCAAACTTCATAAAGTAAAAATCCACGTTCTAAGAACGTGGTTTTGTGTTCGCCCTAGAAGGGCGTATGAAGACTAGCCCTCTTAGA
>NZ_CANLZW010000052.1 GCF_947495625.1 uncultured Cocleimonas sp.
CCGAATATATGGAAGCAAATCTATCCCTGTCAAAACGGTTGAATATTATTTTGCAAAAATGGAGGAGACCATATATGTGGGGTGTCTTTAGATTTTAATATATTGATATATCTTGGTTTAGCTTGGATTGGGAATGAAATACCCACAAAAAAGGCCCGTAGCGTAAAACACTACGGGCCTTTATGTATTTGGCTCCTCGACCTGGACTCGAACCAGGGACCAATAGATTAACAGTCTACTGCTCTACCAACTGAGCTATCGAGGAATTGTTGGTAATTTCTGATGATCAGTTGATCAACAGAGGCGCGAATTTTACTGTCTGATTTTAGTGTGGTCAACTACTAATTGACTAAAAGTAGCACCTTTTTTTAAGATGTTATAAATGAAGCCGCTTTTTTGATCACATTGATATCTGCACCAGCCTTATATGCGTTTTCACTAATGTGTCTGCGCCACGCTTTTGCGCCCGCTTCACCGGTGAATAAGCCCAAAATATGGCGGCTCATGTGTTTTAAATTAGCCCCTTCTGCCATTTGCTTTTGCATATAGTCTATATACGCTTCTAACACTTCATGCCTTGTAAGTGGGGGGGGGGCATTTTCACCATAAATGCGCTGATCAACATCAATCATCATATAAGGGTTGTGATAAGCCTCGCGACCGATCATCACACCATCGACATGCTCCAGGTGTTGCTCAGTTTCATCGAGTGTTTTAATCCCTCCATTTATAATAATTTCAAGATGCGGGAATTCTCGCTTCATTTGATAAACGAGTTCGTAATTAAGCGGCGGCACGTCACGATTCTGTTTCGGGCTTAAACCTTTTAACCAGGCTTTGCGCGCATGTACGAGAAATGTCTCACACCCTGCTTCTGAAACGATAGATAAGAAACGATGCAAGCTTTCATATTCTTCCATCTCATCTATGGCGATGCGGTTTTTTACAGTAACTGGAATATCTACCGCAGCCTGCATAGCGTGGACATTTTCGGCAACTAATTCTGGCTCAGCCATCAAGCATGCGCCAAATGCACCGTTTTGTACGCGATCGCTGGGACAACCGACATTGATATTAACTTCGTTGTAACCTTCGTCTTCTGCCATTTTGGCGCAGAGTGCCATCGCTTTTGGTTCACTGCCACCAAGTTGCAATGAAACGGGGTGCTCTTCTTTATTAAATTGCAGATAGCGCTTTGCATCACCATGAATGAGCGCACCTGTCGTCACCATTTCGGTATATAGCATTGCACGTTTAGAGAGCAAACGAAGAAAGGTACGCTCATGCCTGTCTGTCCAATCCAACATCGGTGCAACACAAAAACGTCGATCAGAAAATTTAGCTATGGAAGAGGATGCTGACAAAGTTTTTACCCAGAAAAATCAGGAAATTATGATATGCTTCTGACCTTTTGTAAATCTCAGGTTACAACTATGTCAGGTTACAACTATGGACGTTGGTGAATCAATCCAGACAGGAAACTGGATAGCCTTATTTACTTATATGGGCTTTAGTTTCTTTGCAGGCTTTGTTATTGGCTATGCAACTCGCACCTTTTTGAAGTTTGTATTTTTCATTTCAGGCACTGTTCTTATTTTATTATTTGCGTTGCAATACGCTGATTTAATTCATGTTAAGTGGGAAGCGTTTGAAAACGTTTATAACGGCTTAATCGCATGGATTTCTCCACATCTTGGTGGACTAAAAGGCTTTATTACCGCAAACCTTTCCTCTGCAGCAATGGCAAGTTTGGGATTGTTTTGGGGCTTTAGAAGAAAGAGTTAATACAAAAAAATACCTTAAATTAGGGCTGGCTTAGTATTTATAATACCTTCAAACCTAGTTTAAACTCCGCACATCTTAGATTCCTTATGGAATCTAAGATGGACTTTTCTGGCTCTTGGTGAGCCTAGAAAAGCCACCCCCCTACTTTAAGGCACTTTTTTATTCTGATGCGAATTACTTAGCGCTGACATTTCCCACAGTAAAAAGTAGAACGCTGTCCTTGTGTTATCTGCTTAATCGTTGACTCACAGTTATTACACCGTTCACCCGCTCTTCCGTAAGCATTTAATTCTTGTTTAAAGTACCCCGGCTTACCTTCTACCTGAACAAAATCCTTCAGAGTCGTTCCACCTTGCGCTATCGCTTTCGCCAAGACTATTTTGATTTGCTCTACCAGTTTTTGATATCGCGCTTTAGAAACTTTGCCCGCTTGCCATTTGGGTGATATACCTGACATAAACAACGATTCACAGGCATAAATATTACCTACACCAACGACTACATGACCATTCATAATGAATTGTTTGATGCTCATGCTACGACCACGAGATACTTCGTATAAATAGTCAGCGTTGAAATCATCGCTTAAGGGCTCAGGGCCTAAAGAGCGAATCAGCTTGTGTTTGAGTGGGTTTTGCTGCGTCCATAAAACCGCACCAAAACGCCTGGGGTCGTGCAGCCTGACTGTTTTACCCGTATCCATAATAAAATCGACATGATCATGTTTTTCTGGTTCGAGACCATCATCGACAATGCGCAAACTTCCAGACATACCTAAATGGATGATGGCCGTACCCGCACTGGTTTCTAACAGAATATATTTTCCACGACGGCGCACAGATTCGATCAGTTGCCCTTCCATTTGCGCTATATCCGTTGGCACAGGCCATCGCAGTTTTGGCTGACGTACGACCACTTTAGCGACGGTTTGTTGATGCGTGTAAGGCTTGATGCCTTTGCGCGTGGTTTCAACTTCGGGGAGTTCTGGCATAAATCCTTTATTTCATTTCTAGCGGTTTAAATGAAGAAGCACCTGATTCAAGTAACCCTGAAACAGTTTCTGAGATGAGATACATCTTATCTCCTTTAAGCACATAACGCTTTTGTGCGACGTCATTATAGTCACCAAAAACCAATTTCACTCCATTAAAGCTAACGCTGAGATTATCTTTATCTAAACCAAAATCCGCTAGATTCTTA
Organism: uncultured Cocleimonas sp.; assembly: GCF_947495625.1. Lineage (GTDB taxonomy): Bacteria > Pseudomonadota > Gammaproteobacteria > Thiotrichales > Thiotrichaceae > Cocleimonas. The sequence continues at coordinate 2,986 of NZ_CANLZW010000052.1, forward strand.
TCAGAAATGTCGTAATGGGTATCCGCATTTTCGGATAACAAAGTAAACAGATGCCTAACTTTTTCTTCATCCGCATCAAACTGTTCGGGCTTGGTTACCTTCCATTTCCCTTCTGTATTTTTTAGGACAACGTCTTCTTGTCCTTCAACATGGATGACGATATCTGTTGCTTCATCACCGATACTCGTATCGTAAAGCGTTGTATACAGTTCTTTTTCATCTTCTCGCAGTATGATAAAGGCAGCTAACGCAGCGACAACAATCAACAAGATGAAATTTTGAACAAGGCGTTTACTGTTTGGGCTTAGCATTTCTATTATCTACTACTGCTTTTTAACTGCGGGCTTTTCGCCTTCTTTAGCGACTGCTTTTACAGGTTCTGCCACACCGTATGTCATCACCATTCTATCTTTGCTTGCAGGCGATTGCAGTGTGAATGAAATATGCTTTAGCAAAGCGCCAGCCTGATCATAGATATACACCTTGTTACCAATTTTGGTATATACGCAGTCTCGCATTTCGTGCGCATCAACTGGGCTTAGGTATTTATAATTACACTGCCCATTTGGGTCAAAACCAAACTCCATACGAAAACGGCTTGGCGGGAATTGTCTACTGTCTTTTACCCTGAAAATATTAGGCGTTTTCTGACCATTTTGCTCTTCGAAAGAGTGTACCCAGTGCGCATAAAAATTGGTGTTTGTTGGGATGCTTGCTGCTCCCCCACTCGTTGTATCCCCTGAACCTGCGCACGCAGTTAACACAAATGCACCTAAGAGAACTGTCATTTTCTTTGCGGTATTCTTCATTCTGTTTCCCCTTTTTTATTTTACGTTTATACAGCTTTGATTAAAACAATGCGATAAGCCTTATTTTAAGATCAGCGTTTTCTTCGTTTATGCCAACGTAGCGTCCCAATTAATAACAATAGTAGCGGCAAGCCCAGCCACAACATTGCTAAACCTATTCTTCCGGCAGTTGATAAATTTAAGGTAGTCCCTGGCGCAACTTTAGCTTTTATTGACAATAGGTCATCATCAACACTCAGCCAATTAAAGATATTGCTCGCCAACTCCAGGTTACTGCCCTGACCGATATAGCTGTTCAACATAAAGTCGCTATCACCAACCACCAGAACACGTTGTTCTTTTATTTGTTTGTTTTGCATTGCTTGCTTAGCTTCCTCTTCGTCATCTACTGTTTCAGACGGGGAAGCCTCATCGCTAAGATCAACATCGCGCGTTAATGCCATCGCAATATCTAGTGGCCCGGGTTTATCTGCATCATCATCGAACTTTACATTACCTTGAATATAACCAGATTCCATCCAGCTTGTTGGTAGTGTCGTGAGTAATGGTTGATATTGCCACCCCCCCACTTTGGGGCCATTTTCTGGGTCTCTGCTTTTGATGGATTCATCTCGTTGAATAGGCGTAGCAAAAGGAAATAAGGTATGCGCCGCTAACTTAGTTGTTAACGCTGATGGCCCATAATCAATAATTGCAATCGCCGCCGGATGCTGAATACCCAGCATTTCCTGTAAAGCGGTGTTCGCATCCAACAAAGTACCTTCGTTCATTTCCAGACCGAGTTGCTGTTCGATGTTATCTAAACCGTGCAAACTACCTGGTTCGTGTAGCCACAGAAGATTGCCGCCCTGCTTTAGGTATTCAGCAATGATCTTAACTTCGCCTTCTAAAAATTCTTTTTGCGGTGCTGCCAATACCACGAAGCTCGCATTTTGCGGCAGGCTTTGAGTACGAAGAATATTATGCGGCTGCAATAAAAAGCCTTTCTGTTCCAGCACTTTTGCCAGATCAGACATTCCCGTTGATTTGTCGCTGTATGGCGTACGTTCGTTATGCCCTTCGACGAAAACCACTAAACGCGGCTCTGTTCGAGAAAGACGCTGCAATACATCCAGCATCGTTTGTTCATCAACCGAGTTAACTTTCTCGCTATTCTCTCCGAGCTTAACTAATAACTGGCCACTGTATTCAATGCCATCTTGCTTTGCTCGCGCAGGATCGAGATCAGGATTGATGATCTCTAACTTGATATTGTCATTGTACTTTTTGTATTTATCGATCAACTGCCTTAAGTTGGTATGCACCACTGCATCATCAGGCACATAAGCAGTTAATGAGATAGGCTTATCTATTCTTTTAAGTAGCTGTTGCGTGGTTTGGCTTAATGAGTTTCGCTGAGTTTGGGTGGCATCAAAACCTTTGTGATAGGTTTTTCCAAGCCACGCCATCAAGCCAATAATAACCACAAATAACACAGAGAAAATGACGTTCTGGATGCGTAAGGCGATATGAGATTTATTAGACATGATTACTAACCCAGAAGCCTGTCATTATCGAGTTTACGAATCGATAATATGATAAATCCGACAATGAACAGTAGGTAGTAAACAATATCGCTGCTATCAATGATACCTCTGACAAAAGTCTCAAAATGACTAAAGTGCGACAGGTAAATAAACAACTCACTACTGTTTGATTGCGACCCTCCTGACAGATACAGCACCACCAGAAACATCAGTAAACCAAAGCTACTTATCGCTGCAATAATCGGCTGACTGGTTAAGCTTGAAAGGAACAATCCCGCTGCTGCAAATGATGCTAGCAGTAAAAACAAACCAAGCGTAGACGATATAATAATTCCCCAATCCAGTTCTGTACCGAAAGAAAGAGCGATTGGCATGAGGCTAATCATCAGAATAAATAACACAACAAATAACAACACACCCCCGTACTTTCCGAGCACTATTTGCGTGGAAGAAACTGGTGATGATTTCAATAACGTCAGTGTTTTGTTCATGCGTTCTTCGGCGAACAAACGCATTGTCATGATCGGCATAACGGCCAGCATGATAATACCCGCCCATAGATATACCGGCGAAACGATAAAGAAGGTTGCTCCTGGCGCATTGTCGGCAGTCGCCATTTGCTGTTGAAATACCGCGACAAACTCATCAACCCTAGAGAGAAAAATCATCGCCAGAATGAATTGCAATATTGCTAAAACACTCCACGCTAATGGAGAGTTAAACATGCGTTTAAATTCGCTAATGGCAATGGTTGAGATTTTATTTAAGCCTAAACTCATGATAGATCTACCTCATCGGCTTCGCGCTTTTCATCAGTAGGCATATCAGAATCGGTATGCACCAGATTCATAAATATCTGCTCTAAGGTTTCGGTTTTAGGGGTTAACTCAGTGAGCTCCCAGTTGTTTGCAACAGCGAGCTTGAAAATGTCAGCAGGATTAATTTGCTGTGAGTCATTCTTAGAGCCCTTCAGTAAAAACTGATTATTTTCCAAGGCTTCTACACTGGCGACGCCATCGATACTATCCAGCTTGCTTTTATCAATTGCCTGACTAAAGCTGACAATAAGTTCGGACGCTCTTTCTGAATGCGCCATCGCACTAAAGGAGTCGGCGAAAACGGTTTGCCCTTGATGAATAATCTGCACACGATCACAGACTGCCTGCACTTCAGGCAAAATATGGGTCGAAAGAATCACACTGTGATCATTACCGAGCTCTCGAATCAGCTCTCGGATTTGTCTGATTTGAATCGGATCTAAACCAACCGTTGGCTCATCCAGAATCACCACATCGGGTTTATGCAAAATGGCTTGAGCAATACCAACGCGTTGTTGATAGCCTTTGGATAGATTGCCAATGAGTTTATCCGGCACCGCATGCAGACCACATCGATCCATCGCTTCGTCTACCACAGCTTTTCTTTGCGCTTTTGCAACATCGTGCAAAGCAGCGCAATAAGCCAGATATTCTCGTGGCGTCATATCGCGATAAACAGGAGGTTGCTCTGGCAAATAACCAATGGAGCTTTTTGCCGTCTCTGGCTCATCAATCAAACTAACACCATTGATTATGATTTCGCCCGAGCTTGGGGATAGATTTCCCGTGAGCATTTGCATCGTACTGGATTTGCCAGCACCATTTGGCCCGAGCAAGCCGAGTACCTCACCTTTTTGAATAGTCAGGTGAACATCTTTAACTGCGTGATATTTTCCGTAATAGCGATTTAAAGCCGTCGCTTTAATCAGAGCTTCAGTGCTCATTGTTTCCCCGTATCTCTAGCCTAGAGAATTTTTTTATTATCTAACTGATTATAGCAAGCCACTGTTTAAAACACACCCCCCTACTTTAAGGGCATTTTTTAAGAATGCTAGTAAATAACGGGCTCATCTCCATGTGGTACAACATCATCATCTTCTTCCGGATCAACATTACTCTGGAACGTTTCATAGACCGTTTCCGCTTCCTCAAGTTCATCAAAACGTGCAATATGAAAAATTGCTTCGCCTTCATGCACTAAAGGCAATGTTGTTCTGCCGATAACCATGCCGCTCACTGGGGAAATAACTTCTTGTTCAACCTCGCCAAAAGGGTCAGATACATAACCAAGTACATCGCCTTTATTGATCCTATGCCCCATAGGATTGGTAGAACGTAATATACCGCTTTGTGGCGCACGCACCCATTTACTGGAATGCGCAATGGCGGGTTCCATTTTGACCTTTTTACGAGAAGCTGCAAGCATGCCAATCTTGCGCATTACATTGATGATTCCACTAACCCCAGCGCGTATTGAAATTTCATCGTATCTTAGTGCTTCGCCCGCCTCATAGAGTAAAACTTGAGTACCAGATCCTGATGTTGCTTCTCGCATAGAGCCTTCTCGCAAAGGCGCGTCAAGAATCACTGGCGCACCAAAAGCAAGTGCCAGCTCTTTAGTTTCTTCGTTATCCAGTAAGGCTCTTATTTGCGGTAAATTATCTCTGGAGATTGCCGCCGTATGCAGATCAATTCCGTAATCGCAACGATCACAAATATTATTTAGAAATACGTGAGCGAGTTTTGATGCCATCGAGCCTTTTTCCGACCCCGGAAAAGACCGATTAAGATCACGCCGATCGGGAAGATACCGTGACTTATTGATGAAACCATAAACATTTACAACCGGCACAGTAATCAACGTCCCTTTGAGACGTCTCAAGGTCTTGTCATTTTTCAGTCGACGAATAATTTCTACGCCATTAATTTCATCACCGTGAACTGCAGCACTGACAAACATAATAGGCCCAGCTTCTTTTCCACAGGCAACATGTACAGGCATATGTATGTTTGAATGGGTATAAAGTCCGGGTAAAGGCAATTCAATATATTGACTTTCACCCGGCTTGACTGTGACCTTTCCTAATTTAAAGGATTTGTTAGTTGGCTTTTTTGCCATTGTTAGCCCTTGCCCCGTGTTTTGGTTTTGCCAAGCTTACCATTTTTTTCAATAAACTCGATGATCATTCCTGCAACGTCCTTACCGCTTGCTCCCTCTATTCCTTCCAGACCTGGAGAAGAGTTAACTTCCATTACCACTGGACCATTATTAGAACGCAATAGGTCAACACCACACACATTCAAACCCATGGTTTTTGCCGCTTTTACCGCTGTCGCACGTTCTTTTGGGGTAATTTTAATCAGTTCAGCTGATCCGCCACGATGTAAATTCGAACGAAACTCACCCGGAGCACCTTGGCGCTTCATCGCCGCAACCACTTTATCGCCAATCACAAAACAGCGAATATCTGCGCCTTTTGCTTCTTTAACAAACTCCTGAATGAGTATGTTTGCCTTAACTCCCATAAAGCCTTCAATAACACTTTCAGCTGCTTTTTGAGTTTCAGCCAGGACCACCCCAATACCTTGAGTGCCTTCCAGTAATTTAATAACCAAAGGCGCGCCACCCACAAGTTTAATCAAATCTTTAACATCATCAGGCTTGTTAGCAAACCCGGTCACCGGAAGACCAACACCTTTACGTGAAAGTAATTGCATAGAGCGAAGCTTGTCACGAGATCGCGTTACCGCAACCGATTCATTGAGAGGGTAAATACCCATCATTTCGAATTGTCGTAACACCGCCGATCCGTAGAATGTTACTGATGCACCAATTCTTGGAATTACCGCATCAAAACCTTCAAGATTTTCGCCACCCAAATGAATAGTAGGATTATTCTGTTCGATATTCATATAGCAACGCAAAGCGTCGATGACCTGAACTTCATGCCCTCTGCTTTCTGCAGCTTCGACTAAGCGTCGGGTAGAATACAATCTTTTATTGCGTGATAAAATTGCGATTTTCATAGTTACACCTACTTGTGTTTTCAAAATAAATTTGCCGTTTAAAGTAAACAGCATCAAAAGAAAAAGGAAAGCCGCAATGATTTGATTCATTGCGGCTACCTTGCGGACCAACTTTTAAAATTTGTTAATGTACTTGTTGCTCAAGTACTTCTTATTAATCCACTTACTTAATAATGAGCTTACTTAGCTTTATTCCAGCCTTGTAAACCATCCATTAAGTTACGTACATTTGTGTAACCCATGTTTTGCAATGTATGTGCTGCAAGTCCGCCACGGATACCTTTAGTGCTGATAATTATGATAGAAGCATCTTTGTTAGGTAGCTTTTCATAAGCTTCAACTTCAAGGAAGTTACGCGGAATATTCAACGTTACACCTTCAATGCCAGGTGCTTTTGCGAATTCACTTTTTTGGCGAATATCCAGCATTGTCATCTTATCGCCTCGCTCTAAAAGTTCTTTCAAACGAGCTGACTTAATGTGCGTAGTGTTTTCCATAATTGACTGGATGTAAGGGTTCTGCGAAAAGATGTAGATTGAAGTGTCACTCACTGTGCGATTCACTTCTGCATCTTTAGAATCATCTTCAGATGACTTCATTTCAGCCGCTTTCTTTTCAACAGTCGCAGGCTTAACATCTTTAACAGCGTCGTCACCTTCACCCTGACCCAGAGTTGGAGCAGTTGATTCACTAAGCTTAGCCTTCTCTTTAACAGTACTAACTGTTTTCTTTACAGCGCCTTTTACTGCGCCAGCAACACCCGTTACTAACTCTTTGCCTTCAGTCACTAAACTCTTGCCTTCAGCTGAGATAACTTCTTCAGTATCAGTAGCTTCACCTGTCGCAGTTGTTTCATCTGCATGAGCTACTGCCAAGTTCAACACTGCAGCTAAAGTCAATACAGATAGAAATATGTTTGTTTTCATAATCGAACTCCTTAAGTACGTTATTTGTTTCTTAAAAATTTGAAATCACAAAATGTGATCTCTTATTACTTAGACGGAGTGATTTATTCGTAAGTCACATTTATTTTTAAAAAAATAAAAAACTTTAATCCATTCTTTCTACAAACTTTTTTAGTATTTGTTGTATTAACCATCAAATTATGAACATGCAGAGAGTATTTACCCCTTAGCTGTAGTAATTTGTCGTAGTAACAACAATAATAGATGTGACTTTTTGCTTCGAAGTCTCGTCTAAATCACATTAAAGAAATAAAAACAGGGTTTTATTATGGATCATGGTATTTTTGGCATTGTTACCATTCTTTTGTTATTAGCAATTAATGCATTTTTTGTAGCGGCAGAATTTGCTTTGGTAAAAGCCAAAAGTTTCCGCATTAACTTAATGGCTGAACAAGGCAGCAAATCTGCTTTGTTAACTCAGCGTATTCAAAATAATCTCGAATCGTATCTCGCTGCCTGCCAACTCGGTATTACCATGGCCTCCCTAGGACTAGGTTGGGTCGGTGAGCCTGTGGTTGCCGCTTTACTTGAGCCAGTTTTCCATACCATCGGGGTTCCTCAGCAATTACTTCACCCTATTTCTTTTATTCTTGGATTTCTGATCTTTTCATCTTTACACATTGTTGTCGGTGAACAAGTTCCAAAAACCTTTGCGATTCGCAAGGCCGAGCCCGTTTCGATGTGGACTGCATATCCACTGCACTGGTTTTACTTATTAGCTTACCCACTTAACTGGCTATTAAACAAAGCGTCAGGATCTATATTGGCATTGTTTAATGTTCAGGAGGCAACGCACGCAGACGTACTTTCAGATGATGAGATTAGAGGCATTATCGACACTTCTGAAAAACATGGAGATTTAGCCAGCGATAAAGCGGTGATGTTGCAAAACATGTTTGAGTTTGATTCGCATAAAGTTGAACAAATAATGCTTCCGCAAAATGAAGTTGAAGGAATCGACTTGCAACAGTCGTGGGAAACCAACCTGGATAAAATTCGTCACACTAAGCATTCTCGTTTTCCTGTTTTTGATGGTGACCCGGATACACCTGTTGGAATTTTGCTAGTAAAGGATTTATATATCGAACTTATCGATAACAATAATCCTCTCGATCCCATGCAGATTATAAAAGACAATGTGCGCAAGGCGTTATTGGTGCCTGAATCACAGCCAATTTCCTTGTTGCTGGAAGCAATGCGAGGCAACCGTTCTCATATGGCTTTGGTGATGGATGAATATGGAAGTTTCTCGGGTATTGTAACGATGGAAGATATGCTTGAAGAAATCGTAGGAGAAATTGCCGACGAGCAAGATATCGACGAACCCGATGCTCCCGCTCGGTGGGTAATAGATCATTGGGAGACCGACGGGCTTGTTTCAATGATGGATCTAGAGCGGGTGGTGAATATCGATTTCCCCGATGAGGTCGATGCGAACACCATTACGGGTTTATTCATGACTCACTTGAATCGTATGCCACGCTCTGGAGATGAAATTGAACAATCGGATTTACGCTTTTTAGCGCTGGATGTTCATAATAATCGCGTCGGTAAAGTGCAAATATACCCATTAAATGATTTGGTTTCTCCAAATAATCCGCCTGATGAAGATACGGATTCGAGTGACAATACAGATACTGATGACCCTGCAGTACCTGCAAATACGTAATAGATAGATTAATAATAATTTGAAATAAATGAGTTAAAAAAATTAGGAATCCTCCATGACAGAAGTAAATACACTTATAGCCAATACCCAGAGCCTAACTGATTCTGTATTGGAGGCATTGGAGCATAATAATCAAGAATTACTGAATAACATATTTCTAAACCTGGAAGCATCTGAGATTGTGCATTTATTAGAGTCTATTCCTGACTCTTTGCGTGGTGCGCTATGGGAATACATACCTGAAGAGTTCAACGGTGAAGTACTTGTTGAGCTAGGTGATGTAGCCAGAATATCGTTAGCCAAATATCTGGATCATGGACAGGTTGTAGAAGCGGTTAGTGATCTAGACACGAACGATCTGGCGGACGTTGTTGATACTTTACCAGATGAATTTGGTGATGCGATTCGTCAATCTCTTGATTTTCATGGATTACAAAACCTTGAAGCCTGTCTAGCATTTGATGAAGGCACTGCTGGGCGACTCATGGAAACAGATGCTATCGCCATACGTTCCGATGTTACTTTAGAAGCCATTTTACGCTACCTAAGAAAGAAAGAGACAATCCCGGAACATACGATGGGATTAATGGTTATCGACCGTGAAGGTTTATATCTCGGCGAATTACCACTATCAAAATTAATCACCAGCTCTCCTGACAAACATGTGTCTGATGTGATGGATACCGAAGCACTTTCAGTACCCCCAGAAATGCCACAAAATGAATTAGCGGTACTGTTTCGTGAGCATGACCTGACCTCAATGCCCGTAGTTGATGAAAACAATAAGTTAATTGGTCGAATTACACTCGACGACATGATCGAGATTCTGGATGAGGAAGCCGATCGCCAGATTCTTGGAGCGGTAGGTCTAGACGAAGAGGAGGATCTTTTCTCCCCAGTATTGCCAAGTGCTAAAAGACGTTTATTCTGGTTAGGCATAAACCTTGCCACTGCTTTTTTGGCTTCCTGGGTTATTGGTCTATTTGAAGGCACTTTAGAAAAAGTAGTCGCGCTTGCGGTACTTATGCCGATTGTTGCCAGCATGGGCGGCATTGCCGGATCACAAACTCTGACGTTAATGATTCGTGGTTTAGCCATGGGTAAAATCAGCTCATCCAATCAACGCTGGCTAGCCTATAAAGAAATTACCATTTCAATCATTAGCGGTATTGTCTGGGCTATTGTGGTTGGATGTATTTCCTATCTCTGGTTTAAAGATATTAGAATCAGCCTTGTTTTAGGTTCAGCAATGATTATCAATCTTGCGGTAGCTGCAGTTGCAGGATTTTCAATTCCTTTGCTGATGAAAAAGGCAGGCATAGACCCAGCCCTTGCAGGTGGAGTTGCACTCACCACAGCAACCGATGTGGTTGGTTTTGTGAGCTTCTTAGGATTGGCTACAATATTTTTGTTGTAGTCTAGCCTTGCCAGGCCTGATTAGCCTGATAAAGAAAGTTAACTCTTATTATTTACAGACTCGTCCGTATCTGAATCTTTTTCGGACTTCTTAAAGGCTTTAAGTTGCTCGCGAATATCATCAATACTCTGTTTTATACTTTTCTTTTCTTCATCTGATGATATTTCGAGCTTTTCCTCATACTCCTCAATCGTGTCTAATAATTGCTGTTTATTATTTTCAATTTGTTCTGCTTTCTCAGCCAAATCAAATACAACGTCTTCCGCAGTTTGGGTAACTTCTTTGGGTTTTTGTATGACATTCGCAGGAATTACTTTTAAATCATCGGGCACTTTTCGCTGATTCATAAAGCTCGGGGACATAATCTCAAACCCACTTCCATGAACACTATCCAATACATAACGACAAAGATTCGAACGTGCTGTTAATAAGCTCTTAACATCAGCCAATACGCCGCTCACTCGATATGTAATTGAGTAATTTCCAAGTTCGAGAACTTGTACAAATGGATCCTCAAGGCCACATTTTTCAGCGGCATCAAGCAACATCGTATCGACTTTCGAATGGTGAATATCGTAGCCCAATGACAGAGTGGTAGAAACGATGGCTCCCGAACTGTGAGTAACAGAAATAGGATGAGTAATCATGAAAGTATTAGGGATTGCAACTAACTCGCGGCTTTCTGTCTGTATTTCTGTATCTAACAAACCACGCTCGACAACACGACCAAAGTGTTCCCCGACGTCTATAAAATCTCCTGTTTTGAAAGGCTTTGTTACTCTAAGCATGAATCCAGACATGAGGTTTGCGAAGATGGTACTGGATGAAAAAGCAATAATCCCAGAAATAACCAAACCCAACAGCGCGAGAATCTGATTCAGTGAACTCTCTTTAACGGGTAGTGTTAGTGCGATTGCCAATATGCCTGCAAAGGTTAATCCCAGCATTAAAAGCTGTCTTGGGAATAGCTTCTCATTTCCAAGCTCAGGATGGCTCGAAATAAATAATTTGTGTGACCCCCAAAGCACCACAATTACAAAAACTGTCATTGCTACAAGGGGTACAAAAGGAGAAATGAAGCCTATAATATTATTCATAGATAACCGTTTTTATTCTTGAGTGAAACCTATTAAAAAACGAAATAAAGTTAAATCATAAGTTGCAGTAATGTTATGCCTAATAGTACACGAACTGCAAACCAGAATAAGAGAACAATATGCCGCTCTCAATTACATCAGTTTACTATTTACTCCCTCTGTTCACCGAGTTAATCACCTAGCTAATAGTAAAATAACACCCTATGATTGTGACAAATCGATCAAGTCGTTTAGATAAAACTTCTAGAAAATTACGCGTTATTGTTATGTGGTCATACGTTCTTCTCATTTTACATATAGGTGTCACCACTGGTTCTGTGGTGCATATTTTAATGCTGCGCCCCAAATCCAGTATCGCGCTCGCATGGATAACGCTTATCATGACTTTCCCTGTTATTGGTGTAGGACTTTACTTCTTAATTGGAGAACGCCGCATTGGTCTTAGTCGCAGCAATAGCATTCAGCAAGTCCGCTCTTATCAAAAGAAATACTCCAGCCTCACTAAAAGCTCGCCAGAAACAATTATTAAGTGGGAAAAACATCCAGAAGCTGCTCAGGCAATGAGCAAACTAGGGCATTCTATGGCAGCTACTTATGCCGTCGCTGGTAATGCATTTGAATTATTCCCTGAGACTCGCTCAGTGTTCATACAAATTCTCAGTGATATCGATGCAGCTAAGCGTAATATTTTCATGGAGTTTTATATATGGAATGAAGGTGGAGATGCGGACAAAGTTGTGTCAGCTTTGATCAATGCTGCTGGACGCGGAGTAAGGTGCCATATTCTGGTAGATGCTATTGGCGCAAGTAAGTGGTGGGGTAGCGCTCAAGCCAAAACATTGGAAAATGCGGGAATCAATTTGCTCAAGGCGCTTCCTGTTGGTTTGTTTAGAACATTAGTGGGTCGTACCGATTTACGTCTGCATCGTAAAATTATCATTATCGATGAGACCATTGCCTGGACTGGCAGCATGAATATGGTTGATCCTGATTTTTTCAAACAAGATTCGGGTGTAGGAAAATGGGTTGATGCGATGGTGCGATTACAAGGTCCTATTGTCATACCGTTGGCAGAAACAGTGATGGGAGACTGGATCGTAGAACATAGTAGCCCCTCTCAAAGTTTCATCACCTCGGTTGACTTTGCGGCAGCTAAAAAATGTGGTGAGTCAACCATGCAGGTTATTGCATCGGGACCCGGTCAAACCAGTGACGCCTTATTACAGATGATACTTGCATTAGTTTATGCAGCCCGCGAAGAAATAGTACTGACAACCCCTTATCTGATCCCAGATGATTCATTACTCGTGGCATTACGCGGAGCAGCAGCACGGGGCGTCAGTGTCACATTGGTCGTGCCTGAAAAAGTAGATTCGTTTTTAACCCGTCATGCCAGTGAATCCTATTTTGAAGAATTACTTACGGCTGGCATTCAAATAGTTCGTTTTCATCAAGGTTTACTGCATACAAAATCCATTTCAGTTGATAATTCTTTATCCATGTTTGGCACAGCCAATATCGATATGCGTAGCTTATGGGTTAACTATGAGGTCACGCTTTTTGTTTACGACAGCGCCTTTACCCGCCAACTTCGATTGTTACAGCAAATGTATATTGAAAACGCAAACTCGGTAGAATTATCAGAGTGGATCAAACGACCATTTTTGAAACAGATTATGCAGAATGCCTTGCGACTTGCCAGCCCATTATTATAGCGCTTTGTTAGAGTCCTTTGTTAGAGTCCTTTGTTAGAGTGCTCCGTTATTACAGCTAATTACTTATTTAAGACACCCCCCTACTTATGAATGATATTACGTTTTTGTTTTTTAAAACGTAAATAGAATTTATGCAGAGCTAGGCCTTTTTTTATCATTACCTGTGCGTTACAAAACAAGCTTATCTTCACTTCTGTTCAGTGTATTTTCTTGTGTATTTAACAGGCATCAATACTCACATAACAGCTCTCAGAAATGTAAAAGTTAAATAGTATTTGCACCCAGTCAAAGTTATTATAATTTGTCAAAGTAGGGTCTACAGGGAAGGTAAAACGTTGACTAAGGAAAAGACTGTAAAAGATTCTGTCGTCATTGCTGAAGTGCAATTGCTTCTTGCGGAAAAACGTACCTCTCTATCTGTGCTTCGAACAGGTATCACTGTGCTTATTCTCCCGTTATCTGTTATGAGTTTCTTGATTGCTACAGAGAAGTACTATGATTTCTTCAACACTTTGCACTTTATGGTACCGTTGCTGTTGCTGAATTTTGCACTGATAGTATTAGGTGCTTATCTTATTTTTCGTTCTCTAAGACGCATGCATCATAATGATTTAATCATCAAACAACTCAAATTAAAACACACCATTATCGGCGAGCTTATCAATTGAGTTTTTTAAACTAAGATGGATTTACAGCAATTGGTGGCTGATTATGGCTACATCAGTGTACTCATCGGCACTTTTCTCGAAGGCGAGACAATCCTGATTATTGCAGGCTTTATGGCACATCGGGGTTATCTGGATTTACCATTGGTGATACTTGCCGCGTTTGCTGGAACGTTGATAGGGGATCAGCTTTATTTTTATATCGGCCGTTTTAAGGGCAATGCATTTCTTGAAAAAAGACCCAAATGGCAACCTAAAGTAAGTCGAGTGCATGCTCTAATGGATAAGCACCAGACATTATTGATACTGGGCTTTCGTTTCATATATGGCGTGCGAACGGTAACACCCTTTATTCTCGGAATGAGTAAGATCTCACCGCTCAAATATTTGTTTTTAAATATCTGTGGCGCACTGCTTTGGGCCATTGTTTTTGGTATAGCGGGGTATTATTTTGGTTTTACACTCGAACTTTTAATGGGCAAAATCAAAAAATATGAAGTTATCATTATTATTGGAATGATTGCCGTGAGTATTCTGATCTGGATACGGTATAAAGTGAAAGAAAAGAAAAATCTCAAGAAAACATAGCTTTATACTTTCTTGAGCAAGACAGCCATAATTATATGAGCACTTCTACAATCAACCTTCTATTTGCAAGCATCGATTCATCAATCGTGAGTAAAAATAAATGATAGAGAATTCAACTAACATATCTGAAAAAGTCGGCATGTCACCGGGCTCTTTGATCCACATTGGCGATATTCATGATCAAGATCAGCTCATCACTATCACCGATTACAACAAAAAGACTTGCGAGGTTATCAACGCTGAATCTATTGATGACATTGTAAAATATAAAGACAAAGACTCCGTTACCTGGGTGAATATAGAAGGCTTAAAAAACATAGAAATTATCGAATCTATCGGAGAGGCGTTTAACATTCACCCACTAGTGCTTGAAGATATTCTAAATACGCATCAACGAGCAAAATTTGAAGACTATGATGACTATCAATACATCGTTCTGAAAGGGCTATTTCTTGAAAACAAAAATTCAACCGTTGTTTATGAGCAAATCAGTATTTTGTTACTCAATAATTTTGTTTTTACCTTTAAGGAAAAAAAGGACGATTTATTCGTACCTATAGAAAAGCGCATTCAAAACAGTAAAAATAGAATAAGAGGTCTGGGTCCAGACTATCTAACCTATGCAATACTAGACAGTGTTATTGACCAGAATTTTGCGTTGCTTGAATCATTAGATGAAATTATCGATTCAATAGAAGAAGAGTTATTAATAAATCCGGCAACGGACACACTAAAACGTATTCAGAATATAAAACGCGAGCTTATTTATATTCGTAGATCGGTTTCACCGTTACGAGAATTATTGAATTCTATACTTAGAGTAGAAAGCACTCTTATTGAAGAAAAAACGCAAATCTATTTTAGAGATGTGTATGACCACGTGTTACGAATTTCAGAAACCATAGAACTGCAAAGAGACATGGTTTACGGCTTGATGGATATGTACCAGACAAGCATCAGCAATAAAATGAATGAAGTGATGAAGGTGCTAACCGTATTCGCTTCGATATTCATTCCGCTTACTTTTATAGCAGGCGTTTATGGAATGAACTTCGAATATATGCCAGAACTTAAATGGCGACTGGCTTATCCTATACTATGGGTTGTTTTCATTGTTGTAGGTATTGGCTTGCTTGTCTATTTCAGAAGAAAAAAATGGTTATGATGCTGATTTTGCACACTGATTTCATACTTTAACCATAATGATCTGGCAATATGATAACTTTATTACGCTTCAACAATGACTTTTAACAATTACTTTTTAACAAATATCAGGATAACTGCATTGCGCAACTTTCAACGCTTATTTTTCTTCATTACAGCTTTTTTGCTATTGGTAGCCTCATTTACACTATTTGCAGAAACCAAAAATGAAATCGATTTACAAAAATCTTTTGATAACATCAACACTCAATTCGAAAGACTAAAAAGAAATGATGGGCTCAGCAGATTAAGGATGCAGGATATTGATGAGGTACAAAAGTCGTTTCCTGCTCTAGACCTCAAGCTGGATGAATGCATTTCAAACAATACAACTCTATCTAACAGCTTAAAAGAAAATATAAAAGTACTTGGGGATAGTCAAAGCGGCGAAGAATCTGACATAAAAACAAAAAGGAAGGAACTCGAAACTCAACAACAAAATGCTGATAATGAATTAAAGCGCTGTAGCCTATTAAAAATTCAGCTTAAGGAAATTATTGATACAACCTCGGAACAACGCCTTGATCTGTTGAAAGAACAATTATTGAGTAAAGAAACTTCGATCTGGTCTGCAATTAAACGGCTCGGCAGCCTTGATATGTTAAATATCGAGAAAGAACTTGAAACAATATTCCCCCTAACTGAGAAATTTTATAATACGCTGAGCTGGCCTCTACTATTACTCGTGTTTGCCGGAATCGGACTAGGGTTGTTATGGAGGCGAAATGCCAGACCAAAGATATCTAAAGAAAAGCATTCTAGTCCTACTTTACTAGCGGCAATCAGAGGAATAAGACGCACTTCACCAGCATTAATAACATTCCTATTTATCTTTCTTTACATGCATACACAAGATGATTCTCAAACCATCCTGATTCAATTTATTAGACTATTATTAATTCTCAGCCTGGCCTTTGCTATCTTGCGTGGACTGTTATTTCCTGATCGTCCCTTCTCATCCACACCCGTCCTTTCAAGAAGTACTATTTTATTACTGGTATGGGGCACTATTCTCTTTAGTGGATTTTGCTCAATATTAAATAATTTTGAAGTCGGGCGTTTCTCAGATTCCATTACACTTTATCTCATCTGGTTAGTATCTTTCACCTTAGGAGCACTTAGTTTTATCGCGCTAGTATGGCTAGCTATTCGTAGTTTCTTTATAAATAAATCTTTCACACCCACACTTTTGATTCCCATAGCAAGTATGGCAATTGCTATTTTTGCCGCCTTTTTTGGCTATCGGAATTTTGCTACGCTCCTCTATTTTGGCACTTTGTTATCAATGATAGTGCTTATCTTTGGATTTACGTTAATGCGCATCAGTAGTGAGGTATTCGATAGCCTCGACCAGGGAAAGCTACCTTGGCAAAAGAAAATTCGTATGGCGATGAGCATTGAGGATAACCGTGCATTTCCGGGAGTTATCTGGCTTCGAATATTGTTCTTCTTTGCCGTTTTATTCACCAGTATTTCTGCCCTAATGTTTATTTGGGGTAGCTCACAACAGCGTATTTCATCGTTATTAAATACCTTGAAAACCGGTATCAATGTTGGCTCGATGAATTTTGATGTTCTCAACATCGTTTATGCTTTATTAGTTCTTATCGTAGCCTTAGGCATGCTACCTTTTATAAAAAACCAGTTGGTTACTAGCTGGTTAAAACATAGCAACCTGAGCCGGGGAGCGAAAGAAGCTACGCAAACATTAGTGGGTTATGTCGGTGTGGCAATTGCGATACTCTGGGCACTGTTTATCTTAGGGGTAAATTTCCAAAACATCGCAATCATCGCGGGTGCCTTGTCAGTCGGTATTGGTTTTGGCTTACAAAATATCGTTAACAACTTTGTGTCTGGTTTGATACTCCTGTTCGAACGTCCTATTCGACGCGGTGACTGGGTCGTTGTAGGAAGCACCGAAGGTTATGTCAGAGACATCAGTATTCGTTCAACAACCATCCAGACGTTCAATCGTGCAGATGTCATTGTTCCCAATTCGGAGCTTATTTCTAATCAGGTAACCAACTGGATGTTAACAAACAATGTTGGCCGCCTTGTAGCCCCTGTAGGCGTTGCCTACGGATCTGATGTAGATAAGGTTATCGAGATTTTAAAATCTATCGCTGCAGAGCATCCTGACGTCATTGCGGATCAACCTGACTATCGCGTACGCGCTTTATTTTTAGAGTTTGGTGATAGCTCATTAAACTTCGAACTTCGTTGCTATGTCAGGAATGTGGATGAGCGCATACTGATTCACAGTGATATTAATCTGAGTATTGATAAAGCCTTCAGAGAGGCAGGCATTGAAATTCCATTCCCTCAAAGAGTGGTACATATGCAAAATGAAGATAAAGATAAAGATGAGACCAGTTGATCATTATTTATTTGCTTATCATCAACTACATTGACACCCCCCTACTTTTAGGCGTTTTTTATTGTTACTGAAAAAATATTACTGCAAAATTTATGTATAAAAAAAGCCCGGATAAACCGGGCTTTTTTGTGATTTTAAATCACTTCTAGTGCTTGAAACTTTCGGGATTTCAAACAACCAAAATAAAGAGGGGGGCTAAAGGAATAACCCCCTAAAAACGTCAGCTACTTAGGAAGATGTAACTGACGGTACTACTGCTACTATTACTTTAAACGGTACTTAACGCCCATTGTTAAACTCTTATCAATCTCGTCGTTACCATTGTTAGAAATGCTGTCATCAAGTTTTGTTAACTTACCTTCAACACCAAGATCTAGCTGGTTAGTCAGGCTGTAGTAAAATGCAGAACTCAATGTGTTAGTTGTAACATCATCTGTGTTGTCAGACGTCGCATAAGCTAAAGTCCACTTGTTTTCCCAATCGATCATATCTGACAACTCATAAGTTAGACTCATTGCGTTGTTGAAGTTATAACCATTGTCATTATCATCTAATGTAGCGGTTGCAATTGCTTCGTTAGAGAATTGAGTCTTGTTATTAATTGGTTTGTGGTATTCAGCGCCTGCTTCTATTGCAGGTTTGCTATCTGAACCATCGTAGTTACTTAATACAGCACCAACACCAGCACGTACTAACCAACCGTTCTTACGTGTAGAAACACGTTCGTTTTCTAGTACATCATAAGTCTGTACAACTGCTCTTGCGTTAAAGTCGCCTTTAACCATGCCAGAAGTTTCGATAACTTTTTGAATGTCCTGTAACCAGTATTGCTTGTAGTCATCAAAACCATATTTAGATTTGTACTCTGACTCTTTATCAACAATTACTGCAACTTGCTGGTAGATGTCATTGCTTGGATCAGCTTTCAAAAAGCCTTCTTCACGAAGCTTTTGCATGATTCTGATTGCATAAGCCATTGGCGTTACGTTAACAACACGGCCATAACCGATACCTGCTGTTGCTTTTGTGAAAGGATCTTCCTGATCTTTCTGAACACCAACTTCACCTTTACCGTACCAGAATGTTGCATTGCTATTCGGTGTGAAGTAGTTGTCTACTGTTGCCGAACCTAATGCCTGATAAGTACTTGAACTCTTATCACCATCATTTCCACCTTTTGAAGATGAACCAGTGCCTAGGAAGTCAATTTTAGTGTTACGGTTTGGTGAACTGAATACTTTTTCATAATCCAAAGTTAGGTCCAGGTTATAACTAGCCTGATCCTGGTTACCGTCATTAGTATTGAAGTTACCTGAAATGTAAGCATCTTCGTACGCAGAAGTCGCTTCTTTGTAGTCAGTGATTAAAGGCTCAGCAAATGCTGTTGTTGCAGCACCTGAGAAAGCCATCATTACGGCAGCAGTTAGTACGTTTTGTTTGTTCATGGTGTAATACCCTTTTTATTTAAATAAACTTTACTCTTTCCTACAAGAGCGTTAAAAATTTCCGAAAAATCATCGGATTCAGTATTTAGACTTAGGCTGATTTCAAAAAGTCACAAAAAAATGTAAAAAAACAACAAATACCCAAACAAATAGATACAATCATCCTTCTGAATTCATTCATGCGGCTAAATACGCGGGCCATATACATATTGGATTCATTAAAAGACATATAAATAAACACCCCATTTAAGCCATTTATTTACCTTTCTCGCACCAATAAGAATGAGAGAGAAGAAACCAGAGAAGAAATTTTGTGACTTTTTTCTTACTAGATGAGTCTCAATACTGTTAAACGATGAAAACGGAACTGAATTTACTCGGCGAAAACGAACTAATCGCTCTGTGCAAAGAACAACTTCCTTATATACCTACAGGTTTTGAGGAACTTGTTAAACGCTATCAGAAAAAAGTGTTTTATCTTTGTAAGCGTTATTTATCTGCTGAAAGTGATGCAGAGGATGCCACGCAGGAAGTCTTTATGAAGGTTTTTCATGCCCTTCAATCTTTTGATAATCGTTCAGCGTTTACCACGTGGTTATTCAGTATTGCTATCAATCATTGCAAAACCTTGTTAGCTAAAAACCAACTGCACAACCAGCGTTATGAATATGGTAATGATCAAGCTGAAAGCGATTATCTGGATGACAACGAAGATAATAGTTCGGATGCCGAAACACTGGATGAGAAGAAATGCATTCAAGAAGTTATTCACAAAATGAAACCGGATGAACGAGATATGATTCTGTTACGTTTCACCAGTGAATTGCCAATTGATGATATTGCGGAAATAATAGGAAAAAAGCTCAGTGCAACGAAAATGGGATTTTATCGTGCTTTAGAAAAATTCAAAGACCTCTATGAAAAATTCTGTCTGTAAAACTAGATAGCTTTTTACTTAATATCAAACGAAGTAGCAATAATGAATCAAGAAGAAAACAAAGAACTGGAATTGCTGGTAAAAAATCTATTTTTGCAAAGCAAGAAGCCGTCAAAAATTACTGCAAAGTCTCGAATCAAATCAATTTTACAAAGAAGCCTTCATGAACTCGCTTTACGTGATGTACTCATCCTGACTAGCAACACCATCTTCGCCATGATTGCCATGCTCTCAATATTTTTAAAACTATTCACCAGTAAAACCTAAACTAGCTACACATAAGTTACCAAGATAAATCACTGATTTTAGAAAATTAACGGACATATTCTCAATGGATAAAAATGCAATTCTCGATATAAGTAAAATAAAAACCACTGTTGTTGATAATCTACACAGCCAATGGGCTGAACTCATTGCTTTTTTACCCAACCTTTTAGGCGCGGCTCTTATTCTGCTGTTTGGTTTAATCATTGCGTTTATTCTGAAAAAGATTGGTAGCTCACTATTTCGTAAAATGGGAATAGATCGAGTCAGTAGAAACGCAGGCGTTTCAGATGTCATGCAAGATGCAGGACTTGCAAAAAGACCTTCCATTCTTGCGGGTAAAATTATCTTCTGGTTAGTTCTGTTTGTGTTTCTGGTACCTGCAGCAAACACTCTGGGTTTAACTGAACTGGTTAATCTTTTCAAAGGCGTCATCAGCTTTCTACCCAAAATCATCACCGCACTAGTCATTATCATTTTTGGAATGATGTTTGCCCAATTTCTGCGTCGTTCTATTATTGAAAAGCCATCTACGATTGGATCGGATTCGGCTAAATCTCTTGGTAATCTAATCTACGGTATTATGGTTACGGTGATTGTTTTAGTTGCGCTGGAACAACTCGATATAGAAACAAAATTATTACACAGCATTATCAAAATAGTCGTAACGGGTGTAATGCTTGCTCTCGCTTTTTCTGTAGGACTAGGTGCTAAAGAAGTCGCACACAATTTACTCTCTGGAATTTATGCTCGCGAGCATTTTAAACCCGGTGAGCAAATAGAAATAGATGAAGTAAAAGGAAATATACAGGAAGTAAGTACCCTTAATACGATCATAGCGGTTTCGGACAATGAAACAGTTTCTATTCCAAACTCTACGTTGTATAGAACGATCGTTAAAATTACTACTTAGTTGATTGTATTCAGAAACCTTTCCCTCTCATAAAAAAGCCTTAAAAGATACTCTGTTCACCGTCAAGTAAATAATCCCATTTCGAATAGAAAAAACTAATGGATCACGATGCTACTAAAT
>NZ_CANLZW010000053.1 GCF_947495625.1 uncultured Cocleimonas sp.
TTCTAAGAGGGCTAGTCTTCATACGCCCTTCTAGGGCGAACACAAAACCACGTTCTTAGAACGTGGATTTTTACTTTTGGAATCTAAAGGTGTGACAACAATGGCGACCCATCATGCAAAATCCGGCGAACTGGTAGACCTCAAAACCTGGGCGAATGATTTAAAAAAAGAACAATCCAAAGCCATTACAAAAACCAAAGGCTGGAGCTTGCTCGCATTGTGATTGAAGCAGGCGCAGATATGCATCACTTAGATTATTGCAGCGTAGCCGGTGCAACGGTATTTCAATGTGCTTAATGCAACCAGTAAGTATAGGTCACGTGATATTGAAATTGCTTGATGAAGAAATCTCCATCCAACAAGGTCAATTAGTGTATCTGGATGCGGGCGTAAAACACGCCTTGAGTGGCGTACAGAAATCAGTTGTTTTACTTACTATCGTATTATAAAGAACAGACTTATTTGCTATTCTCAATACTCTTATCAAGATAGATAAGTATTATACTAATTGGCCTTCTTTTGTTACTGAAGTTGTTACTGAAATCACTACTAAAAATTAATAGTTAGTTATTAACTATTATTTTCAGCTGTTTACTTGTCTTAGAACAAATAGTCTAAGTGTGCTTAAACAAATATTTAAAAATCTTGATTATTAAGCAGCTTTGGGTGTTCTAGGCATCTGTGGTGCTTCTGTAGCAACATCTGCTTTTGCTTTTAGCGTTGTTACATTATCAGGGATAAGCTTAGAAACTTCTTCTGCTTTCCAAGGGTATGCATTTACGCCAATTTCCAATAATGCTCTAGAAATACCTAAATCTGCTAATTGCTTATCAGATAACAAACGTAATTCCCGTGCTGTTCGTGCATAACCAGAAAGTCTCATGCCTTCATTGATGCCGCCGACTAAACTACTTAATCCGTTTACTATTTTTCCTACTAACATTGTGTTTACCTCTTAAATTGTTTTCAAATTATTTTAATATTCGAATGCGCAAACCATTTTGCGTTTCGATGTGTCAATTTTAGAGTTTTAAGAGAACTTCACAAGCGAGTTAATATTGCCTGATTGTATAGTTTTGCTAACCAATAGTAATTATTAGGATGCTGTAATTATTTGTTTTTATAATTTTATTCCAATACGCTTTTTTGAAGTGGCGTATTTTTGAAGTGCGCGTACTTTAGTAAAATTTTACCTTCACCGCCAGTAAAATTTCACAAAAAAAAATCGCAGCATATAACATCGTTTATCGACATTACACCCTGCGATTATTTCCTCCCTTGTTAACTACAATTAACTATAATCAACGTTAATTAACTGTAATTGACCGTAAGAACAGAACATCAGTTAATCAACCGACTTTTTAAATCGTGCGAGCACCTCCTCGGCTCTCTTCTTGTTAATCTCTTGTGAACCTGGCTCACCTCTAATATGTGATTCGATATTCTGCATCGCCAGCATTTTGTCATCGAAATTTTCATGCTTCAACTTAATCCGATCCAGTGACTCCTGCATTCGCGAAAACGTATGGCTGTGTTTATTCGCATGTACCGAAATCTTGCCGACACTCTTTTGCGTCTCCTCAACCGCTCTCGCCATGTTCAACTCATTCCGGTATTTCGACAACGTAAACGCCGTGCGCTTTAACGCCTGTAGCAGATTCGTCTCATAATCCTGTAGCTGATCATGTTGCTGTTGCTGCGTTGTCACCCAGGTTTCAAGCTGCGCCAACTCCTCAGCGAGTAACAATGCCGAAGCCTCATGACCCTGCTCTATCGCATCGCGAATCTCCTGTTCTTTATTCGCGACTCGCTGTTTCTGCGCATCGAGTTTGCGTTTAATGCCGAGCTTTTCAGCCACCACATTCGACAAATGTAACTTAGACTCCTTAAGGCTCGCCTCGCATTCGTAAATCTCCTGCGACAAAATCCGAAGTGATTGCGCATCAACCGCATTTTCCAACACTTCCCGAGTACCACCGCGAGCGGCAGTCGATAATTTCTGTATAAATTCAAACATAATCAACCCTCCTATTCCGCGTATTCTTTAAGAATTTTATTGGTTTTCGCTTCACTGATTTTGCGATTAATACTCTGCGCCTCGTGTTCGTCTCGCATGGTTTTAGACATAATGATGGTCGAACTAATCAAAAATAGTGAGTTCAATGCGAGGTAGCCGCGCATTAACAAACTGCCTTCCATAAAGAAGATGAAACCCAGCATCGCTGCGATAGATATGCCGAAGGTCAACCTTACGAAAAGTAACCAGCCTGTAGAATTAGATTGAAGTGATTGTAATGTAGCAGTACTCATGATCTTTCCTCTTTTGCTTTAAAAAGCATTTCGTTTTGTTTGTTAATAACTGTTTCATACACTTTGTTTTTAAAGTCGTTTTAACGTTGTTATTAATGCAAAGTTACAAGTCCGAATGTGTATGTCCCTGTAACTGGAAACGAAGATTAGAGAAAGGTATTACAATCGACAATTATTCTAGTAAAAAGTATGATAATCGCACCCATGAGTATTAATTAGTAATACTTAAAGCTAACCTGGGTAGAAGACAGTGTAAAAATGTGAACTTACCATTTTCACTCACTAATTTGTTTAAACCCAAAAAGGTTAACACTCACGACAACTTTGAAGGCATATCAGAGTATCGGGGGATCATAGTGTTGGAAATCAATGGGAGGCTGAATATTTCACAAGAATATATCGATACCGACAAGAAACTCAAAATACGAGCTATGATCGATGCCCTATACAAACCGAGTACATCCTTTACAAACTAAACCGGAGACATGGTTTACACATTATCATTAAAATCAGGCATAGGAGAAACCAAACTATGCCATGGAAAGAGATTGATATTGTGAAACTAAGACAACAATTTATAGGCGAATATCTAAACAAGCACTTCCTCAGTTTTTCTGATTTATGTGCTTGTTATGGCATATCACGACCAACAGGATACAAGTGGCGAGATCGCTTTATGGAAGGCGTCATGTATAACCTAACTCACAGGAACCGAATGCCTTTACACTCCTCTAACCAAACGCCAGATGAGATTTGCGAACTCATCATTAACAAGAAATTAAAACATCCTCACTGGGGACCTAAAAAGCTACTGGATAACCTCAAGAAACATGATCCTTCTTTAATTTTACCCGCTGACAGTACCGCAGGTGAGATCCTCAAACGGGCAGGACTCGTTAAGAAAAGACGTAAGCGCTGGAGTGTTCCAGCCAATGAACACGCATTCACTGAAACGAAGTCGAACAATCAAGTATGGGTCGTTGATTACAAAGGCCAGTTCAAGCTAGTTAATGCAACGATGTGTTATCCACTCACCATGACAGACAACCACTCTCGCTACCTACTATACGCTGTCAGGCACTACAAAGTACGGGTCATGATGACGCAAAGCAATGGATGGAGCAGACATTTAGGGAATACGGGTTACCTGAAAACCATACGATCTGACAATGGTATCCCTTTTGCTTCAATCGCTGCGGGTGGGATCAGTAGACTGTCCATGTGGTGGATACAATTAGGCATACGACCAGAAAGAATTAAGCCTGGTCACCTACAACAAAATGGGCGACATGAGAGAATGCACAAGACATTGAAAGCAGAAACGACTAAACCTGCTTCGTATGATCAACGCACTCAACAAAAGTGCTTTGATGATTTTCTTCAGGAATACAATGATGAACGCTCTCGTGAAGCATTGGACAGGATGTGGCCTAGTGAGGTTTATGAGCGCCATCGACACAGAGCTACCCTGAGAAACTCAACCCCTATGCACTGAAAGTGCATAGGTTGTGACTGGACTGAAAGTCCTAATCTATTCAAGAATCATATTACCTCTTTCACCATTAGAAGGATTCCGATGATGTTCTAAATTCTCTTGAACCATTTCATCTGTTACATTTCCTTTAGACCAGCCTCCATAGCCTATTGCCCAATAATGCCGACCCCAGTATCTCTTCTTTAGCTGAGGAAATTCCTGTTGCAGCCTTCTTGACGTTCTACCTTTCAGCCGCTTTACAAGATCACTCATGGATAGTTTCGGGGGATACTCTATATGTATGTGGATATGATCTTTACTGACCACTCCTTATAGTATTTCAACATCCTCTGCATCACAGATTTGTATAATCAGCTCTCTACAGCGTACTTGGATATCTCCTTTTAAAACAGGATAACGATACTTTGTCACCCAAACTAAATGGGCTGTAAATCGGGTGACTGTATGTCCACTTCGTCTTTGCTCTTTCATCGACAAAGAATACCATAAGTGTGTAGCAGCTAAAGCCTTGCACTAAAGTGCATAGTTTAACTAGCGGTCTGTGACAAATAAAATGGAGAAACACGCATATTTATGTCTCTCAATTTTTAAGTCATTAGAAAATAAGTCTTGAAGAGATTGATAATGATGTATGGGAAATCAAATATGGATTCTATAAATTAGGAATCATTAGAGGAAAAAATATGAAACTAGAACGAGCCTCGCAATGGCACAAGAAATAATGGAAACAGACTCAAAATAAGCAGGTAAAATTATCGGAAGTGTAAACCATGTTCCAGTTGTACACCCCCCTACTTTAAGTGACTTTTTCATTTTGCTGTTTAAAATATAATCCAAGGAACTTATGCAGAGCAATTAGACTTTTTTCTCTAACGCGTCAGAAGAAAATTGAATACCATCCCAACCACTTTGCATGAAGTTGCGAATATTCTGATGATTATCAGCCTCTGGGTTTTGCAAAACGTCATCACGATAAAATGCACCAAAACATGCCAGCGTTTCTTCTTTAGTTAAACCATTTAACTTCGCAAACGAAAACAACTTACATGAGCCCTGATTTTGATCAGCTTTGTTAAGCAAATCACCATTTGAAAACTCCGTAGGTGTAAATGTATATTTGGCTTCGATCAATGCCATCAAGTCATTGAATTCTAAATTTTCCGGGGATGTTTTCACCTGTTCAATATATTCTGATATTTCCATCTCGCTTTCCTAAAATATTTTTTTGTTAATTAATTCAGTAAGCTATCACAATTTTTGTTAAAATACAGGCAATTAGCACAGATTTCACACAACATTAATCAAACTTTGATTTAACTTTAATCCAACTTCAAAGGCTAGCAATGCATACTAAAGAAGTATTCTATCGCGGCGAAAAAATTGGGCATGAAGATCGAATGCTGCCAGCTGTGACTTACAATACCATCAGGACTCTCTTATCTCATGCAATCCGTGATGACAGTGATTCTTCAAGTGTTTTTCTTCCTATTCGTTCAATGCAATATATGGCCATCATAGACCAGGAAGAAATCATTTTCGTCGATGGCTTATGCGCAAGAAAATCCATCGAATTCGCCTGGCGTAAATTTACCCCTCAACAACGGGAGAATTTAACCGACCCTGTTCCTTACCGGATGAGTTACTACGATGAGAAAGCTCTGGAAACGATGAAACGTTTACAATGGGAGTTTGATAAAGCGCTGCACCAGCAACATGACAAAATCAAAGAACAAATACCAGAATCAAAAGCAGAGGTGATTGATTTAAACCAACATAAAGATTTAAATTAAGAATTAGGTCACCCCCCTACTTCTAGCCACTTTTTTATTTGCTAAGTATTGACTCAGTTTTGTTAGGCTTTTATTAAAGTTTGTAATGTACGCGTACTCGCTTCAAGCGCCCCCTCTAAAAGCCCATTGTGACCCTGTCTGTGATTAGCGGTTTCTGTTCCTGACCAGATTAATCGGTCATCAAAACCCGCTTCGGTATAGTGACTCATAGACGATGTTGCATGACCTCCACTCATTGTTTGATCTATTTCAGTCGCCGTAAATTCCTCTTGTGCCCAATCCTGCAACACAATATCAATTGGGCTTGCGGCTTTTTCACCAAATAAACGAATCAACTGATCTATGGCTGACTGACAAATCTCATCTTCATTGTCTTTTCGATAGCCTCCAGGCACACCAACAAAACCAAATAATGCGTATTTAGAATCTGACGAAGCATCATGGATTTCGTGTAAAGGGCCGAATTGACTCACGGCATCCCCTGACAAACCCTGTTCTAACCAAAAAGCAGAATCGTAGACAGCAATAACTTTTGCATGCCCTGCCATCCAGGTTGAATAGTTATTTAACTCCTTGGTTCTTTTATCTGGCAATGAAGGCTCAAAGGTAATGGAAGACATGGCAATGCGTGGCGGTAACGCCATGACGATTTTATTGCTGATGATTTG
Source organism: uncultured Cocleimonas sp. (assembly GCF_947495625.1). Lineage (GTDB taxonomy): Bacteria > Pseudomonadota > Gammaproteobacteria > Thiotrichales > Thiotrichaceae > Cocleimonas. The sequence goes on from NZ_CANLZW010000053.1 coordinate 6,264, forward strand.
ATATGTTTTATCTGCGTTCTTTTCTATGCTCTTATCCGCGCTTTTTTCGGCAACTGTCGTCAATATTTGATTGTTTATAAATTCTACGCGCTGTGCTTTCGTTTGTACTCTTATTTTATCTTCATCAACATTTTGTTCTAAGCTATGGATTATTTGACGGATTCCACCTCGCATTCGATAAGTGCCTTCCATAGAAATACCGTAAAAACCTTTTTGGATGTTACCTTGCTGGTCTTCGTAAACTGATTCACCACTGCCTTGTTGCAGAAAAACAGAATCGCCTAAACCGAGATCTTTTATCAAGGCTTCCATATTCGCTTGTCCTGGCCAGAACCAGGAGGGACCCAAATCATATGCAGGTTTATCGGCATCGTAACCAATACCAGAATCAGAGTTCGATAGAGAGTCCTTTACATCATAATTCTGGGATAATATGCGTCCGCCCAAACGCTCTCTGGCCTCAAGTAATACATAACTGACACCAAGCTTTTCCAACTGGTAGGCAGTGTGCAAACCACTGATTCCACCTCCCACTATCAGGATATCTGTCTGTATTTTATTCATTTATCATTTGACCAAAATTTTCATTTTTTGTGTAGAGCTTGAATGTAGTGCATATTAAACTGACTTGGTATGTTAAACGTAAGTTAAACGAAAATTACTTACTGTATTAATTACTACGTTAATTACTTTATCACCAACAAATGGAATCAAGATAATGGATGTGAATGGCGATTTCTCAAAACGCGTATTGCTTCACAGCGATGAAATTGAATGGGAAGACTCACCCATGAAAGGTGTAGATCGTCGTCGCTTAGACCGCATCGATAATGAAGCAGATCGAGTGACAACCATCGTCCGCTATGCGCCAGAAAGTAGTTTTTCACCACATGTGCATACAGGTGGCGAAGAGTTTATCGTGTTAGAAGGCATCTTCGAAGATGATTACGGCAACTGGCCAACAGGTTCTTATATTCGTAATCCGCCAACATCAAGACATCAACCAGGCTCTAAAGATGGTTGCATAATATTTGTAAAGCTCTCTCAATTTCAGCCAGATGACCGCACCTTTGTGCATATTGATATGAATAAGATTGGTTCGGTTTCGGATGCTGATAGAGTTGGCGTTAAAGTTACGCCCTTGTATAAAGATGACTATGAAGATGTACGTTTAGAATACTGGGAACCAAACACTTCAGTCGAAGTTGATACTACTGGAGGCGCAGAGTTTTTCGTATTAAATGGCGGTTTTACTGAAAACGGTGAAGAGTTACGCAAGGAATCGTGGTTACGTGTTCCTGTAAAGTATACTGTTACCGCAAAAACTGGTGATCAAGGAGCGAAAGTCTGGATTAAATCAGGTCATTTAATTTCACCCGTAAATGGATGAAATTAAAGATTGATAGCATGGTAAAAGCGTTTATTGTGACCAAATACACTTACTATTAATGATTTAGGTCACCCCCCTACTTTTGGGCAGTTTTTTCAAATCTTGTTAAACAACACCATTTAATTTAAGCGGTTAGGCTCGCAAATAAGGTAGGTAATTGCTCAGGTAATTTATCCACGTTATCGATAATCGTGTAGTTATTTGCGCCGAAGATTCGCTTCACATAATCATCCGCTTGAGGGTCTAACGTTAAACAGTAAGTTAAAACCCCTGTTGAATAAAGTTCTTCAACGGCTTTTTTCGTATCATGGCGCAAATGCTGTGGATCTCTTTCATCAATATCCGCAGGCTCGCCATCAGTGATCATCAACACTAACTTACGTCTTTCTGGCTGTTTTAACAAATGATTACCTGCATGGCGCAAAGCAGCACCCATGCGAGTTGATAAGCCCCCTTTCATACCTGCTAACCGCGATTTTGATTCATCATCAAAATGCTGATTAAAATCTTTAAAGCGATAGTACTGAACATCGTGACGACCATCAGAGGCAAAACCATGAATCGCAAATGGATCACCAATGCCTTCTATGGCAGTTGCTACCAAGGTAGAAGCCTCACGAGTTAACTGTAAAACAGTTTTCTCCGAACCATTCATAGGTTCATTGGTAGATTCTGATAAATCCAGTAACAACACCACCGAAAGGTCACGTGTTTTTAACACATTGCGCATTGTGATTCGCGTATTAGGTTGCTCACCCATACGAATCGCAATCAATGCATCAATCGCGGCATTGATATCGACTTCATCGCCATCTTCCATATTACGTTGGCGCTGAACACCTTCTGGAGTTAGCAAATCAATAATTTGTTTTATACGGTGCGCAACTGGCTTGTATTCATCAATAATAGTTTGAATATCTTCGACATGACCGCGTGGCTGACGACGTTCGTAAACCGTTGCCCAGTCAGGACGATGTAACTGTATTTGGTAATCCCATTCTGGATAATGGTAGGGATCAGATACAGGCTCTCTACCCCAGGCATCATTAAAGCTTGCGGCATCATCGGTTAGATCATCTTCATAGAAACGCATCACATCTTTATTGGTCCAGATTTCCTGAGCGTCATCACCCGCCAGTTCACAATCTACTTCATGCGCCATCATTAACGCGCTCACTTCACGTCTAACTTGATGCTGACTTGCAGGTATATATTCTAATTCGGCATCGCCCGTGAATTCTTCAAACTCCCACACATAACGATTATCATCGCGATAGGGAATATCAATACGTTCGAGGATACGTAGACTAGGTACTTCTTTTCTTTTAGAAAATAAATTGAAAATATCCAGACCCAGATTCCAGCAAAACTTATTGTTGTCTTGATTTTCTGAAATGCCTTCGTGGAAACTCTTTGCGAGTGCATTTAATTCTTCATCTTCTGAGGTAACACGATCATCGAGTAACATCAAAGAAAAATGAACCAGAATAGGCATGGTTGGATGCTCTGCCGATGTGTCCTTCTCTTCACTATTACCGGCCTCTTCCATCATCCGACGCCAAAGCTTCTTCAGACCAGGAAAATCATTTACCGCTTTGTATTCGATACGTGCATCTTCAACCAGACCGATAAAAAACATCTGTGCCGGGCTGAGGCCCTCAGCTGAAATTGGCTCGGATGAGTACATCATGTGGGAAGCCATATGAGCAGTGGTCGCGCGGTAAACTTCCAGACCAGCTATATCACCGTAGTCATCCAAGGCATCAGGTAAGTATAAAATTCTGTGTTCAATGTAAGGACGGAAATCAGCAAAATCAGCCCCCGTCGGACGCAAGAAGAAATCTCTACCCCATAAAGCACGCAGATAAAAATTCAATTTACGTTGGGTTTTTATAAACAGAATGCCACGTCGTTCTTTTTGTAACATGGCACGACTGTCGGCAGATTCAAGATCAAAATAGGCCGTGAGATTATTGAAATCTCGTCGATAGGCTTGCGCCCCAAAATTTGCCCAACGACGTAAACCACTTAAGGTCAATTTAGAGAGTAATTCGTCCATGTGATTCAACATTGGACGAACACCGCGTGAAGCGGTTGAAGCCATTTGATGCACTAATGTCAAATAGCCACGGAATAATTCTGCGTCACCAAGATTGCGCGCAGCGGTTGGCATACTGGAAAATAAAAGAGAAACAACTTCGGCAGAAGTCATTGAAGATAATTTTAAAGCGGCCGTTAAACAATCGCCGATAACATCTTCACCACATTCTTTGGCAACCAATGGCATTTCTTGAATGTAAGAGATAACCACATCATGTCCGCGCCCTAAATTACATAGGCTTTTTGCGCCATCCATATAGGTTTGAAGGCCCGATGGTGACATAACGCGCGAAGCTTCCTGAAAGGTACTATTTAGTACTTCCCTGACTTCTGGGGCAGCATCTTGTAGAAATTCTTCGTAGTCTTCGAGTTTTATTGACATATTTTTATCTCAGTAACTAAACGGTCGCGAAAAGCTTAGGAGCGTGAATGGAGTAACTTCGATATCTATAACGCAGAATTTTTGGTTCTGAGCGGATTATCTCAAGAGGCGCATAGTTACTCTACGCAAAGATTTGAGATGAACCGATCAGGAGCAAAAAAGCAAGTTGGAAGCAACTTAAAGCTTGTAGAAATTATTCCATTCACGTTACTTTATCCAAAGAAAGTTTCAACTGCAGCATTTAGTGTATCGCGCATATCAGGATCATCCGTAAGCGGCGTTACCATTGTCATACTACAAGCATCTAGAGGTGATACGCCTTTAGCAATCAACTGACCTGAGTAAACCAGTAAACGTGTTGAAATACCTTCGTCCAGACCATGACCTTTCAGGTTACGAGCGCGGTGTGCAATTTGTACTAACTTTTCCGCAGTCGCCACATCTACACCTGATTCTTTAGCAACGATACTCACTTCGATTTTTTCGTTAGGATAATCAAAGTCCATTCCGCCAAAACGTTGTTTGGTTGATTGCTTTAAGTCCTTCATTAAACTTTGATAGCCCGGGTTATAGGAAATAACCAACTGAAAATCTGGGTGTGCCTGAATCAACTCGCCTTTTTTATCCAGAGGTAGACTACGACGGTGATCCGTTAAGGGATGGATTACAACAGTAGTATCCTGTCTTGCTTCTACAATTTCATCGAGGTAACAGATAGCACCCATTCTTGCGGCAGTCGTTAATGGACCGTCTTGCCATTTAGTACCGTCTTTATCGAGTAGAAAACGACCCACCAAATCAGAGGCTGTCATATCTTCATTACATGCCACGGTGATTAACGGCTTGCCTAATTTCCATGCCATGTATTCAACAAATCGAGATTTACCACAACCCGTTGGACCTTTAATCATCATCGGCATGCGAACGGCATAAGCAGATTCATATAATGCGATCTCTTGATCTACCGGCTCATAGTACGGCTCATCTTTAATGATGTATTGATCGGCATCTACGATATTTTCAGTAATGGACATCGTTACTCTCTCTTATTCGCTAGATCTTATCTCTGATCTAAAGTTAATATATTTGTAAGCTGCTGTTTATTGAACGTATTAACGGTAATCAATATGTATAAAAAGTCAGATTACAAAATTCAAAATTACATTTATTCACAGCTACATGGTTATCTCTAAAACTGTTCTGCCTAAAACTTAAACAAACCAGATTTCTTGGAAATAGCATTGATAGAACAAAGAAAATTAAACTGATTCTAATTAACCTTCATCCTCTGTTTCTACTTCTCCACTCCAGCCTGCAGCTCGTGCATCTTCAATTGCTTTGTCGTGAATTCGCTTATGTTTCTCAAAAAGCTCTGGGGGTAACTGGCTTACTAAGCAGCCGTATTTATCCCATTCTTTATTTACTTTATCTAATAAAGAATCAACACCTGCAAAATTCCAACCTTCACAGGTTTCAGTTTCTTCAATAATGTCAAAGACCCATGCATCACGAATAATTTTACCTATCGTGGTCATCCCACCATTGACTTCATTATTGATGCCAACATATTTATCTGGTCGCGCCATAGTATTCTCGATTGTTAGTTTTTAAGATTAAAAACCATTTATATAAATACTCAAGACTAAACACAACTGAATCTTTATTTAAATAACTTCTAAATGAAAAAGCCTCTGACAGAATCAGGTCCGACAGAGGCTATTAGGAATGAGAATTCAATAGTTTCAGATATTATTAAATCCTCATTCCTGAGTTACCTCATGTATGACTGTTTATACAGACTTACCGCGGTGAACTACCATAGCCGTACCCGCTGACTGTGAAAAATTATCAAAGCCCATCAGACGTACATGGTTGTCTGGGTGAGCTTTATGACACGCTTCAATTTCTGCCATGATAGCGTCAACATCAGTCTCACCAAATAGCGGCAATTTCCACATGTACCAGTAGTTGCTGATCGCATTCTCTGGCTCTGTGTGTTCGATACCCGGGTTCCAGCCTTTATCAACAATGTATTGAATTTGAGCACGAGCAGATTCAACACTTAAAGGTGGTAGGTAAGAAAAAGTTTCGTATTTACGGCTTTGTGCAGCATCGCTCAAGCTCGAATTGTAATCTTGTACATCACTCATGTGATTTACTCCAAAATAATTTAATTATATGTGTAACAGTGTTAGATAGTGCGTTCTGGCAAGGCGCGAAAAGGAGAGTGTATAGCATATACATGACCCTTTTCAGCAACGCCGCCAGAGCGCGCTAGATGACATTGTTACTTGTGGGCAACGTCGATTTTGTCAACAGTATCAAATTCGAATTTGATCTCTTTCCAGGTTTCCATCGCAATCTTGAGCTCTGGGCTGTGAGCAGCCGCTTTAGTAAGAATATCCTTACCTTCTTTCTCAAGCTCAACACCCATGTTACGAGCTTCAACACAAGCCTCAACAGCAACACGGTTTGCAGCAGCACCTGCAGCATTACCCCACGGGTGACCTAATGTACCACCACCGAACTGAAGACAAGAGTCATCACCGAAGATGCTAACAAGAGCTGGCATGTGCCATACATGGATACCACCAGAAGCAACTGGTATAACACCAGGCATTGAGCCCCAGTCCTGGTCGAAGAAGATACCACGTGAACGGTCTTCTTTGATGAATGAATCACGCATGATGTCGATCCAACCCAAAGTAGCATCACGATCACCTTCCAACTTACCAACAACGGTTCCAGAGTGAAGGTGATCACCACCAGACAAACGAAGCACTTTAGTTAGTACACGGAAGTGGATACCGTGGTGTGGGTTACGGTCGAGTACCGCATGCATTGCACGGTGAATGTGTAACAACATACCGTTGTTTTGACACCATTGTGCTAGCTGAGTATTCGCAGATAAACCACCTGTTAGGTAGTCATGCATGATGATTGGCGCACCAATCTCTTTTGCATATTCAGCACGACGCATCATTTCATCAGCAGTCGGAGCAGTAACGTTTAGATAATGACCTTTACGCTCACCAGTTTCAGCTTCCGCTTTATGGATAGCTTCCATTACGAAGTCAAAACGATGTCTCCAACGCATGAATGGCTGTGAGTTAACGTTCTCATCGTCCTTAGTGAAGTCAAGGCCGCCACGAAGACCTTCGTAACATGCACGACCGTAGTTCTTAGCAGAAAGACCCAACTTAGGCTTGATAGTACAACCAAGCAGTGGACGACCATATTTATTAAGAATATCACGCTCAACCTGAATGCCCTGTGGTGGACCATTACACGTCATAACGTAAGCGATAGGGAAACGAATATCTTCCAGACGTAGAGCACGTAGTGCTTTAAATCCGAATACATTACCAACTAATGAAGTCAGTACGTTTACTACAGAACCTTCTTCGAAAAGGTCAATTGGGTATGCAACGAATGCGTAGAAACAAGTGTCGTCACCTGGTACGTCTTCGATTGCGTAACAACGACCTTTATAGTAATCAAGGTCTGTTAATAAGTCAGTCCATACCGTTGTCCACGTACCTGTCGAAGATTCAGCAGCAACTGCTGCTGCAACCTCTTCACGAGGAACACCATCTTGAGGTGTAATTTTAAAACACGCCAGAAGATCTGTATCTTTTACAGTGTAATCTGGAGTCCAATACGTTTCGCGGTATTCTTTAACACCGGCGTCATATTGCTTAGCCATAGTTGCGTTTCCTATACGTTAGATTAATGTGTGATTAAAAATTTCATCATTCTTTTTTTGTTTTAAACCGTTTTTAGTACTACTTTGATACTACTAAAAACAAATTAAAGCTAAATGACAATTTCCTTAAGAGCGAGGTCATTCTGTAATAATTCATACATAAACGAAACTAAATATTAAACGCCTCTAATATAAGAATTGCTTATGCATGGTTATCTTAGTACTATAAATACTAATATCATTGTATTCGCTTCTTTTTAGGACGTGAATAGGTAGGAAGTGATATGAAAAATACGAAATTCATATCCCCTTCTCGACTAAAAAAAAACAAAACTGATGAAGTAGTTAATACGTCAGTTATTAACACCAAGAAAATAAGTAGAGGTCACCGCTATGGCTCATATATCAATGCGTCAGATTCATATCTTCGACTCAGTGGCTCGTTATCAAAGTCACACTCAGGCAGCTCAAAAATTGCACATGACACAGCCAGCTGTATCGATGCAGATGAAGCAGTTGGAAAAGAACCTGGATATTGAATTATTCGAAAGACATGGCAAAAAACTCAGTCTGAGTGAAGCAGGACAGCAACTCCGGGAATACAGCAAAGAGATCATTCAGGGTTACGAAAACATGATGGACTTTGTTGACAAGATTAAAGGCTGTCACACAGGTCATTTAACGATAACCGTTGCGACTACCGCCAATCATTTCACCACACGAATACTTTCTGCTTTCTCAAAAAAATTCCCTGATGTGACGATCAGTCTTGATGTAACAAATCGTCGTCGTATTCTTGAACAATTAGAAAATTACGAACCAGATCTAGTGATCATGGGTGAGCCCCCAAAAGGTCATGGCCTGAAATCAGAACGCTTTATGCCAAATCCATTGGTGATTATCGCATCGCCCGACCATCCTTTAAGAGATAAGAAAAATCTTAAATTAAACCAGATTCAAAATGAAAAATTTGTCGTTAGAGAAAAGGGATCAGGAACTCGGGAAGCAATTGAAAGACATTTCGCTGCAGCCGGATTAGTCTGTGAAACAACGCTGGAAATGAACAGTAATGAAGCGATAAAGCACGCCGTTTCTGCCGGTTTCGGATTAGGCATTGTATCGTTACACACGGTTGAACTGGAATTAGACAATAATCATTTGACCACATTAAACGTCGAAGGGTTTCCGTTAGAAAGACACTGGCATCTTGTTACACGTAATGGCAAAGCGATATCACCCGTTGCAGAAGCATTTCGTATTTTTGTACTTGAAGAAGCCGATAAATTCATCTATCACGATAAATAGATAATGACTTAGGTCACCCCCCTACTTTAGAGGCTTTTTTAAGAAACGAATATTAGGCAGAGAAAGTCATACTAAATATGCTGCTCTTTTATAACTCATCTATTTCCCACATGGACAGAATACGTACCAATAATTTTTAGCCATTCACGTCCAGAATCGGTAGCGCATTAATCGTATAATTTGCAATCTGCTGGAGTTGTTTTCTGGATTTACCACTGCGAGCTTGTACCGCAAGGCCAAACAAAACAGAAAGTAAAAATCCTGACATTTCTTTAGGATCTGCATCCTTGGTAAAATGACCTTTGCTTATTTCGCTTTGAAAAAACTGCTTAACCATTTCCTCATTCATCACGTTCATTTTTTCTATCAACAGTGTCATATCTTCCGGGAAACCAACACTCCCAGATTCACACTGACTTTTTACAAAAAAACAGCCATTTGGCGATTCATTTTCAGTCTGTAATTCGATAACACTATAGAGAAAATCCTTCAGCTTTTGCTTTACCGGCGCATCAGAATTAGTATCAAGGTTGTGCAATCTCGGCGCAATATATTCTGACACATAGCGCTCTATTGAAGACTCAAACAACTTTTCTTTATTGCCAAACGCCGCATAAAGGCTTGGCTTATTTATTCCTAATTCAGTTGTTAGATCACTCAATGATGTTCCTGAATAACCATTCTCCCAGAAAACGCGCATGGCTTTATCCAATGCTTCATCTTTCTCAAAGTTTCTCTTTCTTCCTGCGTTCATATATTTCTGCGTCCAATAGTTCTTCTTCAGTCGTTAACCACAATATATCAATTTTTTAACAACATTAATAATTATGCTTGACATAATGTACCGAGCGGTAAAGAATGTCAATTATGTACTGAACGGTACAAATATATTTTATCAATAATCTTAAACCAATTTTTAACCAAACAAACATAAGACTAAAAAGTCCCGGAGAAAAAATGTCACGCGAAAAACTAATATCACTTGAAGCCGTAAATCCTGAAACTGCCACAGGAAGAGCTAAAGAATTATTCGATGAAGCTAAATCGACAGTCGGATTTGTTCCTAATATGTACGCCAACATGGCGAATAACACTGCCCTGTTAGATACCTACTTTCATGGTTACGGAAAATTCCGCGAAGGAAGTGGCCTAAGCTCGCAGGAACAAGAAGTCATTTTCCTTGCGATTAGCAATACCAACAATTGCGAATATTGCATGGGTGCTCACAGCATGATTGCAGACAAAATGTCAGGTGTTCCAGCCGATGTGCTTCAAGCTATCAGAGCAGGAAAAGAAATACCGGATGCTAAATTAGCAGCATTAGATGCCTTTACTCGCGTAATGGTGACATCAAAAGGAAATCCAGATAAAGAAGCGATTGCGGCATTCCATGTAGCAGGCTATGAAGATAAAGATATGCTTGCGATTGTATTGGCGATATCCGTTAAAGTGATCAGCAACTACTCAAATCATCTGTTTGCATCGCAACTGGATGACGCATTTGCTGCATACAGCTGGCCTGAGTAATTAAACCTAAAACAAACAATACTCTTATAACAACCTTATATATACAAAGCAAAGCCACTGCCATATGGCAGTGTGCTTCGCTAAAGTTCTTAGTCATCTGGGCTCCTGACAAGCCTAGGAAAGCCACCCCCCTACTTTTAGGCGTTTTTTATCGTGTTATAGAGATGAACTTCTCAAAATTAGATTTATATCAACACAGTGCTAGTTAATTCAAACTAGAATTAACGCATGAAAATTATAGTATTTGTCAGTATTGTCGCAATTATCATTGCCATGAACTTTTGGTATCAATCCAGATCATTCATTTCCAAACACATCAAAACATATAATAAATATACACATATAAGCGACTTTAAGCATTTAGCCGATTTAAAATCACACGACGAAAGCTACGTATCAATAGATGCCCACAAGCATCATCGGAATACCAAAATAGCAATCTTTGTCATTATCGTTGCAATCTTGATTCTGCTATCACAGAGCGTCAATTAAAAGACACCCCCCTACTTTGAGCCACTTTTTATTTTTATATGTCTACATCCAGCCCAAACTACGCAGAATCATAATCCCCAAACTCACACTCACCAGCGATCCCAATGAAGTCAGTGCAATGATATTCGCCGCGAGTTTGTAGTTGCCACCAATGCCTTTCACCATAATAAAACTGGCCGAGGCGGTCGGTGCAGAACACATTAAAAAGAGAATACCCAAATCGATGCCTCTAAACCCGACCAATATGCCGCCGAGGGTAATCGCGAAAGGCACAATAAATAATTTGGAAACGGTCGCGTAGATTGTCTTATTCGGGTTTGATTTCAACTCCTGGAAGTTCAGCGATCCGCCTGTGCAAATCAATGCCAAAGGCAATGCGAGATTCGCAAAATACTGCCCGGTTTTAGCGGCAAATGCTGGCATCGGGATATGTAAAGCAGACACAATTAACCCTGCCGTGATACCAATTATTAAGGGGTTTTTAGCGATACCTTTTAGAATTTTACCGATGCTTTGTTCTGTTTGAGACGAGCGATTTAGTGTAATTACCGATAACACATTATAAAGCGCCGTGATAAATCCTAAGTACAGTGAAGCCGCAATCAACCCTGCTTCCCCATAAGCATTGACGCAATAGGCTAAACCAATAAAACCCATATTGGCGCGAAAAGCACCCTGTACGAACACACCTCTATCTCCGGCAGGTTCTAAACGCTTTGCCCATATACCCAACAGGATAAATACGACCGTCGTTGCTACTGCTGCATAAATAATAAGAGGAAGATTATTAACCTCCTCTAACGGTGTTTTTTGAATACCAAAAAACAATAACAACGGCAGTGAGATATTGAAAACCAGCTTCGAACTGACATCGATAAACGAGTCGTTGATAAAATTAATACGCTTAAGAAAAATACCGACTAAAAGAACGATAAAAATGGGCGTGGTGACGGTGAGTGAAAACCCGAGACTTTCAAAGAAATTCGTCATATCGATATACAGCTAAAAGTAAACACAGATTGTGGGGGACTCAAAAAAATAGTCAAACAAATTTTAGTTAACTAATTCGATATAACTCCCTTCCATCCTACTTTTAACATCAATTCTAACGGGGATTTGTTCTTTCAATTCTGATACGTGAGAAATAATGCCCACCATGCGACCCGTATCGCGCAAATCCATCAGCGTACGAATCGCCAGATCCAGAGAATCAGCATCCAAACTACCAAAACCTTCATCGATGAATAAAGTATCCAGATGAATCCCGCCCGCATAGGCTTGGACCACATCGGATAAGCCCAATGCAAGCGACAGTGATGCCATAAAACTCTCGCCGCCAGACAACGTTGAAACCGGACGAATCTTACCCGTGTAGCTATCTTCCACTTCCAGTTCTAATCCCGATGCCTTGTTACCTTTGGCTCGATCTTCCTTGCGCAATAAATTGTAACGGCCTTTACTCATCAGCTTTAATCGATGGCTTGCATCAATCAACACATCATCCAGCAGAACACTCAATACAAAGCGTTGCAGACTGATTTTATTACCGGTATTGCCATTCGCGACATTGGATAGAGTCCCAATGATTTTGTATTCGTCTTCTTCGGCTTGTTGGCTTTTACTGATTTCATTCAGGGTTTTCTGAGCTTGTTCAAAATTGCCCAGCTCTTTATCTTTCTCTTTGCTTTGCTGCTCGATTTGATTTTTTGCATCATCCAGACTTTGTAACTGCGATGCCAATAAAGTCATATCGGGTTTAACCTTGCCTTTCAGTGAAGCCTGCTGATTCTCAATGACGCCACTCACTTTTTGCAACTCTTGTGTGTATTCTTCGATAGTCGTTTTGATAACGGCTAAGGCAGCGTCATCCAGTCGTGCCTGTTGATACGCCGCTTCATTCTCAAAATCACTTTTTTCCAAGGCAGACTGCCAGGCAGATTGCGCTTTTTCTAATTCTGATTGTAATTTCTGTTGCGCCTGCTGTTGATTTTTTAGGTTAGTCTCCGCTTCGGTTTTCTCATTACTCGCGGCTGCCTGTAGTTGCTGAGCTTGAGCAATACTGTTGTTAAGCGCTTCGATGCTGTCATTAACGCGCTGAATTTCTGCGTTTAACGATGTCAGATCGCGGTATGCTTCGGGCAGTGCTTTCTCGGCAGTTGCTACCAGTGCTTTGCTCGCTTCCAGTTGACCGTTTAACTCAGATTTTTGGGATTGTAACTGATCCTGATTTTTTCTCGCATCCTCTACCTGAGTTTTTAACTGGTCTATTTTTTCTTTAAGTTCGGTTAACTGTTTTTGCTGATTTTCCTGAAGGACTAACTGCTGTGCTAATTCCTGATATTCATTATTCAGTTCGTTTAAGGAAACATTAGCCACTTGATTCCATTGTTTTTGTAGATCAGCTAATTGGTCTTTAAAAGAATGATATCGAGTACTGAGGTTTGAATATGTTTCACGAGCCTTAAGATATTGATCTCGCGTAATTGTTATTTTTTGTTGAGCTGATTCACGTTCTTCGTTCGTTGGATAATCTCCTGCATTAGGTGCAGGCTGTGGATGCTCATGACTGCCACAAACAGGACATGCCTGATCATCTTTTAAGTCTTGTGCAAGAATAGCCGCTTGCGCTTTATGCCATTTTAACTCCAGGGATTTTGAATAGAGCTCTTCTTCTGCCAGTTGTGATTTAAGACTTTTGCCGTTCTGAGTAATCTCATCTATTTCTTTGCTCAGGTCAGCGATATTATTCTCTAACACCTCATAGCTTTTTCTTTTCTGAATTTGATCAGGAAGTTTTTGTAATCGCAGTTTCAACGTTGCTTCATTACTCAGCTGTGCTTCAAGTGCGGTTTTTTCTTTGTCTGTAGTTTCCTGATTTTGTAGTAGGCTATTAAGCGCTACTTGCGCCTCGGTAAACTGTTTTTCAACCGCAACAAAATTGTCCTGAATGGTTTTAAGCTTTACAGATTCTTTGTTTAAAACTTCACCCTTTTCCTGATAGCTTTTTAAATGAATTAACTGTTCTTTTTTCTTATCAAGTTCGGTTTGGCGTTGTGGATTTTTTAATAAATCTTCTTCGGCACTTTTCAATTTCGTTACAGCCGTTTGATGACGTTCTTCAATCGCTGTTAACTGTGTAGATGATTCCTCGTAGGCATTTTTGGCTTTTGACAAATCAGAAAATACGGGCGTGATTTTTTCAGCGATGGCGGCAAGCGAAAGTTGTTCTTGCTTTTGTTTGATCCCACTTTCTTGTTGCTTTAACGCTTCGAATCTTTCTTCCTGTTGTTTTAAATTCTGGAAGTCTTTTTCTAAATCTTTGGCTTTCTCGAATGCCTTAACTGATTCTAAATACGCGGTGTTTTTTACCGCCAGTTCCGCCTTTAAGGTTTTCACTTCAGGCTTGATTTGATTGATGATCAGTTCCAGTGCTTCAAGGTTTTCGACACCTACATTTTGGAACACGCCTTCTTGCTGATCTTTTAAACCCTGGACTTTTTTGGCGACAACACTGGCCTGCGCCCTTAGTTTATCTTCAATGCGTTTATACACATGCGTTTCAAATAACTGGCTGAAAATCTTTTCACGGTCTTTAGAATCCGCCATCAACAACTGTCTGAATTGTCCTTGTGGAAGCACCATAACCTGACGGAACTGATCGACTTGTAAGCCGGTTAATTCTTCTATCGTCTGAGTCGCATCTGAGACTTTTCGTGCGACTAAATTCTGCGCGATCTTGCGACTATCATCCAAACGGTTTAACTCTGCGCTCGCGGCCTGTTTGGTTGTTCCTTCGCCTTTAGTCTTTGCTCTTTCCTGCTCGGGCACACGTTTAATTTGGTAAAGCTCACCGCCTAATTCAAACACAAATTCAACTTCGGTGAGTAAATCATCGGGCGCAAAGTCACAGCGCATTTGCATCGCTTCGCGTTCTTTTCCGGTGGTTTGACCGTAAAGCGCAAAACAAATCGCATCGAGAATCGTGGTTTTACCCGAACCGGTTGTGCCATTAATTAAAAACAATGGGTTCTCGCCCAACGCCTCAAAATCAATCACTTCAGTATTGATAAAAGGCCCAAAGGCAGTCATGGAAAGTTTTATGGGTTTCATTGGGTAAACTCTTAACTAATCAGCTTCGTTATTACTGTGGATTTCATCAAGTATCGTCTCTAATACTTTCTCCTGATCTTTATCTAAAGCCTGATCTTGAACCTGATTGTAAAAGTCTTTAAACATCGATAATTCGCCTTTTTTGAGTAAATCCCGATGCGCTAATTTCTGCTCACCCGATGACATTAAGCCAGGCCGTTCAAGATGCAGAACATTGGGATACACCTGGCGCAGTTTACCCATAGGATCAAGAATGGCGTGTTTATCGGTTAAACTAATCAGCAAATAATCTTCAGGATGTTTATCCTTTTTTGCCGCTTCGATAATCTCATCAAAAGCACCTGAAATTGAACGCATATCGTGCAACGCTTTCAACGCAATCTGCTTAATCTCACACTCACCTTTTTCATCCATATCGACCAGGGTAATGGATTTATTATGATGCTCTTCTGAGAATGAGTATTTAAGGATAGAACCAGAATAACGAATATTCTTTTCGGTCCGATGTTGCTGACTATGCAAATGCCCTAATGCCGTGTAATTAAAGTGTTTAAAATGCTTGGTTGTAACATGCTCTGCACCACCCACCGACAAAGGCCGTTCGGATTCACAGCCATCACCGCCTGCAAGAAAACAATGGCTGATAGCCACCGAGCGTTGCTTTTTGTGATCAGGGATTTCTTTAATGATCCTTGCCATGCATTGATCGTGCGTTCTTAACTCGGCAACATCATTTATCGAAGCATCATTATTAGCCGAATCATCAACCGCATCTTCAGCAAACACACTGCGCACAGTCGCCGGATCAGCATAAGGGATAGGATAAAACGTCACTTCCCCAAACGCATCGTTTAACACAACCGTTTCAACCTTTTTGCTTAAAGGCCCAGTGATGTATAAATTAGCCTGAGACAGTTGGCGAGACCCAAAACTCAATCGTTCGGGGCTATCGTGATTACCCGCAATCATAATCACCGGAATATTAAGCACATTACATAACTGGTTTAAAGTCTTATCAACAAGGCTAACCGCAGACGCAGGCGGAATCGCACGATCGTAAATATCGCCCGCGATAATCACCACATCAACCGCCTCAGATTTAGCGATGTCAATGATCTGATCTAAAATAAAAGCCTGATCGTCAACCAGAGAAACATTGTGAAATTGCCGCCCAATATGCCAGTCTGATGTGTGTAATATACGCATTAAAAATTAGCCTCTAAATTCCTGATAGACAGTGTAAATGACAATCGCCCAATATCACAATCATCTGTATTTTGTTTTAATAGTGTGGATAGAAATATTGTAAGGTCACCCCCCTACTTTGGGGCATTTTTTGCATTGTGTTTACGCGAACCCAACTTATTTCAAGTAGTCATGAATGAAGCCTAGAAAAGCGATAGCGTCATCTGGGTTTCGAGAGTTAACTACAGACAGTAGAGGAATTAAGTATATGCCTATAATCATGCTTTAGATGTCGCAAGCTTATCTAACCTACAAATGCGGGTTACCGCGTTGCTTTTAAAATTATTGTTTCTGTATAGTAAGATAATTAATGCCAAGCTATTTAAAACATCCACTTGTAGCGTCGCAAACTCGGATAAATTGAACTAATCCGTATAGTAAGATATTATTTGCGTCTGTATAATAAGCTGTTATATTTCAAAACCATTTAAAAAGTGCCTAAAAGTACGGGGGTGTTATTGAGCGTTTGTCGTAATGTTCTAATTCAATTTTAGCATTATGCTAAAGTCATAAAATGATTCCAGAACCATTAATACTTGATACTCCAGAAATATACAATTGCCCTAAATGTAATGCTCCTATTGCTGATTGGGTAGTTACGAATAACTTCGAATGCCCTTCATGTAATAAAAAGTTATCTTCTAATAAAAGATTAGCTATAAAGAAAGCAGCTATTTTTTCTGCTGTTTTATTTGTAATTTTATTAGTTTTATCTAAAGTTTTAATTCATATTTTTTCTTTTAGTGAAGGTATCGAGTTTATTTTGTACATAGTTCCAGCAATAATTCCTGGGCTAACTTATTACTTTGGGTTTAAGTTATTATTTAAATTGCATACAAAAAATGATAAATAATATAACAAGTTGCTTCATCGGAAAAACTACTCGCTCGCGCTCGCATTTTTCCGCTGAGCAAGGCGTTATGTGTAAGTTAGCTCTTTAGCACAATTAATTGTCACCCCCCACCTTTTAGGCACTTTTTCTGCTTAATCTATTTAGTTAATCTCTAGTAAAAAACATCACTTCATCTTCTATAAATTGATTAAATTAATAACATTTGTTACGTTTAAATAATAATTAAAATAAGAGAAAATAATGACTTGGGTTAATTTATTTATAATTTTAGTGTCTTGTGCAGTTTTTGTTTTCGCTAAAAACGGGCTATCTAAACATAAAAAAGAAATTAAGCTTTTGTTACTAATGGTTTTTATCGATAGCTTCCTAGTCATGTTTCAAGTAATGATAATAAACATGTTCGGTTTAAATTACGGCTATTTAGATGAAGTACTGATAAGTTTTTTATATTGTATGCTTTTACCATCAGCCTATATGGATATGTTTGAGAAAAATGTAACAAAGTGAAAATACGTATAAATCACATAACAAGTTACAGCATTGGAAAAACTACTCGCTCACGCTCGCATTTTTCCACTGTGCAAGGCGTTAGGGTGATACAACATGAAATATAAATACTTTTACACCGACTATTGCGAAGATAAGACAATTTCAGGGTCAGAACCTTGGGAAGCTGAAAAGTCGCAAATACTACACAGTATGGATTGTGTACTTCACATGCCTAATAACTTTTTGGGAATTCTTAATAATAAAGATCAATGCTTACAGTTTATGGTTCAAGAAGATTCATCTGTATTAATTGATATTCCAATTACTGAAAACGGTGTTTTCTTAGGATCAAAATCTAAAGCTGTATCTCTTGCAGATTGCTTAACACTTGTTCAAGAACTAGAAGAGAATCAAGATTTTACAAATATACTACCACCAGAAAGTCTTGAAGTTCATGAAACAGCTAATGGTAAAAACAAGAAGCCTTGGTGGAAATTTTGGTAAATTACCCTAACAAATTGCTTCATCGGAAAAACTACTCGCTCGCGCTCGCATTTTTCCGCTGAGCAAGGCGTTAGCTAGTCTGCGACGCAAAAGCATATATATACTGAATTAAAATAATAGTCTTAGGAACCTCATACATTAAA
>NZ_CANLZW010000054.1 GCF_947495625.1 uncultured Cocleimonas sp.
AGAAGCTCACGCACTTCCATCTCAACAAGCTCTAGTAGCTCTTCATCATCTACCATATCAGCTTTGTTTAGGAATACCACGATATACGGAACACCAACCTGACGTGACAACAAGATGTGCTCACGAGTTTGTGGCATTGGGCCGTCTGCTGCAGATACAACAAGTATAGCGCCATCCATCTGAGCCGCACCAGTAATCATGTTCTTCACATAATCAGCATGACCAGGACAATCTACGTGTGCGTAGTGACGCACATCTGATTCATACTCAACATGAGAAGTAGCGATAGTTATACCACGCGCCTTTTCTTCTGGAGCATTATCGATTTCATCGAATGCTTTAACTTCACCACCCATCTTCTCTGCCATTACTTTTGTAAGCGCAGCAGTTAGCGTGGTTTTACCGTGGTCGACGTGACCAATTGTGCCCACGTTTACATGGGGCTTATTACGTTCAAATTTTTCTTTGGACATGGTGAATCACCCTTCTCTAAAATCTAATAATATTAAAAATCTTCCACTATCATTACAAAACATAACAACAGCAATAAACTTGGAGCTCATAACCGGAATTGAACCGGTGACCTCGTCCTTACCAAGGACGCGCTCTACCGACTGAGCTATATGAGCACATCAACGAACTACAGGAATTTGTGCAATTATAGCCCACAACACCGCAAATCATTTAACTCAATGTGGAGCGGATGGCGGGAATCGAACCCGCAGCATCAGCTTGGAAGGCTGAGGTATTACCACTATACGACATCCGCATCTTTTAACTCACTCAAAGACTCAAAAGAGCACTTACTCTTGAACTATCTTTGAATAAAAAAACTAATGGTGGAGGGGGGTGGATTCGAACCACCGAAGCTTACGCGTCAGATTTACAATCTGATCCCTTTGGCCGCTCGGGAACCCCTCCAAAATCAAGCGGGCAATTCTGAGGCAAAGCCAAGGCAGTGTCAACCTTCTAAATACATTTATTTTGATGTTTTTTAAGTTTAATTTACACCTTAACTCGTTTTCCATATAAACAACTAAAAATAGCCTAAAAAACAACATATATATTTCTTTATTTAACTCCTTAATTTTAATTCCACATATACCAAGCTCAACATATATCTCTGACTTAACCCTTTTAATTAACCTATGAACCAACACAGCCTTTACATCACCCTAATATAGAAAAATATTTACAATAAGGTACTATTAAACTATTTAATTCAAACTACTTACTACAAGGCTAAGTAAACCAATATGAAAATAACAATTTATGGTGCTGGTTATGTCGGACTTATCACAGGAGCCTGTATGGCCCAAGTCGGCAATGATGTTTTATGTGTAGATATTGATGAAGAAAAAATAAGAAGACTATCCAAAGGCAAAACCAATATTCACGAACCAGGCCTTCAAAAATTACTAGATGAAAACATCAAAGCAGGAAGATTAAAATTTACGACATCTGCAGCTGAAGGTGTAGAACATGGTTTATATCTTTTCATAGCGGTCAATGTCCCCTCTGAAGATTTAGGTAATTGCGATACTCAAAATATACTGACAGTTGCAAAGTCTATTGCAGATAACATGCATAGCTATCGCATCATAATCAGTAAATCTACAGCACCTGTTGGGACCTCAGACAAGGTTAAAGAAATTATCAGTAACACACTATGCGAAAGAGGTGAGAAACTTGAATTTGACATGATATCAAACCCCGAGTTCCTGAAGACCGGCGTCGCGATAGATGACTTTATGAAACCAGATAGAATTATTATTGGTTCAGACAATCCTCGCACCATAGAACTCATGCGCGAACTATTCTCACCTTTTAACCATAATCGTGATCGTATTGTTGCCATGGACATTCGCTCTGCAGAATTAACCAAATACGCAGCCAATGCATTATTAGCCACCAAAGTTAGCTTTATGAACGAGCTTTCAAACATTTCCGAAATTCTTGGTGCTGATATAGAGCAAGTTCGTATTGGTATCGGCTCTGACCCAAGAATCGGCTATCATTTCATCTATCCCGGCTGTGGTTACGGCGGATCACGCTTCCCAAAAGATGTAAGAGCACTTGCTCATTGCACCGAAGACCAAGGCTATATTGCAGAATTACTAAATGCAGTAGAAGCCGTAAATTATCGACAAAAAGAAAAACTGTTTGAAAAACTCACCAAACATTACGGCGAATCTTTAAAAGATAAAACTATCGCAATATGGGGCTTATCATTTAAACCCGACTCAGCTGATATGAGAGGTGCAGCCAGCCGTGTATTAATGAGGCAGTTATGGAATATTGGAGCAAAGGTAAGAGCTTACGATCCAGCTTCCAATAAAGCATGTGAAGAACTCTATGGCGACAAAGAAGCATTAACGATTTGCAATAGCGCAGAAGAAGCATTGGAAGGGGCAGACGCGCTAGTCATCCCCACCGAATGGCAAGAGTTTCGATCACCTGATTTCAACAAGATCATCAGCACACTTAACGACCCTGTCATTATAGACGGAAGAAACCTCTACAAACCAGATCATATGAAAGATCTAGGTATTACTTACTATGGCATTGGACGGGGAGAATAAAAGCAAATTAACGACCATCAAAAATGGTCTGCTAACAATAAATAGTCTTTGATTAAATTTAAAGACACCTCCCCACTTTGAGGCACTTTTTTAACAACAAGTAAGGCGCTTATTAAACAACAGATCTAATTAGCAGGATCAGCGAGAAATTTAACCCTGTTTTTTATAAAGCAAATCCCAAACGCCATGACCTAGTTTTATACCACGCGTTTCAAATTTTGTCGTTGGACGCTCTTCTGGTTTTGCTGAGTAAGGTGTATCCGCCATAGAGCTGAAATCAGCTGATGCCTCCATCACTTCTGCCATGTGCTCAGCATATGGCTCCCAATCTGTAGCCAGATGAAAAACACCACCTGGCTTTAAACGACTCGCTATTAAGGAAACAAAATCGTCTTGGACAATACGTCGCTTATTATGACGTTTCTTATGCCAGGGATCTGGAAAGAATAACTGTACTCGATCTAGAGAGGCTTCAGGAATTCTGTTTTTGATAATTTGCACCGCATCATCATCCATGACACGCACATTGGTGAGTTTCTTTTCATCGATTAAATGCAATAAACGTCCCACACCAGGCTTGTGCACTTCAATGCCGATGAAGTTTTTGTCTGGCGCATTTTCTGCCATTGTCGCCAAAGATACGCCGTCACCAAATCCAATTTCCAACGTAACGGGCGCTTTAGATTCAAATAGATTATCGATATCTAACGCCGAATCACCACGCTCAATCCCAAAGATAGGCCAGATATTCTGCAAAGCATCATCCTGCCCTCTGGTTAATCGGCCTTGACGTAGAACAAAACTGCGCACGGGGCGCATAAACTTATCAGTCACTATAATCTCTCTTTTATCTGTATCTTCTGATTACACACATCTAATCAATAAATAGAGGTCACCCCCCTACTTTTAGCGTGTTTTTTATTGGCGTTAGTTACTTCGTATGATGCAATAACTTGAGAATACTAAGCTTTCGCGCTGATGGCTTGCATAAAAACCCCGAAACGCTGAGCCAGTTCAGGCGAACGATTCTCACTTCTCATACTCGCCAATATTAAGTCACGCATACCCGGAATCATAATTAAATCAGCGAGTATCGCATTAAATGCCATTTGTTCTTGTGTCGCTAACTTTTCCACAAACAAAGCCATTAGTTCTTTATTTTCTAAATCCGCCCACGATCGCCCAGAAATAGCAGCGATAACTTCTATTTCCTTTGCTAGTGGAGACTGCAATATTTCCGACAGTATTTTAGTTTTTTCAGCATCTAAAGCCTGTGAAGAAATTGCGCGAATTAACGCGGCAATCAGCACAACATCTTCACCACTATCCAGTTCTGCTCTTAATCTGACCAAAATCGAATCGAATAAGGCCTTCTCAAAAACGGTATTTTCCAGACTATGAGCAAAACTCTGTAAGGGTGTGGACGGCATGTCAGCAACTGCACTTGCCAGCAAAGCAACATTATTATCTTCACTTAATCTAGCAATTACATCGGCAATTCCTTGCAGACCTAGAAACTGCCATTGCTCGTATCCCGGACCACCTTGATCTTTTGGCAACAGATAATCATGTGCGTATTGATAATGTTGCGACGGCTCCTGCCCCAATTCGACAGTTGCCAACGCGTGAAACATGGAAAGCCGATCTTCACGAGGCTTAAACGCAAAAGGAGATTCACCCAAGCCATCCTCAACATCATTACCCTGTTGTTTCGCCTGAATATTTTTTCCGGTTTGCTCAAGCAAGTCGATTAAAAAAGCATCACGAGAAAGTTGTTTTAAATAACCCAACTCATCTATAGGAAACTGTAAAAACCAGATGACAGCTTGATCTTCCTTATTTTTTGGCCAAAACAATAAAGCCAGCCACGCCTTCTGCTGAAAAGGGTAAGGGAAAAGTTGTTTCTGCTTTTCTATCTGCTCAAAATCTTCATTTGAAATCGGGCAAACCTTACGCCCCATATCATATACGCGATAATTAAAATCCTCAGTTTTCAAAAAATCAGTAATACTGTCGAACTTTTCCATCGTTTAGCATTTCTCAGAACTAGAAAAATCGGGCATAATCGCACATCTTACAAGCATTCTTCAACTAACACTGTAACCAGTGTGTTAACTAAGTTCATCTATTAACTATGTCATATTATAAAAATCACGTTTTTTTCTGCACCAATGACCGCGAAGACGGTAGCCAATGTTGTGCGCAATACAATGCACAAGAGATGCGTGATTACATGAAAAAGCGCAGCAAAGAATTAGGCTTGGTTAGCAGAGGTGAAGTAAGAGTTAATTCGGCAGGCTGTTTAAACCGTTGCGAGCTTGGGCCGGTCATTGTGGTTTACCCAGATGAGACCTGGTACACCTTTGTTGACAAAGATGACATCGACGAGATAATTGAAGAACACCTATTGAAAGGTAACAAAGTAGAACGCTTATTACTCGATAACGAGTCTCCGTGCTGATAAACGCTTTTCAAATTTTCACTCTACTATCAACATTTACCAAAGACTCATCAATAAATGAATAGCGAGAAATTAAAACTCTACGCAGAGTTAATTCGTTTCGATCGCCCGATTGGCACGTATTTATTACTCTGGCCAACTTTATGGGCTTTATGGATAGCCTCTGAAGGAATTCCAGATTTCAAACTATTGATTATTTTTAGCCTGGGTGTTTTTCTGATGCGCTCCGCTGGTTGTGCTATTAATGATTACGCGGATCGTGACATTGATTTGCATGTCGCACGCACCAAAAACCGTCCGTTAACAAGCGGTAAAATTAGTGCTAATGAAGCACTGAGTGTTTTCGTTGCGCTTTGTCTTGTTGCTTTTTTGATAGCGTTACAACTCAACACATTAACCATCATGCTTTCTGTTGTCGCTGTTGCTTTAGCAGCTAGCTACCCATTTATGAAACGCTACCACCACTTCCCGCAAGTGCACCTTGGCGCAGCATTCTCATGGTCTATTCCAATGGCGTATACAGCCGTAACTGGCATTCTTCCTCCTGCAGAAGCCTGGCTTTTGTATATTGCAGCACTACTTTGGACAACTGCCTATGACACCCAATATGGCATGGTCGATAAAGAGGATGATTTAGAAATAGGCGTTAAATCAACGGCTATCCTTTTCGGCAAATACGATAACTTTATTATTGCCACATTACAGTTACTGGCTTTAATCATTATAACTGTCGTAGGTATTATGACTCAGCGTGGCCCTGCGTTTTATACAAGCATTCTGCTGGCTTGTGGTTTTATCGTCTATCAGCAAACGCTTACCAAATATAGAGAACCACAGAAGTGTTTAACGGCATTTCTTAATAATAACTGGCTTGGTATGGTTATATTTATCGGCATTGCTATTGATTATGCTTAGTTAAAATCCGAATAGTTTTAAAACAAGCACTTAACATCGGCAAGAAGGTCAAACTATTTAAACTAGTCGAAGCCCCTAATATCAAGTAATATCGCCATTCTTTACATTTTTAACTACTAGACTCAAATTACAGAATCAGGATTCACACGATGGATACAGAAAGAAAAAGTTCATACAGCTACGAAGATCTCATTAAAAGCGGAAACGGCGAATTATTCGGCCCAGAAAACGCCCGCTTGCCAGCGCCACCAATGCTAATGGCAGATCGTATTGTTGAAATCAATTCTGATGGCGGTGAATTCGGTAAAGGTCAGATCATAGCAGAACTCGACATCAACCCAGATCTTTGGTTTTTTGATTGTCACTTTAAAGGCGACCCAGTAATGCCTGGTTGTCTTGGCCTTGACGCTATGTGGCAGCTCGTTGGTTTCTTCCTATGCTGGTCTGGAAGCCCTGGACGTGGCCGAGCATTGGGTGCAGGAGAAGTAAAATTCACTGGACAGGTCCTTCCTGATGCCAAGAAAGTGACATATAAAATCGATATCTCTCGCCTGATTCAACGCAAATTGGTTATGGGTGTTGCGAATGCAACCATGGAAGTAGACGGCAAAGAAATCTATACAGCAAAAGATTTGAAAGTTGGTCTATTCACTTCAACAGAAAATTTCTAGGTTAAACCCAACTAAATTCAGACACTAAAAAGCCCGTGATTCTCTCGAATCACGGGCTTTTTTTTACATCTAATTTCTTACAAGTCATAAGCTAGAAAGCTTACGACCTAGAATGATAACTTAATCATCACCACCCATGCTCATGAAGAATTGTAGGATGTACCAGAACAATAGACCTACACTTGAGAACAATGATAGCGAAGCCGCTACGTGCTGCTCAGTATGGTACTCATGAATGATATTTGAAGTACTGTAAAGTACAGAAGCCGCAGCAAATAGAATCATTCCACCTGAAAACCAAAGCCCTAGAGAGAAGCCGAACATAATGCTCGCCAGGATTAAGCCCATTGCAACAAAACCACCAATCATCAAGAAACGACCCATAAACGAGAAGTTAATTTTGGTAGAAAATGCAGTGAATGTTAAACCAGCAACTAATGCAGCAGTAACGATTGCAGCGTTTTGCAAAAGATGCCCATCAGGTGCTCTAACTAATGCCATGTAAATTAGCGGCATAAAGATAATCGCTTCAGCAATAACGAATAGACCTAAGCCCATGTATTGCTTTTCGCGAGAAATCCCAGAATGCGCCCAGTTATTCGCAACGGTAGACACCAACATAAATGCACCTAAAACGATTAACCAGCTCCACTTACTGCCTGAAAGCATACCCATAAAAGAAAGCGCTACACCAGACTTGATTAATAGTGTTTCTATTACTGCAAACGCAGCAATTGCGCCGGCTAAATGTACATATGTACGTTTAATAAAATTAGCACGTTCGCTTTCTGCTGCATTTGCAACAATCTGGCCCGTACTCATATCTAACTGACTCATTCTTTTCTCCGTAAAATAAAAGTAGATCTACGTGTTTGATAATTTAAAACGTAGATCATGTTTAATATCAACACTCTATTAGTCTATCATAAACTTTAAAAGTTCTATCAATAGACAGACAAACGATAGGTTATTTTTAACCGCATTTTTAGCCACGTAAGACTATGATGTAAGTCACCCCTCTACTTTAAGCAGGTTTTTTATAGGGTGATTTTAATAACATTCTAAATATTTGACTTATGCATTCATTAAAAAGTCACGAACTAGAAAAATTAAGTAATAAGCGCCGCCGCACTTTCATACTCTTCGCTAATTTCCATCCACTGCATTTCAACAGTTTCTAATTTTTTATCCAGCTCACTCTTCTCCAATACCAGACTTTTCAGCTTTTGTTTGTTTTCTTCTAAGTAAATATCGGGGTCAGACAGCTGTTTTTCAAGTTCGCTTTGCTTTATTGAAAGATCATCAAGTTGTTTTTCTGCTTTTTTCAATTGGTTCAACAACGGTTGTAACTGTTTACGGCGCTGCGCTTCTAATTGACGCTGTTCTTTTTTGGACAAGCCCTTTTCAGATTCTTCCTGGCCGTTATTACTCTGGTTATTATCTAGACTTGTCGCTTCATTGATGAATTTAGCGTAGTCATCCAAATCACCGTCAAACTCTTCTGCCTTGCCGTCATGAACAATCACCAATTCATCCGTTACCGTCTTCAGCAAGTGACGATCATGAGAAACAATCACCATTGCCCCTGCAAAACCCTGCAAAGCAACACTTAAGGCATGACGCATTTGTAAATCCAAATGATTGGTCGGCTCATCTAATAGCAGTAAATTAGGTTTTTGGTAAACCAGCAATGCCAGTACCAAACGTGCTTTTTCACCACCTGAAAATGGTGCGACTGGCTCATCGACTCTTTCGCCTTTAAAACCAAAACCACCCAAGTAATTACGTAAGTCCTGTTCTCTGGCTTCTTTATCTAATGCTCGAAGTTGTTGTAGAGCGCTTAAATCAACTCTTAATTGTTCAAGTTGATGCTGGGCAAAATAGCCTATTTTCAAATCTTGCGCTTTCCAAGACTCATCTTCTTTATCACTGGAGGTCTCTGTCGCTATCGACTGAAGTTCACCTGCCAGATACTTAATTAATGTCGATTTACCCGCGCCATTTGGACCTATCAAACCGATTCTCTGTCCCGGCATCAATTGCATTTTCACGTTATTAACAATGATATTGTCCCCATAACCGATCGATGCATTCACTACATTGAGTAGACGCTCTGGTAATTTTTCGGGGTCAAAAAACTTAAAATGGAATGGTGAATCCACTTGTGCGGCAGATATCTCTTCCATTCTGCCCAAAGCTTTCAAGCGACTTTGTGCTTGCTTTGCCTTAGTTGCCTGAGCGCGAAAACGATCCACATATTTTTGCATGTGCGCTTTTTCACGCTGTTGCTTTTCATACGCGCTTTGCTGTTGCGCTAAGCGTTCTGCACGAATTTTCTCAAACGCCGTATAATTTCCTGTATATAAAGTTAACTTCGCGTGCTCGATATGGGCGACATGTTTGACCACTGCGTCGAGAAATTCTCTATCATGCGAAATTAATATCAAGGTTCCATCATATTGTATCAACCAGCTTTGCAGCCAAATAACCGCATCCAAATCCAAGTGGTTAGTTGGCTCATCGAGTAGCAATAAATCAGAGCGACACATTAGCGCCTGCGCCAGATTTAAACGCATCCTCCAACCGCCAGAAAAACTATCAACGGGGTTATTAATTTGCTCTTGGGAAAACCCTAAACCATGCAGTAAAGTTGCTGCACGACTCTCGGTAGTGTATCCATCAATCGCATCTAAGCGACCATGAAGTTCGCCAAGCAAAGCACCTTCTGCATTTTCTAGTTGTTTATGTAGATTGATGTACTCGGTATCACCTTGTAAAGCATATTCCAAGGCTGAAATAGTTGTTGAAGGCGTTTCCTGTGCAACGTGGGCGACTACCCAATTTGGCGGAATGCTTACAGCACCTTCATCCTGACCTAACTCGCCGCGCAACATGGCAAAAAGGCTGGATTTACCGGTGCCATTTGCTCCCGTCAAACCAACTTTGTAGCCTGGATGTATGCTGATTGAAACATCGGATAAGAGTTTTTGCGGACCACGCCTTAGGGTGACATCAGAGAGTACAATCATTGAATTATTGAGGTTGTTACTAAAAGTGGAATATAAAAACACACCCCCCCACTTTTAGCGAGTTTTTACCGCATTAGAAGTAGAATTTTTTTAAGAGTCTTTTGCTAGTGAATGAAGATGGATAATGGTCTCTACGAAAAAAAATAAAATTCTGTTAAATAACGATCAATAAGGATATTTTGTCAGTTACAGCGCGATAAAACTCAGCAATCACAAATTAATAGAGAACCATCATGAAAGCCAACAAATCTAGCGGAATAGAATTCCTATTCGGCATTACTGCACTTTTGATATTCCAACTTTTGGGCGAAGTCAGTGTTCGCATTCTTGATTTGCCTGTCCCTGGACCTGTTGCTGGCTTGCTATATCTGCTTATCTTGTTAGTAATCATGGGAAAACTTAAACTCCCTGCTCCTGAATCTCTGGAACAATCATCCCTAGCTTTATTAAATCACCTTTCTCTGCTATTTGTGCCAGCTGGTGTTGGTGTAATGGTTCACTTTCATCGTTTAGAAGAAGAATGGCTACCTATCACCGTAGCGTTATTTTTAGGTGTTTTGATTACGATGGGCACAACTGCATTGAGTATGAAATTTTTGATGCGTTATTTCGATAAAAAGACAAAAGATAGCACTTAAAAAAACTAATAAATCGCCAATACAAACCAACAATAAATCTATTACTTTTAAGCAAGATTCGAAATATGGAAAACACTGATCTACAGACACTCTGGGTATACTTATCAACCTCTCCATTAACAGGTTTAACCATAACCTTAGTGGCCTATTTAATAGCTTATACACTTCACCGTAAAACAGGCACTCACCCATTAACCAATACAGTATTAGTATCGGTAGTTTTATTGATTTTGATGTTAGAAATCACTGATACGGAATACGCAACCTACTTTGAAGGGGCGCAATTCATTCACTTTTTACTAGGTCCTGTTACCGTTGCTTTAGCAATTCCGTTATTCCAGCAGTTTGCTCAAGTAAAACGATTGTTTATCCCCATTATCCTTTCGATGGTTACAGGCATTGTAGTAGGCACGATTTCGGTATTGTTTATTGCCAAGTTATTAGGTGCAGATTTAGCCACTCAAATTTCATTATCGGCACGTTCTGTAACCGCCCCTGTTGCTATGGGTATCGCAGAAAAAATCGGTGGAATACCCTCATTAACGGCAGTACTTGCAGTGTTGACGGGCATCATTGGTGCGGTAATAGGAACGCAGTATTTAAATCTATTAAATATTAAAGACAATAGTGTAAAAGGTATCGCTATCGGCAATAGCTCTCACGGTATTGGAACGGCAAGAGCATTTACTTTAAACACCACCATGGGCGCTTTCGCAGGTTTATCCATGGCTTTGGCAGCGCTATTAAATGCATTATTGCTGCCGTGGCTGGTTAAAGCATTTCTAATAGTAAGCGGATGATTATTAAGTCCCCCCCCTACTTTTAGGCGCTTTTTTATTGGCACTTGCTTTATAGGCGCTTGTTTATAAATGCTTTTTAAAAACTCTAATTGAATTGCTTTCTAAATAGACAGAATCGCTTTTCTATAAAACTGTAATTCTGCAATTGAATCTAAAATATCGTCCAGTGCTAAGTGCGCGCCCTTCTTGGTCAGCTGATCTAGTACTTCGGGCTTCCAGCGTGCCGCAAGCTCCTTTAATGTACTCACATCAAGATTACGATAATGAAAGTAGTCTTCAAGAATTGGCATTTCGCGCGCCATAAAGCGTCTATCCTGACAGATACTGTTACCACACATCGGCGAAGCACCTTTGGGTACATATTGCTCTAAAAATGAGATGGTTTCAGCTTCCGCCTGTGCCGCAGAAAAACTGCTTTCTTTGACTCTCTTAACTAAACCAGAGCTACCGTGATGCGATTGATTCCATTCATCCATACCTTCTAAAACACCATCAGGCTGGTGAATTGCAATCACTGGCCCTTCAGCAAGTTTATTCAGGTCTTTATCTGTTACAACAGTAGCGATTTCGATAATGACGTCATTGAAAGTATCTAGTCCTGTCATTTCCAGGTCAATCCAAATCAAATTATTCTTGTCTTGGCTCATAGGGTATAATGCTCGGTTGAATTAAATTGATATTAATTATGTTGATATTTATGTTTCAATTAACATTGATGTTAACGTTGAATTAAAAAAACTGAGCCTTATTTTATAGAACTATGCATATATTTACTTTTATTTTTCTAGCACTTCTTATAATCACTACGGGAGTGCAATTATGGCTATCCTTAAGGAATGCTAAACACGTTGCGCAGCATCGATCTGCGGTCCCTGAAGAGTTCGCAGACAAAATCACATTGGAAGAACACCAAAAAGCAGCCGATTACACTCGTTCAAAAGGAAGCTTTGGGCGTTTCAACCTGATTTTAAGCGCTGTTGTATTACTACTCTGGACGTTGGGTGGTGGTCTTGAAATCCTAGATAACGCTATTCGCTCATATAATTGGGGGCCTTTAACCACTGGCGTAGCGGTTATTATCGGCTTCTCTTTGATCTCAAGTCTTATTGATATTCCAACCTCTTTATATAGTACTTTTGTGATTGAAGAAAAATTTGGTTTCAACAAATCCACGATAAAGGTATTTTTCATCGATATGTTCAAAGGTGCTGCATTATCAGTTGTCATTGGTATCCCGCTAATTATGCTGGTTTTATGGCTAATGGAATCCGCTGGTAGTTTATGGTGGCTCTATGCGTGGGTTGCACTGACTGCTTTTTCTATTCTAATGATGTGGGCCTACCCTAAATTTATTGCACCTATCTTTAATAAATTTAAACCTTTGGAAGAAGGTGAAGTGCTTAATCGCATTACTACTCTACTAGAACGTACGGGCTTTAATTCAGATGGTGTATTCGTGATGGATGGCTCTAAACGCTCAAGTCATGGTAACGCTTATTTCACTGGCTTTGGTAAGACTAAACGAATTGTTTTCTTTGATACTTTGCTTAAACACCTGACCCCAACACAAGTTGAGGCAGTACTTGCGCATGAGTTAGGCCATTTCAAACATAAGCACGTTCTTAAAGGTATGA
Source organism: uncultured Cocleimonas sp. (assembly GCF_947495625.1). GTDB lineage: Bacteria > Pseudomonadota > Gammaproteobacteria > Thiotrichales > Thiotrichaceae > Cocleimonas. The sequence continues at coordinate 12,731 of NZ_CANLZW010000054.1, forward strand.
TTGTTTCGATGACAATGACTTTAGTTGGCTTTGCAGTACTCGCATGGCTGATGCAACAGCAATGGTTTTATAACGCACTTGGCGTATCTCAATCATCGACTTATATGGCACTGGTATTATTTATTCTTGTCAGCCCTGCTTTCACTTTCTTTATTGGACCGATTATGTCACGCTGGTCGCGCAAACATGAATTCGAAGCAGATAGCTTTGCCGCCCAACAATCTGATTCTGCGGAACTTATCAGTGCACTGGTTGGTCTATATAAAAAGAACGCGGGAACATTAACGCCAGATCCTTTATATTCGGCATTTTATGATTCTCACCCACCTGCATCAATTCGCATTGCGCACTTGAAACAAGCAGGATAAATAGAAAAGTAAGGCAATAAGGAAAACGGAGATTGACATGAATTTTTCAAAGACATCATTTTCAAAGACAACTAAGATAATAACTAAAACAGTATTGGCGTCTTTTGCAGGCTTGCTAATTTCAACTACAGCAATGGCCCAAGGCAATGCTGCTAACGGTCAAAAATTATTTACTCAATCAAAGTGTAATCAGTGCCATACAACCAGTGTTTACACAAAACCAGATAGGAAAGTAACCAGCCTGGCAGCACTAGAAGCTCAAGTTAGACGTTGTGATTCTAATCTCAACACTAACTGGTTTGACGATGAAATACATGATGTGACTGCTTATCTTAACCAGCAGTATTACAAGTTTTAACAATACTTATAAAATGATGTATAAATCTTGAAAGCAGAAGTGAATACCGGACGGGTAGTAACCCGCTTCGGGGCCGAACTTCTAGTAGAAAACACTAAAAATAATCCCGATACACCTCACGTACGCTGCACTGCCAAACGTAAATTCGATAGCATTGTATGTGGCGACTTCATTACCTGGCACCATAATGAACATGGAAATGCCTCTGTTGATGACTTGCTCCCCAGGACTAATGCTCTAACAAGACCTGGTTATCGTGGGCGCCCTCGAACCATTGCAGCTAATATTGATCAGCTAGTGATCGTTAACTCTTGGCTTCCTGAAACATCCTGGGATCTAGTCGATCGTTATTTAATTGCGGCACATCAACTTAAAGCAGAAGCAATAATCGTGATGAATAAGAGTGACTTGGCAGAAGCACATGCTACTGAAGCTGATTGGCAGGCGATGAAAACTTACGAAGAAATTGGCTACACGGTCATTCAACTAAATGCACATACTGGTGAAGGTATAGAGCAACTTAAGCAATTAATGGATGACAAGACCAGTATTTTCAGTGGTCGATCTGGGGTGGGTAAATCATCCATCGCTAATCGCATCTTGCCTGAATCAGATATTGCCGTTGGTATTATTTCAGACTCAGGTGAAGGTAAGCACACCACAACTACTGCTGACCTGTATCATCTTGAAAATAATGGGTATTTAATCGACTCTCCGGGTGTTAGAGATTACGCACTAGCAGACATTAGCGACCAGGAACTGGCTGATGGCTATATAGAATTTGGACAATACCAGAATCAGTGTCGCTTCCATAATTGCACTCACGATCATGAACCACGCTGCGCAGTAAGAACAGCCGTTGAAAACAATGAAATAAGCAAAGAAAGATATCTTCGTTATATCGATGCGTTACATACTCTAAAAGAGAACTCAAACAGTTAGACGCAAAGAACTAATTTTACAAAAAGTCACAGCAATATAGTTGCGATAAAAACATTGTAATTCGCAAATAAAACCTTTAAAAAGAAGCTATTAGTTATATTATGAACAATGGTATATGGTATTTATGGGGATTGGGCTCTTTGTAATCCATAGTTTATTATTTAAACTAGTACATATAACAACATCAACAAAAAAGACACCCCCCCACTTTTAGCCTCTTTTTTTTAATGGGTGACTGTGATCAAAGGGGTTCAGGGGAAAATATACTGATTATGAAATCGGCACTTAAGATTATTTACAAGCTATTGTTAGGAATAGTTTTTTTGCTATTCTTATCGCACAATTCTTTTGCTTATACTAACCAGAAACAGGTCAATGATTTTCATGAGGCTTATGACAAATTACACAAAGGTCAGCTTTACGATAGCTCTCATTTAAAAGGTTATATGCTTCACCCTTACCTTGATTATGAACGTCTAAAACAAAATATAAAAACCAGTAGCAACCAGTCTTTACTCAATTTTATCCATCAAAACCCACCTTCATGGTTATCCGATGATATTAATACCGAGTTATTGATAAAACTGTCACAGCAACAACAATGGGGACAGATTCTTAAGTTCTATAAAAAAGACCAAGGCGGCATTAAAGCAAGATGCGTTAATGCTGAAGCTTCGATGCATATTAGACCATCAGCAGCGGTTCAAAACGAAGCATTAAAAATATGGCTTTCAGCAAATAGTCGCCCAAAAGTTTGCGACCCTTTATTTGCTCTTTTAGTGCGTAAAGGATTAGTCAATGACAGTAGAGCCTGGCAACGAATTACGCTGGCAATGGACAAAGGAAAAACGGGGCTGGCAAGAGCGTTAAGTAAATACTTAAACGAACCAAGTCTCGTAAGCCTATGGATTAATTTACGCAAGCACCCGCTTAAGAATCTCAAAAATAAAAGATTAAAAAACAAAGATGGTCGAAGCACTCAATTAATTGCTTATGGCATAAAGAGATTAGCTAGAAAAAACACAGAAACAGCGAGAAGCCAATGGAATAAATTTCAACGATCGCATACTTTTTCGACAAAACTTAAAGCCGATGTTGAGAGCTATATCGGTGTACGCGAAGCATTGAATCACAACCCTTACGCATTACAAAAGCTTGCTGCCATCCCTGCCAACCTTCGTAGTGAAGAGGCAACTATCTGGACAGCACGAATGGCATTACGTCAAGGTGACTGGAGAAAACTGCGTAGCGCAATTGATAGCATGCCTGCTGAAACTAAAACCAAAGACAGGTGGAGATATTGGAGAGCACAAACAGGAAAGCGTTTAGGTGAGAAAAATACTCATCAACAATTATTACCTGTGGCAAAAAACGCCTCATTCTATGGTTTTTTAGCCGCCGATGAATTGAGAAGACCTTACTCCGCACAGATAAAGCCAACAGAAAACTGGTCTCAGCTAACACCTCGAATCGCAAATATGCCATCTATGCAAAGAGCAACCGAACTCTACACAATCGGCAAACCCAAACTGGCAAAAAAAGAATGGTTGTGGACCTTGAAGAAATTAAATAAACAGGACAAGTTAACCGCTGCAGCATATGCGCTAGAAATTAATCAGCCATTTTTAGCGATTATTACGGTCTCTCAAACAAAAGACTGGAATCAAACTGGATTACGGTTTCCCATGGAATACCAATCGCTTGTTTCTCAATCAGCCCGTAAACATGGCATTATACCTGCCTGGGTATATGGCATTATGCGCAGAGAGAGTGCCTTTGACCCGCAAATTGTATCCAGTGCTAATGCCAAGGGCTTAATGCAAATTTTACCGGCAACCGCAAAAAACGTCGCAAGAAAATTAGGCATTCGCTCTCATCGAACTTCTGATTTATTTGTACCTGAAAAAAATGCAAACTTAGGTGCAGCTTACTTAAGTCAAATGCTCAAACGCTTTAAAGGCAACTATGTGAAAGCAACCGCCAGCTATAATGCTGGCCCAGGAAGAATCCCTCGCTGGACTCCCAATAAGCACATTTCAGCACCTCGCTGGATTGAAAGCATTCCGTTTGAAGAAACACGGAATTATGTTCGCGCAGTGATGTCATATACTACTATCTATGATTATAAATTACATGCCAGAAATAACGCTAATCAACGTCTATCAAAACGATTGCAGGCAGTTGGACCAAACTAATGCCTAAACAGCAGAAAGGTATTGCGCTAATTACAGCGATGATCATTACCAGCATTGCGGTATCACTAGCCGGAATGATTATGTATCGCCAGCAAATCCAGATACGATTATCGAGTAATATTGGACACTTTGAGCAAGCTTATCTGTATTCAAACGGCATGGAAGACTGGGCAGGTACGATACTGGAAAAGAGTTTTGAGGATCATCCAGATTATGATTCTGTAGCAGATGATTGGTATTCTGAAAGTGGTATTACCTTGCCTATCACTGGGGGGATAATGCAGGGTAAGTTATATGATCTTCAAGCTCGGATAAATTTAAATTCTTTAAATAGATCGAAGAAACAAATAACAGCCTCGTTATCATCAACAAATACAAACAAATCTATGACAGAAGAAGAGTATGTCGATAATTTAACAAAAAATATAGAAGTTGAGAAGGGAAAGGACATATATGTATATCCAGCAGAAATCACTCGCCAAAGACTTATCAACCTAATGACACTTGAAGTTGACCCTGATCAGGAGATGGGGCCACCAGAAAACTTTACGGATGTCCTTAAAGACTGGATAGATGATGACCAAGATAATGGAAATAAGGAGAAAGGCGGCGATGGTAGTGGTAATGGCGCAGAAAGCCCCTATTATCAAACTCAGGAACCCGCTTATTACAGTGCCGATACTGAGTTAATTAGTTTAACTGAATTAAGACTGTTAAAAGAAATGAAAGAAGATATATATAAAAAACTCGCTAAAAATACCACTACGCTACCCATCGTTGATAAAACCAATAAGGCATTAGAGACTCCTATAAATATAAACACTGCAGAAAAACCCGTGCTACTTGCCATAGGTTTAACGCCTGACAAAGCAGATGAACTCATAGAACTCGTTAAAGAAACCCCATTTGAAAAGATCAATGATTTCTTAGAATCCAGTATTGTGAGCAATGTCTTAAAAACAGAAAGCAACCCTGATGGCGATATTGATCCAGACCAATTGGATGTTAAAAGCAATTTTTTCTATCTTGAGGGACGAGTAGAAATAAATAATACTCGAATATTTATAAATTCTATTTTAGAACGGAAAAACGGTAAGGTTTCTGTCATAATGCGCGACTTTAGTAACCCTCAATCCATTACGAAAGCTATCAATTAAATGCAGTTACTGGTTATAAAATTAAAAGCATCAGGTATCGCTCCTGAATATGCACTTTTAGGCAAAAAACAAACTTCCAACAGTTTCACAACAAGTGATTGGAAACACATCCGCTCATTAACACGCGGCAGAAGAGTTTTAGCATTAGTCCCTGCAAGTGACGTAGTCATAACTTCGGTAAATATCCCTAGTAAAAACAAAAAACAGCTTTTACAAGCAATTCCTTTTTCGTTAGAGGATTCCCTTGCAGATGATATTGAAAACCTACATTTTGCAGTAAAGCAGGATGAGGCTAGCAATCACTCGCAAGTTGCAATTATTAAACGGTCTACCTTCGAAAAATACCTAGATACTTTTCAGGAACATGGTATTACAGCGCATTTTGTTTTACCTGAAACTTTAGGACAGTTTTACCGCAAAGATTCATGGTCGCTTCTTTTTAATAGTGAACAACATGATGTGAATGTCAGGCTCACAGAATTTGAAGGCTTCGTTTGCGATGAACCTATGCTTGAGATGTTCTTAGAGAAACCATTCAAAAGCAATCAGCCTAAAAAGATCTATGCCAATAGAGACAAGCTTACTCTTCCTGAATTCCTGAAAGGTCTGGATTTTGAAGCAATAGATACGAATACTATTGATTACCAAAGCATATTAAGTGCTTTACCTTTGAATTTAATTACTAATTTTTCACGTCAAACCAACAAATCAACTATCAACTGGAATGTATGGCGACCTTCCTTTGTTTTGGCAGGATTACTTACAGCAGTATGGGCCGGTGTTTTTGTTTGGCAAAACAATTCATTACAGCAACAAAGCAAATTGCTCAACCAGAAGATTGGGCAAGTGTATAAATCATCTTTCCCTGACGGAAGAATTGTTGATGCTTCTGTGCAAATGAAATCTGCTTTAGATAAACTCAAAGCTAACGCAGGAAGAGTTGTGGATTCGCCATTACCACTAATCTCTGATATCAGCCCTTTGCTAAAAGAATACAAGGATGTCACCTTAAGCGAAATCAACTACAAAGAAAATGAATTAACCCTGACCATGCAATCTCCGTCACTGACTCGCTTAGAAACCTTTAAACGAGATGCTGCTGAAAAAGTAAAGCTGAAAGTAGATATAAAATCATCAACTACAACTTCTAATAAAGTTGAAGCGACACTCATTATTACGCCTTTAGTGAATTCCACTGCTAAAGATTACCTATCAAATAACTCAATGGCGGGTAATACATGAAAAACTGGTATAACTCACTCTCCCAAAGAGAACGCCTACTCGTTATTTACGGTTCAATTGCAGTATCATTGATTCTGTTATGGTTACTTGCCGTTAAGCCAATGTATACAAAACATTTGCGACTCAACACCTTGATTCAACAGCAAGAGAACAAACTTGCAACCATGCAAAAACAAAGTATTGAGATTAAACAATTACAACAACAAAATATCAAAACACCTACTTCGAATAGCAATCAAAACCCACAACAACTCATAGAAAGATCATTGCAGACATGGAGACTAAAAAAATCTTTGGAACGTATGCAATCTCAGGGTAGCAATGGAGTCAGACTAATTTTGAAAGATGCGAACGCTGACAGAGTTATGCGTTTCTTATATGAAATCGAAAATAAACATACCTTAGTAATCGACAATATGTCTATCGATAAAAGCAAAAAAGATGCAGGGCTAGCTGATTTCAGACTAACCATCAAAAGAATCACCAAGTCATGAAGAAGATTATATTTTTTGGCCTCAGTGCTTTTCTGTTAGCAGCGCTTTGGTTATTACCTTTGAGCTTTGCGCAACCTTATATTGAAAAAGCCGTAGCTGGATTAACGCTGGGTTCAACCAGCGGAACGGTTTGGAACGGCAAAGCGACACAATTAAAACTAAACAAGAACTCTCTGGGAGAAGTAACCTGGAAAGTTCAACCTTTGCAAAGCCTTATCTCACTCAAACTAAAAACTCACTTTAAAATTAGTGGAAACGAACTCAGTGCGGATGGTTTTGCCGGACTTGGTATCAATAAGAAACTTTCTCTTGATAATACAAAATTTGACATCAGTTCTTCATATATCAATAAAATTCAAACCAATGCAAAACTTGCAGGGAATTTCACGGGAGATATAACAGACGCAGTTATTAGTGAGAATGAAGTTCCTCAAATTAAAGGCATTATTGACTGGAAGGATGGCGCATTAAGTTCTCCTATTACTTTAAAACCAGGTAACTACAAAGCCATCCTGTCACCTTCCTCTGGCGATTTAGACATCAAACTGAGCTCCAATGAGGCGCCTGTAGATTTGAGTGGTGATATCAAGCTGATTAAAGACTGGACTTACAACACGAATATTGTAGCTAAATCAGACGAGCCAGGGATTGCAGCCATGTTGAACCTTGCTGGGCAAAAGCAATCTAATGATAGTGTATTAATAAAAACCACAGGTGATCTTTCACCATTTATTAAACGTTAACAATTATTGTTAACGCTGTAATATTTATTTTTGAGAAAATAACATGAACAAACCTAACCAAATTGATGATTTAGCAAAAAAACTTGCTGGATTTATGCCGAGCTCATTGCAAAACCTACAATCTGATATCGAAGAAAACATGAAATCGACTCTTGAAAGCGGATTACGCAAGATGAATCTGGTGACTAGAGAAGAGTTTGATATTCAACGAGCGGTTTTATTAAGAACAAGAGAAAAGCTAGAAGCACTGGAAAAAGTTGTTTCAAATTTAGAATCAGCTTCTCATATCGAATCTAAAATGGAGAATAAAAAATGAGAAGAATATTCAATTCAGTTTTTCTTGTAACATTATTTACGGCACCTATAGCAGCCCCTCTATCATTGCTACAAGCTCAACCCCATACCCATGCGGGTAGAGCCCATAATCACCCTCTTCCTGCTCAAGGTGTTGGTCACAGACATGGTGCTGGCGCCCCTGGTATAGCTGCCGGCGGCCGCCAGGCTCCAGCTAAACAAGCTCAGCAACAACAGCCAATACGCCCTAAACAAGCAAATAACAATCAAAGAACAAATCCCGGTATTGCTAATAATGCGAATACTGAATTACAGCGCGCTTATAAAGCTAAAAATTACGCCAAGGTATATCAAATAGCATCAGGCTACGCAAAACGAGGCGACCCAGCAGGGCAGTACGTCCTGGGACAATTATTCCTATTAGGCCAAGGTCAAAGGAAAAACCCGCAAACGGCCTTTGGATGGTTTAAAAAATCAGCTGACAAAGGACATCCAGGATCTCAATATCTACTCGGATCTCTATACGCTACTGGCCAAGGAACAAGAAAGGATCTCAAACAAGCTTTCAAATATTACAATCTAGCCTCAAAAGCAGGAATCCCTGATGCTTTTACCAGCTTAGGGATCATGTATGAGAATGGCGAAGGCGTTAAAAAGCATTTACCTACTGCTATTAAATATTATGAACAGGCAGCAAACAAAGGCGTCACAAACGTCCAGTTAATGCTGGGTGAGCGTTACGTAAAAGGCGTTGGAGTAAAGAAAAACCCAGCGAAAGGATTTAATTACGTAAGAATGGCACAACGTTCTGGAGCAACGGGTGCTACTTACTTATTAGGCGTGCTTTATGCCAACGGTATAGGAACTAAAAAGAATCCAGGACAAGCTTTTAAATATGTAAATATTGCAGCCAAAAAGGGGAATCGTGATGCTCAATATGATGTTGCATCTATGTATGCTCAGGGACTTGGCACTAAAAAGAATATGGGGCAGGCGATTAATTGGTACAAAAAAGCCTCTGCAAAAGGGGTAGCTCTAGCCTCACATAACCTTGGTCTTATTTATCTACAGGGAATGGGGACTGCAAAGAATGAAAAAGCCGCTTTCAACTGGTTTAGTAAAGCCGCTAAAAAAGGCCTACCTGTTTCTCAGTATTTTATGGGTGACCTCTATGTTGATGGCGTAGGTGTTGGGAAAAATCATAGTCAGGCATTAAACTGGTATAAGAAAGCTGCTGCTCAGGGACTTCCTGCCGCTGAATATAGTGTTGGTGCGATGTATGCGAATGGATATGGCACCAAAAAGAACATCGGTACTGCGAAACAATGGTTCCAGAAAGCTGCTAAACACGGAAGCCCTAAAGCAAAACAAGCATTAGCGATGCTTAAGCAAAGAGGCCTATAAGCAACTTTCAAGTAATCATCTAAATAAGTAACACCCCCCTACTTTTAGGCACTTTGTGTGAAAAGTAGGGGGTTATTCTCGATTAAGAATTCTAAATAATTATAAGAAAAACAGACTTTTTTTTATCTCTTCTTTATATAAAATTAGTACAAAATTTTTCCTAATTAGAAAACTGAACCAGCTATCCAAGACAAATCCAAACTATAGTTAAATATTACTCTAATAAGATATCACTAACGATTAAAGTAAAAATAAGAGAGTCAGTGTTACTTAATAGCAAATCACAACTCCCGAATACATTCATTTTTTAAGACTAAAAAGAAGCACCATCATTGCTTGTGAGGATATCGCTTAGCTAGAATAGTAAGATTAATATTGAAAGGTCACCCCCCTACTTTTAGGAGGTTTTAAAGTAAAAATCCACGTTCTAAGAACGTGGTTTTGTGTTCGCCCTAGAAGGGCGTATGAAGACTAGCCCTCTTAGA
>NZ_CANLZW010000055.1 GCF_947495625.1 uncultured Cocleimonas sp.
TAAAGAACTATTGATAGAATTATCTTATGAAAAAACTCTCAATTGATCTTAAGAGTGAACATACAAGGTGGGGGGTGGCATTTCTACCTGTTTAAACCCCTAATAAAAGATACAATTCAGGATTGATAGCTAACACAATAAAAAAGATAAACATCAACCAAAGTAAGCCACCAGCGATCAGCCAAATAATATTTACGCCAGTGATTTTACTATTTTCTTCGCCATCTACAGATCCACATGCCAGATTGATTTTTAATTGAGCACCGTACAAAACCCATGCTGTCAGGGGAACCATAACCAGTACAATCAATATTGAAATCAATTCACCAAACACTCTATCAAATAGGCCGTCAGCATTGGAAATCAGGGTAAATAAGACAAATAAGGTAGCCGCAGTCGCGTAATCCCATTTTTCCTTTCCTTCTTTAAATCCCAGTTCCTCATTGATTTTACGAAACAATGAATGAGTAAAAAATATAGAAAAAATAGCGCGTGGAACAGGCCAGAGACTCAAATTATTTTCGTATTTATATTTTCTCCAGTTTTCGTAAAACCAATAGAGTTGATACATTCCTAAAGTCCCAATAAATAATAATAGGAATTTTTTAGGTGAAACCACATAAAACATATTCTCGTCAGTTTCAGCAGCACTCTCCAGAATGAGATTCGCTTCAGGTGGTCTGTAAACGCTGTTATCCATCGGTATTCCTATTTTTATTGTTAGTTAGAATATTAATTCTCGCATAAATAGTTTGAATACAAGCTTAATTATATTTTTATCAGTGAATACCTGATTTAAAAAGTGCCTATAAGTAGGGGGGTGTATTTTTTACTTAAAGTGACTCTGACCCCAATAATTGAAGCGGTGATATTTATTAGTTGATTAGACATATTTGAAATTTGGACTAAAATTTAACTATGAAACGTCTAAAATTCTTCAGTTTACTGTTAATTGTGATGCTTGTGTTTTCTGCACCTGCTCTATCTAAGCCGCTATTTAGTAAGAGTGAAATGGCTGCGATTCAAGAGTTAAATAAGATAGTCGCTGAGATTGAGAAAAAGAAACAAGAAAGTAAAAGAAGACGTCAATCTGTAGCAAATGCAAAGAGAAAAGATAACAAAGAAAAACCTTATGCGTTAATAGATGGTGATCTTGATAAAAATATTTTGGATCCAGAAATATTTGGGAGTGATCCTAAGAATGTTCAAAATAATTCCAGTCCTGATCCTCAAAACCCTGAGATATTCATGCTTGATACAGATAATAATTTACTACCCCCAGAAGGGCGGGATGTTATGGAACTCTTAGAAAAATTTAAAGAGAGGCTTCGCTAAGAAACGCGTGATCAGTGTAAAAATTATCAAATAGGTCGAATTACGCCGCTATGCTTATCCGACCCACATATTGCAAATTGTTATCCTAAAAAAAGTGCCTATATACATGCATAAGGTTTAGAGTCGTCTTACAGACGAGCTAGTCCTAAGCTCTGCCATACATATTCGGCTAAGGCCTCACTCTTCGGGTCGTCGTCTTTGCGTTCCAACGTTACCTCGTTTACACCTCGGCTGAGTTGTCCATTTCAAAAAACAAAATGGCAAGCTCATGGTAAGTAGGGGGTGGCTTTTTATTTAATTTCATTCTGATTCCAGACATTCTTTGTCATGGGTTATCCAAAACTACTAAATATAAGCGCACCCGCCTTAATAATTCTTAATGATGTTTATGTCCGCGCCAACTACCTTCACTCACTTGCCGTGCTGGTGCAGTTCCATCGATTAAACTCGATACATACTCATTAGCCATATCGCCGAAACCATTACAAACTTCCTTACTGGCATCCACTGCTGCGCGAAAATGAACACCTGCCCACAATCGGCTTTCGCCACAATCGTTGTTGAACTCTGTCCAGGTATCAAAACTCAAAGTAGTATCAACTGCCGGAACGATTCCGGGTTCGATTCGTGAAGAACCAGCGGTCCTGGAAACCTGATAACCCAGGTTATCGTTGCCCAAAAATAATCGCGCGGATTGCGTATGTGCGGCACAAAAACAGGCTGATGCAGATGGGTATTCCGGGTGGTCGGCTTCTTCCAGATAGCTTTTCCATTCGTTGGCGGGTAAAACGACAGTGCCTTTTCCGGGGCCTCCCCAAGCACTTACTGGTTGCTTTTTGTATAAATAATTAATAGCACTAAATGGCCTGACTGCATCAAATTTTCGTTTATTGCTCCAGATGAAAATTCCTGCATCGTGAGCGGCCATATTGGTCAGAAAATCCAGATGGATAAATTCAAGCAGTGTTAGTCCTTGCGATAGGGCGGCGAAAACTGCAGAGAAACCCAGTGATTCTATTTTGTTATCGAATAATTCGGCTTTTAGCTTTTGCTCATCAGTCAGATTGGCAGATATCTGTAAAACCTCATCTGCCTGATTTCGATAAGCATGTCGATTTCTGTGGTTGCTAGCATAAGGTCGAGCTATCTTAAAAGATCGTGGTAAGTGACTGTATGAATAGGGCTCGACATAAGCGAATTGTGGCGTCACAAATTGTTGAATCTTGTAAAGACCCATTCCCTGTCGCTGTAAATCAGGTTGCCAGCGGGAAGGGTTACTCAAACGATAAGCCGTGTTAACTGGTTTATAACGTGTGTAGTCCATATAAGGCATAGGGTTGTAATCACGATCTACATTGCCCAACTGATTCATGCCATCATTTTCACGGCCTGCCACTACACCTGCACCGGCCACATTACCCAGTCCGATAGCTGTAGTGATATCCTGACTATTGTCATCTGGATCTAAACCGACATTGCTTAACATGTCACGCCATAGTTGCGTATTTTCGGGAAGCAGACTATTCAAAACACGGTAGCTTGCGTATATCAAAGCAATATTCATATTAGCATTGGTGGTAGATTCGGCTGCAGGGCGCCTGCCAAGGCGGGTATACACTCCTACTGCTGTTGGATGATACGGCGCTGTCGCATCAAACCATGAATTGGTAACTAGAGTGGTGACACGTAATACCAGTGTTGCATCACCTCCTGACGGTGATACAGTTTGAAAAATGGTTGGTGCGATAGTGGTTATAACGACATCTACTGCTGCATTGCCATTGTCAAAATCGTATGGCATTGCGTTTGCATTGCGCAATTGATACGAACTCAGTACTAAGAACACAATACTGATAAATACTTTAATCTTGTTAAAAGAAGCCATCTTAAGTCTCCTATTTTTCAGTGATTGGTCTGTAAAGTATAGTAAACATATTGATACCCATATCAAAAATATAGATAGATATAAGAGAAGCTCGCAACAAAACCCAAGCTAATTTATCGTCAGTTTTAATAAAATTATTTAAAAACAGACACCTGTATTTAGTGAAAATAAATAAGGTAAGCATCGACTTAATTGAAAAAAAAGTGAAAAAAAGTTCAAAGCAGAATAAATTATTAAAAAAAACGCCTTAAAGTAGGGGGGTGACCTTATAAAAACCCGCTATCAGTATCAGCCTGATATGTTTGTTTAGGGCTCCAGTCTCCTTCGCCTAGTAATCCCTCAATGAGATCGCCTAACGAAATATCGAATTGTTCTAACATGGCTGTTTCGCCGCCATCACTAACATGTGCCGTTTTGCAAAAACGTGCAAACTGCTCATAGTCTTCAGATATATTTCTCACTAATAACTGACCCAAGTGATAGCTGAGTTCTTGTCCAACACCTGTACTCCCAAAGCTAGAGCCATCCCAGAAGGCTTGAATATTATCCTCGTTCCAGTACTTCTGATGCTTGGAAATAATGGCCGTATTCATCTGAAAATGATTTCTATTCAACACAACATCTTCCATCGAAACCGCCAAACCCTCATTTAACCAGAGTGGAATAGGTAGATGCGCTAGACACGCATGGGTTAATTCGTGGGCAGCGACTGATTCTGTGAAAGAGATTTCTTGTGATGGGAAAACAAAATGGCCGTATCCATCATTTAAATACACCCCGCCACTCAAGCCGACTTTTGAATCCTCTGGGTAAAACATAAAGAGATAATCATAATACGTCTCCTGATCTGCGGTGATGATCAGAACATGTTTAGCAAAACCTTCATCTGATGCGACTTCTTTAAGATTATCTAATATTTTTGTTCTTGAGAATTCCAGAAACTTAAGAAAATGATTCGTGTATTTTTCATTTTCAGAACTTAATATTATGAAGTTCTGTGACTCTACGGTGAAATAAGATTCGCTGGTTCTCGGCGCTAGTTCCTGCGCTCGTTTCGACGTCAGTTCTGACGCTAACTGCGCCAACCATTTATTGCACTCATTCATCCAAAACGCATTCTGTTGTTTGAATGAAGCATTTGTATCGACATTCCCTCCGATAGAATACCAATCTGGTTTGTAATATGTCACATGCTAGTCCGAATTATTGTGTAGTTTGTAAAATATAATATCAGACGAATTATTTCATCGTATTGATGATGGGTGGTTTTGATAGTTCTTATTGTGAAGATTAAGGTTAAGAGTATAACTAGGGTTAAGATTGATCAGTTGTTATAAAAATGTGCCTATAAGTAGGGGGGTGACCAATGACTCTAATTCAAGTATGTTTTTAGCAAAATATTGGCGATATATAATTGAATTATGAAATTCAACCTTAGTATACTATTAGTGATATAAATATAAATTATTGCTTATAAAGCAAGGTGAAATAAGTGTGTACTTATGAAGGTTGTAATTTTGAAAAATTTGAATCTCAAGATAAATGTATTTTTCATTGCTCAAAAGAAGATTGGTTAACGCCTTCTCGAAGAATATGGCAAAAGGGTAAAGTAAATCGTTTTTGGGAAGAATTACGTAATAATAAACAACAAATAAGAAACCAGTTTATAGGTTTTGTTTTCCCGTGTTTTGAAGAATATCCGTGTGAATTAACTCAAAGTGGCAGTGCGTATACTACTAGAGATCATTCTTGTATTTTTAATACTAACTTTGGGATTCACGGTGGAAATATTAGTAACTACTATTCCATAATAGAGAGGGATACTTCTTTTAAGTTTTCTATCTTTTTAGATATAGCCGATTTTTCTAAAATTAATTTTAATAATCAACATGTTAATTTTGAAAGAAGTACATTCAACAAAGAGTTTAAGGTTTCATCATTTCATTTCAAAAATCTTAATTTCAATGGTGCTTTATTTAAATTAAAAACTAACTTTGAAGAACTTCAAATTATCAATTGTTCATTCGATAAAACTACGTTCTTAAGTGATGTTTCTTTTGCTAAGTCGAATTTTGATAATTTGACTTGTGTAGATTCTGTGTTTGAAGGTAAAGCACTTTTTAATGATGTATCTGTATCAGGATCATCATACTTTTCAAGAGTAATATTCAAAAAAGAAGCAAACTTTGAGTTTGGCTCCTTTGCAGGCCTTGCAAATTTCGAAGAAGCCCAGTTCAGCAGCGATGCAAAATTTACACAACGTGAGTTTAAAGGTGATGCTGACTTTTCATCTGGAATGATGATTAAGGGTAAAGCCTATTTTGATGTGAATAATATGGCGGGAAAAGCTGACTTTTCAGAGGCAACTTTTAAAGACTTCTTCCTGTTTAAGGATGTAAATGTTAAAGGTGAGACTAATTTTAGTCATACAACATTTTACAAAGATGCTGACTTTCAAAGCGGTAGTTTCGAAACTACTGCTCTTTTTAGTCAAGCTTTATTTCATAAGAATGCTTTATTTACACAGCGTGAATTTAAAGGAGATGCTGACTTTTCAGCGGGTGTAACTGTAAAAGATAAAGCCCTGTTTGATGTTAATGATATTGTGGGTAAGGTTGACTTTTCAGAGGCTACTTTTGAAGACTCATTCACGTTTAGGGAGGTCAGTGTTGTTGGTGAAGCACATTTTTCTAATACCAAATTTAATAAAGATGTCGATTTCCAGAATGGATCTTTTGAAAATAGTGCAATTTTTAGCCATTCACAATTTGGTGGTAATGCCGACTTTACGCAACGTGAGTTTAAAGGAGATGCTGATTTTTCATCTGGAATAGCAATCAAGGGTAAAGCCTTATTTGATGTTAATAATATTGCGGGTAAGGCTGACTTTTCAGAGGCTACTTTTGAAGACTCATTCACGTTTAGGGAGGTTAGTGTTGTTGGTGAAGCACATTTTTCTAATACCAAATTTAATAAAGACGCCGATTTCCAGAATGGATCTTTTGAAAATAATGCAATTTTTAGCCATTCACAATTTGGTGGTAATGCTGACTTTACGCAACGTGAGTTTAAAGGAGATGCTGATTTTTCATCTGGAATAACGATCAAGGGTAAAGCCCTGTTTGATGTTAATAATATTGCGGGTAAGGCTGATTTTTCAAAAGCTATTTTTGAAGATGATTTCTCCTTTAAAGATGTCAATGTTACAAGCGAAACAAGTTTTGCTCATACTATATTTCATAAAGAAGCTGACTTTAAAAAAGGTAAATTAGAAGGCCGTGTTAATTTCAATTGTGCACAGTTTGGTGGTAACGTTATTTTTGCTCAACGTGAATTTCTAAATGATGCACACTTTAGAAAAATCGTTATAGATGGAAGTGCTGACTTCTCTAATAATACTTTTTCACAACAAGCTGATTTTTCCGAAAGTAAATTCAAGAGTGATTTGAATTTTTCATCATCATCTTTTTGCTTAATTAGTAGTTTTAAACATATTCTTTCACAAAACATAGACTTTTCTGATACAAATTTTAGAAAAAGTGATTTGATGGAGAATAATGGTTATCTACAGTTTCTAGAAAGTGATTGTGCTGATATTAACTTTAGTGATTCACAGATAGCATGTGACTTATCTTTTATAAATTCTAAATTTAAAAAACTAGATTTAAGTAACTTCAATATAAAAAGAGAGAGTGAAGTCGAATTTAGAGACATTAGTATTAACCATCTTATATTTAATAAATACAAAAACGAATCAGAAACAGTACTTTTTGATTTTGTTTCAGTAACCGATAATCTTGATATAAAACATGTTAGCTTTGACAAAGAACGCTTTAATCACTTTGATATATCTAAGCCAAATATTGAAATAGAAAATAGTGCATTTAATACCAATTTTTTTAATAGTGTTAAATGGGGTTTAATATCAGATAAAAGATATACAGCCACACGCGATATTTTTAGGCAATTAAAATTTTATTCCGAGCAACAAAAAAATTATATTGATGCAGATGGTTTTTATAGTTTAGAAATGAAGGAACAAAAAAAGGAACTACTTAAAGAAAAGAAAAACTTAAGTACTTTTTCCGAAAAAATTCAACACTATTCAGATATAGCAGTTTTTAATCTTCACGAGATAACATCAAATTATTCACAAAGTTGGATGATGCCACTTTTTTGGCTCATGGTTGTTGGGGTTTTAGGAGTAATTTTACAAAATTTAGAAAAGTTTCCTGTAAAAGAATCAGTTCTTCTTTTGGGTGGTTATATTCTGTTCATGAGGATATCTACATGGGCTTACAAATATGTAGAGCAAAAAAAAATTATAAGGCCTATCTATCTAGCCATGTTTATAGCTCCACTTTTATTCGCATATTTTTATATTTCTAAAGACCGTTTTGATGACATTGCAATAATACTTAATCCATTGAATATCTTTAAAAATCAGGGTTTTTCAGATTCAAAAGAATTTATCTCACTGTTTTTTAAAATAATTGTACTTTTCTTGGTGTATCAGATTATTGCTTCAATAAAGAAAAAGGTTAGAAGTAAATAAATACTAGGTTTAGAAAAAGTGCCAAAAAGTAGTGGGGTGTCTTTATATTTAATTTTAATTTGGCACAATTGTTTCTAGAAAAAAAAGCAGGTTCCAGTGTTATATCATCTACATACAGTGGTTATAAATGAATAAAATTATTTCAGAGATTGAAGAATATTTAGAGGCAGACTTTGAAAAGAAATTATTTAAAGCATCTGTAAAGTATCTAGAAAATAAGGATGATCTTCTTAGGTTAAATAGCTTTTGTTATTCTTTAAGAGAACTTTTTAGGCATGTTTTTTTACGATTGGCACCAGATAACTCTGTAAAAAAGTGTTCCTGGTATGCTAAAGAAACAGATAATAATCAACCTACTAGAAAACAAAGGTTTCTGTTCAGCGTACAAGGAGGATTAACTCCAGAATTTGTATTAAACGACTTGCAAATAGATGTTGCCGAATATTGGAGGGATATAAGAGATAGTATCAATACTCTTTCAAAATATACGCATGTCGGAGAAAATACATTTGATATAAGTGGTTCAGTTGTAGATTCGATAGCAGAAGAAGCATTATCAAGTTTGCTTTCTATTTTTCACATTACACATGATACAAGAGTTGATTTACATTCCTCGCTAACTAACCATATTGATAAAGCGTTAATAAAGACTCTACTATTAAAAAGTTTTTCTGAAATTGATACATTAAGTAGTTATAGCTACATTGAAAGTTGTGAAGTGAACGATTGGACATTATCAGATATAGACGAAGATACTCTAGCTTTTGATGGTGAAGCTACAGTATATGTTTCTCTTAACTATGGTAAAGGAGAGGATCATTGCGAATTAAATGAAGAGTTTCCTTTTACATTTTCTGGTTACAGTAAAACAGATAAACCTTATGATCTATCTATACCTTTCGATGAAATTGATATAGATACAGAAAGTTGGTAGGGATAAAAATTTGATAAATTAATTAAAGGTATCATTACCCTTAAATTATTCTTCCACCAAGAAAAACCGCCTAAAAGTAGGGGGGTGACTTCCTAATTATTTCTACTCCCAATAAACAAGTAATTAACATAAAAACTTATTAACAGAAGTAATTAAACACATCCTCATACTTTTATTATGTTTTTCGATGGTATCTGTGTAAATTGATCTTATGAATTCACTGAATAAATAGGACAACCAAACGCTCATAAGCAATATTCAACCGGTAGTCGCGCCTGTAAGTTATTGATATATCCTCGACATACGGTTACTCATGAAACCAAGGAAGATTCTGATTGATAAAAACTGCCTATAACTAGGGGGGTGGCGATTTCATTATTCCTATTTAGCTATGTAACTAGACACCCCTTTTATAATCGTTGGTATATTGTCAATTATTATCTGATGTCAGTATCTTTGTGTGTTATTAACAAGCCATTTGTGAACCTCCCAAGTTTTTTGACATGTCCATTAAATAGGTGTTATTAACAGGTCTTTCTGTTCTTTAAGGCAAGGCTATGCAAACTAAATTTTCCGAAGATGTGATTTCTCTATCTGATCTTAAAGTTAATCCTGGCAAGGTTGTCAATCATGCCAAGGACTCTCATCGCCCCATTCTTTTAACCAGTCGTGGTCGTGGAGTGGCTGTGGTGCAGGGGCTTGAAGAGTTTGAAAAACATGGTGAAGAATTAGCATTTGTAAAAGCCATTGCTCAGGGCTTGGTAGAGATAGAAGAGGGTAAATACATCGGTTTTGCAGAGGCTAAAGAGAAATTAGGCCTAAATAAGCGCGGTAGCGCGGTAGGTCGGATAAGGAACGCCATCCGACAATTGTATTAGAACTATTGTATTCATGTCGGATGGCGCTATGCTTATCCAACCTACCGATATTATTGTTCATCGAGAAAAAGTGCCCATTACACGCATAAGATCTAGTATCGTCTTGTAGACGAGCTAGTTCTAAGCTCTGCATAAATTCTATTTAAGTTTTAAAAAGACTAAAACTTAATATCATTCAAAGTAGGGGGTGACTTTCTGATTATTTCTACTCCCAATAAACAACTAATTAACATAAAAACTTATTAACTGATGTAATTAAACACATCCTCATACTTTTATTATGTTTTTCGATGGTATCTGTGTAAATTGATCTTATGAATTCACTAAATATCAGACGTTAATTTTTATATAGATATGATTAGAACGTATAGAAAAGATGAGCATAAGGCAGGATTTATCGGAATCCGTGTTGCTGTTATGGTTAATTCGAAGTTGATGCAAAAGTATTATAGTTTTAAATCTACTGATCAATCAGAGGATGAGATTTTATCGGATGCTAAATCACTTCATGCAAAATGGATGATGGAAAAAAACCTGGCTAGCAGTAAACGCGATATTGCTGCTAAGGAATTGAGACGGGTTAGTTCTCCTTTTTCTACAGGAATTAAAGGGATTAAGTTTAGAATTTCGCATAATACTTGTTATTTTTATGTGCAGGGCATGACGAATAAAATTCGTTTTCATAAGAACTTTAGTATTAACAAATACGGTTATGAAATGGCGTGGTTTAAAGCGTGTGAGTTTCTACAAAAAAATAAAGACTATTCTTTATTCGATTCGATTTATAAAAATATACCGGTAAAGGAAAGGCTGTTAATCGCTTTCAGGTATTTATATTTTACGCAAAAGCAGCAGGTACATATTGAGGCTATTGCACCTTTGATTTCAGAAGATATTTTAGTGGCGTGGCTTAAACAATTATTGACGCAGTTTAAAAATAACAAGCCCTTTAAGGCGGAAGTATTAAAATATATGAGCGATCATAATATTAAAGATTCCGAGCTTTTAAGTATGACTTGAAGCGATTAACGCCGTAACGCCTTCAAAAATTACGTAGGTCGGATAAGGTACGCCATCCGACATTTGTAACCGATCTATCATGGTCATGTCGGATGGCGCTATGCTTATCCGACCTACATTATTTATTATTCATTGAGAAAAAAGTGCCCGTAAGGTGGGGGGTGTCAAAGGTCGTTTTTTTCTATTAACTAAGATCTTTAATTAGCATTGTTTCTTCCGCTAAAGATAGATAACGCCATTTGCCGCTTTCGAGGTCTGGTCTAAAACTACCAATACTGATTCGTGTGAGTTTTAAGACTTTTAAAGCTGTCGCAAATTTGGGGTCTTTCAGTGCGCCAAAAAGCCGACGAATATGCCGATTTTTTCCTTCGTCAATCGCTACCCAAAGTTTTGTTTTCGCGCCTCCCGTGCCTTTTCTTTCAACACTAAGCACTTTTAGAACATCCTCTCTACTTTCCACGCCTTTCAGCGCGGCTGCAATATGCTCGTCTGTTACGTGACCTCTGACCCAAATCTCGTATACTTTGATGCAATTTCCCGGTCTGGTGAGCCTTTCACCCATTTTGCCGTTAGTGGTAAATAATAGAATCCCTTTAGACTCCAGGTCTAGTCGTCCGATGGGCATCCATCCATCATTAAACACCCAATCAGGTAAAAGGTCATAGACTGTTTTTCGTCCTAGTTCATCCGAGCGCGTGACGACATAACCCTTAGGTTTATTGAGCGCCAACAGTTTTCTCGAATCGTTCGCTGCTGTAATCATTTGATTTTTTCAGTGGGTGTTCTTGCACACTTAAGTGAAATTATTTTGAATAAACGAAATAATGGCGTGTTTCCCTGTGCTTGAAAATAGATGTGAAATCAATAATTAGGGCGGGAGAGAAAATGTGGATTCAAGCAGTTATCTTAATCACTGTAACACACGTTCTTAAAATTGCTTGGTGAAATACCTACTGTGTGTGAATTACCATTGAAAGCAAAGTAGGTCGGTTAAGGTACGCCATCCGATATTTTTACGAGAGCTGCAGTACGAGAGCTATTGTATGAAAATTATCATGGTCATGTCGGATGGCGCTATGCTTATCCAACCTACCTATTTGATTGTTTATTGTGAAAAAGTGCCCCAAAGCTGGGGGGTGGCTTTTCTAGTCTTATTAAAAGCTATATATACCTAAGCAAGCAATTCAAAGCACGATTACTACCTTTTGGCCTGAAGCTGCTTATCATTGATTTAATGATGTTTTATTACTGTAAGGGTAATGAAAAATTTCACCATTCCCTATTTGAGAACACTGCTTTTACTGACCTTATTCGTCGGTTTGTTAGGTGTTGCCAAAACGATATTGCTGAATAAAGTGGGCAGCCTGAAACAACCATTGCCAAGTGTTTCTGATGCGTCGAAAACGATTGAATCACACGATTCTGTAGCTCATCAAAAAACAATCAATAAGCAAACGTCTTCTGAAAAATACGCTTTACCGACCACTTACGTATGGTCTACTCAAGGTACGCAGGCGAAACCCTCATCATGGAACATCGGGAATGATGAAACTCAATTTAAAATAGCGCATCAAGATATTGATCAGTCCTATTATTTTTTATCTGAGTTAGCTAGCGATGAAAATAATGAAAGTATTGATATAAATAAAGATCCAAATAAAGATGAAGCTAACCTTGCAGAACTTAAACTCTCTGAGTTTAAAATCGCAGAGCAATTCACAGAAAGTATCGAAAACGATCTTAAATATGCGCTGGAAAGAGCCTCAATCCCGAGAGCTACAACTAGCATTCAAACGTCACCCATTGTCGCCATCTCATCCTTTCAGGATCATCTCGCAAGACAGGCTGAATTGCGCCTGCAATCGAATGTTACCTATGACGGTCGCTATGTGAAAATCGGCTATCCTATGGGTGATGTGCCTAAAAACATTGGCGTATGTACCGACGTTGTGATTCGATCGTTTCGTGGTTTGGGGATTGATCTGCAACAACGTGTGCATGAGGATATGAAACGTAATTTCCATCGTTATCCGAATAATTGGCGATTATCTAAACCTGATACCAATATTGATCATCGCCGTGTCCCCAATTTGATGACGTATTTTAAGCGTATTGGCGCATCCTTAGCCGTTACGCAAAACCCTGTGGATTATAAAGTAGGGAATATCGTGACGTGGGATTTGGGTCAAGGGCTCACGCATATTGGCATTGTTTCTAATTCAGTGTCTGCGATTACGGGTAATCCGTTAATTGTGCATAATATCGGAGCAGGCCCTGAGTTAAACGACATGTTGTTTAAACACAGGATTACGGGTCATTTTAATTACGGTACTGCTTTGTCCTCTTCGAGAATGAAATCGTTTGCGAAAAACAATGATTACCTGGATTATGAGGGTGAAACCGGCTCATAAAAAAGTGCCCTAAAGCCGGGGGGTGGCTTAATAAAACGTTTGATTACGTTTTATCGCTATTTTCGAGTCTCACACTCAAGTGACTTATCAATGTTTCCATTTATGATCTAGACTTGATCCATTATGAAACATTTCTTATCGACACCCATTGGTTCAATTCTTGGCAGTTTACTGTTTGCTGTGGTTGGTATCTTTCTGCTTAATCAAACCGGTTTAGTACCGAAGGTGATTGGCGCTTTATCCGTGCTGTTTTTTGGTGGTGGCGCTTTATTGCTGATTTGGCGAAACTATACGCAACGCCAGCAACAAAAAGAAAATGCCCGACCTTGTATCTGTGCGTCATCTATTGATGAGGTATTGGTTGAAAAACAGGAAGTCGATGACGATGAAGTGTTAGAGGTGTGGGCTAGAGTCGGGACTAAGCTAAATAAATCACTGCAGGGGATTTCTGCAATAAAATCGATAGGTGATGAGTTTCAGTGGTCGGTGATGGATTCCTCAGGAGAGTTTTTCAGAAGTGGAGATGTTGCAACCGCATTCAACAATGAGATTTATCAGTCTCTTTCTAAGGTACCTGGCGTAAAAACGGTAGTGCATGAAGATAATAAATACTGGGCTGTCGATGGTGATTGTGACGGAAAAGCACTGGTTGAAGCGGCATCGTTAGCGAATGACGCGGTGTTACAGAAATACCAAACAGGTGATTTTGATCAATGAGCTAGCGCGTTAACTTGTAGTAGCCAATCAAGAGGGTCGTACAAAAACGTGATTGGATAACTTTGTTGAATCAATCTATGCCATATAGTGTGATGTCCTATTAAGCTCTGCTTAATTAGTCGTAAGATATACTTAGTTATTCAGTAAATATTTATTTTTGAATTTTTAGTAGAAAAGCTGGTCTGATTTTAATAATAACAATAATTAACAAGGCAGTATGAAACACTTATTCCGTCACTTAAACATTGCTAACGCCATTCTTTTAATCGTTTTATTTTTCACAAATAGTCACGGTTATGCGGAGGAGTTTGTATCCTTTGCTAAAGATAGCTCTCAATTTCAAATTGATATGCCAAGCTTGTCTTCAAGCAAGCTGGATAAAATTAATGCTGCTGACATTATCAATAACAATATCGTGTTCAACGTGTTTAATTTTAAACAACTGTCTGAGGTTTTAGATAACGCCACGGGTGGCGAGATTATTGTCGTAAGAAGTAACCTCAGAGATAAGCGTTACCATTACAAACAAAAGCGCCGTTTTAAAGAACCTGTGCTGATTCTTGGTATGTTGGGTCAAAATAAGGCACCTTTTTTTGAAAACATAACTTGGGAAAATCTGCACAATGTCACCATCAGTCATTTTAAGGTCAGTAATTTATGGGATACCGCTCGAAACAATTACTCATGGCAGATCAGGAATTCAAATAACGTTCGTATAAGCAATTTACACTTCAGTGATAAAAACAATAATTTAGTCGCGCTAAGACGCGGAAAATTAGATACGATTCTGGCCAGTCAGTCAGGTCTGCTGATCAAACAAAGTAACAATATTATTATCGATAGAACGCTTTTTACCGATTTGTTTCATGGGGTGGAATTTCATGATATGAATGGATTTTATGCGGTTGCCAATAAAGCCGTGAGAGTGGCGAGCGATATGTTTTCTGGCGGTGGTGTGAATAATGCATTATTCGATTCCAATTTAATGCATACCCGAACCCCTGTTTTTTATAAACAACGCTTTCGCAAAACACAGTATGTGCATAGCGATATGATCCAGTTATATACCAGTAAACAGAAGCGAAATAACACCAATATCACGATTCGTAATAATGTTTCGCTGGTGGGTAAGACACCGTTGAGGAATCCTAATTTAACGGGTTGGCAGTGCTTTTTTACTCGCGATGAAAAAGGAGATTCTTTTTTTGGACGATTTAGGTCTTTGCCTTACGCCAATATAAAGATCATCAACAATTTCTGCGCTTCGAATCAACATCATGGTGTGACGCTATCCAGAGGGATTGATAACGTGGTTGCCGGTAATTTTGTGTTATTGGTCGATCAGTTAAAAAACAAACGACAGGCGACAGGTTCGATCAAAGTTTTTGAGAATAAAAACTGTAGAATTCTGGGTAATGTGTCGAATGAATTTGAATTCAAGAATATGTCGAATTGCCAAATTACGAATAATATAAATGGCTTTAAGCCAGACTATAACAACACCATTTATTCAATGAGGGAGGCGATCCATTCAGCCCCACAACGTTCAGCGATTGAGGTTGCATCAAGCTCAAATGATTTAAGTCGATTCTATACAAACACTGGTTTGCAAGAGAATCCACTGCAATACCTTGATTATTCCAAGTTAACCTTGGTGCCAGTTTTTTAGATTGTTAGTGAGGTAGGTCAGATGGTGCAGTGCTTATCTAACCTACCTGTTTATTATTCGTTTTAAGCTATAAAGCACTCTCAATATATTCCATCACTTCTTTGCGCACTTTCTGAGTTGATGCTTGCATCTTGTTTAGGTCAGT
The DNA here is from genome assembly GCF_947495625.1 of uncultured Cocleimonas sp. Lineage (GTDB taxonomy): Bacteria > Pseudomonadota > Gammaproteobacteria > Thiotrichales > Thiotrichaceae > Cocleimonas. The sequence continues at coordinate 15,550 of NZ_CANLZW010000055.1, forward strand.
TTCCAGATTAACCAGTGCTTTTTGTAGCACTTTAACCATGCTCATTTCTTTGTCTATGTAATATTCTGTTTCTGCAATCTGCCGCAGAGCATCATGTGCCTTTTGGGCTTGCTTCTCATCATCAGATGCCCCGCCAATTGAAACACCCATTGAAGAATTCTGATAACTCGCGCTAGGGGCAGCAGCCATTAAATCTCTAATTGATGGGCTCACTTTTTTACTGGAGTCTTTAAGTTTAACCAGGTTTCTGTCAATTACCTGAAACGCGTTGGACTTCATATCCTTAACTGAGCTCTTAACCTGTTTTCTCAATTGCTCATCAGCCGAGACTGGTTTTGTCTTTAAATAAGGCTTAACCTCGGCACTATAAAGGTCTTTGCCAACAGATAAGGCTTGATCAGCCACCATGCCAACAGCGGCACCTAATCCCGGGGCCATACCTGCAAAATCCAGCGAACCTAATGCAATTTGTTTAGGAGCATTACGAATGGCTTTTCGTGCGCCTTTGTTCTGTCCGAAGACCTTGCTGTTATTTCCGTACCAGAGTGCGCGTTTAAAAGATCCTTTAGAGCGATTGCTCGCTTCTCCTTGTACGTCTGTCCAAATTTTATCAACATCAACTTTATTCAATTTTAATACTCCCTTGTAGTGTTAAATTTTCAATGTCATTTTAGTCTCGGGGACGGTAAACCTATGATTGGGGCACGATCTATGGTCGTTGTGTTTTGTAATACCCATCTATCAAGACGCGATAAATTTGCTCTTTTCCGCGTCTGTACTTAAGTCCTTGAGTGATTAGCAATTGTGTTTTTTTACATTTAAAGCGTATGCTATTAGCTGTAATCTTACGCATTTCTATACGTTGAAAATGTGATCGATTTACATTTTATGAAATTAATGAAAAAAAATGCCCCAAAGGTGGGGGGTGGCAAACGTTTTTATGAAAAGTAAGCAAAACCATTATCGCAAAGCAATACTATTACTCGCCTTAGTGGTTGGTTTAATCGCTACTGTGCAGCTTTCATCAATCAAACATCATGAATTAAAGGACATTACTTTCAACGAAAACGTATTTAAGGACGCTGCATTAAAAGGTCAGGCTACTGTCCTTAATCCCACTCAAGATAGCGACCAGCGTCCAACCGATGTTGAGCTTATAGAGCAAACTATCATTGAAGTACCTGAAAAAGAATTAACGTTTCAGGATCACTTGGCGATTCAAGCAGAATTACGTCTCTTGTCTGATGTGAGATACGACGGTAGTTATCTCAAGATAGCTTATCCCATGGGTGATGTTCCTGAAAATATCGGCGTTTGTACGGATGTTGTTATTCGCTCATTTCGAGGTTTAGGTATTGATCTGCAACAACGCGTTCATGAAGATATGAAACGTAATTTCCGAAGCTATCCCAACAAATGGAAGCTGTCTAAACCGGATACCAATATCGATCATCGGCGTGTGCCTAATTTAATGACATTCTTCGAACGCGCTGGCGCATCGTTACCTATCACGAATGATCCGATGGATTATTTAGCAGGAAATGTCGTCGCCTGGGATTTGAGTCAAACGAATGGAAGTAATACGAAAGGCAAAAGCATGTTGCATATCGGCATCGTATCGAATTTTGTGTCTGAGCATACGAGTAATCCTTTGATTGTTCACAACATCGGAGGAGGCCCACAAATGAATGATATGTTGTTTGATTTCAAGATTATTGGGCATTATAAGAGTGAGGTGTTTTCACAAGAGTGATGATTTAAAAAAGTGCCTTTTGAATCATACGCTCTTGTATTTATTACAATAACTTGAATCCCTAGTATCAAGTTTGAGTGTAATCATATTAAAAAATAAACGAGTCATGCTATGAATAACCTTCATAATAATTACTTGGTATTCACTCTAGTATTCTAATTTAGTTCTAATTAAAGTAGCGGGGATGATAGGTAATCGGTAGACTCGATTGTGTTTGAGTTGACCGTGTATCAAGGCCTAGAGGTTATGACTGAAGAAAATAAAACCATTACATTAATTATTGCGTTGGGCACGATAGTCATTGCAGCGCTCTCGACTTTTATCTTTTATTTTATGTTCGGTGACAGTGCAGGCTACTTTTTTATGATAGTGCTAGCTATGCCTTTAGGCGCGATTTGCTCACTGCTTCTGATGATTTTATATAATGCGATGAAAACGTAATAAAAAAGTCCATCGCAGACTCTGTAAGGAATCGTCGATGGACTTTGGTCGATAATCAGCTAAAAAATTCAATATGAATAATCTTTCGATTGAACACCTAATCATCTTTTCCAGGTGGTGTAACCGATTTGTAGCTTTCCTGGGCTTGGACCTACTCGGCCATTGATTCTAAATTGAGAATATCGTCCTTGATCAGTTTTAGCGCAAACATAAGTCCCAACGGGTAATGCTGATAATGAAATATTTCTGTTACTAAGTGGCAGACGTTTACAACCTGCGAGATTAACAGAGCGAGATCCCGCAATGCCTATTAGCGCGCCATTTCTTGGTGTTATAAAACGTTGAGTTGCTGTTTTCGCTTCAAACCAGATATCCGCACCTTTAGGTCTTACAACGCCATAATCCAAATCTGCCAAATAAGTCTGTGGAATTGTCATGGGGCCTGTTTTGAATGTCTGAGGTCTGTTTTGGGTTGGGCCTTTGCAGGCAAAACCTGTGTTTGTTGTTCTACAAAACTTACCTGCCGGCACTAATTTCATCGTCCAGAACGCGGCATGATTTCCGTATTTACATACGAGTGTTTTCTTTCCACCAACATTACTTATGGCCGTGCCCTGTAAACGATTAATGTAAGGTGTTCTCCACCATCCTGAGGGTAAATTAGTAATCATTTCTACTTTTGCAGAACTCAATGGACAGTTAATTATCATGGGCGCTGCACTGGCAGTTTGGGTATAGAAGTTACTCGCTATAGCAAGCACTGGTATTAATAATAATTTATTCATTTTCATCACCTCGCGTTTTTTATTTGTAATTCAAATATAACCAAGGGCGGTGTTACATTCAGTGAAATCCATCACATATCAGATTTTATGTGTGAAGCTGTTACTGCAAAAACCGCCTTAAAGTAGGGGGATGACTTACAAAATCAATAAAGTCGCCCCCGGTCACTTGCCCACAAAGTGATATATTCCCAACCCAATAAATCAGCCATTATTCATCTTCTATCCATAACCACTCAAGGTCTAGATCGTGAGCAATAATGAAGTTTTTATTTTCGAAGTGTCTGAACAGAATTTTGATTCTGTCGTTATCCAGAATTCATTCAAATTACCCGTTTTGGTTGAGTTTATGGGAGTCTGGTCTGGGCCGTGTATTCAAATGTCGGATGAGCTTTCGGGGCTGGCTCAAGAATTTGCAGCACAGTTTATCTTTGCCAAAGTGGATATTGATGAACAAGCAGAGCTTAAGACGCAATTCGATATTGAAAACGTACCTTGCTTGAAAGTGTTTGTGAATGGTGAGGTGGTTAAAACCGAAGAAGGTTTGCTCAACCATGCTGAATTACGCGATGTGTTGAAAGAGTATGGGGTGTATTCGCAAACGGATGATATGAGACTACAAGCTCGTGAAAAGCACATGAGCGGTGATACTATTGCTGCGGTTAAATTACTGACTGAGGCTATTCAGAAAGATCCATCAAATACTAAAGTCGCGATGGATATGGCACAAATTTTCATTGATATGAATGAGCTGGAACAGGCTAAAAACCTGTTCAATCAACTCCCCGATTCTGCCAAGAAGTCGGATATGGGTAAGTCGTTGATAGGGCAGTTAAGCTTTTTGGATTTGGCTGCTAAAACACCGGGTACATTTCAGTTACAGCAAACGTTATTAACGAATCCTAATGACTGTGATGCACATTTTGATCTGGCTGTGTGCCTGATTGCCGAGAGGGATTATGAGCAGGCGGTTGATCATCTGTTAGAAATCATGAAAATAGATGCAAATTATAAAGAAGATGCGGCTAAAGAAATGATTGTCAATGTGGCGAATATGCTGACGCAGAATGATCCTGAGCTTTCATCGAAAATTCGCGGCAGGTTGAGTTCGGTTAGTTTTTCATAAGGTCTGATTAGTAAAAAGTATCTCGCTAAGCATAAATCCCTTTAGTTATTTCAAACTACAAAATGAGCCGAGCTAGCGAGACAAAAGCATTGTTGTTTAATGCTTACACCTCAGATAAAGACGGAGCCGCATAAAAGTCACTTCGCACAGCATAAATTATATTTACGTTTTTAAAACAAAAACGTAATATCATTCAAAAGTAGGGGGGCTTTCTAAGGTTTACCAAAAGCCAGGAATTGAAAAGGTAAATTACCGCGTATACTATGAAAATTTTGTTCTATTACACATAAGAACCACGTCCTTAGGACGTGGAAGAGGTTCAAGGCTCTAGCCTCAAGAACCTACTCAGGTG
>NZ_CANLZW010000056.1 GCF_947495625.1 uncultured Cocleimonas sp.
GTAATAAGAAAGGTAGTATACTATGTCTATCAATGGCTTATAGTCTTAATTCAACGGCATTGGTCACCCCCCTACTTATAGGCAGTTTTTTTACTTAGCCAGAATTAGGTTGTTTTTGTCAGGGCACTATTGCCACAGAAACCTTTTGATGATTAATCTTTATTTTTTAATTTGGGTTTTAAAGTGAAAATTTAACTATTATTTAATAAATACATTGAATGTTTGGTCTATAAAGTTAAATCACAGGCTGTTAATTTTTTATGTTCACAAAGCCTTTCATACATTAACTAAGAGGTTGCTATGGCAATACGTACAGAAAAAGATTTCCTTGGTAGTTTAGATATTCCCAAAGACGCTTACTATGGCGTACATACCGCTCGGGCACTGGAAAATTTCACCATTACCGGGGTTCAAATTAACCATTTCCCGCGTATTATTATTGCGTTAGCGATGGTGAAGAAAGCAACACTGGCAGCTAATGTAGAATTTGGTTTAATCTCTAAGGAAATTGCTGGCGCGATTGATCAGGCTTGTGATGAAATCATTGATGGTAAATTGCATGAACACTTTGTTGTCGATTTGATTCAGGGTGGTGCAGGCACCTCGACTAATATGAATGCGAATGAAGTCATCGCCAATCGTGCGCTGGAAATACTTGGTCATGAAAAAGGAAGCTATAAAAATCTACACCCTAATGACCATGTGAATTTATCCCAATCAACCAATGATGTTTATCCAACGGCTTTCCGTGTTGGACTGCTATTAAGTCATGCGGATTTACTGGCTGCTCTTGAGCAGTTGATTGGCCATTTCAAAGATCGTGCTGAATTATTTAAATCGATCTATAAAATTGGTAGAACCCAGTTACAAGATGCGGTTCCCATGACCTTGGGGCAAGAGTTTCAGGCGTTTGCCGATACCTTGAGCGAAGAGAAGCAACGCTTTCGCGATTTAGAAGGGTTACTCGGCGAAGTAGGGCTTGGTGGAACAGCCATAGGCACAGGTGTAAATGCGCCAAAAGGTTTTGCCGCTGTGGCTTGTAAACACTTAGCGGAGATCAGCGGATTTTCGGTGACACCTGCTGCAAATCCAATCGAAGCGACGTCTGATACTGGTATTTATCTTACATGGTCTGGCGTGTTGCGTCGTACTGCGACCAAGCTATCAAAAATCTGTAATGATTTACGTTTGCTGTCTTGTGGTCCTCGGGCTGGTATCGGCGAAATTAATTTACCACCTGTACAAGCCGGTTCATCGATCATGCCGGGTAAGGTAAATCCAGTAATTCCAGAAATGGTGAATCAAGTGGCTTTTCAGGTAATGGGAAATGACCTGACCGTAATGATGGCGTGTGAAGGTGGGCAATTACAATTGAATGCTTTCGAGCCTGTGATGGTTGCCAATCTATTTCAATCGATCGACATTATGAAACGTGCGATGCGCATTCTGGGAGATCGATGTGTTTCTGGTATCACGCCGAATATCGAGCATTGTCAGAAAAATCTGGAAAAGAGCATCACCTTGGTTACGCTTTTAAATCCACAGCTGGGTTATGAGATTTCATCTGAAATAGCGGTCGAAGCATTAACGGCGAAACGCACTATTCGAGAGTTAATACTGGAACGCAATTTGATGAGTAGTGAAGACTATGATGCGTTGATAAAGGAATCAACAGAGCTGGATTAAACAGCTCTTTAAATGTAAAGACTCTATCCCTACATTCTAAAAAACGCCTTTAAGTAGGGGGGGGTGTTTGCTAAACAGCAACCACCCCTTTTATATGAGGATGCGCTTCATAATTCTGTAATTCAAAATCTTCGAATTTGAAATCGAAAATAGAATCCACGTCAGGATTAATTTTCATAGTAGGGAGTGGCAGTGGATCACGACTTAATTGTAATTCGGCCTGTTCCATGTGATTAGAATACAAATGCGCATCGCCCAGCGTATGAATAAAATCACCCGCTTCAAGTCCGGTAACCTGCGCAACCATCATGGTTAATAGTGCATAAGAAGCAATATTAAAAGGCACGCCAAGGAAGATATCGGCACTACGTTGATATAGTTGACAAGAAAGTTTGCCGTTTGCCACATAAAACTGGAAGAATGCATGACAAGGTGGAAGCGCCATGTGCTCAACGTCTGCAACATTCCATGCGCTAACAATAATACGACGCGAATCTGGTGTATTTTTGATTTGATCAATAATCATTGAAATCTGATCAATATGATCACCCGACGGTGTTGGCCATGAGCGCCATTGAGAGCCGTAAACTGGTCCCAGGTTTCCATCTTCATCAGCCCATTCATCCCAGATACGCACACCGTTGTCTTTGAGGTATTTGATATTGGTATCACCTTTTAAGAACCATAATAGTTCATGGATGATCGAACCCAGATGACATTTTTTGGTGGTAACAAGAGGAAAACCTTCTGATAAATCGTAACGTGCCTGATAGCCAAAAACAGACTTGGTACCAGTACCTGTGCGGTCTTCTTTTACTGTGCCGTTTTCATAAACGTGACGCATTAAATCAAGGTATTGTTTCATGCCTTGGCTCCCTTTTTTGATTTGGCTTTATTGGCAACTTTTTTGGTAGTGCAATTGCTGATGTCAGAATTATTACTTTTATAGGCCCAAACGAGTAATCCGATACCGGCAATGATCATCGGTATGGATAATAGTTGGCCCTGTGTGAGCCACTCAATCCCGAGGAAATCACTATTATCGGGGACTCTGAAAAATTCTACGGTAGAACGGGCAATACCATAACCCAGAAGGAAAAGTCCTGAGACTGCACCCAGCGGACGCGGTTTTTTCGAGAAGAACCACAGAATAAGAAATAACAAAACACCTTCGCCTATAAACTCGTAGAGTTGTGAGGCGTGTCGGGCTTGGGCATCAACATGCGGGAAAACCATTCCCCACGGAACATCAGTAGGGCGTCCCCATAGTTCGCCATTAATGAAGTTCCCCATTCTACCTGCACCTAAACCAATGGGTACCATTGGCGCGATAAAGTCACCGAGTTGTAGAAAGCGTAGATTCCATTTTCTGGCAAGTATCAACATGGCGATTAAAACGCCTATTAAGCCACCATGGAAACTCATGCCGGGTTCCCATAAACGGAACAGCTTCATCGGGTCAGCTATCAATTCTGAAAATTGATAAAAGAACATCTCACCAATTCTGCCGCCAGCGATGACGCCAATTGCGCCGTAAAACATGATGTCGTCAACTTGCTCCGGTTTAACTGGACTATGTGGACGTCTGGCTCTGATCTTTCCTAAAAAAAGAAAAGCGAGAAAACCGATAACATACATCAAACCGTACCATCGTACTCCGGTGGTTTCGGTGAAATGGATAAGAATAGGATCAATTTCAGGATAGGTGAACATGGGTAAAATTTACCAAATCATTGTTAAGGGTTATGAATACGTATTGTTGTTACGTTTGGATATTTTTTTTCGCTTTAAGCTTGGAAGCGATTAAAAATGATTACAAGTAACTAAAAGAATAATTTCTTTAGCTCTTCACCAGGCTCATCTGCACGCATGAAAGCTTCACCAACAAGAAATGCATTCACCTGATGATCACGCATCAATTTCACATGCTCGGCAGTATGTATACCACTTTCTGTCACCACAATGCGGTCTTCAGGAATTTTATCAAGCAGGTTTAGAGTGGTATCTAGAGAGGTTTCGAAATTTCGCAGATTACGATTATTGATGCCGACCAAGGTTGCGTCTAGCGGTAATGAACGCATCAGTTCTTCTTCATCGTGGACTTCAATCAATACATCCATGCCGAGTTCGCGCGCCAAGAGATACAACGATGACATTTTTTCATCGCTTAATACAGCAACAATCAGCAGTATACAATCTGCCCCCATCGCGCGTGCTTCGTAAACCTGATAAGGGTCTACCATAAAATCTTTACGAATCACCGGTAACGCACAAGCTGCTCTAGCTTGTTGTAAATATTCATCACTGCCTTGGAAAAAGTCGATATCAGTAAGAACAGATAAACAGCTTGCGCCACCGTTCTCATAACTTTTGGCAATTTCAGCAGGTATAAAATGTTCGCGGATCACGCCTTTGCTTGGCGAGGCTTTTTTAACTTCAGCAATTACGGCAGCATCACCATTGGCAATACGCTGTTGCATTGAGTTGACGAAACCACGCACGGATGAAGCGTTTTCAACACGTTTGATAACGTCGTCCAAACTATTTATTTGAAGGCGTTCAGCTATTTCTTGTTCTTTACGAAGAATAATCTTCTTTAGAATGTCAGGGGTGTTACTTTCCATGGTGTTTAAATTCCAGTATCGCTAGCAACGGCTAGAACGAGTTAGTTTCGTGGATAAGGTCGAGTAATTTCTGGCGAGCTGCGCCAGATTCAATCACTTCTAAAGCACGTTCAACACCTGCCTTGTGGGAAGCGGTCAAGCCGGCAACATAGATAGCCGCACCTGCATTCAAGGCAACAATATCTCTCGCTGGACTATTATCATTGTTCAAAACCGAATTGACCATTTCCAGACTTTCTTTGGCATTCTTGACGCGGATATGGCTAATAGGGCTTTGCTTTAAACCAAAGTCTTCAGGTTTGATTGAGTACTCTGTAATCTCGCCATCTTTAAGCTCGGCAACATAGGTTTCAGTAGAAATACTGATCTCATCCATCCCATCTTTGCCATGCACTACCATCACATGATTCGAACCTAATTGCAGGAGTACTTCGGCAACGGGTCTTACCCACTGTTTACTGAAAACTCCCAGCACTTGATTGGGTGTTTCAGCAGGACTGGTCAAAGGACCGAGTAAGTTAAATAAGGTGCGTGTGCCCATTTCTTTACGCGGCCCAATAGCATGTTTCATTGCGCTGTGGTGTTTGGGTGCAAACATAAAACCGACGCCAATATCATCGACACATTGCTTTACCTGATCTGCACTTATTTCAAGGTTTACACCAGCAGCCTCGAGTAAATCTGCAGCACCAGAGCTACTGGAAACAGATCGATTACCATGTTTGGCAACACGAGCACCAGCCGCCGCAACAACCAGACAACTAGCGGTTGAAATATTGAAAGTGCTACTACCATCTCCGCCTGTACCGACGATTTCAACAAGTTTATCTTTATCTAGATTTACCGGTGTAGCGAGTGATCTCATCACTTTTGCTGCCGCTGCAATTTCTTCAACGGTTTCACCTTTCATGCGCATCGCGATAAGAAATCCGCCTATTTGAGCATCGGTTGCCTGACCTGTCATTATCTGGTGCATGACATCTGTCATCTCATCAATGCTGAGGTTTTCTCTTTCTATCGCTTTGTTAATTGCTGATTGGATATTCATGTCTGTACTGTCATTAGTTATTCGTTGCTTTTTACGTAAATTCTACGTTTTGGATGGCAGAGAATATTAACATGGAAGTTTTTCAGATGTTAGGGCAATAACTTGAACTTTCAGTCAAATAAAAAGGCCTTGAAAGTAGGGGGGTGACTTTAAGTAACAGAATGCCCCAATAGTGATACTCATTATACGCCAAGATCATGTTAGCATTACGCTTCTACTACAAACTCCAATGAGAACAATTAATGGAAGACAAAATTGACGGCATATTTTATCCAAGCGAAAATCCTGGTGCACACGAGCGTCATTTAATTCGTCGTAGTAATAACGTCTTATTTGGAGCGCGACAAACAGAAGTTGATAGTGACTCATTGCAAGAAAATCAGAAAAAAGATCATGACATCTTGCAGCAGTTTATGTCTGATTTTCGTGATCTAATGACCAAAGCAATTGCGCTTAAACCTAACGAAGATAGCGAAGTGATTCTTGAAGTGAAGGATGGTCTGGATAAACTGTATGCAGCCTCAGTAAGCGTTGCTGATGATCAGGTCAAAGTACAGGAATCTATAAAAAAGTTACTGACAGTAATCATGCAGTCAGTTCGTAAAGGCGCTGGAAATGATGCAAAAGCATTGCAGGAGTTAGATCAGGAAGAGGCGGCACGTGAAGCAAACTTTGCATTTCTCGAATCGAAACTGGTTGCTGATATTCTCGACCCTGAATCACCGATTGAGAATGATGATCTAGTGCCTACATTATTATCTGCCGAAAAAGATGATTTAGCTTTAGCTACGCAGCTGTTCGATGAAGAGCAGATGAGTTTTCTACTAACTCAAAGTGAGAACTTATTGAATAAGTTAGACGCTGAAGGCCAGGATGTAAAACAGGCGGCTGAGAATTTTGTATTTATGGAAGGTTATATGACTTATTTGAAAGAGCAGTTAGCTTCAAAATAATCTTTAAATCAAAACAGAGACAGAAATAAAAATTTTTAAGAGAGTCTTTGTTTCAATTGCTTTAAAAATATATCCATATCAGGAAAACTTAAATCAGCTTCTCGCTGTTTCTTGCCCCACATTGGTTCTGGAAAATAACTATCTTCTTTAAAGCGCGCCATAATGTGCCAATGTACTTGTGGTACATAATTCGCGAATGACGCAATGTTGATTTTTTCAGGCTTAAAGTAATCAAGCATTTCTCGCTCAATAAGATCAAGCAACATCCAAATTTGTTGCTTGGTTTCCTGATTACAATCCGTCATTTCTTTGCATTTTTCTTGGGCAAATATTTTAAGCCACGGAATCTCAGAGTCTTCTACTTCGATACGAATATGTTTATTTTCATAAATGTTCATTCTTTAAGTTAAACATGCTTTCAAAAAAAAAGCCAAGGAGATTCCTTGGCTTTTTGCTAAGTTATGACTCAAACTTTTAGTTACGGAGTAACTGTTACAGTCACATTACCCGAGCCATTATGTCCGTGACCATCGTGAACACCGTAATAGAAAATATTGGTACCTGTGAATCCAGGATTAGGAGTATATAAGACTCCACCGTTTACTTTAGTCGTTGTTCCATTCTGACCTTGGTCAACTTGATCAAGAATCAGTACATCACCATCGGCATCACTATCATTGGCTAATACATCGATAAAGATTGGCGTGTTTTTAGGTGTACTAACAACTTCATTGTAAATTTCTGGATAAGAATCATTACCATCGTTAGGGTCTGTGCTTGAGAATGTTAAAGTCGCGGTATCAGAGCCACCACGTCCGTCACTAATCGTGTATGTAACTGTAATACTTCCAACATTACTCTGAGGATCAAAAAATATCGTACCGTCATTATTTAAAACAGCGAATCCTAATGGAGGTTGAACAATCGAAACTACCGATAGGGTATCACCATCAGGATCGGTATCATTAGCCAAAACATTTACTGTTTTAGTCTTATCGAAATCTACTCCAGCACTATCTTCAACAGCATCGGGTGCATTGTTAGGTGGTGGTGGCGTAACGGTAACTGTTACCGTAGCTGTATCTGTGCCGCCATATCCATCACTGATTGTATATTTGAATTTATCAGTACCAGAAAAACCATTTTTGGCAATATATCTAATCTTTTTGGTAGTAGTGTTTAATGTTGCTGTCCCGTTTGAAGGAATTGTGACATTAGTAACAGTAAGTGTATCTCCCTCAGGGTCAGTATCATTTGCTAGTACTGTAATATTCTTTGGCGTAGTTCCTACCGTTGATGCAGAATCATTTCTAGCATCAGGTACAGTATTTGGTCGTTCCAGAACTTTTATATTTAATGTCGCTGATGCTGTACCACCTTTGCCATCATTGATTTCATAAGATACGGAATCAGGACCAGAGAATCCTGTGTCTGGAGTATAAATAATATTTTCACCAGAAATAACAGCTTGACCATTTCCAGCTTCTCCAATACCAGTAATTTTTAAAGTATCACCGTCGGCGTCACTGTCATTGTCTATTACATCTATGGCTATCTGAGTATTGTAAGGAACGCTCGCTGAATCATTATTTGCAATAGGAGCGGTGTTTGTTGGAGCAGAAACCTCAATAGTGACTGTTGCAGTATCTTGATAACTTCCAGTAGCTGAGTCAGTTATAGAATAGGTAAATGAGTCAGATCCTGTATAGCCAGAAGTTGCTGTATATTTAATTTTATTTGAAACAATATTCACGGTTCCATGATTAGGACCATTTTCTATTGCACGAATTTTTAGCGCACTATTTGTATACGATAAATCATTGGCTAAAACATCAATATTAATAGTTCCTGAATTGGCAACTGTTATAGCGTCATTATTTGCACTTACTTGGTTAGAGTTAGTTGGGAATAATAAGGTGTAAATCGGCATTGCTTGTTCTGGGATTCTATAAACCTCATTCCAGTTTTCGTCTCGGCTCATAAATGACATAGGGATTATATTTCCGAGGTATTCAAAATCAGATTTTTTAATAGCAATCTCAAGGATGTTTCCTACTTTAGAAAACTCTATGTTATTCACTCCATAATCCCATGCCCATTGTGGCGAGTTACTAGTGGATTTATCGAGCAAACTGTTCTCTATCATATAATCTGCACCTGCTTGCCAGTTAGGCATGTATGCAGCTAGATCAAAACCAGTGTTGGATTTATTATCTGTATCCATAAAAATTTGAGTGTTTTTGTTGAGGTTGTCAGCATTAACCATAAAATATATTTTATCCGCATCATCAGTGACCTTCATGATGCCATTTGATGAGCTCATTAACGTCGGTATGTTTATCCAATCTGAAGCATTTCCATCAATAGTAATGCCTTCAGGAGTAACTGCTGTGATTTCAACTTTTCGGGTTTTTGATGCTTTATTACCGGCATTATCTTTAACGCTATAGTTAACAGTGTAACTACCCGCAACAGCAGTGTTTACATTTGATTTAATAACAATAGCTGTACTGATGTCACCGTCGACATGATCGACAGCAGTTGCACCTAGTTCGTTATAAATAGAACCTACTTCGAGTGATAAAGGATTTGCTCCAGTTAGCGTTAACACTGGGGCTTCAGTATCGACAACTGTTGTTGAACAGTAAGATAAAGTGAATGCCTGCATCTTTGCAGAGATTGGGTAGAAGGTTGCTATATTCCAATCATTATCGCGAGTCATTACTCCGACATTTACGTTGTTACAGATTTCGCCGAGTAGGGCGATATCGATATTGATCTTTAATTTATCAAGACTAACTGCATAGGTAATATCACCGACATTAGTATTCCAACTCCAGGTGGTATCGCTAGCTGTTGATTTGAAGAGGTCACCATCTTCTATAATGTAATCAACACCACTTTGTGACCATGCCTGGTTTTCGAACTGAAAGCCTGTTGCTGCTGTATTATCAGTATCCAGATAAATTTGAACATGATCACCATGGCTTAAATTGTCAGACTGAATGGTAATGAGTAGTTCATTTCCAACCACTTCTACATCTAAATCTGTATCGCTTTGAGGTGTTGGTGATGGCGAACTTTTCCAGTTAGTGATATTCACTATTCTTGGCAATGAGGTGACTGAGGGTGCCTCACTAATGACCACATCGGTAGTGTTATTCGTACTAGAATTATTGGTCGAGTCAGATGTAGTAGATGAAGAGCTTCCACCTCCGCCACACGCACTTAAAATAATAGATAATGATGCAGCAAAAACGATAGATAGAAATCCATTCAGTTTCATCAGTGAGTCCTTTCAGTATGAAATATAAAGTGTTTGAACCATTGATAGATTCAAGCGGAAGAAGTATAGAGGGAATAAAGAACAGAGTTTTTGAATCACTCTAAACTAAAGATAAAGGGTTGTATTCGTTGGATGTAAGGATTTTATGCAATTGTGGTTTGCCAGCCTAGTATGTAAGCCCATTAATGATTATATGCTGAGATAGATTACAAATTGCATCGTTGCAGACATCGCTCTATTATCAGCTTTTTCCAGAGTCTTGCGTTTAATAGATAAGACTAAGTAGGCGATAGTAAATAGAATGAGTTTTCTCGACCATATCAAGCAGTGTAATCATTATAATCCACTGAATTACATGCCATTTCTTGTGAACGGTATTCAATACGGGTGGGCAAAAAAAGAGTTTGTCGAACAGCTAAAAGCCTATGACAAGGTTTTCGCTATGGAATCGGATTGCCTAACGATTAATCCTGCATTGAGCACCTGTGAAGAGCGTAGTGCTGCAATAAAACCTGTGTTGGAACAACTCCACAAAGAGGGTGTTATTGATACCTGGGTGAATGAGCTTTATGCCATTACCAATCACTTCGGTGATGAGCCTGCGTTGCTAATTGAAAGAGCATCCGTCAGCTACTTTGGTGCACGAGGTTACGGGGTACATATCAACGGTCTGGTCGAAAAAAATGACGGTGTGTACATCTGGATTGCAAAACGCGCCAAAGATAAACCGTTCTGGCCCGGAAGTCTTGATCAGATCGTGGCAGGTGGTCAGCCTGCTGGAATAAGCTTGATTGAGAACGTCATCAAAGAGTCGGCAGAAGAAGCGGCAATCCCAGAATCTATTTCAGCGAAAGCCGAATTAATGAGCGAAATTCATTATCGGGGTGAAACGCATAGCGAAAAGAACAGAGGGTTAAATGTCGATACATTATTTAATTACGATTTATGGCTGCCCGACGATTTTACACCCGTCAATACCGATGGCGAAGTTGATGAGTTTATCTTGATGTCACTAGAAGAAATGGCAGATATCACTGATACAAGCAATGACTTCAAAGCTAATTGTAACCTGGTCAATATTGATTTATTAATCAGACGAGGTTTGATAAGCGAAAGCCACCCAGACTATAATGAAATCACACAATTACTGTATGCCCCAGCGGCACTGTAACCTGTCTTTTTAGAAAAGATTATTAACGAACACAAATTGAGAAATTTATGAGCTATACCACCGAGAATAACCACAGTATTCCTTTGAATCCTGTGTCTAGCAGTGAACTTGAAGCCAAGTTAAAACAGTACCCAGAAAACGTATCAAAATGGGTTGCAAGTAACGGTTTCGAGGCTAAGCCAGATCAGTTCTGTGTCGTGCCGGATGCAAATGGCGCACTATCAATGGTATTTGTCGGTGTCGAAGAAAACATCACAAGTAAACCTGAATTATTGATGTGGTCAATAGCTGGTTTACCAAAGAATTTGCCTGCGGGTCAATACCATCTGGAAACGAACTGGTCAGAGGCTGAGAAATTGAAAGCCACTATCGGCTGGGGACTGGGCGATTACAGTTTCGATTTCTTTAAAGCCGATTTCCTGGAGCCTAAAGAAAAAGCCGTATTACGCATTGAAGAGCAACAGCTTGATGAAGTGAATGCCTTTGTTGATGCATTCACACTCGTTAGAGATATGGTCAATACACCTGCAAACCACATGATGCCTGAAGATATGTCTTCGCTAGTTCAAGAGTTAGCCGAACAACACGATGCCACCTTTAGCGAAGTAGTTGGTGATGATTTACTGGAAGAAAACTTCCCTGCGATTCATGCGGTAGGTCGCGCCAGCGATCACGCACCAAGACTTTTGCAAATGAATTGGGGTGATGAGAAAAACCCAGTACTTAGTTTGGTGGGTAAAGGCGTTTGTTTCGATACAGGTGGCCTAGATTTAAAACCATCCAAGTTTATGCGCAATATGAAAAAAGACATGGGTGGTGCAGCACATGTGTTAGGTCTGGCGCATTTGATTATGAGCAGCAATCTACCTGTTCGTCTTCAAGTACTGATTCCATCGGTGGATAATGCAGTTTCAGGAGACGCTTATCGCCCAGGAGATATCATTGATACCCGCGCACATAAAACCGTCGAAATAGATAATACCGATGCTGAAGGTCGCGTTGTATTGTGTGATGCATTAGCCCTGGCATGCGAACAAACGCCAGACTTAATCATCGATTTCGCCACCCTGACTGGCGCTGCTCGTGTTGCCGTAGGCACAGAAATTCCGGCACTCTTCAGTAACACCGATTCAGTCATTACTGATTTACAAAAAGCCTCGAAAGAATCCGGCGAGTTACTATGGCCGTTACCTTTACACCAAGGTTATCGTTATCAATTAGAAAGTGCAGTCGCCGATATGGTGAATAGCTCATCAGAAGGTTACGGGGGTGCGATTACCGCAGCGTTGTATCTCAATGAATTTGTTACTGAAGGAACTCAGTGGGCACATTTTGATGTGATGGCGTATAACACACGAGATCGCGTAGGAAGACCAAAAGGTGGTGAAGCGATGGGGTTATTGGCAACATTTACTTATTTGGAAAGTCGATATTCTTAACGTATTTCGACTTATTACGCTCTCAATACATTCTAAATAAATTCTAAATACACCCCCCTACTTATAGAGGCTTTTTGTGATAAAAAGCCTCTATAAGTAGGGGGGTGTATAAATCGTTCGTATTCTTTAATACTTAGTTAAAATCTAGCACATATATATTAATAGCTGCGTAACAATAAAAAAGGTTTCACATTAAAAACAGCTAAGGTATTTGATTTTCCATTTCTTGACTGTTTGTGTGCTTTGGTCCTTATGAATCTAAAATCATTATTTAGCTTTTTGATTATATTAAGGTGCAAAATACCTTATCAAAGTAGAGTAAATATCTTCAGATACATGTCAGTGATAGTTTAAAAAATTAATGCTCAGTTAACTGCTAATTAAGCGTGTTATGCAATGTTAACTGCCCGTTAAGCCATAAGTGTTTATTATGATGATTAAACTTAGTCATGAGACAGATGCTTAAAATTGCTAGTTGGTTTGGTTAATGAGATATATTTTCATTGCTGTGGGGAGTTGTCAGCGTAATCGATTTAGTCGTTAAACAATTTTATTTATGGCTGCTTACAATTTAATAAAGAACAAGGCATATCATATTATAGTGCTTTCAAATCAAAACTGCTGTCAGCAAATACTAGCAGTATTTCGTGCTTCTTTATTTCTGCTGATCACATTTGGTACGCCTGTATACTCAGCAACATCGGTCACGATTTATGATGAGGCTTATCGCAAGAGTATAACGGGAATTGCAGCAGCAGCTTCACTGGATGATGCATGGGGGAGTTCACTACCTTACGGAGCGTTTCGACCAGACTTATTTAATACAACCGGTGCGGGTTTACCCCATGCAGGTACTAAAAACTTTACTGATTCAATAGCAAACCCTTATCAGGTGGATTGGCAAGTAGGTTATATAAATACTACAGGTCCTGGAATTCCGACATCAATCGTATTTATACCTGTTAATACAGGTTCCGTAACGCTCAATACTTCAGATGATATTCAATCCAGCGCACCTAATCCTTATACATTTGAGTACAGGTTATCAACTGGTTTTTCAGCGCCTGGTTTAAATGCAATCCGTCTGGATTTTTCAAATAGTAGCACCAGCATAAATGAATTTGGTATCTATGTAGGAGATCTTGAATCACGCCTAAATAATGGTACTGCGGGTAGAGTGATCGTCTATAACACTTCAGGAGCATTGCTTTCAGATACACCCATACAATACACAGGCACAGTATTAAACGGTGTCGACTATGACTCAGCTGATCCCTTGGGTGCTCCAACAGGTGCGGCTGCTAATCCTTCAGGTAGCTGGGGTAATAGCACCACATCATTTATAGCTGTGAAGTCGGATGATGCTATTGGTAGAGTTATCATTCATGTCGGTGATGATGATCACACTACTAACAATAATGGTGCCTCAGAAGGGCTAGGTATTGCAGGTTTTCAAATACCGGATCAGTCAATAATAGTTGTCCCCCTTAACCCAACTCTCACCCTAATCAAAACTGTAGTCAACGATAACGGTGGCAGCGCTATTGCAACAGATTTCACCCCCAGCATTGATTCTATCGCAACCAGTTGGAATACTGCAGTCACTTTAAGTGCAGGGCCACATATCGCTAGCGAAAGCAGCTTGGCAGGTTATACCGCTGGTAGTTGGGGAGGAGATTGTGCTGCCGATGGAAGAATTACCTTGGTACTGGGTCAGAATGCCACTTGCACTATCACCAATGACGATATACCTCAATCAGCCGACTTATCTGTGACTAAAACATTAGTAACATCAGGGCCCTATACTTCCGGACAAACAGTCAACTATACAATTACAGTATCCAATGCGGGGCCAGATACCGCAACAAATGTCGTTGTTACTGACTTACCTACAAATTTAATAATCACAAGTGCAACTGGTCCGAGTTCGAGCTGTGCCATTTCACCTACATCAGGTTTAACAACTTCAGTGGATTGTACGATTGCGAGTTTATTAAATGGTGATAGTGAAACCATCACATTACAGGCAACAGTGCCTTAATTCCTTGTTAGAGTTTCGTTGTAAATTACGCAATGCGCATTATAAAAATCTGGCGAGTAAAAACATCTTTTTCTTAAATTCTGATTAGATCAGAATCCATGTGATTTCATAGATTTAACCAATATATGATGAATCTGTGAGATTCACCTACCGTTCATCCTGTTGTTGTTAAACTAGCGTTTGTGCGTTATGTATTTCTATGGGGATAGTTTACTTAAAAATATATTCACGGTTTATTACAAGGAACAATGGGGCATTGTTTCATTGGGGTTGTTTTAACATGAAAAGTTTTTCACAGTTAAATAATAAAATTATAATTTCTTTGAAATTACTGTTGCTCAGTGGATTACTGTTAGTTTGTGGAAATGCATCAGCCATTGCAATTACGCCAGATTTAGAAGTACAAAAAATTTCAGGTGTGGGTAGTTCACCAAGCTCAGTTACATTTGAGAATACGACTTACACGAATCCCATTCCCGTTTGTACCTACAATATCCCATCCAGATCTGCAAACCCTGCAACGGTTCGTATTCAGAACTTAACGAATTCAGGTATGTCTATTTATTTACAAGGGTCTGATGGCGCCGTTACTGCCGGCGATGTGCATTGTATTATTGCACAGGAAGGTGGATATACAAGCGCTGTTGATGGAATTGAGTTCGAAGCACGTAGCGTGGTTTCAGATGAAACCAATGGTTCTGGACGTTGGCAAAATAGTCGCTTAGAAACAGTACGTGATACCAATGCAGCGACTACAGATTTAGTGACAGGTACATATGCTTCACCAGTAGTGGTTGGTCAGGTGATTTCATCTAACGATACAGCATTTTCTACTTTTTGGACGAATAACTGTAGTAGTCGCCAGACTCCACCAAACTCCAATAATATGTGCATCGGTAAACACAATGGTAAATTAGGTGCCGGGGCCGAACCTACCTCTTCAGAAACGATAGGGTTTATGGTGTTTGAGCGCCAAACAGCGACTACCGCTCAAGTTAATAATATTCATTACACTGCACTTTTAGGTGGCGACGCTGTTGCAGGTGTAACGAATAACCCACCTCATACTTACAATTTGCCAAATTCTTATAACTACGAGTTTGGTATAGCTTCGCAAAATGCTGAGGATGGTGGTGATGGTAGCTGGGCTGTTCTTTATGGTGCAGACCCGCTTGCCGCTGGCAATATGGATCTTGCAGTAGATGAAACGGATGCACCAAACCGTGGACATACTAATGAACAAGTCGTTTATGTTGCGTTTGCAATGAGTGAATTGACACTGGAAAAAACAGTGATCACGAATAATGGTGGAACAGCTGTAGATGCAAATTTCACCTTAAGCTATGCAGGTTCATCATCAGCTAGTGGAATTGAAGGCAGCACTGCGGTTACTAAGGCTACGATACTTCCCGGAACTTACGCTTTATCAGAGACGAATATACCGGGTTACACCGCAAGTGCCTGGAGTTGTACAGGAGGTACTCTAGTCGGTTCAAATATTACACTTGTTATAGGTGACGATGTTACTTGTACCATCACCAATGATGACAATCCTGCACGTTTAACCATTAGTAAAACAATTACAACGGATGATGGTGTTGTTGCTACGCTGGCGGATTTTAATGTTGCTGTGAATGGTACCGAGGTGCCATGGAGCAATCCCTCATCAACGACTGGCGGCTCAGAAATAGTCACGACATCTGCAGGCACTTATACCTTGAGTGAAATTGATTTTGCAAGCTATGCTGAAGGAAGCTGGAGTTGTATAGATGATAATAACTAGCAGCCCGGTAGCTGTTACTAATGGTGGTGCATTTGATGGGGCAGATGTAGATGTAGCGCTTGGACAATCCGTAACCTGCTCCATCACCAATGATGATATTTCACCTTTTATACCCAGTTTGACCGTAGTGAAAACTATTGTGTCTGATAATGGCGGTAGCAACACCCTGGATAGTTTTGATGTTTCAGTCAACGGCACAGAAGTCGCCTGGACTAATCCTACGTCGATGCTTGGTGGAAGCCAGTTAATAACTCAAACACTCGGTACTTATACCCTAAGTGAAAACAATATGGGGGAGTATACCGAAGGAATCTGGGATTGCCGAGATCAGAATGGCGTAAGCGTAGCAGTCACAAATAGTGGTGCATTTAGTGGTGCCGACATAATACTTGCAACAGGGCAGGCGCTCATTTGTTCCATTACCAATGATGACGATGTACCTTCATACACCATGAGTAAATCAGCAGGTGTACCAAGCGTGAATCTGGGCTCGAATGCGACGATCACAGATAAAGACGACACTATTACCTATACGTTTACTTTTGTGAATACAGGCACTGTCGATCTAGTTAATCTGGCAGTACAGGATCCGTTATTTGGTGCAGGTAACGTATGCACCATTGCGAGTTTGGCAGCAGGCTCAACAGATAATACTAGCTGTGTACTGACTCACACTCTAACGCAAGCGGATGTAGATGCAGCCAGTGTGGTCAACACAGCGACAAGTAGCGCTTATGCGCCGGATGGTACAACGGTTATTGCGGAAGATAATTCAGCCAATGACAATAGTGTGGTCACAGCTATTACACAAGCGCCAAACCTTTCCATTCTAAAATCAACGGCAACCTTAACAACGGATGCAGATAGTTCTACAGATATAAGCTTAGGCGATACGATAACGTATACGGTTACAGCCACCAATGATGGTAATATGACTTTAAACAACGTTATTGTCTCTGACCCAGAATTAAATCCAACTAGCTTTACCTGCCTGACCGTAGCACCGAATGCTGTATGTGTGTTGTCCGGTACCCATGTTGTTGAACTTGATGAATCAAATGCTGGAAAAGTTGTAAACACTGCCGGGGTTGTTTCTGATGAAATAACGACATCAGTCCAATCTAACACGGTAACAACACCGGTTGTGCAAACGCTAGAATTCACCATGGCAAAGACATCAGATACGGCAGATATCGGTGTGCCGGGTACCATCACTTATACCTTTACCTTTACAAATACCGGTAATGTTGATTTGACAGATCTGACGGTTGCGGATACCAATATAGATGCAGGAACACTTAGTAATTGCCCGATTTCTAACTTAGCGCCTGATGCTATCGCAACGTGTACCGCGACCCGAACAATAAGCCGGGAACAGATCAGTGCGGGTGATGATATAATCAACACCGCTATACCTTCAGCTAAAGGTCCTGATGGTATTACTTCAGCGACTGAAGATAACACCGCGGATGATAACAGCACGACGACAACCATTACGACATGGGCTGATGTATCGGTAACAAAAACACTTACTACAGCGGGTCCGTATACATCAGGACAAACAATTAGCTACGAGATTGTTGTCACCAACTCTGCATCTTCATGGAGTGATGCTACTAACGTAGTTGTAACTGATTTGCCCACCAATTTAACGATCACCAACGTTTCCAGTACGAACTGTTCCGCACTTCCGTGTACCATTCCATTGTTAAATATTGGTGACAGTGAAATAATTACTGTTGAAGCTACAGCGCCTTGATGTTGAGTTATTAAATGGCACGGCCACGGTTCAAGTGAAAGTTTAAAAAAGGGCTTAGCCGAGATGTTTTCGGAGAGGATAAATCCGAAGGCGAGGTTTAAAAAAAACTCGTATAAGTAGGGGGGGGTGAATTCAACAACTAAATGCAATTCTTTGAAACAATCTAAGGAAAGGGTAAGTTGCCGTAAACTAATCCAATTTC
>NZ_CANLZW010000057.1 GCF_947495625.1 uncultured Cocleimonas sp.
TTCGGATCTTCAGCACTGTTATCTGTGGTTGTAATTGAGACTACCGTATCCACTGAACTTGCATTCGCTATGCTCACGGGTACTGACGCTGAACCACCGTCTTCGGCGATCGTGACATCACCTACTGTCATCGCTGTACAGGCATCACCAGCATTTCCTAATAGATCTTCATTATTTGTTGTATCAGGGTCAGGTTGATCTGCTGTAACTCCAACTACGTTGTCAAACTGACATGACTTTGTAACCGTATTTGCTGTCAGAGCATGCGCATTATTGGATAATGTCAGAGCTAGTTGAATCAAGAATATAACTGCAAATACAATAAAATACTGCATTACAGTATTTGAGGCATTTACATCTTCTTCTAATACCTTTGCGGTATCTACTTCTGAATTATTAATCATCTGGTTATCCAAATTTATTTTAATTTTATTGATATGACTCATGTCTAAACTCTGTACATTATTTTTATTTTTTATCTAATTTTATATTTACTGTTAACTTCTAAGGAACAGTAGCCATAATGGTAATGGTTTTTTCATTAAGTGCTCCAACCCCAAGAGTTGCAATCGAACACGTCACTGAGGTTGTTACTCCAGAAGTTGGTGATATGACACAACTTGAATCCGTACCGCTAGCACTTGTAACAGTAAGGTTAGTTGGTAAATCATTAACAACAACATTGGTTGCTGAATCTGGACCCGCATTAGATACAGTTAGTGTGTATGTAACGGGTTGCTTAGAAATATATGGAGTTTGTGTCACGAGAGTTTTGGACACTGACAAGTCTGCTGTCGGCAAAATATATCCAAAATCAGAGGTTTCAACGAATTGTTGAGATGAAATAATACTAGCTACTTGAGTAGAACCACCGTTGGTGGAGTAAGAACCGTTCACTAATACACCATTGGAATCGGTAATTACTATGATGTAATCGCCTGGTAACAGACCATTAAATTTATAATTACCATTGGCATCGGTAGTATCAGTAGCAAGCAGTCTGTCTGTATTATTGTAAGACCCACCATTATCAATGTTTCCATCCCCATCTATATCATCATAGATCTGGATTGTAACTCCAGGAATTCCAGATTCTCCGGCCTGTTTAACACCATCTCCATTAACGTCATTCCATATCAAATCGCCAATCGAAGAATCGTGTGGAACAACACCAGCAGCATCATAAGAACCAGTCGTGACATTTGTTACGCCATTAAATGTCATATTTTTGGAAGTACCCTGATTACCTGTTGCAAGGTCAATTGGTGAAAATACAGCTGTATTACCCGTTACGAAGTAATAATTACCACTTAAATCACTACCGAACTGGCCAAAGCTTTTCAGATTATCAACAGTTTGTGTTTCATCACCCTGACTTTGGAGCGTACCCAGATTCCATTGTGTATAATGATCTTCCCATACACCAAGACTAAAATTGTAAGTAGTATGCCCACTGTACAAAGTATTTCCTGATACTGCTATATCCCCCCACCCCATTAAAAACTGTAGTTCTAAACTAACATTACCAAATAACAAACCACTGCTATTAACAGCAATACTGTAGACATAACTATCGTAGGGAGATCCTGCAAGATCGTTTTCTATACCAAAGTATAAACGTCTCTGAGTTGGCTCAAAGAATGCGGCGCCACTACCCATACCTACACCTTCAAATGTGACTCCTCTAGTGCTCATATCACTTTCTAATTGACTAAAAGTGTTTGTCCGCATGTTATAAGCATAGAGACCTGTATTAGAATCAGCGCTAGTAGAACTAGCAAAATACAGAAGTCCATCAGCTTCATTTATCGCTAAAGAATTCGCACCATCTGTACTAAAATTATTAGTAACCCCATCAATTACATTAGGAATGGTAGCCAATAAAGTTACTTTGCCTGTAATAACATCTACTGAGTAAATCTTATTTAAATGTACTGAAGCAAAGGCACCATTTTGAACATTGGCAGTGGCTTCAGCAAAGGCACTACTCGTCAGAGTTAAACCACTAAAAGCAATAACACCCCCTAAAATAATATTAGTAGGTGTTAGTTTACGAAGAATTCTTATGAGAAGACTTGATAAAAAGAAAATTTGACTGTTGTTAATATTTTGAATAATTGTGTTTTTATAACAGTACGTTTCTATAGAATTTTCATTATGCATGGAATTGAGATTGTCAGGCTCGCCTGAATACTTCCTTCCTATTAACTGCAGAACACTTTTGTTATCTGCTTCTCTGTGAGTATTCTTATTCATGTAATCGTATACATCAGCAATATGTTTCATGCATAAACCCGTTTATTTTTATATATTGATGGCTAAATTTTGTATGTATGTGTTCTAAATATTTTTATATTTATTAGTTTTCAATTTTTACTTTAAGCGTATTCATTGCATACAATTTATACTTCTCAGATAATATATAGAACTAGCTGAACACAGTATTAATAATTAACATGCAAACAAATGTCTCTTGATTTCTTTTCAGATTGTTTTTATGTATTAAACACAATACTTCTTTATGCTTGTAACCTTTTGTTATTATTAGTTATTATAATTATTAATAATTATAACATCTGTAAGGATGTAAAATTATATCTACACTTTTAGCGACATATATTTACACTTTTCAGCCACTATTTATCTCACTTTTTTTGCAAAAAATTAGATTTTTTTATTTAAATCTATAATTTTTAGTATTTATTTAAAATTAATCATGTTTTTTATACAGTTAGAGCCATTAAGCCTCATATATTTACTCATTTCGATAAAACGTTAAACTACAAAAATATTGCAGATATATCAGTCTGTCTTTGTTTCG
The DNA here is from genome assembly GCF_947495625.1 of uncultured Cocleimonas sp. Lineage (GTDB taxonomy): Bacteria > Pseudomonadota > Gammaproteobacteria > Thiotrichales > Thiotrichaceae > Cocleimonas. Next base: position 2,822 of record NZ_CANLZW010000057.1, read on the forward strand.
TTATGAATTACAAAATTAGTTACATTATCAAAATTTGTTCTCAACTAGCTTACTAGCGTTAACTAACGGAATCTAATTTCAACACACTATTTGCAACAAGCTATTTGCAACAAGCCATTTGCATTTTAAATTCTTATTTTAAGTATATATAAGTATGAAAGCTGTGAAGAAAGGGTCATATAAACCGACGAACGGTTGTTTAAACATTTTAAATAATATTTGTTGATGTGTTCTTAAGCTAAATTACATTATTTTACATTGAGTTATAAGCACACCCCCCTACTTTCATGAGGTTTTTATCTTACTGTTTACAAAGCCGTCACTAGGATTCATCATAGTACTGTCTGACTTAATTTACCTTTACACAGGTTAGACACTTTTTGCTTCAGTTTTATCTGAATCTCAAAAAAGTGCCCAAAAGGTGGGGGGTGTGTTTAGCATTGATGCTCTCAGCTATTTATTTAGAATAGCCAGAGCTAGTAAGCAGAACTATGAACTGCATCATATTTTAGTCAATCATAGGATTAAGGCGCAGTTGCCTCGACCGTTATGGTTTCACTGGCACCAATAAGTAATAAGGGAATAGTACAAGGCAATGCAGAACAGTTTGTACTAGATACGTTAGTGATAGTTAGATTGGTGGGTAAATCCGTCACAACTACATTGGTTGCATCACTCCATGAAGATGCAGAATTAGTGACTACAATCTCATAGTATATTTTTTGCCCTGGTATATACGGACTCGACGTAAGTAGTGTTTTGGTTACTGATAAATCAGCCTTGGTCGTAACAGTTGTCGTGGTGCTGTTATCATTGGCCGTATCATCTTCTATGGCTGAAGTTATTCCATCAGGTCCTTTTGCAGATGGTATGGCAGTATTGGTCAAGTCATCACCGTCTCTGATTTGTACACGATCGATTGTTCTGGTCGCGGTACATATAGCAGTAGCACCGACGGATAAATTAGCAATCGGGCAATTACTCAGCGTTCCTGTATCAATATTTGTATCCGCTACTGTCAGATCGGTCAAATTCACATTACCCGTGTTTTTAAAGGTAAATGTATAACTGATAGTGCCTGGCACACCGATATCCGCTGTGTCCGATGTCTTAGTCATGGTGTACTCAGGATTTTGCACAACCGTTGTCGTAACCGAATTGGATGGGACTGATGTAGTAATCTCGTCTGAAACACCCCCTGCAATATTAACTACTTTTCCTGCATTGGCTTCAGCAAGCGTAACAATATGATCACCCGTCAATAAACAGGTGTTGCCGGGAGTTACTGTCAAACAGGTTTTACTGGCTGGGCTGAGCTGTGCATCTGAGACAATCACATTTTTCAGCGTAATATTTCCATCATTTGTTGCCGTTATGGTGTACTCAAGTGTATCACCCAGGGTGATGTCTAAAGAACCATCTGCATCTGTCTTCAAAGTAGCGTCAGATTTAACTAATGAGAGTAACGGTGCAGCAGTCACGGTAATGCTATGGCTTGCATCAATATCTGGTAAGTTACCTTGCTCTGTTACGCCTTCAGCATTAGCGGTGTTATTAATAAAACCAGAATCAATTTCTTCTTGCGTGGTCGTGTGTTGACAACTGTAGGTCCATATTTCATCGTAATCTAATACGTTATAGGGAACATTATCACCACTGACTAAAGCTAAAGCTGTGGCATCACATTTAACATCTGTTAGATTCACTGCTGTGATCGAGACATTACCGGTATTTTCCAAAGCAAAACTATAGTCAACAAGCTGGTTAGCGGCCGTTGGTGTAGAACTCGAGGTTTTATTCAATGTCCATGAAGATGTTCTTGAAAGCGCTATGTTAAATGTTGCAGCTGCATCTTTCAGTGCCACTGAACCTGCAGGAGTTCCTGTTGCAGAAGCATTATTAATTACTACACCAGCATCTATTTCATCCTGTGTAACACTATGCTCACAACTATAAACCCATGTTTCATCTGGGTCTAAAATACCGCTATTACTAACATCCCCCCCATCCAGGGTTAATGTCGCGATATCACATTGTGCATCTGTGAGAGATACGCCTGAAATTGTTACATTACCCGTATTCTTCAAGTTAAAGGTATATGCTGCGATTTGACCAACAGAAGCTGGTTTAGACGTGGATTGTTTCGTTAACGTCCAATTTGGGTCAGGTGTAATCGTAATTGTTTTTGTTGCGGATGCATCTTCCAATGATTCTGTTCCCGCTGGAGTACCTGTTGCAGATGCATTATTGACGACTGAACCGGCATCTACTTCTGCCTGAGTGACAGTATGTTCACAACTATAAATCCAGACCTCGGATGTATCTAGTTTTCCTGTATTTGCTACATCACCACTGTCTAAGGTTAACGTTCCAGCATCACACTGTGTATCAACTAGATCAACGCTGCTTATTGTGACATTACCCGTGTTATCCAAACTAAAGTTGTAAATGATTACATCATCTTTCTTTGTTGGTACTGAACTCGTTGTTTTTGTTAGTTTCCATTCTGGATCTTGTCCCGCATTTATAGTTAGATCGACCGCTGGTGCAGATACAAACGAATTGTTATCAGGCCCTACAAATTCAGTGATGGCACTTGCTTCATTGGTAACATAGCCATTGTCTAAATCCTCTTGGGTTATCGTATAAGGTTTAGAGCAAGTCGCAACCTGTGCTGGTGATATTAGAGGTACTTCGGGACTAAAGGTCAAATCCCCTGCTGTTGGTTCCCAACAAGTAAAAGGTGTTCCGTTGTTTATTTTATTATCACTAACCTCTATTTTCTTAACAAATGCAGCATTTCCTGTATTGGTAAGTGTATAGGTGTAATTTATAGTTTCTCCTAAAGTCGTGAAACTAGTGTTAACTGAAGTTTTACCTAGCTTAATAGCAGGATCTGCTCCATTTGGTATTGTTACAGATGCTGTAGGTGAAGTTGTTCCGCCTGAGCTTGCAGTGGCTAAATTTGTTGCACTACCTAAAAGTAAATCATTAGCTGTAACTTTATAGGTACCCACGCAACGATAGGTGTCTGTTGGTAAAACACCATCTGCCAAAGGCGCTGGATTAGTTGGCCAGGGATCACAAGAAATATCTAATGGATCTGTAATTAAGTTATCTGTGATTATGATTTGATCTGTGAGAGTAACATTACCTGTATTCGTTACGATATATTCATAATCGACGCCTAGGTCCAAATCAAAAACAAATGGAAGAATCGCTTTTTTGGTCACAGTTAAGGATGGAGCTGGCGTAATCGCAATCGTTTTAGTTGCGGATGCATCTGCCAGTGTTGCTGTACCCGCTGGGGTGCCTGTTGCTGAAGCATTGTTAACAACAACGCCGGCATCAACTTCTGCTTGTGTTACCGTATGATCACAACTGTAAATCCATGTCTCATCTGCATCTAAAATATCTGGATTAGATACATCGCCACTATCAAATGTTAGCGTCCCTGAGTCACAATTTACATCTACTAAAGAAACACTGCCTATTGTCACATTACCCGTATTTTCCAGGCTGAAGCTGTAAACTATTACATCATCTTTTTTTGTAGGTGTTGAACTAGAGTTTTTTGATAATTCCCATGATGGTGCTGGTGAAATCGAAATTGTCTTAGTCGCTAACACCGGATCTAAACTTCCCCCCGCTGGTGAACCCGAAGCAGATGCGTTATTAATCACTGCCCCTGCATCTACTTCTGCTTGAGTAACCGTATAATCACAGCTGTAGATCCACGTCTCATTAGCATCTAAAGTCCCAGAATTATTAGTATCACCACTATCCGGCACTGTCGGTGCGCTATTACATTTAGCATCGCTTAAAGTAATATTTGAGATGGTCACATTGCCCGTATTATCAAGACTAAAGCTATAGGTGACTGTGTCATTTTCTTTCGTGGGTGTAGAGCCAGAAGTCTTATCTAAAGTCCATGCCGGAGCTGGAGTGATAGTAATCGTGTTAGTTGCAGGTGCATCTGCCAATGATTCAGTTCCCTCAGGGGTTCCTGTTGCAGATGCATTATTGACAACTTTACCGGCATCAACTTCAGCCTGAGTAACGGTATGATCACAGCTGTAAACCCATGTTTCATCGGCATCTAATACACCTGGATTTACTGCATCTCCACTATCTGGAGTAGTTGGTGCGGTATCACATTGTGCATCGATCAAGGAAATTCCGGATACCGTGACATTACCGGTATTTTCAAGGCTAAAGCTATAGGTCACGGTGTCATTTTCTTTAGTAGGCGAAGAACTGGTTGTTTTATCTAAAGTCCATGATGGAGCTGCAGTAATACTAATGGTGTTGGTTGCAGATACATCTGATAAAGATTCAGTTCCCGCTGGTGTTCCAGTTGCAGATGCATTATTAACGACTGAACCGGCATCAACTTCAGCCTGAGTAACGGTATGATTACAACTGTATATCCAGGTCTCGTCTGTATCTAAAACACCCGGATTTGACACATCGCCACTAACAGGTGAAGAAGGTACAGCGTTACATTGTGCATCGTTTAAGGTGATGCCGGAAACGGTTACATTACCCGTATTTTCCAGACTAAAACTGTAAGCGACTACATCGCCTTCTTTGGTTGGGGTAGAGCTTGAGGTTTTAGTCAAAGCCCATGAAGGAGTTGGAGTGATACTAATCGTGTTAGTAGCAGGTGCAGCTGCCAATGATTCAGTTCCCTCTGGTGTTCCTGTTGCAGATGCATTATTGACCACTGAACCGGCATCAACTTCATCCTGAATAACGGTATGATTACAACTGTATACCCAAGTCTCATCCGTATCTAAAACCCCAGGATTAGACACATCGCCACTAATGGGTGATGTCGGTAAAGCGTCACATTGTGTATCGTTTAAAGTGATGCCGGAAACGGTTACATTACCCGTATTTTCCAGACTAAAGCTGTAAGCAACTACATCACCTTGCTTGGTCGGGGTAGAGCTTGAAGTTTTAGTCAATGTCCATTTTGGATCTGAAACAATCGTAATTGTATTTGTTGCAGGTGCAGGATCCATGTTTCCACTTGTTGTTGTACCTGTTGCTGAAGCATTATTGACGATTGAACCGGCATCTACTTCAGCCTGAGTGACAGTATGTTCACAGCTATAGACCCACGTTTCTCCAACGTTTAAGGTATCTATTGGCGCATTATCACCACTATCTAAGCTCAGTGTGCCACTGTTACATTTAACATCTGTGAGATTAACGTTAGTGATGCTTACGTTACCTGTATTCTCAAGTGAGAAACTATAGCTAACAACATCATCTTTCTTAGTCGGTTTTGAATTCGTTGTTTTTGTTAAGACCCATTCAGGATCTTGTGTCGCATTAATGGTTAGATCGACCGATGGTGTCGTTACATTCGTAGTTGCTCCACCGGGTCCAATAAAAACTGTGCTTGCACTTGCTTCATTGGTAACTGAACCCGCATCTAAATCAGCCTGAGTAACTGTATATTCACCCGTACAAGTGGTGACATCATCTTTACTAAATGAAGGGTCCGCAGTTGTTGAGGTCCAACAGTTTAATAGTCCAATTTTGTCATCAGTCACATCTATGTCATTAACAAATGCAGAGTCACCCGTATTGGTAATGGTATAGGTATACGTTAATTTTTGTCCCACTGTCGCATAAGTTGTATCGACAGAACTTTTAGCGATAGTAATGTTTGGGTTAGCACCATTGGGGATTGTTTCTGAAGCTGTAGGTGATGTCATCGCCCCTGAACTTGCCGTAGCCAGATTGGTAGCGCTACCTAGCTCTACATCATTGAGTGTAACGGTATACTCACCTTCACATTTGTAGGTAGCTAACGGTGCAACACCTGATGCTGGCCATGGGTCACAATCAAAATCTGCTGGATCAGTAATTAAATTATCTGAAATAGTGATTTGAGTGGTTAATGTGACATTACCTGTATTAGTGACAATATATTCATAAGTCACTTTTTCACCGACATCAAACACATATGGCGTGATAGCTGTTTTTGTAAGCGTAGATGCCGGAGCGGGTGTAATCGAAATGGTATTTGTAGCAGTTGCATCTGTTAAAGTGATACCCCCTGCTACTGTACCTTTTGCAGTGGCATTGTTAACGACTTCACCCGCATCAACTTCGGCCTGAGTCACGGTATGATCACAACTGTATTCCCAGGTTTCATCTACCTCGAGTGTACCTGTTGGTGCATTATCACCATTGTCTAAGGATATTGTTCCTGCATCACACTTTGTATCAATTAAAGAAACGCCACTAATAGTGACATTACCCATGTTTTTCAGGGTGAAACTGTATACTACGACATCGTCTTTTTTAGTCGGTAATGAGCTAGATGTTTTACTCAATGTCCAGGCAGGTGACCGTGTTATAGGTGTTTGTATAGAATTGGTAGCAGGATCTACCGCTCCACTTACTGTAGTACCGGCAACACTGACACTATTATCTACTGTACCAGCATCAACTTCGGCCTGAGTTACTGCAATTGATGTACAGCTATAGCGATGGATTTCATTAACATCAAGATTCGTATCACTATTGCTATCACCGCTAACGAGTACTGGGGTAGTTGCACATTTAGCATCAGTAATTACGATATTACTGATTGTTATACTACCTGTATTATCAACATCGAAGGTGTAGTTGAGTGTATCTCCAGCCTGAGTTGGATTACTTGAGGTTAACTTAGTTACTTCAAATTCTGGTGTTGAAACCAAAAGCGACACAGTTTCGCTTGCCGTTGGGTCTGTTAATGAACCACGTTTAGGTGTGCCAGTCGCAGTTGCTGTATTCGTTATATCCGTGCCTGCATCAATATCTGCCTGTGTCACTGTATATTGAGAGGTAAAAGTTGCACTGTCTCCAGGAGCTAATATATCTATACTGCCATTCTTTGCTGCATCTGAAGATAAGTTATTAGTGTTAACGGTAATTTCATCATCAGCAATGGCAGATAGTGTTCCCGAACCATTATGAATATCAGAGATTGTTATATTCTCTACTGTCAAAACACCTATATTGCTCACAGTGTATGTATAAGTAATTATGTCACCAACTACGGCGTCGCTTGTTTTAGAAGCAACCTTAGTAAGACTCAAGACTGGATCAACAGTAGGACCAGGAATCGTCAAAGTACCCGACACATTTCCGACTGTTCCTTCAGTAGGTAATGCATTTACTTCAGCTGTATTAACAAAGACATCATCATCATCAATATTTTGTTGTGTCACATTGTGTACCGCCGTACACACCATAGACTCATTACTGATAAGGGAAGTTTTTGGGCATGATATTGCGCCGGTGATATAACTATCTGTAACAACAATACTATTTAGTGTTACAGAACCAATATTTTTAACCTCGAAGGAATATATAATAGCTTCTCCTACTGTTGAGTAAGAGGTCTTATTTGCAGTTTTAACAATGGTAATGCCTGGCGCTACTTCTGGTGTTCCTGATGCGTCATTACCATCTCTGAAATACCAATAGTTATCGTTAGGGTCGGTATCATAAACCTCTGGCGTAGTACTCCCTGTTGTCAATATGTCATTAAGTAGACCTGAGACTGCTCCGAGATCAAACCAGGAAGTACTTGTTTCAGTAGAACCCTGATTCCTGAAACAATTTTCGAAACCATTTGATACTGTTCCTGCCATGTTAGTTCGTTGTGTATAGGGACCCGTAAAACTTGAAACGGTGTAACCATTTAATCTAAAGAAAACATTATTAACGTCGAAGTTGCCGGGACACGCATCACCATCTCTTGCAGTTAGGCGCGCATAGCCTTCTACTATAGATCCGCCGAAATAATCAATACATGCTGTAGGCCCACAGTTTAAAGTCTGCGTTGGACCCAACTGAAATGGATTCCCCTGGTAAGCAGTAGGAGTTCCAGAATTTTGAAATCCTTGAAATTGTGTTGATGGATTAACAAACTGATAATAAATATTACCGTTAGCACCTATCAACACAACCATAGTTCCACCTACCCGTGGATATGTTGAAGGTATGGCACCATTTCCATTAGGAACAGTTTCAGTAAATGTTGTGGCTTGGGCAGTGTTTATGAAAAGACTGAAAAACAGCAAAAAATAAATACACAGGTATTTAATCATTTTTTTGTTTGATGACATTAGTCGGCTTTTCATAATTTCGATAAATTTCATTGAGAAACTTATTCCTTATTATTTTTTTACGTCCATTCGAGTGATTAGACTTCTTTGAATTCGTATTTTTATATGTTTCAAAGCAGTTAATCGTGTTTTGCTTATTTAAGTGTTTCAGAATCTAACTAAACGTCTTTCGTTTAGGTAAACACCTTCCAAGATCCATTTTGGTTATTGCATATTAACTGAGATAAACTGAATTTGAGGTTAACAGACTAATGGCACTTGACTAATATTTTCAATAAGTTATTGATCTTTGTTTTGCGCGCCATATTTGTGGCCGAAAACTGGATATTGGTTCAACTCATCAGATAAACGGTACTACATTAGGAAAAACAGATAATTAGAAATAGCTTTAGGGTAAAAAGAATAGTCCCTCACTTTCATTGATTATTTTTTACGCTTTAATATCTTAAGGTATTAATCTGGGTATCGTTTTAAGCTAAAAAATAAACGAATACACCCCCCTACTTATAGGCATATTTTTAAAATATGCCTATAAGTAGGGGGGTGTATTTAGGTAGATTTGACTGACTATTCTTGAATATAAAACCTGACGCTTAAATAGCGCCCTATTTTTCTAGAGTAAAAGAAGGTTAAGGTACTGTGGTCTCAACGGGAATTGTTTATCTCTTTATGGAGCTTTCGCCTGGATCGTAATGACTTCACTGGCATCCTTTGCCAGACTGGTAATGGTACAGTCTACTGATGTTGTTAGTACACTTGGAGAAGGGGCTGATGAAATAGTACAACTTGAAACCGTAGGAGTAACACTTGTGACCTCAAGATTGGTCGGCAAGTCCTGAATAACAACGTTAGTTGCTGTATCTGGTCCTGCATTGAAAACAGTAAGTGTGTATGTGACAGGTTGGCCGGAGGTATAAGGGCTTGATGATATGAGTTCTTTTACGACCGATAGATCCGCAGACGGCGGTGTGAAACCCGGAGTACATTGGGGATTAGTAAAAAGTCCCGTTAAATCTGTACCCAAAAAGAATGAAACTCGTTCTGTATTCTTTGTCGCATTTTCAAACCCGCCTTTTACTTTAAATGTATTGGTATCCAAATAAATAGCACCCGCTACATATTTGGGATACTCGCCCGTCGATGATGGCGCGGACTTATCATTTACACCAAGCGCACTAGTCTGCACCGTATATTTAGCGCTATTACCACTCGTAAGGTCTTCTTGCAGGTAAGTAACACCGTTTCGAAAATAGGCAGAGGCATTAATGAACTCACCATAATCCGTAACAGTATTACCACTGTTACCGTCAATATCGGTAGAAGTCAGAAAAACATCAATTGGTGAGATGAGGTCGAACGTGCCTGTATCAACCAATTGCACGGTGTACTCAAAGTGACCATAGGTATTCGATCTCATTAAACCATTTAGGTCTGATACACCACTATCCGCTAGTAAGGTGGCATGCTCTGCGCCACTATTGCCATCGCCAATTTCGATATAGTCTATTGTCACTAGCGCATCTATCGATGGACCAACACCCACAAAACGATAGACATCGCCAAATTGATCATAGACAAAACCATTCAGATCATCAGGGTTATCACTATCGGCAAACGTAAATGGCGGATTGTTAATTATACGTACTGGAGCGCTTAGATTAAAATCGAGACTTTGAAAATTATCCAGCGTTGTACCACAGAAATTTAACACTGCTGCATAACTTTTTAAAGGAACTGATAAAAGCAATAACAAGCTTGATAGTTGCAAAGCTGATAAAAAATACATTTTCGTATGAGTCTTTTTAAAACCTAGAGCTATTCGAATACGTTTGGTTTGAAATTCACTGCTTGTATTTTCAGTTTTTATTTTTCTGCTTTTTGATGCACACGATTTTAATTTTTGGAGAAACAACATACCTATCCATTTTAATAAAATTTTTAGTTTTAGTTTTAGTTTTAGTTTTAGTTTTAGTTTTATAAGTATGTAATTTTTGTAAACGCTAATTTTTATTATTTTACTTTACTCTTCTTAACACTATGTTAATTGGGACGAAGAGAAAAGCTAGATTGCATACAACTATCTTAATCAGATTATAGTACTACCTTCCTTAACATAAGATTAATAATTTTATGCTTAAGCCTTAATGAATACACCCCCCACTTATAGGCATATTTTTAAAATACGCCTATAAGTGGGGGGGTGTATTCATATAAGTTTTACAGGCTATTCTACAATTAACCCTGACGCTTAAGCAGCTCCCTATTTTAGTGAGATAAAAAAAGTTAAGGCACAGTAGCCATAATGGTAATCGTTTTATTGTTAGATACACCAACCTCAAGAGTTGTAATTGAACATATCACTGAGGTTGTCACTCCAGAGGCTGGCGATATAGTACAACTTGAGTCCGTACCGCTTGCGCTTGTGACTGTTAAGTTCGTCGGCAAATCAGTTACAACTACATTGGTTGCTGTATCTGGCCCCGCATTGGACACAGTAAGTGTGTATGTAACCGATTGGCCTGAAGTATATGGGCCAGATGTATCTAGGTTTTTGGTTACAGAAAGGTCTGAAAAAGATGGCGTATATTCATCAGCACATAGGAAGAATCCCGCACCGCGAGTACCGTCTCCAGTGTCACTGCCAGTAAAACCATGTAAGAACTCTCCTGTAACAAAAGTACTTCCAAAACCATAAGTGACATAATTATCAAAATCTGTACCCCCTATTTCCTCTGTCCATGTTGCTGAACTCCCTGCAATAGCAGAGTTCATAGCAACCGCAACACCCGCTGTAGGGAATGTTAATCCAGCAGTAGAGCCATCCAGTAACATGGTATTGTAATGATGGATATAGGTCGGTGTGACTCCAATGTATCCACCGACATCAGAGGAATCATTATCACCCGGGGCGGGAGCTTTATCATTACTGTCAATATCGGTTTGTTGAATAAATAAACCCGTTACATCCCCGGCTGATATAGGGGTACCATTTGGCGTAGTGTTGGTTGCAGATCCGTCCTCAATCAAAGTAACTTTAAATTGTATATAACTGTTTAAGTTTGGGGTAAATCGACCTTGTAAACTGCCACTACCTGGATTGAATTGCGCTGGAACTTTGGAATAATCTACGTTAGATATATCCGTTGGTTGGAATAATAGATCAACAGGATTACCGAGTGTATCGGTAAAAACATTTTCGAATACAAATCGATCTGAAGTGGTAAAACTTAGTGGATTACTCGACCCCAAATCTGTTCTTGTGAAATCTCTTAGATTGGTTGGAGAACAACTCAATACAGGCGGTGAAAGTGGAGATGGGTCGACAACCACTGTCGCTACAGCAGTATCACAGTTATTTGAATTAGCTGCTTCACAGATCTCGTAAGTGTATTGATAAGTTCCTGCGGTAGTATTCGGTACTATGGTAATTGTGCCATCGGTCCCCATTGTGATACTTCCCGCCGCTGGTGTAATATCCAAGCCCAAGGTTGTTGTGCCATCTTGCGCTGTACCTGTTCGTTTTAGACTTACATCACCCGCTGCGGTTCCAATTGTTGGATTTGCAACACCACTTAGTTCATCATTAATAACGACATTTGGTGTACTGCCTCCAGCGTTACTATCGATGGACGTAGGAGTATCTGCCTTTGCATCGATCTTCGCACATGAAATGGCTTTTAGGGAAAAGTCATCCCATACAACAAATTCCGGATAACTATGCGGTGTTGGCCAGCCATCATCACCGCTTCTGGTATCTTCATATGGGTATACGCGAACGGTATAAGTAGTATTAGGCTGAAGGTTAATAACGGTGTCCGCAGTAAAATGAAGATAACCATAGGTTAACCATTGCTCTGGAAGCTGGTTTTCAAATATATCGGCATTACTGTTTGGGTTGTTATTTAGAATGTCTAGGTTATCAATTATTGCATCCGTTTCTAAAGTTATTGGTGATGCAAATGAAGGATCATCATCAATATCAACCCTGACTTTGTAAGCACCCGTTATTGTCGAGTGATCTGGATAGCCAGGCGTTACGTTGAATACCGCAGCACCAAAACCGATCATCTCTGCTGTTACTCCACTTAATGCTGTTGTGGTAAATGTGTATGAGATATATTTTGAGGTATCAAGTGTTGATGGGATAAATGCTCTATCCACCAGCAGATCATAAGCATTGATATACGCATCCATATTCGATAGGTTTTCTGCAGTGCCAGCAGCAAATATGGCGGTATCAGCTATTGTTGCTCCAGTATTGGTACCTCCGTTGTCATTATGTGTCCAATCTATCGCTCTATACGCTTGAGCGTTTCCTAATAGATCTGCATTACAAACACTTCCAGAAACAGGACCAGCCATTACTGGGGGTACAACAATTGGAGCGATATCATTATTCACAATCGTACAAGTGACATTTTCACCGCTGGCAATTTCAACCGACCCAGCATTAAAGGTATCAACTACCGTTCCTGTAGCTCCCGTACAACTCCACGTACCTTCGGTATAATCTGTAACATCGGATTCTACTAAGGAATATGTGCCTTCATTTACTGAAATAGGCGACGAAGTATATGTCGTGGTAATACCATTGGGTGAACCGGTATCAAACGTTAGAGCACCTGCATTGGTCGTTAACCCAAAATCACTAACTACCGCAGTTCCACCATTATCATTCACTACCTCTTTTACAATAGTTAAACTTTGACTGATAATAGCTGGGCCACATAAATCACCAATTAATCCAGGTGCAACTAGATCACCACCACCATTTACTTGAATTGTGAATGTTTGAGATTGATTAGGGGCTATGGATGCGTTCCAGCCAAGATCAGTTGCGGTATAAGGGTTGGAGCCTGTAATATTGGCATTCCAAAAACCATAAATGCTTGACCCATCTGCAAAGCTCCAGTTAACTTCCCAGCCGTTAACAGTTGAACTACTCTCATTCGTGACCGTAATATCAGCCTGAAAAGAGGCGCCCCAATCGATAGTTTTAGTCAGCTGGCAAGCTGCTTGAACAGATGAACTTAATACAAATAGTGAGAACAGCAGAAATATACTGTTACAAAGTTTTGAGAACAGTTTCGATTTTAAAAATACGCTTGGCTTAATCAATTTAATGTTAAACCTATTTATCTTTAGTTCTGAAATCGAAGACTTATTTTTCTTTTGATCAAATGAATCTGCTGTTTTCACTCGATTTTTAGCAATAAGAAACTGAATAACTACTGAAAGTGTCATGTCCACCTTTAATATTTTTAATATATGTAAAACACTTATTTTTATTATTTAAATTTCACACCTAACTAGTCCGCACACTAAATTATTATTGGTTATTATTTTGCATGCACATATTTATATTAAAAAACTATCATGCTTTTCCTTAACATAGGATTAATAAACATTTTCTACTTAAAAGTTATTATTTTATAAAGCCCTCCAGCACACTCATTGAATTTTTGTTTACACTTGTACATTTAGAGATATTTAGCTGGATAATTATTCAAGTTAAACTCGACCTATTAAAACTTTTTAACTTCAACGCGTAAAAATTAATATGACTGAACACACTCGTACTGAAAACGAAGAAATGGACTTTTCAAGTGGCTTAGGTGCTTTTGAAGCAAAGCATTTTTCTCGCGCCATGCAGCTACTCTCCCCTTTTGCTAACGATGGTGATGCGCATGCTCAACACATGTTAGCGATTATGTATCAAAACGGCTTAGGCACTGTTGAAAACGCTACAGAAGCAGTTAAGATGATGACGGCTTCCGCTGAGCAAGGTTATGCAATCGCTCAACATGGTTTAGGCTTTATGTATATGCAAGGTGAATGCGTAGAAAAGGATGCAGCTAAAGCTGTTGAATGGTTTGAAAAAGCCGCGGAACAAGGTCTGCAAGGTTCTATGACTACTTTGGCGATGATGTATGAACAAGGTGAAGGCGTTGAGCAGGACATAGAAAAAGCGAAAGAACTCTACAAGGCAGCTGGGTTTGATGATTTAGCCTAATCATTTAGGTGAAATTAAAGAATAAAGTCACCCCCCTACTTTAAGCGAGTTTTTCGTTTCATTTTGAAATACATTAAACTTGATTATTAACCATACGTATTAAGCTCTTTTTCAAGTAAAAGAGGCTTATTAAATAAGTCACTTAACAACCTACCAAGATATGAAATATGCAAGACAGCAAACTACTCGTCATCTTCAATAATGAACCCGTACTAGAATACGATAGAACCAAGCCTATTCCCGGAAAACAAAGACAGTATCTGGATAGAATGGATGAGCGCATGGACCAGGGTATTCAATTGGGTGATGCTTTTATCGAAGCCCCAAACCCTTTACAGCGCGCTCAATTCGTCGCTAACTCTTTGGTTAATTCACTGTTAAAAGAGAACTTTGACCAAGCGGTTGCGATGTGTACTTTTTTAGGAAAACGTATGCCTGAATTACAACAGATAAAATGTGAAGGTAGCTTAGGAGATGAAGCAGGAGAAGACGGTGGAATCTCTATCGAATTTATCTACGATAGAAGTTATGAACAAACCCAGCAAGAACAGACTATCCAGTTCCACAAACCTATTAAAACGACAAAACATTAAGGTTAATTGTATAGTGTCATGTATTTAAAATAAAATGACACCCGGTGAATTCAACTATTAAATGCAATATTCGTTCCTTTGTAGAATACCTCATTCGGTGTTCTAACATTCAATGTTTTT
>NZ_CANLZW010000058.1 GCF_947495625.1 uncultured Cocleimonas sp.
CTTCTAAGAGGGCTAGTCTTCATACGCCCTTCTAGGGCGAACACAAAACCACGTTCTTAGAACGTGGATTTTTACTTGACACCAGGTTGGGTTCTAATTTTCATGCTATCGCTAAAGCTTTTATTATTGTTATTAATCGCGAATGGAGCGCCTATTTTATGTAGTAAGTTTTTTGGAAATAGGTTTTCTCTTCCTGTTGATTTTGGCGTGCGCTTAAAAGATGGTTTTCCGTTATTTGGATCTTCGAAAACTTTTCGAGGTTTGATTTCTGCGGTTTTGGTGGTTACAGCTTTTGCTGTGTTATTGGGATTTGAATGGCAGACTGGTCTACTCATCGGTGTTTGGGCGATGCTGGGCGATTTGTTTTCTAGCTTTGTGAAACGTCGTTTGGGAATGACTCCGAGTAGCATGGCACTTGGGCTTGATCAGATTCCTGAAGCGTTATTTCCGTTGATTGCCGTGTCATCAATTGTTGGACTTACGTGGTGGCAAATTACCTATTTAGTCGTACTTTTTATTGTTGTGGAACTAGTTCTCTCGCGTATTTTATATACGTTGAAAATTCGAAAAAAGCCTTATTGATTGTTTGTAGAATACATTGATATAGCCGCTAGGATTTACCCGCAATGATTTACCCGCAACGTAGGGTGTGGAGTGTTATCTCTGGTGGGCAATTTAATCTGACATCGACGATACAGGTTCCGGCGCCTCTTGAGGTATAGCCAGTTAAATCAGCGTATTGCCATTCTCCTGAACCCATTCTTCGTGGGCATTTAGCATCTAGTGTTACCGGAATACCACCAGGCAAACAGATCTGACCTCCGTGCGTGTGACCACAAAACAATACGTCAAAACCCGCGTGAGCGGCCTGACGATACACCTCGGGTGTGTGCGATAGAATAATGGATACCTTGTCGATTGGGATTTGTTCCGCTGCTTTTTCGATATTGTCTACCCGGTAATAGTGCGCATCATCAATCCCGGCCAGAAAAATACTCTCATTCTGCTGTTTGATTTCAATCGCTTCATTGAGTAGAAAATGAATGCCAGCTTTTTCTAATTCGGGAACCATGCGGATACTATCGTGATTACCCAAGACCGCATAAACGGGTGATTTTAAATGCTCATTAAGGTGCAACATGCCTTGCATGGCCGCTTCAATCGATCCGTTGGTTTTGGCACGATAGTCTCCAGTAAGGATGCAGGCATCATATTCCAGTGATTTGATTTGATCAATTAAAGCCTGAGTCGCATTCACAGACATATCTACATGCAAATCACTAAGATGCAACAAGGTATATCCATCAAACTTTGGTGGCAGATTGGGAATGCGGATATCATGTTTAACGAGTTGGTGCTTAAGGCTATTGTTGCGACCAATCCAGTAGAAGCCTGTCATTTTCAGTATGGAACGAATCACAGCATGTGCTGAAAACCAGTTTTCGGGATGGAAAGTATTGAGTCCACCACCAAACACTCTGGGCTCAGAGTCTTGTTCTATGCCTAATCGTTGTCTGGCATGAATAGCACCGAGGCGTTTCTCCAGAGCTAGGTGGATGTCATCGTCTTTCATGGTTTTATTTTAATTTAAAAGCTAGGATAAATAGAGAAAAGGATTTATTTATTAATGTGTTTGTTGATGTTTATACAGGAATTGATAAAAAAGTGTCTAGATCTGCATAAATTCTATTTACGTTGATCCGAAGGAAAGGCGTAGCCACATAAATATCGTTCAAAGTAGGGGGGTGACATGGTTTTATTTAGATTACGGGTTATTTTATTTATCCCTTGTGGTAAAAAATACTAAACCTGATAATCGTTTTAACCAAGAATAAACCCTGTATTTACGATATATTTTAAGTTCCTATCTCACCAGAAAGTACTTAAGTATGAAGAAACTTCCTGCAGACACTATCAGCCAGATAGTTACCCGTTTAAATTTTTTGTACGGTGAGGAGGTCGCAGAATGGTTTATTCCCGAGTTAGAGCAACGCATACAGAAATATCAGAAAGCGATTGATAAACACCATTTCAAAAGTCATTGGGATGAGAAAGATGTCACCCTGATCAGTTATGGTGATTCGATTCAATCGAGCTCACAGCAGGAAAGTACCAATCAAGGTACACCTGAAAAAGCATCGCTACAAACCCTTAAAGAATTTGCTGATAAACGTCTCAGCGATTATTTTAATGTGATTCATTTATTGCCGATTTTTCCTTACACGTCTGACGATGGTTTTTCTGTTGCTGACTATCGTGTGATTCGATCGGATTTAGGCACCTGGGATGATGTAGATAAGCTCGGTGAAAATTTCAATCTGATGTTTGATTTCGTATTGAACCATTGTTCGCGCGTGAGTCTGTATTTCTCCGATTTTCGTGCTGATCGCGACCCTTATAAAGATTTCTTTATATACGAAGACCCAAATAAAGACTGGTCTCACGTGGTGCGTCCTCGTAGCACCCCATTGTTGACGGATATCCCAACACATTCCGGTATTCGTCATGTCTGGACGACCTTTAGTGCAGATCAGGTCGACTTAAATTACAAGAACCCCAAAGTGTTGTTGGAAATGCTGGATATTTTGCTGTTTTATATCAGCCAGGGGTCACGCATTACGCGTCTTGATGCGATTGCCTTTTTATGGAAAGAAGAGGGCACGTCGTGTTTGCATTTACCGCAAACACACGAGGTGGTGAAACTATTACGCGATGTGACGGACGCGGTAAGCCCGGGCGCAATTTTGTTAACAGAAACGAATGTGCCGCACGAAGAAAACATCAGTTATTTTGGTGAAGGCGATGAAGCCCAGATGGTGTATCAGTTTAGTTTGCCACCGTTGTTGCTGCACGCGATTCACACCAGTAATACCCTTTACTTGTATGAATGGTTGAAACATCTAACGCCACCACCAGAGGGTTGTACCTATTTTAACTTTACGGCATCGCACGATGGAATCGGCGTTCGTCCACTGGAAGGATTGATACCTGAAGATGAGCTAAAACAGTTGCTTGAGGATATGCGTGCCGGTGGAGCCTATATTTCTACCCGTAAGAATGTTGAAGGTAAGAATGTCCCGTATGAAATCAATGTAACGTATTTCGATGCGTTTAGAAATCCGGGTAATCAGTCAGCACCATGGCAAGTCGCGCGTTTTCTTCTGTCACAAACAGTTGCTTTGTCGATGCGTGGTATTCCGGGTATTTATATTCATTCCTTGCTCGCTACGCCGAACGATCACGAACACGTCGAAGTCACAGGTACGACGCGTTCGATTAATCGTCATCAGTGGAATATTGATGAGCTAGAAGCATTACTGGAAGTACCAGAGAGTAGTACGCATCTTTTAATGAATGAGTATTTGAGACGCATCAAAGTGCGCTGCGAGCAGGCTGCTTTCCACCCAGATGCAACACAGGATGTGTTAGATCTGGATGACAAGGTGTTAGGCGTGGTGCGTGTTTCGCTGGATTGTAAACAGAAGATCGTGGCTTTATATAATTTCAGTAAAGTGAACCAGTATCTCGATGATGCGAAAATACGCCCGATTCTTGGTGAACCGGGGCAATGGAAAAATGTTCTCTATGACGTAGAACCAGAAAGAGAAGGCAATATGCTGGTGTTAAAGCCGTATGCCTGTCTTTGGTTGGCAGTGTCTGTATAACTAATCCGTATTTGAAGAGACGTTTGATTCGCTTCTTTTCATTTAATTATCAGGCGTTGTCCAGTTCAACCGCTTCCAGTATTTGATCGGTTAAATCTGGTACAGCGCTGAATACACGACGCCAGTTAGGGATGAAGGGTACTTCCATCGGATTTTTTAGATAGGTTTCACCCGCTTCAATAATACTGCTGGCGAAGAGTTCGATGGTCTTTTCTTCCGCATGGATATCCATGGTTAAACCATTAATTTGCGCATCTGCGTTAAAGTTATCCAGCAAGTCTAATGCTTCGCGTAAATAGGTGGCTTTTACCGCGCGGAAGAAGGCTTTATTCATCGCATGGCCTTCAGTACCTAATTTTCTAAAAAGCGCTTTGGTAATTTCATGACTCATGCGAGACAAGCCTTGTGTGTGATCTTCGCCACCCATTTCCTGATGCTTGTGATCGTAATTATCGGCAATATCAACCTGACAAACGCGTCGTGGCGATGTGTTGCGATAAGCTTCTGAGAGTATGCCGATTTCCAGTCCCCAGTCACTCGGGATTCGCATTGAGTTGAGCATGTCATCACTCATGGAGAATTCACCTGATAATGGGTAGCGGAATGCATCGAGAAATTCGATGTATTCGATATTACCTAATACCTTTTTCAGCGCCAGCAACATCGGTTGTACAAATAAACGTGTGACACGGCCACTGAGTTGTTGTTTAGCATTTACGCGAGCGTAATAGCCTTTGCAGAATTCAAAATCCAGGGCAGGGTTGGCAATGGGGTAAAACAATCGAGCAGGTATTTCACGGGTATAGGTAAGAATATCGCAATCGTGTAGCGCAATCGCTTTACTGTTATTAGCAGCTAGAATATAGCCCATGCAGTACCAGACATTACGTCCTTTGCCGGGCTGATCGGGCGCCAGTTTTTTGTCTTCCAGCATTTTAGCAACGGCTTTTAAGCGAGGTCCGTCATTCCATAGAATGCGTTTTTTCTGGGGTAATCTGGAAAAGAACTCACGTGCATAATCAAACTGTTTTTGATCTGCCTGATCAAGACCAATGACGATTTCATTGATGTAATCAGCATGTTGTAACTCATCTAAAATTCCCGATAATGCAGGGCCTTCCAGTTCAGAAAATAAGGAGGGCAGGATGAGAGTCATTGGATGTCTTTTGGATAGGCGTCTTAATTCATTCTCAATTTTTTCTAATGATGCACCCGGTAATTTGTGAAGTGTTGTAATTGGTCCTGTTTGTTTAAAGTCTGACATGACATCCTTTTTATTTTTGAGTGAGTTTCTTTCTGTATTCTTTCTGTATTTTGACTATCTGTTAGTTTGTTGTTGATCCCTGCAAGAGTTGCATTATTGCTTCGTTCCAACCAGCAGGGCCTTCTAATGTGGTTTTTATCAGGTGGTTGGGTGTTGGTCTTTTATTCGCATCGATAGTAAACGCTGTACCTTTGGGGTTGTTAACGATAATCGCGACATTGGCTGCTGTCAGCATGTCTTTATCATTCGCACTATCGCCTAGGGCAATGGTAAAAGCTTTCGAGTTATTATTTAGTTGTTTCTGCACAAAAAGCATCGCTTCAACTTTATCGGTTTGTCCCATCACATGCCAAAAACGTCCACCCCGTTTTAATTCTAGACCATGTTGTTTTAAGTGTTGACGGAAATCTTCGATCAGCGCTTCGTCATCTTCCCATAATAAGGGTTCACTGCCTTGGCGTTGGGCTGCATTTCTTGCTGCCTGAGGGCTTAAGCCAGTGTGTTCAACGATTTGCTCTGCACTCCAGTCATGAAAACCGTTAAAGGAATATCCATGTTCTAGTCTCAGTGCATCTAGCACCTGACAAATTGTTGTGTAATCAGCGCCTAAGGTATGTGTCTGCTTTTCTTCAGGGTCGAAAATGATACTGCCATTTTCTGCAATTTGAGGGGTATTCATACCCAAATCGTTGGAAATTTGTGCAATTTCAGCAAGGGTTTTACTGGAGTTTATGATTACCGGAATGCCTAGTTGTTTGAGTTGCTTTAATGCCGGTTTGGCAGCAGAGAAACTATAATCATGATGGTCCAATAAAGTACCGTCGAGATCAGTAAAAATTAACCAATTTTTTGTGTCGGGAAGTGTTGTTAAATCCATTTATTAAAAGCTGTTTTTTTTAGGTTAGTTTTAAGTGTTTCATGTTGTTTTTGCTATTTTACTGAGCTCTCTCACAGAGACGCTCACATGGTGTTTACAGAACTTTTTCTATAAGAAAATATCAGAAACCCTTGTTTGATGTGAATGACTTCACCTTAACATTTATTTATAGCTTAGAACATTTAAACAAATAAGTAAGTTGATATGCGCCATGTTCAAGTACAGATTTAATCGCAACTGTGTCTATTTATCAGCAGATCATGGTGCTAATTTACAAAATTAGTTTCATCCAAATTATTTTTTTGGATTTATAGACGTTACCCTTGAGCATTGCCATGAGTAAATCACATCAGCTTCTCGCTTTCTTTGTTACCTTGATTTGGGGTACAAATTTTGTATTTATTAAGTACGGTCTGGATGAGTTGCCACCATTTTTATTTGCTGCAATTCGCTTCTTTTTAGTGGCATTCCCTCTGGTGTTTTTTATGAAGCGACCCAAAGCGGGTTGGGGGTTAATAGCGGCGTATGGATTGTTAATTGGTTTCGGCCAGTTTGGCGTGCTGTTTTATGCGATGCAAAATGATATATCGCCTGGCCTTGCATCTCTGGTGGTACAAACGCAGATATTCTTCAGTATTATCTTCGCGATCTTTATGTTCAAAGAAACGATTAAGCCAGCGCAATGGATCGCATTGCTGATTAGCTTTTCCGGCATCGCCTTAATCGCCAGCAAGGTCGATGACAATACAACACTATTAGGTCTGGTTCTGGTGTTGATTGCGGCGATGAGTTGGGCCATGGGCAATATGGTGATCAAGAAAGCAGGCAAGGTTGATATTATTGCGTTTCTCGCTTATTCGTCGTTATTTACCGTGCCTGTATTGTTTGCAATGTCGTTTTATTTTGAAGGTTGGGCGTTGATGAAAAACAGTATCCAATCGGCATCAATGACTAGCGTTTACGTGGTGTTGTGGCAAACCATCGGAAATACGCTGATCGGTTATGGCATCTGGAATTATTTAATCAGTCGATACAATGCTTCGGTGGTGACACCCTGGGCATTACTGGTTCCTGTATCAGGTATGATGGCTTCGTATTTGATGTTAGGTGAACCTATGCCGATCTGGAAAATCATTGCAGCGTTACTGATTTTAACAGGACTTGCATTGAATATTTATATGTCGGTGAGCACGGTTAGGAAAGCTAGGTTAAATGGGGTTGTATAGGAGTTGACGTTTTTGTGGTGTATGGAAAACTTTTAAGTCGCGCTAATAGTATCGATGGTACTAAATATGAAGATGAATAGAATTTTTCAGCATTAAATTCATGGATTGATTATCTACATCTCGACTGCGTAATCCTGAGATTGGAGGCGAGGGATTAGTCAGTACGAAACCAACTGGAACCCTAATCGTTGATAATTTAATCCACGGAAAAAATTTGTATTTAATCAGAAGAGGAACTGGTTTAGCGCCATTTATGATTATTATCTAAGCCACAGATATTTATGAGAGTTACGATAAGCTTATTCTCAGACAAGGAACGCGAACAGTTTCTGAGACTATTTAAGAGTTCCTCATCAATGTATTACCTAATAATGAATATTTTGGTGATTTAGTGAAATAAAAACTCACTGTGACACACGAAGATTTTTTGCAACCAAGGAAGGCTTTTATGTTGATAGAGTTAGGCAAATTATTTGAAGACATTTGTTTGCCAAAAGCGAATCCAGCAGATGATCATCTTATTATCTGAGGCATTCCATCAATTTTAGAAGAAATGTGCGGAATTTTAGATGACAAGGTTTTGTAGAGTTTAATAAAGGTAAATTAGTTTATTACGTTATTGAACGCGCTTTTTTTGAAAATAAGGTCGATAAATAAATGTCGAAAAATAAATAGGGATTTGAATTGCGTCCTTATTATTTAACTAAACAAATTTTTGAGATAAACAGGCTTGAATCACATTAAGTTTTAAAAATGTCTGGCTTATTTAAATTTCAAAACCGTTTTAAACAACAAAACAAGCCGAACGCTTTATGATAACAATATTTTAAAAGTTGATCCAAAGGAAAGGCGAAGCCGCATAATTGTCATTCAAAGTAGGGGGAGCTTATATTTCATGAAAGTATTCCTGAATATAAAAGATAATAATATTACTCATGAATCTTTTGTAATAACTCATGTATGCGTGCTTCATATGTTTTATCCCAGTCCTTAGGGAATTCTTCCAGGGTTTTATTAAGAGCGGGTATTGCGCCTTTGCCAATTATTATTATTCCTCGTTGAGCTTCTTTAACAATTTCCGGTTCTTCAGCTCCTTGCAATGCTTCTATCAATGTGTCTATTGATTTGACTGATGCAATTCTGGCTAGTCCTTTAATAACAGCAAATCTCACAGGTACTATATAAGCTTTGCTCGTAAGAAATTCTACTTCTCTGTCATCGCCAATTTCTGCTAAGGCTTCAATAGCCATGTGATCCATACCAGCCAGGTGTTCTTCTCTCTGGTTAGCAACACGTATTAACAATAGGATCGCTCTTCTATCTTTAAGCGCAGCAAGCGCTGGTATCGCACATGCCCAAAACCCATGGTGCTGTTGAATTTCATCTTCTAGAATATTAAGTAGCACGGGCAAGCTTTTTTGATTGGCGATACTGCCTAAAGAGCAAATTGCCTGCATACGAACCTCGTTAGTTTCTTTGGTATCCAGAGCAATTGTTTCCAATGTCAGACGGGTGCTTTCTGTAGGATGTTTTTCGAGTGAACGAACTTTATTGCTGCGTTCATCGATTTCTACAGTAGTGTGAAGCATTTGTAAGAAAGCAGAATCTGGCTTCGGGGTTTCTAGATCTCCAGATTCTGCATTGGCCATCCATAAAAGTAACAGCAATGAGAAGATTGATTTATGCATTGTCTACTATTGATTGTCGATAATGTTCAATAGAGTGCGTATGTTTTTCATCATTAGTTACATTGTCCGTAGTTTCCATTGAAATTGTGAGGGGTGCCTTTATTATCATACTTTGTGCAATATGTTAACTTGCCTTGCCTGTTATAGTTATAACCAGTAGCTATTTTACCATTTGGCTTGTAATCGGTATATTTCGATTTTACTCCGTTTGAATGCCAACTTGTTGCGTTAGTTTTTATACCATTTGAGTAAGCATCCATATGAGATTTGTATATGTTTCCTGTTTTTCGATCACACAAATAGTTCCACTGAAAAACTATTTTTCCATTCCTGTATATTCTTCTATCACTAACGTATCTGCCACCACAGTTATTATTCTTAGTATGAATAATCCTAACTCCATTAAGTTTATTATTCAAGTAAGGCTGCTGAGCCTGTAAAGTACCATCTTTGTAGTAATTACAATCTATATAGGTTTGATCGTTTGGGTTATTATTCGTATCAAAGCGGTGTCTGTATTTACTAGGGTCTGGATTTCGATCCTTACATTGTGGGCCAGAGTTCTTGTTGGCAGAGCTGATATTCTGGTTTTGGTTACTGTTTACATGCCCACTTCCACCAGATTGGTGTTGATTCGTTTGTTGGTTATTACTTCCACTATTCCATGTATTTGGTGTAGAACTAAAAATATCTGGGGATGTTGTAGCTATTTCTCCTAATAAACTTATATTATTTTGATTTGAATTTATTTGGTTAGTTTTATACGGTAAAACAGGTTGCTTTCTTTTGTGAAATGCTAAGAAGTTTGAGCAGATTCTGTTTGTCTCACTCAGTCCACGCTTACATCCACACTGAATTCTTGTGTAGTTTAGACAACCTTGATAACCCGTTCTGTCACGTACCCCATATCGTTTAATCAGGTCACATGCGTGCTCTGTCCAGCTACGATTATTTACAATGCGCATTTTTATAAACTTACCATTTGGCATGACATACCATGGGCCATCTTCGTTATCATTATCATGCACAAAAGTGGGCTGCCAATTGTTACTTATACAAGGCCCAGCGTAGGCTGCATTTAAGCTTGTAAGTAGAATGAGAGTGATAAATACGATAAATTTATTGGTGAATTTGTTATATTTTATCTTCATTTCAATACTCCTAGAATTAGGGTGTAGCTGATTGAGTTTATTAATCTATCGAATTTCTATTGATTTGCAGAATACGTAAGGCCACGACAAATATCGCAACCTTACTAATCTGAAAGTGGCAACTTAATAATTAATGAACTAGCCCAGAACAGTCAACTTCTGATGTTAAGGTCTTGGTTGTACCATCTACAGAGAAAATCTTAACTGTACCTGTGTTTTCGAGGACTACTTCTGCTTGAGTCCCATCAGTCGCTGTCATGATCAAGGTACCCTCTGCACTGCTTGGAATTTTCATTGTATCAAGTGATACAGTTAGACTGTCACTCTTCACTGTGAACGGACCAACATCAGGGCTGTTGTAAGTATATTCAATATCCATTAAAGCGGCCTGTGAAGGATTAAAATATCCTTTACCTTTTAGATTGGATATTTTGTATTCACTGCTAGTATCAGCGTTAACCAGTGTTACATCATCAATTACATAACTATCAGGATCTGCAAACTCTTGAGCGTAGGTACGATCTAATCCTGCAATTTTTAGTTTATAGGTACCTAGCAAAATTCTGCTTAATAGTCCTGGGCGACTCTCGGTATTTGATTCTTTTGTAATTGTTATTTCATCAGTGGTATCGATAGTTTTATTGCTCATTATCGGACCAAAATCTCCTGGGACACCATAATCAATGACAGATGCAGTTCCATTTGCAGAGAATGCTAATTCTCCAACTGGATTTGCAAAATCTGAATACGTATAGGTCAAAGTGTCTGTGCCGTCTAAATGTTCTCCAGTTTTAGTTAATGTGCCTCCTAGTAGACCATTGATAACATTTTCTATTGCTAAAGCAAGTAATGGCGGCGTAGACACTTCATCTGTAGATGCTAGTTTATCACTGATACGAGCTGAAGAAGCACCGCTCACAGCTACACAGTCGCCTTCCTCCACTACTCGACTTGCGAGTTTTTCTATGGAAACAGCATCAAGAGTTGAAGTACCTGTTTCTGTAGTGTCACTACTACTTCCTCCACCACATCCTGCAAGCATTAGTAATCCGATACCGCTAGTTATTCCTGATGCATAGATTGTTTTTTTAAGTACACTTCTTTTCTTCATAACATTTTCCTTTATGCTAACTATGAGAAATTACCTGCATCACACAGCTTTATTTAATTTATTAAACTCTGTATAGATGACTCTTGGGTTTATAATCTCCTAAATGCATGGAATCTAATGTGATAATTGTTAATTGTGTGCTAAAAAATGTAAGTTTTCAGCAGTCAGGTATTGAGATTTTTCAATGGATAAATATCGTCGCCGTTTTCTGAGTTTATCTACAGGAGTCATCATTTCAACGGGTTTAATAAACCTAGGTTTATCTGATGAAAAGAAGTTAGGAAATGGTCAGTTTTTACATGGGGTTGCCAGTGGCGATCCATTGCAAGATAAGGTGATTATCTGGACACGGCTTAGCCCTGAAAAAGTGACTCCATCAATTGGAATAATCTATGAGGTTTCACATAAGAATGATTTTTCAACGTTAATTCATACAGGTATTGTTTACGCAGAAAGAGAAAATGATTTCACGGTAAAAGTTGATCTGAATAAACTAGAACCAGGTACACGTTATTACTACCGTTTTAGATCGGCTAATAATGTTTCGACAATTGGAAACACCATTACCTTACCTTCGCATACAAAAAAAATGACCTTTGCAGTATTTTCATGTTCGAATTTTACTAGTGGCTATTTTAATGTTTATAGGGATGTCTGTAAGCTTAAAAATAAGATCGATCTCATTATACATCTAGGTGATTATATCTATGAATACGGAATGTATGATGAATCGGGAAAACCTGCTTATGGCACAAAAAATTCTGTTAAAAGTGGTAGGCAATTACCTGATGATAATGATAAAGCATTAAAAAGTTTAAATGACTATCGCCGAAGATACTCACTTTATAGAAGTGATCCTGACTTACAGGAACTTCATAAGAATTTTCCTGTGATCAGTATCTGGGATGATCATGAAATCTTAAATAACGTCTATGCATTAGGTGTATACGATAATGACATGACATCTAACGAATACGAAAAGCAGAAAAAATCTGCGATTAAAGCCTATTATGAATGGCTTCCTATTCGACCACCGTATGGAAGTGAAAGTGAAAAAATCTATCGCTCCTTTCATTTTGGAGATCTTTTATCCTTATATATGCTAGATACCAGACTGTTAAGCAGGTCTGCTCAATTTGATTACAGTGATTATATTAAGGATCAATATTTTGATGAAATAACCTTCAAGAAAGATATTTCCTCTTCAAAACGATCATTGCTGGGTCAGGATCAACTTGAGTGGTTAGAAAGTGAATTAAGCAACTCAAATACTAGGTGGCAATTTATAGCACAACAGGTGAAGGTAACCAACAGCAATGTGCCATTGGAGATAATTAAAGCAGCTAACAAATATTTTAAGAGCGAAGATAAAGAAGAAAAAGCTAAATTAAAAAAACAGATTACAGACTCATACTATGAAACGAGTCGTATTAAAGCACGAATGACGTTAAATGATGCGACTCTAACAGATGATGAGAAAAATCGTTTAAGTAAAATGCTTCCATATAACCTGGATGCTTGGGATGGTTATCCAAGTGAACGTGAAAACCTTTATAAAATTCTTAAAAGTGTTAATAAACCTAACGTAATATTATCAGGTGATACCCATTTTTCTTGGGCAAGTAAGTTTGTTAATAAATTAAATCAGGTTTTAGGGATAGAGTTAGGTACTACTTCTGTAACCTCGCCAGGACTCGAAGAAGATTATGATATTGATGACCCAAAGTTACTAAGACAACTTGAAGATAGCGTAAATGTGTTTGATAAGAACTCACTTTATTCAAACTTTACTGATAGAGGATATCTTATCGTGGAAGTTGAAGAAGACGAAGTAAAGGCCCACTGGCGATATATCAGTAATATCCTATCAAGAGAATATTCAGTGCTCAATGAACGAAGTCATCAACTTAGAATTGCCTATAAAAATAACCAGTACTATTTTCGTCATAGATAGTGATATGTGACCAGATGATACCGAACAGATCTTCTGGGTTTATCAGAATCCTGATAATATTTTCATGTTGAGAAGCTTACTGGAGAGTTGATTCGTTATACTGTCAGCTCTAGCAATAAACAGATGTTGGTAAAACTGGCGACTGAATAAAGTTGTAATAGAGATAGCATTAGCTTGGGAAATGATGAGCAGATGATGTCTTGTGATTCGTATGAGTTCGGCCTTCGTTGCAGTAATGATGCACTATTCTCTGTTTAATAATATTACTAAAATGGCTTGGCTAAAAAGCTATGGCTAACGAAAATAAAAATATCTTCTTTACGATTACAATCGGCACGCTCGTTATTGCAACACTATCGACTGTTGGTGTTTATTTTATATTCGGTGAAAGTGCTGGCTACTTTTATATGCTAGTTCTAGCAGTGCCGACAGGTGCGATTAGCTCGCTACTTCTGATGATTTTATATACTGCTATAAGGTCATAATAATTCGTATAGTGCATTAAAAATAAAATCATTTTTTCTATGCCGAGATGGTTTGCATCTTACTTTCGGCAGAAGTGTTTTTATTCGCTTGATAAAAACTGACTTGGTTACGACCCTGTTGCTTGGATAAATACATTGCGTCATCTGCTTGAATAAATAGTTCTTTAAAGTCCGACTTACTGTCTTCATTTATTACATAGTTTGTTATACCCATAGATACGGTTATAGGTATTTACTGTCCCTGAAATAATAGTGGTGTGTTTTCAACTGCTGAGTGTATTTTATCAGCCAGGAATTTAAGGTCTTGATCGCTTAAATCTTTCACATAGATACTAAATTCATCACCACCTATACGTGCAACCAGATCATCTTTTCTAGTGGATTCCTTTAAAATTTGAGATAGGTGCTGTAAAGCAAGATCTCCGACGTCATGGCCATAGGAATCATTTATTTGTTTGAATTTATCCAGATCAATAGCAATTATTCCTACTGAGCCTTGAACAGACGATTCTAAAATCTTTTTTAAATGATTGGTAAAGTAACGTCTGTTTGCTAACGATGTTACAAAGTCCTAATTACTAATCTCATACAAATCCTTATTCATTTCACGAAGCTTTTGAGTAGCTTTGTTGATATCACTATTCAATGAATTATTGAGTTTCGTCACTTCACTGTTCGATTTTTGTAAGCCGGAAATCAGGTTTGCAAACGATTTCCACAAATGCTGTATTTCACTTGGGCTTTTTTCCGGGATAGGACCCAGCCCGATGTAATCATTTCCAGAGTTTATCTCTTTCGTTCTTTCTATAAGGTTATTGATCGGTGAAATGATTTTTTTCATTAACATATAAGCGATAAATAACGCGAAGATGATGCCTGCTATTAACCACCAGTATGCTTGAGTTCTTATTTTATCGAAAGAGTGTGTTAATTCAGATTTAGGTTGAGGAATCATTACCCCCCCAGCCTAAACCAGGAATAGCACTATAGCCTGCAACCATGTCTTCTTTTATAAAAGGCGAATAAAATTCGGTTGTTCCAGACAAACCTGCCATCATTTTTTTAACCACTAACAGCTTTGAAAGATCTCTAATCTCCCTCATCCATTCTTTATTTGGATGTGAGATTACATGCCCCGTTTGATCAACAGTTGCACAATGTCCTTTATGACCAAAATTAATTTTAGAACACATTGTATCAATATAATTCAGTGAAACTTCAGCGCGAATTGTATCAAGCGTTTCATTATCTTCTCTGATTAGATGACGTTTCAAAAGTACTACTGGTTTATTGTTAAACCGACTTATAAAGACAGGAGATATAAAATTTCCTCGATAGCTTTTTTTTCCCGTATTTAAAGACGTCAGAGGCAAATCCGAATACAAAGGAAAGTCAGTTTCTGATTTATTTAGAGTGGTAGAAGAGATTAGCTTAGTTTCTTTATCCGCTGAAATATATGAGATTGAGACTAGGTCTTCATAAGAATTGTAATATTTATTAATTAATCTAGTAATGTCATGTTCGTATCGTTCTTTTTGTTTTTGCTTGTTGACAAAATATGGTCTTTGTTGAGATTTAGCAGTAATAATATCCTTACCAAGTGCCGCTAATGATTTTTGTCTTGATGAGATAAACAAGGTGAAAGGTTCGATTAACGCTTGAGAAATCAATTGATGCTTTTCTAGCATGCTTTGCTGCGCTTGAGACCATGAATTTTGATAAAGACTGCTGATTGAAAATCCAAAAGGAATTAACAGTACAAACATGAAGCTCAACATGATCATGCGTTTTATGGATTTATCGAAACTGGAAAGTTGATTATTGATGGTTTAAGCTTTTTATAATTATAAATATCGCCAAATTAAACAACCAAAATATCTTTTACGCAATATTTTCAGACGAACGTATTCATCATACTTTTATGGCTTCACTGACTAAATAATTAGTCGCTAACCATGCTCTAACAACAATACTGCACTGTGAACTCTAACCATTTACATAATTTCAAATTTCGTTTTTAAACAACAACAAAAAAACATGTCGAACGATCTGGGAAAACAACTTTGTTTTAAAGTTGATTCAAACTAGAGGTAACACCACTGATTCTAATTGAATTAGAAAAGGGCTAATCAATCAGTGATAATCGCCAATCTTGTAAATCTAATCCTAACCCCAATCGTAATTCTATCTTTACCTTCCTACCTCTAACCAAGAAGACAATTTATTATGGCTAAGCTCGTAACTGAGACAGTGACAGACGTTCATCACTGGAATGATTCTTTATTTTCATTCAAAACGACTCGTGAACATAACTTTCGTTTTCATAATGGTCATTTTGTGATGATTGGCTTAGAGGTTGAAGGAAAACCATTAACACGCGCTTACAGTATTGCTAGTGCCAACTACGAAGAAGAGCTCGAGTTTTTCAGCATCAAAGTCACGGACGGGCCGCTAACGTCTCGACTCCGTAATCTGAAAATTGGTGATGAGGTATTAGTCAGCACCAAGCCAACAGGCACATTAATTGCGGATAATTTACTCCCAGGGAAACACTTGTATTTAATTAGTACAGGCACCGGTTTAGCGCCATTTATGAGTATCATCAAAGACCCAGATATATATGAACGTTACGATAAGGTAATTCTCACACACGGAGTTCGCACAGTTTCTGAACTGGCTTATGAGAATTACATCACCAATGAATTACCCAACAATGAATACTTTGGCGACTTAGTGAAAGAAAAACTGATTTACTATCCAACTGTTACGCGCGAAGAATTTCGCAATCAAGGCAGGCTTTCTACATTAATACAATCAGGCAAATTATTTGAAGACATTGGTTTACCTAAACCGAATCTAGACGATGATCGTTTCATGTTATGTGGAAGTCCATCGATGTTAACAGAGATGTGCGGAATTTTAGATGACATGGGTTTTGTAGAGTTTAACAAAGGTAAATTAGGTCACTATGTGATAGAAAGGGCATTTGTTGAAAAGTAAGAATTATAAATCTTACTAAAAGTCAGTAATTAGCTTATAAAACCTGTATTTTTAGAGTTACATTGGAGCTACTAAAAAAAACAGGCTAAAAGGTGATGAGATGGTCTCCTCCTCTTTAATGCGGCATCAAAGTGCCATAATTGGAGATGTAA
>NZ_CANLZW010000059.1 GCF_947495625.1 uncultured Cocleimonas sp.
CCGATAGCAATGGATGAAGGTCTGCGTTTCGCAATACGCGAAGGTGGACGTACTGTTGGTGCTGGTGTTGTTGCAAAGATCATCGAATAATTAGAATGCGGAATAGATTGAGTAAGTAAATCTTTCTGTTATACTTCCGCGTCCTTTTAGAGAGCGAAGAATAATTACTAGGTGATTGTTCTTCGTTCTTTTGTTGTTTCAGAAACTTGGTTTTTTAACGTTGTTATCAAATTAGGCCAGTAGCTCCAATTGGTAGAGCACCGGTTTCCAAAACCGATTGTTGGGGGTTCGAGTCCCTCCTGGCCTGCCATTTCTGATCAAAAAGGATTTTTAAGTAAGTACTCTATATATATGGATAGGCTGAGACAAGCTGACAAATCAAACTATGGCAACTAATTCAGAAGCTCAGGGTTCGGTATTTGATACTATTAAGCTATTACTGGCTTTGGTGTTTTTACTTGCTGGGATTGTGGGGTTCTACTACTTTGCAGAGCAGCCACTTCTTTATAAGGTTCTTGGTATTTTAGCGGCGGTAGGAATTGCTGTTGGTATATCTGCTACTACGAATAAGGGTAGGGGCTTGATAAGCTTTCTTGGTCTTGCTCGTTCAGAAGTTAGAAAAATGGTTTGGCCTACACGTGCCGAAACTATGCAAACTACTTTGATGGTTTTCATTATGGTGGTTATCTTGGCTATTTTCCTTTGGTTTGTTGATATGCTGCTTGGTGCTGGTGTTAAGGCTCTATTGTCGGTGGGTAGTTAACATGTCTAAGCAATGGTTTGTGGTTCATGCGTACTCAAATTATGAAATGCGTGTGAAAGAAGCGTTAAAAGAGCGTATCGAGCGCTTTGGTCTAGAAGATTCTTTTGGTGAGATATTGATCCCTACTGAAGAAGTTGTAGAGATGCGTGAGGGTCAGAAAAAGAAAAGTACCCGAAAGTTCTTTCCTGGTTATGTCTTGGTTGAGATGGATCTCAATGATGATAGCTGGCACTTGGTTAAAGATACGCCAAGAGTATTAGGTTTTATTGGTGGTACTAGTGATAGGCCTGCGCCAATAACAGAGAAAGAAGCAAATGCGATTATGAATCGCATGGAAGAGGGTGTTGCGGCGCCCCGACCAAGAGTTTTGTTTGAGGTTGGTGAGGTGGTTCGTGTTAATGATGGGCCTTTCAATGATTTCAATGGTGTAGTTGAGGAAGTCAACTATGAGAAAAGTACCATGCGTGTTGCAGTTCAGATTTTTGGGCGTTCAACACCTGTGGAGCTTGAATTTTTTCAGGTAGAAAAAACTTAATTTTAATATTTGTCGAGGAGTTTGAAGGAGTTGTTTGGCAGCTCACGGATAACGTTTGAACTCGTGGAGAGTTAGATAAT
Source organism: uncultured Cocleimonas sp. (assembly GCF_947495625.1). Lineage (GTDB taxonomy): Bacteria > Pseudomonadota > Gammaproteobacteria > Thiotrichales > Thiotrichaceae > Cocleimonas. The sequence goes on from NZ_CANLZW010000059.1 coordinate 1,379, forward strand.
GGCTAAGAAAGTTGAGAGATATCTCAAATTGCAAGTGCCTGCTGGTCAGGCAAACCCAAGTCCACCTGTTGGTCCAGCTTTGGGTCAGGTTGGATTGAATATTATGGAATTCTGTAAGGCATTTAATGCTGCTACTCAGAGCGCTGAGCAAGGTATGCCTTTGCCAGTGGTTATTACTGTATATAGTGATAAGAGTTTTACATTTGATGTTAAGACTCCGCCTGCTTCAATTTTATTGAGAAAGGCAGCGGGTATTCAAAAAGGTAGTGCTGTTCCTAATATTAATAAAGTGGGCAAGGTTTCAAGAGCTCAGTTAGAAGAGATTGCTAAGGCAAAAGAGCCTGATTTAACTGCTGCTGATTTAGATGCTGCTGTTAGAACAATTGCGGGTAGTGCTCGTAGTATGGGTCTTGAAACAGAGGGTGTTAAGTAATGGCTAAGTTAACTAAGCGTCAAAAGCTAATTGGCGAAAAAGTTGAAGCGGATAAATTGTACGATGTAGTTGAAGCTTTTAGTTTATTAAAAGACCTTCCTCCTGCTAAGTTTACTGAAAGCGTTGATGTGAGTATTAATCTTGGTGTTGATGCGAAAAAATCAGATCAGGCTGTTCGTGGTTCTACAGTGTTGCCAAATGGTACGGGTAAGACAGTTCGTGTAGCAGTATTTACACAGGGTGATAATGTAGAAGCGGCTAAAGAGGCTGGCGCAGATGTTGTGGGTATGGAAGATTTGGCTGAAGAAGTCAAAAAAGGCAATATGGACTTTGATGTTGTAATTGCAAGCCCTGATGCGATGAGAGTGGTTGGTCAGTTGGGGCAGGTTCTTGGTCCTCGTGGCTTAATGCCTAATCCTAAAGTTGGCACTGTTAGTGCTGATGTTGCTACAGCAGTTAAAAATGCGAAAGGCGGTCAGGTTAGGTATAGAACTGATAAAGCTGGAATTATTCAATGTACTATTGGTAATTTAGATTTTGATAGTAGTGCTCTAACTGAAAATCTAAATGCTTTAGTCGCTGATTTGGTTAAGGCAAAGCCTAGTTCTGCCAAAGGTGTTTACTTAAAGAAGATATCTGTTTCTAGTACTATGGGTGCTGGTTTAAGTGTAGATACTTCTACTGTTAAGTCTTAAGTTTTAAAGAATTTGCACGATGTTTGTGCGGTCTTTTTGTGTTTTGCTAAGGTTTTTTCTTGGCTAAATACGAGAAGTTATTGATGGATATACCTGGTGTATGTCGTCAAAGACCGTAGGTGTACCGATTCTGTGTTATAGGTTTTGGTGCTTAATTTCCTGCGTAGATGGCGTAACCTAAATCAGTCGATTTGGGGCACGTCGTTTCGGACTCTTGGTTTGTATAAACTGATTGTTTTGATTAAACGGTGGTTATGCTGCCGAATTAAAGAGGTAGATGTTGTGGCATTAACTTTTGAAGACAAAAAGAAAATTGTCTCTGAAGTCGCTGCAGTTGCTACAGAAGCTCATTCCGCGGTTGCTGCAGAGTACCACGGATTAAGTGTAGGAGAGATGACTGAATTGCGTGTTAAAGCGCGTGACGGTGGTGTTTATCTGCGCGTAGTGAAAAATAATCTGGCAAAACTTGCCTTGGCTGATACAGATTTTTCTTGTATGAGTGAAGGTTTTGTTGGTCCGTTAGTGTTGGCATTTTCGCAAGAAGATCCTGGTGCTGCGGCTCGTGTCCTGAAAGATTTCGCTAAAGAGCATGATAAGTTGGAAGTGAAAATGTTATCTGTTGGTGGGGAATTGCTTCCTGCTTCTGATATCGATCGTTTGGCTAAGTTGCCTACAAGAGATCAAGCGTTGGCCATATTGGCTGGTACGTTTAGAGCTCCTGTTGAGAAGCTTGCTCGTACGCTTAACGAAGTTCCCGGAAAACTTGTTCGTACTGTTGCTGCTGTTCGTGATTCAAAACCTGCTTAATAAGCAAGTTTTGTTCTCAGACAATTAATTTTATTTTATTTACTAGTCGCATTTTGCGACGATTGATTTAGGTTTAGGAGAAATACAATGGCTGTTTCTAAAGATGATATTCTAGAAGCAATATCAAACATGAGTGTAATGGAGATCGTAGAATTGATCTCTGATATGGAAGAAAAATTTGGCGTTTCTGCTGCTGCTGCAGTTGCTGCTGCTCCTGCTGCTGCTGAAGCTGGTGCTGCTGCTGAAGCTCAGACTGAGTTTGATGTTGTAATGACAAGCTTTGGCGATAACAAGATTGGTGCTATCAAAGCTGTGCGTGGTATTACAGGTCTTGGTCTTAAGGAAGCAAAAGAAATGGTAGAAGGCGTTCCTGTTACTGTTAAAGAAGGCGCTTCTAAAGAAGAAGCTGAAGATATTAAGAAGCAACTTGAAGAAGCTGGTGCTTCAATAGAGTTGAAGTAATTTCTTCTTTGCATGAACGGGCTTATTGCTCGTTCATGATACATAAGGCTGACAGTGAATAATTGCTGTCGGCCTTTTGTCGCTTAAATAACTATAAGATATTATCTGTCTTATGGTGATCAGAAGATTGCTTCTGATCTAAAATGTTGTAAAAATTTTTTTTGTTGTAGCTGTTGTTGAAGCTGCAATAAGTATTCGACAAAGATGTGTTGTGGTCTTTGTTATTAGGTTACTGAACTGGTTTCAGAAGAGGAATTAAGATGGCTCTGACTTTTACTGAGAAAAAACGTATCCGTAAGGATTTTGGTAAACGCCCACAGGTATTAGATATACCTTATCTTTTAGCTATTCAACTGGAGTCATATCGTCAATATTTGCAGACTGATGTTCCAGTAGAGGAGCGCAAAGATGCAGGATTACATGGTGCTTTTACATCTGTTTTTCCTATAGTTAGTTACTCTGGCTTTGTTATGCTTGAGTATGTTGACTACAATCTGGCTGAGCCTGTATTTGATGTGCGTGAATGTCAGCAACGTGGTCTAACATATGCTACATCGCTTCGCGCTACTTTAAGACTGGTTATTTACGATAAAGATGCGCCAAAGAAAACTAAAGTTGTTAAAGATATAAAAGAACAAGATGTATATCTTGGTGAAATGCCTTTGATGACAGAGAAAGGTACTTTTGTTATTAATGGTACTGAGCGAGTAATCGTATCTCAGTTACATCGTTCTCCTGGAGTTTTCTTTGATCATGATAAGGGTAAGACGAACACCGCACGTAAGTTATTGCATAACGCCCGGGTGATTCCATATCGTGGTTCGTGGCTTGATTTTGAGTTTGATCCTAAGGATGCTGTTTTTGTTCGTATTGACCGTCGTAGAAAGCTTCCTGCTACTATTCTTCTTAGAGCGCTAGGAATGGAGACGGAGCAAATTCTAGAGTGTTTTTATGAAAAGCTAGAAGTAACTCTTCAAAAAACTAAAATCCAATTAGCTATAGACCCTGTTAGGTTGCGAGGCGAGTTAGCTTCATTTGATATCGTAGTTGGTGGAGATAAAGTTGTAGAGTCTGGTCGTAGAATTACTGCTAAACATGTCCGTGAACTAGAAAAAGCAAAGATTAGTAAGTTAGAAGTACCTAATGAGTATATGTGTGGCAAGATGATAGCGCACAATATCGTAGATGAATCTACTGGTGAGTTTATTGCTGAAGCTAATAGTGAGTTAACTGAAGAGTTAATTGAGCTATTGCGTGAAAATGATATTAAAAAATTCGATGTTATTTACACCAATGAATTAGATCGTGGTCCATTTATATCAAATACATTAAAAGTTGATGCTACACAAACACCGCTTGAAGCGATGATTGAAATATATCGCATGATGAGACCTGGTGAGCCGCCAACAAAAGAAGCTGCTGAAAACCTATTTCATAATCTATTCTTCTCAGAGGATAGATATGATCTTTCTGGTGTTGGGCGTATGAAGTTTAATCGTCGTCTTGAGTATACGGATGAGACAGGTCCTGCGATTCTTTTTGATCTTGGGTACTTGTCAGGAAGAACTGATGCTGCTTCTAAGGCTTTGGTTGAGAAGTTTGGTCCTCAGTATGAAGAGTTAAAAGCTACCGGTAAAACTGATTCTGATATCGTTAATGTTCTTAAGACCTTAATTGGTATTCGAGATGGTTTTGGTGTCATAGATGATATTGATCATCTAGGTAACAGACGTATCAGAAGCGTTGGTGAAATGGCTGAGAATGCTTTCCGTATCGGACTTGTTCGAGTGGAGAGGGCTGTTAAAGAGCGTCTTACTGTAGCGGAAAGTGAAGGGTTGATGCCTCAGGATATGGTTAATGCTAAGCCAGTTTCTGCAGCGGTAAAAGAGTTCTTTGGTTCAAGTCAGTTATCACAGTTCATGGATCAGAATAATCCATTGTCTGAAATTACTCATAAGAGAAGAATATCTGCATTAGGCCCTGGTGGTCTTACTCGTGAGCGAGCAGGTTTCGAAGTTCGTGACGTTCATCCAACTCACTATGGTCGTGTTTGTCCGATTGAAACACCGGAGGGTCCAAACATTGGTTTGATCAACTCTCTTGCTGTTTTTGCTAAGACTAATGATTATGGTTTCTTGGAAACTCCGTATCGTAAAGTAGAAAATGGTCAGGTATTAGATGAAATTGATTATTTGTCTGCAATTGAAGAGTCTCGTTTTGTAATAGCTCAGGCTAATGCTGTTCTAGATAAGGAAAATAAATTTACTAATGACATGATTTCTTGTCGTTATCAAAATGAATTTGCAATGTCTATTCCAGAAGATATCCAATACATGGATGTATCTCCAAAGCAGATTGTTTCTGTGGCAGCTTCTTTGATTCCATTCTTGGAGCATGATGATGCTAACCGTGCGTTGATGGGGTCAAACATGCAACGTCAAGCTGTTCCATGTTTACGTGCTGAAACGCCTGTAAGTGGAACGGGTATGGAGCGAGTTGTTGCAGTTGACTCTGGAACAACAGTTGTATCTAAGCGTGGCGGTGAAGTAATAGCTGCTGATGCTGCTCGAATAGTTATTCGTGTAAATGATGATGAAGCCCAGGATGGTGGTGTTGATATTTATAATCTCATCAAATATACCCGTTCAAACCAGAATACCTGTGTGAATCAGAAACCTATTGTAAAGATTGGTGACAAGGTTGCGCGTGGTGATGTATTAGCTGATGGTTCTTCAACGGATCTTGGTGAATTGGCTCTAGGTCAAAATATTAAAATCGCCTTTATGCCATGGAATGGATATAACTTTGAGGATTCGATTCTTGTTTCTGAGAGAGTTGTTGAAGAAGATCGCTTTACTTCAATTCACATAGAAGAAGTGACTTGTCTCGCTCGTGATACTAAATTAGGTGCCGAAGAGATAACTGCTGATATCCCAAATGTAAGTGAACATTTGCTTTCTAAGCTTGATGAGTCTGGAATCGTTCATGTTGGAGCTGAAGTAAAGCCGGGTGATATTCTAGTTGGTAAAGTTACGCCTAAAGGTGAAACCCAGCTAACTCCTGAAGAAAAGTTACTACGTGCTATTTTCGGAGAAAAAGCTTCTGACGTTAAAGATACGTCTTCACGTGTAAAATCAAGCATGTTTGGAACTGTTATCGATGTAAGAGTATTTACACGTGATGGTGTTGAAAAAGATGCTCGTGCAATCTCTCTTGAAGAAGAGGCTCTTTCTAAAGTTAGAAATGACTTACGTGATGAGTTATTTGTTTTTGAAGAAGATATTTATGCTCGTGTTGAGAAGTTAGTACTAAATAAAGTCGTTGACGGAGGTCCGGCTGGTATAAAAGCCGGCGGAAAAGTCACTAAAGCATACCTAACTGATCTAGATCAGAAAGAGTGGTTCTCATTGCGAATGCGTAATGAAGAAGCTAATACTCAGCTTGAAAAACTTTCGGTACTTTTAGATGAGCAGAAGAAACGCTACGAAGAACGCTTGCAGAAACAAAAAGATAAAATTACTGCTGGTGATGATTTAGCTCCTGGTGTTCTTAAAGTTGTAAAAGTATATGTGGCAGTACGTCGTCGTATGCAGCCTGGTGATAAAATGGCGGGTCGTCATGGAAACAAGGGTGTTGTATCTCGAATAGTTCCTGTTGAAGATATGCCTTATGACGAGTCTGGAGTTCCGGTAGATATCGCTTTGAACCCACTTGGTGTTCCTTCTCGAATGAACGTTGGTCAGGTGCTTGAAATGCATTTAGGCTGGGCAGCTAAAGGTCTGGGTGAAAAGATTGGTCGAATGATTGATGCTAAAGCTCAAGTAGACGAATTGCGTAAATTCTTAACTGAGATTTATAGTACTGACGGTAATCCAGATCAGGGTGATATCTCTGAAATGACGGATGAAGAGGTCATTGAAATGGCTGGTAATCTGCGTCGTGGTGTCCCAATGGCTACTCAGGTATTCGATGGTGCGGCAGAAACTGAAATAAAAAGTATGCTTAAATTGGCAGACTTACCAGAGTCAGGTCAAACAACGTTGTATGACGGTCGAACAGGTAAGGCTTTCGAAAGAAAGATAACTGTTGGTTACATGCATATGTTGAAATTGAATCACTTGGTAGACGATAAAATGCATGCTCGTTCAACCGGACCTTACAGTCTTGTTACACAGCAACCACTTGGTGGTAAAGCTATGTTTGGTGGTCAGCGCTTTGGTGAGATGGAGGTTTGGGCTCTTGAGGCATACGGAGCTGCATACACTCTACAGGAAGTGTTGACGGTTAAGTCGGACGATGTTCAGGGTAGAAATAAGATGTACAAGAATATCGTTGATGGGAATCTACAAATGGAAGCTGGTATGCCAGAATCCTTTAATGTATTGATGAAAGAGATTCGATCTTTGGCTCTTAATATTGAACTTGAAAAAGATAGTTAATAGGTGACGTTATGATGAATAAAGGTATGGGAGACTTGCTGAATATTTTTAAGCAGCAAGCAGATACAGAAGAATTCGATGCAATACGTATTGGTTTAGCATCACCTGAAGTAATACGTTCATGGTCATACGGTGAAGTTAAGAAGCCGGAGACAATCAACTATCGAACATTTAAACCAGAGCGTGACGGTCTTTTTTGTGCCAAGATTTTTGGGCCAGTTAAAGACTATGAGTGCCTATGTGGAAAGTATAAGCGTCTCAAGCACCGTGGAGTTGTTTGTGAAAAATGTGGCGTTGAAGTAACTAATACTAAAGTGCGTCGTGATCGTATGGGTCACATTGACTTGGCTTGCCCGGTTGCACATATTTGGTTTTTGAAATCATTACCATCTAGAATAGGTTTATTCCTGGATATGACATTGCGTGATATTGAGCGTGTGTTGTATTTTGAAGCATTTGTGGTTGTAGAGCCTGGTATGACGACTCTTGAAAGAGGTCAATTACTTAGTGATGAAGCTTACCTAGAAGCTGTTGAAGAGTTTGGTGACGAATTCGATGCTGGAATGGGTGCTGAAGCTGTTCTCAAGATGCTTAAAACAGTTGATATTAAAGAAGCTATTGAAGACTTAAACGAACAAGCTGATGCAACTAAGTCTGAAACTAAGCTTAAGCGCATTAGTAAGCGAATGAAATTGATGGAATCATTCTTAGGTTCTGGTAACAAGCCAGACTGGATGATTATGACAATACTTCCTGTATTGCCGCCTGATTTACGTCCGCTTGTTCCTCTTGAAGGTGGTCGATTTGCAACTTCAGATCTAAATGATTTGTACCGTCGTGTAATTAACCGTAATAACCGCCTTAGACGTTTATTAGACTTAAATGCACCAGATATCATTGTGCGTAATGAAAAGCGTATGCTTCAAGAATCTGTTGATGCGTTGCTTGACAATGGTCGTCGTGGGCGTGCAATTACTGGATCAAACAGGCGCCAGTTAAAATCTTTGGCTGATATGATCAAAGGTAAGCAAGGTCGTTTCCGTCAGAATCTATTGGGTAAGCGTGTTGATTACTCTGGTCGTTCGGTAATCGTTGTTGGTCCGTCGTTAAGATTGCATCAATGTGGTTTGCCTAAGAAAATGGCGCTTGAATTATTCAAGCCATTTATATTCGGAAAATTACAAAGACGTGGCTTGGCTACTACCATTAAAGCAGCTAAAAAATTAGTAGAAAGAGAGACTCCAGAAGTATGGGATATCCTTGCTGAGATAATTCGTCAGCATCCTATATTATTGAATCGTGCTCCAACCCTTCATAGATTAGGTATTCAGGCATTTGAGCCTGTATTGATCGAAGGTAAAGCTATTCAACTTCATCCGTTAGTATGTTCTGCGTTCAATGCCGACTTCGATGGTGATCAGATGGCTGTTCACGTTCCATTGTCACTTGAAGCGCAAACTGAAGCTCGTGTGCTTATGATGGCTACCAATAACGTGCTTTCGCCTGCAAATGGTGAGCCGATTATTGTTCCTTCTCAAGATATTGTATTGGGTCTTTACTACATGACACGAGAAAGTGTCAATGCAAAAGGCGAGGGTATGATTTTCGTTGATGCTAAAGAAGCAAAACGTGCTTATGAGACAGACCTTGTCTCTCTTCATGCAAAAGTACAGGTTCGTATTACTGATAGTGAATATGATGATAATGGTGAGCTAGTTGTAAAGACTCGTCGTGTCGATACCACAGTAGGACGTGCTATTTTGTCTGATGTTTTACCAGACGGTATTCCGTTTGAGAAAATTAACTGTGTAATGAAGAAAAAGAATATTTCTAACCTTATCAATGAGGGTTATAGAAGAATAGGTCTAAAAGATACTGTTATTCTAGCTGATCAGTTGATGTATACAGGTTATAAATACGCGACATTATCTGGTGTTTCATTCTGTGCGAATGACATGATGATTCCAGAAGAAAAGGCTACCATTATTGGTCGCTCTGAAGATGATGTTAAAGAAATTGAAGATCAATACTCTTCAGGTCTTGTAACTCAAGGTGAGCGATATAACAAAGTTGTCGATATTTGGGCGCGTACCAACGAACAAGTAGCTAAAGCGATGATGGATGGAATGGGTAAGGAAGATGTTGTAGATGCGGAAGGTAAAACTGTATCTCAGGAGTCTTTCAACTCAATCTACATGATGGCCGACTCTGGAGCTCGTGGTTCTGCGGCTCAGATTCGTCAATTAGCTGGTATGCGTGGATTGATGGCTAAGCCGGATGGCTCAATCATCGAAACACCTATTACGTCTAACTTCCGTGAAGGTCTAAATGTACTTCAATACTTTATATCTACTCACGGAGCTCGTAAAGGTCTTGCCGATACTGCTTTGAAAACCGCTAACTCTGGATATTTGACCAGACGCCTTGTCGATGTGTCTCAAGATATGGTAGTTACACTTGATGATTGTGGAACAGAAAACGGTTTATCCATGAAGCCAATCATTGAAGGTGGTGATGTTGTTGAGCCACTAGGTGAGCGAGTTCTAGGACGAGTTGCTGCGGTGGATGTATTGGATCATAAAGGTAAGCTTGTTATACCTGCTAAAACCTTGTTGGATGAAGAATGGGTTTCGAAGCTTGATGATTTGGGCGTAGATGAGATTCAAGTTCGATCGGCAATCACGTGTGCATCTCGTAAAGGTGTTTGTGCTCAATGTTATGGTCGTGATTTGGGTAGAGGTCATTTGGTTAATATGGGTGAGGCGGTTGGTGTAATTGCTGCTCAGTCAATCGGAGAGCCAGGTACTCAGTTGACCATGCGTACATTTCATATCGGTGGTGCTGCAAGTCGTGCTGCTGCTGATAATAATATACTTGTTAAGTCTGCTGGTACTGCTCGCTTATCAAACGTTAAGACGGTTATTAACAAAGATGGAAACCTTGTGACGGTATCTCGTTCAGGTGTAATCAGTGTTGTTGATGATCAAGGTCGTGAGCGTGAGCGTTATAAGTTGCCTTACGGTGCTGTTGTAACAATTAAAGATGATGATGCGGTTGAAATGGGTCAAGAAGTAGCCACATGGGATCCGCATACTCACCCAATCGTAACTGAGGTTGCTGGTACTGTAGACTTTGTAGATTTCGTTGATGGTTCAACCATAAATACTCATGTCGACGAAGTTACTGGTCTGAGTTCTACTATCGTCACAGATCCTGCGGCACGTGGTGCTGGTTCTAAAGATCTCAATCCAATGATTAGATTATTGGATGATCAGGGTAATTCATTGTTCTTTGATAATACTGAAATTCCGGTTCAATATCCTTTGGCTGGTGGTGCAGTAGTAAGTCTAACAAATGGCGCTAAAGTAGATATTGGTGATGTACTTGCGCGTTTAACTCAGGAGTCTTCTAAGACACGTGATATTACTGGTGGTCTTCCACGAGTTGCAGATATGTTTGAGGCCAGAAAGCCTAAGCAACCAGCAATTCTTGCAGAAATCTCTGGTACGTTCTCCTGGGGTAAAGAAACAAAAGGTAAGAAACGTTTAGTGATTACACCTGATAAAGGTGAGCATTATGAAATTCTTATTCCTAAATGGCGTAACCTTGATGTATTTGAAGGTGAGAAAGTTGCTAGAGGTGAGATGATTGCCGATGGTGAGGCTAGTTCACATGATATTTTGCGTTTATTAGGTCCTGTAGCACTAGCAGAGCATTTGGTTAAAGAAGTTCAGGAAGTGTATCGTTTACAAGGTGTAAAGATTAATGATAAGCATGTTGAGATCATTTCACGTCAAATGATGCGCAAAGCAGTCATTACTGCATCTGGTGATACTCGTATGCTTAAAGGAGAGCAACTTGATTACTGGCAGATAGATGAAGCAAACGAAAAGTTTGTTGCTGAAGGAAAGATTCCAGCTAAATACGATCGCGTATTGTTGGGTATTACTAAGGCTTCACTTGTTACTGATTCGTTTATATCTGCAGCTTCGTTCCAGGAGACTACTCGAGTTCTTACGGAGGCATCTGTTAAAGGTGCTCGTGATGATTTACGTGGTCTGAAAGAGAACGTAATCGTAGGTCGATTAATTCCTGCTGGAACGGGTTTAACTCATCATCTTGCTCGACGTAAAAAGCAAGAAGAGCTTCAGCAGCAACTTTCTTCTTTAATGGCTGAATTGCCTGATGGAGATAAGGAAGAGCCTGTTGCGATAGAGATAGAAGAAGTTACAGAAGAGTAAGTTTAAAGCTTAAGATAACTCTGAAATGACACCCCCCTACTTATAGCCCTTTTTTTATGGCTAAAAGTAGGTAAGGGTTGAAGTTTTGGATGAGTCTTAAAAAATACATTTTTAAAATAGAAACCTGTCTTGACATGAGAGCGTAGGGGTAATAGAATTCCGCGCCTTTATCGTTAAGACGATTGTTGATTTTTCTTGTGCCTGATAATTCTGGTACAGGGTAATAAAGTTGGAGAAATAGATTTAATGTCTACTGTTAATCAGTTAGTGCGCAAACCTCGAAAGCGCAAGATGGAAAAGAGCAATGTTCCAGCTTTGGAAGCTTGTCCGCAACGTCGTGGAGTATGTACAAGGGTATATACGACTACTCCTAAGAAGCCTAACTCAGCAATGAGAAAAGTAGCTCGTGTACGTTTAACGAATGGTTTCGAAGTAAGTAGTTACATTGGTGGTGAAGGGCATAACTTGCAAGAGCACTCGGTTGTATTGATTCGTGGTGGTCGTGTTAAAGATTTGCCTGGTGTTCGTTATCACGTAGTACGTGGTTCGCTTGATACGCAGGGTGTACAAGAGCGTAGACAAGGTCGATCTAAGTACGGTGCTAAGCGTCCAAAGTCTTAGTTTTATCTAAGCAATAATTTTTAGCTTGCTGACTATGTGTTAGTGAGATGTTGAATAATAGTAAACAAATAAAGTAGCGAGTTTTTTATGCCAAGAAGAAGAGAAGTACCAAAACGAATTATCCTTCCAGACCCTAAGTTTGGTAGCCTTGTTTTGGCAAAGTTTATTAATACCATTATGAAAGATGGTAAGAAGTCTATAGCTGAGAAAGTTGTATATGTGGCTTTAGATCAAATCGCTGCTAAGAAAGGAAATGACGGAATGGAGGTGCTTGAGGCGGCTCTTGAGAATGTTCGTCCTTCTGTTGAGGTTAAGTCACGCCGAGTAGGTGGTGCGACTTATCAGGTTCCAGTTGAAGTTAGATCATCTCGTCAAAATGCCTTGGCTATGCGTTGGTTGGTTGATGCATCTAGACGTCGTGGTGAAAAGTCAATGGCATTGAAGCTTGCGGGTGAGTTGATGGATGCGGCTGAGAAGCGCGGTTCTGCTGTAAAGAAGCGTGAAGATACTCATAAAATGGCAGATGCAAACAAGGCATTCGCTCACTTCCGTTGGTAATTGGAAAATATAATTTATTGCTGGTTGTCCGGTAAAAAATTTATATAAGGTAAATAAAGTGGCTCGTACAACCCCCCTTGATCAATATCGCAATATCGGAATTATGGCGCATATTGATGCAGGCAAGACGACCACAACAGAAAGAATATTGTTCTATACCGGTGTATCTCACAAAATAGGTGAGGTGCACGACGGTGCTGCAACCATGGATTGGATGGAGCAAGAGCAAGAAAGAGGTATTACGATAACCTCTGCTGCCACGACATGTTTTTGGTCTGGTATGGAGCAGCAATTCAGTAAGCATAGAATTAATATTATCGACACGCCTGGTCATGTTGATTTTACTATTGAAGTTGAGCGGTCTTTAAGGGTGCTTGATGGTGCTGTTGCTGTTTTTTGTGCAGTTGGTGGTGTAGAGCCTCAATCGGAAACGGTTTGGCGTCAAGCTAATAAGTACAATGTTCCGCGTATGGTCTTTGTGAATAAGATGGATCGTATTGGGGCAAACTTTTTGCGTGTCGTCGATCAGATTGAAGAGCGTTTAGGTGCAACTCCAGTGCCCTTGCAAATATCTAATGGCGAGGAAGATGGTTTTAAAGGTGTAATTGATCTCATAAAAATGAAATCAATTAGCTGGGATGATTCAGATATGGGTTTAACCTATACTCTTGATGATGTTCCTGAAGCTTTGATTGCAGATGCTGAAGCTTGGCGTGAAAAGCTTGTAGAGGCTGCAGCTGAAGCAAATGAAGAATTAATGGATGTGTATTTGAATGATGGTGATCTTACAGAAGATCAGATTCATGCTGGCATACGTATTCGAACACTGGCTGGTGAGATTGTTCCTGCTATGTGTGGTTCATCTTTTAAAAATAAAGGTGTGCAAGCGATGTTGGATGCGGTGGTTCGTTATATGCCGTCTCCACTAGATGTTCCGTCCATTACAGGTATTGTTGATGACGGTTCAGAAGATGGTAAGCAAGTTGAGCGTAAGGCTTCAGATGATGAGCCATTCGCTTCGCTGGCATTCAAAATAGCTACAGATCCTTTTGTGGGTACTTTAACGTTTTTCAGGGTGTACTCTGGAAAGCTAAAAACCGGTGATATGGTTTTGAATCCACTGAAAGGGAAAAAAGAAAGGATTGGACGCATCTTGCAGATGCATTCTAATTCTAGAGAAGAAGTTAAAGAAGTCTATGCGGGAGATATTGCTGCTGCGGTAGGGCTTAAAGATGTGACTACGGGTGATACACTTTGTGATAAATCTCATCCTATAGCATTAGAAAGATTAGATTTTCCTGAGCCTGTTATCTCTGTTGCTGTAGAGCCAAAGACAACGGTTGATCAGGAAAAAATGGCACAGGCTTTAGCAAAGCTGGCGCAAGAAGATCCTTCGTTTAGGGTGCATACTGAAGAAGAGACAGGTCAAACAATAATATCTGGAATGGGTGAGTTGCACCTTGATATTATTGTTGATCGTATGAAACGTGAATTTAGTGTTGATGCTAATGTCGGTAATCCTCAAGTTTCATATCGCGAAAAAATTAGCCAGTCAGCAAGTGCTGAAGGTAAATTTATTCGCCAGTCAGGTGGTAAAGGCCATTATGGTCATGTGTTAATAAAACTGGAGCCTTTGGAAGAGGGTGCTGGTTACGAATTTGTAAATGAAGTTGTTGGTGGTTCTGTTCCTCAGGAGTTTATACCTTCTGTGAATAGTGGTATTCAAGAACAGCTTCAGAATGGTGTGTTGGCTGGTTGCCCGGTCGTTGATATTAAAGTTACATTGTATGACGGTTCATTTCATGATGTTGATTCAAGTGAGATGTCCTTCAAAGTCGCAGGATCGATGGCTATACGTGATGGTGTAATTTCAGCTGGGCCTAAATTGCTAGAACCTATTATGAAAGTAGAGGTTGTAGCGCCAGAAGAAAATATGGGTGATGTTATGGGTGACTTAAATCGTCGTCGCGGCATCGTTCAGGGCATGGATGAGGCTCCTTCGGGTAAAATCATTCGTGCGGAAGTTCCATTGGCGGAAATGTTCGGGTATGCCACTGCTTTAAGGTCAGTGTCTCAAGGTCGAGCAAATTACTCAATGGGGTTTGCGAAGTATGCAGAGGTGCCAAAATCGGTGGCTGATGCAATGATAATTGAAAGGTGAGTAATCATGTCCAAAGAAAAATTTGAACGTAATAAGCCCCATGTAAACGTGGGCACAATTGGTCACGTCGACCACGGTAAAA
>NZ_CANLZW010000060.1 GCF_947495625.1 uncultured Cocleimonas sp.
TTCAACAGATTCAACAGATTCAACAGATTCAACAGATTCAACAGATTCAACAGATTCAACAGATTCAACAGATTCAACAGATTCAAGCAAGTTGCGAATTGTATCCGCAGCGTCAGTTATCGCTTTTGATGATAAAGGTTTTGCAACCCATACGGCGTTGGGTATTTCTTTCTTGCTGATCGATAGAATAATCCCGGGCTTGTTGCTTGTTTTTATAATTTCATCCCAGTGGTCTACTGCTCCGGGATAATCATAATCAGTAATAAATGCATCGGCTTCATCTTCACCTACAAGGGTGTATATAGACTTGCCAGCCGTACTAAAATAATAATCCAGAATAGCGTCATTTTGATCACTAATTTCAAGGATCGCAATACGGATTTTATCGGTATTTTTATTGAACATAGTATTTTTATTCTTGTTAGTTCTGTCGAGTAGGTCCTAGCTAAATATCTGTTCTCTTAATTTTTTTAATGCGCCACCCAATGGTTTCTTTTTTGCTGTTTCGGGCTGTATTTCTCTACTTTTACTGTATTGCTCCAGATAGGCAAGTTCTTCCAGTAACTGTTGGTTTTCACCGTCTTTTGCTATTGCTTCTTTTAGAATTGTCTTAGCCACATCAAGTTGTCCAAACTCCATACAAGATCTCGCTTCTTCTAATGGAGATAATTTTGGATCATCAGACTCATCTTTTTCGATATGAATTAAAGGATGATCAGGGCCGTGCAATCCATCAGAGAGCACTGAGCCTGCAACCCATTTATACCCCATGCCTTTTTTTATGCCTGTTTTAATCCACATCGCAAAATACAACGTATCTTTTTTATCGAGATAAGGCATAGAGGCTTTTAACAAACGAATACGTAATTGCGCTCCTGCATCTTTTAAAACATAAAAAAGATCGTGCAAAGAGCCCGCTAATAATTCTGCATCTTTGTGTTGCATAGCAAAAAATACACGATGTGTGTGTAATGCCAGATCATTTGGATTTCTACGAATAGAGTGAGAATAAAAATGCCATGCAGTATCAGGATCTACTTGTTTAATCGCAGCTTGAGCTTCAGATTTTGATAAATCCTGTAATGGGAAAATCAACGGCAACGCTGGATGAATCGCCGAATTTAGAGATTGAGTCTCAACTGAAGACATATAGATTCCTTTTTATTCTTCTTCTGTTTTATCTTTTTATAATTTTTTTATATTGCCTGATGAATCAAAACTCTAGCGTGATAACCAGTTCTAATAAACAATCATCAAGTTCTAAACATCGCAATTATATGAATCCGATATTATGTCAAGCATGCTTAACGCAACCTTAAGTTAGCTCTTCAGGCTAATTTACTGGGCTTTAGATGCTTGCATGGTTTTTATAGTCTCACCCAAAAGCTTAAACTCGTCCTCTCTGGCGCTACCTTTTCTCCACGCCAAACCAATCTCGCGATAGCTCTTTTCATCCAGTGGGTATGTCTCAATATCGGTGTGTTGTAAGAGCGATGAGTTTTTAGCCATTTCAGTGAGATAGGTGATACCAATATCAGAATCAACCATGCTAACTAGCGTTAATAAACTACTCGCAGCGAAGCGACTTACTGTATCCTGATTTCGGATTTTACAGGCGGATAAAGCATGATCACGAAGGCAATGACCATCTTCTAAAAGCAATACACTTTCTTTGGGTAAACTATTTAAGGAATAATTATTTGGATCGAAAATTTTGCTATTTTTATGACACGCCAAAGAAAAGTGGTCCTTAAACAACGGCATAATTTCAACATTACTTAACTTGTAAGGGAGTGCGATCAGAATTAAATCCAACTCACCTTCAATGAGTAGATCATGCGATGACTGAGTTGTATCTTCACGCAGGTATAGCTTTAAATCAGGAAACGATGAACGTAAGTTTGGTAATAAATCAGGCAGAATAAAAGGCGCAATCGTAGGGATTACACCAAGATTCAAGCGCCCGGTGAGTGGCTTTTGATTACTATGGGCAACTTCTGCAAGATATTCTAAATCTCTAAGACAAAGACGTGCGTGATTAGCTATCTCGCGCCCCGTTCGAGTGATAGTGACACTTTTGTTGGTGCGATCTACCAGTTGCGCCCCTAAGTGAGATTCTAGTTCTTTGATCGCTACACTAAAGGCTGACTGAGAAACAAAGCAGGCTTTTGCCGCATTGCCAAAATGTTGATATTTTTCCAGCGCTACAAAATATCTAAGTTGTTTTATCGTAGGTAAGATCATGAAAATCGTATCCGTTGTCGCGTTTTATACAGTGATCTATTTTATAGAATGCAACGATAAAAACAATATAATTTACAGATTGAATTTATCTCTCTATGATCCACATCAACTTCATAACAGATTGAGAATTTAATCATTGTTTTGTTACATACAACCCATATGATTATCTCATCGAATTTATTAACCATTTTTTATTAACGACTACTTATTTAATCTAAATAAAAGGAAACAAAAATGTCATTTGAAAACAAAGAAGGACAACGCGTCCCTAACGTTACATTTCACACACGTCAAGACAACGAGTGGGTAGACGTAACTACTGATGAATTATTCGCTGGTAAAACAGTTATCGTATTTTCACTACCTGGTGCATTCACGCCAACATGTTCATCTGCACACGTGCCACGTTATAACCAGTTATTACCTGCATTTAAAGAGCACGGCGTTGACGATATCCTATGTGTATCAGTAAACGATACATTCGTAATGAACGAGTGGAAAGAAGATCAAGGCGCTAACGACATCACATTCATCCCTGATGGAAACGGTGAGTTCTCAGAAGGTATGGGTATGCTGGTTGATAAAGATGACTTAGGTTTCGGCAAGCGTTCATGGCGCTACTCTATGCTCGTTAAAGACGGCGTAGTTCAGAAAATGTTTATCGAAGCAGACGTTGATGGCGACCCGTTTGATGTTTCAGACGCTGACACTATGCTTAACTACATCGCATCAGATGCAAAAGTACCAGCAAGTGTGACAGTAATGTCTCGTAAAGGTTGCCCATTCTGTGCAAAAGCGAAAGAAATGCTTACAGAAGCTGGCTATGAGTACGAAGAGCTAATGATGGGACGTGACTACACAGACCGCAGCTTACGTGCAATGGTTGGTACATCAAGCGTTCCACAAGTGTTCATCGATGGTGATCATATTGGTGGATCGTCTGAGTTAGAGACTTGGTTAAAAGCGTAAGTCATTCCTGATTAATGATCTCGTAACCTGTTAGCTTAGGTATATGTCTGGCTGATAGGCGAGAATCACATTCTTCAGAAGTAACTTATAATTAGTTAAGTTACGAACATGCTGACCATTCTTTTTAGATGGTCAGCATCTGTTTAAAGAAACAGCTCGTTATATCTATTTGTACAAGATCTGATTTGTTCTAATCATCCTTGTGCAACTAATCAAATAGAAAAAACGCCTATAAGTGGGGGGGTGTGTTAAAACTCCATTACAAATTAAGTAATAACTCCTGATAGTGTTTATATTGCGTTACAGGGCAAGGCGCTTACGCACGGAGACTGTGAGCATACAATAGGTATGTGATCAGTCGAGTACGTAAGTAACGCCGCAATGGAATGCAAGATGAATACTATGTGGAGTTATTTAAGGAAAGAATCATGAGCAATCATTACGACCTAATCTCAATCGGCGCTGGCAGCGGCGGTCTATCAATCGCAGAACGTGCAGCATCTTACGGCGCTAAAGTTGCGGTTATTGAAAACAAAGAACTTGGCGGAACCTGTGTCAATGTAGGTTGTGTGCCGAAAAAAGTTATGTGGTATGCGGCAGGTGTGGCACAAGGCTTAATGGATGCTCAGGATTACGGTTTTGATGTCGATCTGGAAGGTGACGCAGGCAAACTAAACTGGAAAAAATTAGTTGATAAGCGCGAAAACTACATCGGCGGTATCCTCGATTGGTACGATGGCTACCTAGGTGGTGCTGGCGTAGAAGTGATTGAAGGTGCAGCAAAATTCCTTGATAACAAAACAATCGAAGTTGATGTCGACGGCGAAAAAATCACCTACACAGCAGATAACATCGTTATTGCTTCAGGTGGTCGTCCGATTATTCCAGCAGATATCGAAGGCTCAGAACTCGGATTAGACTCTGATGGTTTCTTCCAGGAGCTGCACGATATACAACCTAAAAAAGTCGTTGTAGTCGGTGGTGGTTATATCGCACTAGAGCTTGCGATGCTAATGGATGGACTCGGTTCAGATGTATCTGTCTTGCACCAGGGCTGGCCAGTGCTCGAAGGTTTCGACAGCACCATTCAAGCGGCGCTTTCACAACAAATGAAAGATGATGGTCTCAAGCGCTATCACGATGAAATCATCAGCAAAGTGGTTGATCAGGGCGAAGGACCAGATGGTCTCAAGCAAGTCACCATTGAATTTGAAGATGGCACAAAAATTACAGATGTGGATTCACTCATCTGGGCAATCGGACGTCGTCCAAACACAGACAATATTGGCCTGGAAAATACCGACGTTGAAGTCTCTCCACGCGGAACAGTCGTTGTAGATGACTACGAAAAAACCACCGTAGACGGTATTTACGCCATCGGTGACATCATCGGTAAAGCCCCACTAACGCCAGTTGCAATCGCAGCAGGTCGTCGTTTAGGTGATCGTTTATACGGCGGTAAACCAGAGCGTAAAATGTCATACGACGATATCGCTACAGTAATGTTCACGCATCCACCGATTGGCACAATTGGTATGAGTGAAGAGAAAGCACTTGAAGTGTATGGCGATGATGTTGCCAATGGTGGAATAAAAGTCTACAAAACAGACTTCGTACCGATGTACCACACCATGACACGCCACAAAGTGAAAACTCACATGAAGCTAATCGTGCAGGGCGAAAACGAAAAAATCGTTGGTTGTCACGTGATTGGTCTAGGTGCCGATGAAATGCTACAAGGCTTTGCGGTAGCGATTCGCATGGGTGCAACGAAGGCGGACTTTGATGATACGATCGCGATACATCCGGTATCAGCAGAAGAATTAGTCACAATGAAATAAAATAATCACGCAGAGCATCCATCTTTTCCTCCAGCTCGGCGTTGCTCCTGTGCTCGAATGGTCACGTATACTTATACGCTCACATTCTGCGCGCAGGTGCGCCTTGATCTGAAGTAAAATTTGAATGCTCTGAGCGATTATTTAGAAGTTAATCATAGGGTTGTACGCTCAAACATTCTGCGTGCGGTCGCGCCTTGATTTGAACCAAAATCTAAACGCCCTACAAGTAGTATTGATTATAAAAAAGCCCCTGATTCAGGGGCTTTTTTATATCTGAAAGTCACCCCCCTACTTATAGGGGGTTTTTTAATTATTTGAATTGTCCAAACGCCGCATCTAACTGCATCCACGCGATAGCGTCTGATGCATTATTATCAGCGATGGTATCGGTTTGTCTGCCGCCACCAGCCATATAATCTTTGACGCATTTTTCCATCGTAGGTGGTTTAAGTTTTCCAGATTTTTCCTGTTTTTCGAATTCATCCATTTTGGATTTAGGTACTTTTCCAGCACTTATTGCTTGTCTTAGCTGGCTTTTGATTTTAGATATAACCGAAGGAGCTTTACTGATCGCTTTTCCACATTGGGCGCGTGCGTGTATCTTGGTGTTGGGTTTCTTCTTGGTTTTTGTATTTTTTGACTGGGTGCTGTTGCCTGTATTAGTTGGCTTGGCAAAACTTGAAGAAGGTCTTAATGACGATTTAGGTGTTTTGCGTACTTTAAATTCTTCATTCGAGAGGACTTTTTTCTGCGCTGGTGGTGGCGTGGAAGTGTAGTGCGTTTTACCGTCGGCGTCAGTCCATTTATACACTTTGGCAAAACCCGATGTGCTTATCGTTAGTCCTAATATCAGCATGAAAAGTGTTTTTTTAGTATGCATCGTTTGTCCTGTTTTTTAACTTTTAAGCACAACTTCAGTCGGCTTTTGAATAAAGTAACCCTGCGCGTAATCGACATCGATGATGTTGAGTAAATTCAAGATTTCCTTGGATTCAACATACTCTGCCACTGTCTTCAAGCCCATGGTATGAGCCAGATCGTTAATCGCTTCTACTAGCGTTCTATCAACCGAATCCGTTAGAATATCTTTGATAAAGCTGCCGTCTATTTTTAAATAATCGACAGGAAATTCTTTCAAATAGGTCAATGAGCTTAAGCCTGTTCCAAAGTCATCCAGAGCAAATTTAACGTTGAGTTTTTTCATTTCTTTCATGAAGCTTTTGACTAAATCCTGATTCGCAATAGCTGCTGATTCTGTGATCTCAAAACACACTTGAGCAGGGTTTATCCGATGTTTCATCATCAGATATTTAACCATTACCAAAAAGTCGGCTTCACTCAGCGATTGACCTGAAAGGTTAATCGATATAAAGCCATCATTACTTAAGTCAGTAAAATACTTATTACTCAAGGCAGAAAAGGCTCGATCGATAATTGCCAGATCCAGCTTTTTCATCAAATTGTATCTTTCTGCGGCAGGGATAAATGTGTTTGGTTGTACAATCTCGCCGTTATCACCCAGTAGGCGAACTAGGATTTCATGATGCGTGTAGTTGCTGCCTGCTTCAATTGCGACAATTTTTTGACTGTAGATAAGGATTCTGTTCTCTTTCAACGCTCTGGAAATGCCGGAAACCCACTTCATTTCGACTTTTCTAAGATTCAGAATCTCATCGTTTTCACGATAAATTTGAACGCGATTTCTGCCTTCGTCTTTAGCCATATAGCAGGCTAAATCTGCACATCTCATTAACTGATCTACATTCATAGAATCTTTGTTTATAGCGACAACACCAATACTCGCGCCTATATCAAATAAATGCTCATCTTTAACAAAATGATAGTTTTTGATAATTTTACATATCTTTCTGGTTTTTGATTCAGCTTCCTTCACCGTACGATTAGTAAGCAGAATGCCAAACTCATCACCGCCAAGGCGTGCGACTAAATCAGGTTTGACCAGTTCTTTTTGCAACTCATCACTGATTCGACACAACAACTCATCACCAGTCGCATGTCCGCAAGTATCATTAACCAATTTGAATTGATCGAGATCCAGAAAACACATGGCGTGAGTATTATTGTTATTCTTGGCATCGCTTATTAGCGACCTTGCTTTTTCTTCAAAGCTAAGACGATTAGGTAACTTGGTCAGGGTGTCATGTTTAGCCTGCCAAAATAATAGTTTTGTCACTCCTTTGGCTTTGACCAGGTCTCGCGAAAAGAAATAAGCCAAACCGCTCAAACCGATAATCAGAGAACTCAGTATCCATAAAATAGTAAATTTGCTGTTTTTCGAGGCAATTGCATGCATTTCATCTACGGGAATCTGTACGAAAATAGCACCGAGTAATTGATGTTGTTTCCAGACTTTTCCGCCGACAGTATTCTGTGAGGCGCGTCTTTTAAGGATATCTGGATTCTTTTCGTATTCGTTGTGGCAACTAACGCAAGATACCTGGGTCGCAGGGTCTGCTTTTAGGTAGAGTAAGGTTTCCTTGCCTTCGAATTTTTCAACACGATGTATTGGCTTCCAGTCTATCGCTTTTGTGGGGTTTGCTTGATCCTGTTGTTCCAGTTGAGACCAGGCATCTTTTAGAAAATCATTGTTTAGATCCTGATTATTATCCAGATTCCATTTACTCACAGCGCGATATTTATATAAACCATCAGCATCTTCAGACGCTTTAGTCGCCATACTTTTCAGGAATTGCGCTGGTATGGGTAGTGCGCCATGCTTATTGTGATAATCCCTATCTGAGAAGCCAATCTCGTCTTTTTTGACTTTATCCAGAATCTGCATGGTATAAACCGACCGAGCCGCTGACGCTTGTCGGGCAACAATCTCTGCAACACTAAGTGCTTGATTTCTAATGATAGTATTCTCGGATTTAATCATAACGAAATACCCGGAAACACCAACAACCAGCAACAGTAATCCGACCAGGAATACTATTTTAGTAGTTTGGCTAAAACTGGGGGTATTTAGTCTAGATTGGAGCATTTATATTCAGCTGTTATTATTTTTATAAATTATTGGTTAACTGATGATGATAATTGCGTATACAGCAACTGTCAAAAGCCTAAGACCAAAGGCAAATTCAACGAAATATTTCGTGTTCTTCGGTTTTTTATCAATCCAATATTTAATCAAATATCGACTCAAATAGTTAACTAAATACACAGGCAAACATTGTTTTGCTTATTAGCGATTGTTGAATAACAATGTTTAGTAAGCACGCAATATCTCATACCTATTTACCCAGCAAGGAAAACTCATGGCAAATCAAAACCCTTTTATTTGGCAGGAGCTGGTCACCCCTGATCAGCAAACCAGCAGAGATTTCTACAGCAAGCTGTTTGGCTGGACGACAAAACAGGTAGATGCCGGCGACTATGGCAGTTACACGATATTTAAAAAAAATGGGGTAAGTATCGCCGGTATGATGGATGCAAATTTAGATACCGTTGGTAAAAGCAGTACAAGCAATGATAAAAATGAAAACTCTTACTGGCATCCCTATATCGCGGTTGACGACATAGAAGAAAGCGTCACACAAACCGTAGCGCTAGGCGGCAAAGTCATGGTGCCACCACAGCATGTACCAGATGAAGGATGGATTGCGGTAATCGCTGACCCGAATGGGGCAGTGGTGCATCTCAAGGAGCCTCTTAAATAGGCAAATGGAATTATGAATAATAAAAGGCACCCCCCTACTTTGAGGCGGTTTTTCTTACTTTGCGATTTAGAAAGGGTATCCTAGACTGATGAATCCATCCAAAGACAACGTAGAACCACAATACCCTCCCGTAAAGAAAACCACAAAGAGCGCATTTCAGAAGTCAGCGCTGTACTTTGCAGCGGGCAGTATTATCTTGGCGATCGCCAGTGTGATCTATTTGTCTATAGAAATTGATACACTCGGTTGGCAAAATCCAATCAGTGCCAGCCTCTTAGCCTCTACTTTTTTCTTTATGTTTGTGGCGTTGGTTTTAATTGTTATTGGCACAACGAATATCCCCAGTTTCAAAATTGGTAAAGACTGATTTATTATTTATAGAGATACCCCTTACCTTTTATGAGGTTTGTTTTTCAAGCAATGAAAATATCTGCTCTACGGAACGTCATCAAGGTCGGGGGTGTACATATGTTAAGGTATTATCATGATAAAAGTGAAAAAACTGGTTCTAGATATCCTCAAACCGCACCAACCCAATGCGCTGGAATTCGCATCTGCACTGGCTGAACAGGCAGGTGAAATTCAGATAACCCTGAGTGTTGTCGAAGTCGATGAAAAAACCGAAAGTGTGATCGCAGAAATCGAAGGGGATGATATTGACTATACATGTCTTACTGAACACATCAAAGCGTTAGGCGCCTCAGTACATAGTATCGACGAGGTCCAGGTTATTAGCGCTGATAAGAAAGAAAACAGTGACTGATTAATGAAGGACAATGTTTATTCCCGCATTCTAATACATGCAAATCGCGCCAAAGGAATAGCACGAAGGTACTTTGTCACCAATGGTTTTGATGGCGCACTAACCATGCTGGGTTTAATGGTGGCATTCGCCTCTAGAGAGAATGTAGAGATAACGATTGCTATTACAGCCTGTCTCGGCGCTGCCATTGCACTGTTTATGAGTGGTATCAGTAGCGCCTACCTGAGTGAAGTAGCAGAAAGAAAAAAAGAGTTAGAAGATCTTGAAGGAGCGTTACTCTCTGATCTCAGTGAATCAGACTATGGCAGGGCAAGTCGTTATGTGCCAGTACTGGTAGCGCTGGTTAATGGCCTTTCACCATTACTTATCTCACTATTGATTATAACGCCATTATGGTTAACACAAATAGGCATTAGCTTACCCATATCACCATTTATTGCAGCCATAATTCTGGCGATGATCATCATCTTTTTCCTCGGGGTAATGCTCGGGGTGCTAGGCAAAGAGTTCTGGTTGTGGACTGGCTTACGTACTCTGGCGATTGCAGGATTAACCTTGCTGATAATTTCGATGGTTTAAATCAAACCATCAATTTAAAAAGTACATAACAACACGCCCCAGGCCTTTACATATTTTTACATTTATCCACTCCCAAAATCTGAACAGAACTCTATACTTAATGCCATGCGCAGTGTTTTTAGAAAAGCATAGAACGTGAAATAAACAGAATAAAATAAACACAGGAGTCAATAATGCAAAGCCCGAATCTACAAAACAAGAATCAGCAAGACAAGCAACCTCAAATCCCACAAGAAGCATTCGATTGGTACGACGAATACGCCCACGGTTTTATCGATCGACGCACATTTTTATCGCGCCTCGGCAAACTTGGTGTTGCAGGTTTAACCATGAGCATGGTCTCCAGTGCATTACTGCCTAATTACGCACTCGCCGAACAAGTCTCCTTCAACGATGAAATGATTAAAGCGACTTATCAAGAATTCGATTCACCCGAAGGTCACGGCAAAGGCAAAGGCTATTTAGTCGTTCCCACAGTCATCGACGACAAAGCGCCAACGGTATTGGTCGTGCATGAAAACCGTGGTCTAAACCCCTATGTAAAAGACGTCGCAAGGCGCGTCGCAAAAGCCGGCTTTATTGCATTTGCTCCTGATGCGTTGCATACACTTGGCGGTTATCCCGGTAATGACGACGAAGGTCGAGCCATGCAAAAATCACTCGACAGAGGCAAAATAGAACAAGACTTTATCGCCGCCGCTAAATTCATCAAAGGTCACGAAAAAGGCAATGGCAAACTTGGCGTGGTTGGTTTCTGTTTTGGTGGCTACATCTCCAATATGCTCGCTGCCGCAATCCCCGATGTGGTCGATGCCGCGGTTCCGTTTTACGGTACACCCGCAAGCGCCGATATCATCCCAAATATCAAAGCTCCACTAATGATACAACTGGGCGAATTAGACAAACGCGTCAACGCCACATGGCCCGATTACGAAAAAGCCTTAAAAGCGATCAAAGCCAACTATCAGGTATTTATTTATGAAGGCGTAAATCATGGTTTTCATAATGACTCAACGGGGCGTTATGATGAAAAAGCCGCAGAACTAGCCTGGTCGCGTACCATTGCGTTTTTTGAAGAGCATTTGGATACATAGAAATGGACGCATAAGAATAGTCGCATAAGAGGGATGCTTAAATAGCATGCTAAAGCGAAATCACTGAAATAGGGAAGGGTGGCTTGAGATAAGAATCATTAAAGTCACCCCCTACTTTTGAGTGATATTTATATAGAGCTAGGCGTATTTTAAAAAAATATTTAAAAATGACGCGGATAATCCATAGACTTATGAAGTATTCGAATAATGGAAAGTCGGTTTTTTGTTACTCTAAAGAAAACGATATGTGAAACAACATGATAGGTCATTAAGCCTGCTTTTATATAATCACATTGGCTGCCTAAGTTAGGATTGTCCGCGAGTTTGGTAAAGGCATTGTTCAAATCATGAATATATTGAATTGCACGATTTTCACCAAATTCGTTATAACTATAGTTATAAATCTTTTCTAAATCATCTTCGGCTAACGGGCGAAGTAGAATCGTTCGATCTGGCATGACTATCTTTTGTCATCAGTAGTTTTTGCTTTCATACGATTAAGGAAAGTATCAACATTCCACTCTGATAAATCACCGCTATTTTCTCCATCATCAATAAGTTGACGTAAAGCTTCAAGCTTTGAACTGGCCTGTTGCTCTTTAAGTAAACGTAAACCTTCTCGTACTACTTCGCTCTTGGTTTTATAACTGCCGGACTCAACAAGGTTATCAATGAAACCAAGTAGCTCTTTACCTGTATCGACAGTAATTGTTCGTGACATGATTACATCCTATTTAGTAAATGTAAGAAATATTCTTATAAAGAATATATAAGACATAGTCTTACAATTCAAATAAATAGTTTAAAAGGGTCACCCCCCTACTTATAGGCACTTTTTACTCACCGCAACTCAACCATAAATTTCCCCCTAACATCATAAAACACCTCAGATTTTCTTGTTCTAATGTAGAATGAACGCGACGGAATAACTAACAAGCCCTGTTCATTTTAAATATGCAAAGTTTTATAGATTTGTACCTACATGAAATCACTTCTGTGGGTCAGCAACTCCTGATTTTCCTGCATTTATTCGCCTTTGCATTTGCTATCGTAATGATAGTCAGTACAGATGTGAAAATAATCACGTCAAGAAAATTAGATGTATCAGAAGTGCATCAGCTTGGTAGAAAAATCACCTCCTTACTCGTCATATTATGGCTTACCGGAATAGCGCTTTTAGCGATTAAACCCGGTCTGGATTTGGAATTAATCTTTGCCAACTCAAAATTAGCCGCAAAAATTACAGTGGTTAGCGTGTTGACGATCAACGGATTGTTATTGCATTTATTAGTCTTCCCGAGTTTTAGATCACGCCAGAAAGCACAGCGGATTGTCGTCGTGTCATGCATATTCACCGCCATCAGTACCACCTCGTGGATTTATGCCGCCTTAGTCGGTGCTGCGCGTGTGGTTGCGCCAATCATGAATTACGAACACTATATGATCATATATTTAGCGATATTAGCGTTCGCACTGTTGATATCCGTGGTGGTCGTTTATCCGCTGATGCGAGAAATAGTCAAATCAATCAGTTATCCCGAAGCGGCAAGTCAGTCACCGGCACGCTCGCTTAAAAAAGCGTAAGAGCGTTATAAAAAGACACCCCCCACCTTTTAGGCACTTTTTTAAAAAGCGCCTCAACAACGGCTCATCAGCTCAATTATCGTTATTTGATATTTTCTTACATAATTTAACGCATGAGAATCAATCACCAAGCATTAGCCAGAATATCCATAACGTTTAAACACGCAGTCACCGTATTTATTCTGGCGCTGTTTATTCAAGGCTGCGACAGTCAGAAGGCACTATCGCGCGTTTCCACAGAAGCGACGATACTGGCATTTGGCGATAGCCTCACAGAAGGAGTGGGGACGACTAAGCAACACAGCTATCCGAGTGTTTTAGCGCAACTCAGCGGTCGTAAGGTGGTGAATGCAGGTATATCGGGAGAAGTCACCGAAGAAGGTCTGGCACGGCTTGCCGATGTGATTGCAGAAACCAATCCTGATCTAATGATACTGCTGCAAGGCGGTAATGATATTTTACGCAATCACAACTTACAGCAAACCAAGCAGAACCTGGCGGCAATGATAGCATTGGCAAAAGAGCAGGGCGTACAACTGGTATTGATCGGCGTGCCGCAAAAACAGCTTTTCTCCGATGTTGCGCCTTTCTATAAAGAACTGGCAGAAGAACATAAACTGGTTTTCGATGGCGAATTAATCTCCAGCTTGCTCCGCACACGCTCGTATAAATCCGATATGGTGCATTTCAATAAAATCGGCTACCAGAAAATGGCCGAAGAGATATATCAGTTGTTAATTGATAATGGTGCTTTATAGCACTGAATTAAGACATAACTTGGCTGTTATATGGTTAGTAAATAATACCGAATGAATCTCTGAAAAATAAAATATCATTAGCTATTGAGTCCTTTGTAAAAGGTACTAGTAATATTTCAGTACTGAAAAACTCAATCAAAGCAAGTGGAAAAGGTCTAGAAAATTTATCTTACTATATGATTAAAGAACTAGATATCTTTTAACCATATCACAATTTGCAGATGAAGAAGGTTGCGAAATGGAAATCGAAAAAGTAATTTCAGTAATTCAAAAATGGCTCAAAAAGGTCCCATCTTAATATGGAGAACAACTCATATATACAAGTTGCTTCATCGGAAAAACTTCTCGCTCGCATTTTTCCGCTGAGCAAGGCGATATGTTCATGTCATCCGATGTGAACATAGAGGATAATTTATAAAGTTGAATGGGATTCTTCAATCCGACTTACTGCGCTGGTGGTATACCTTTTGTCAGAAGTAAGTGCTTATTTATATGATTATTTGGTATTGTAAATGTTGATTTAAGTCATATTATATTAACAATAATTTACTATAGTCTGCACATAAGTAGGCTGTTCTCATTGACTTTTTTATGGATTACTTGTATAAAATGTACACCTCAAAGGGGTTTGGAGTTAATACCACTAACTAAGTGGTTATTGACACCGTGTGTTTTTTTACTGTAGTATCCGACCGCTTTATTGCAACCAGATTGCAAGCATTACAATAAAAGACTATTGGAATCATTCATGGCTCGTAATTTAATTTTCGGAAGTGCATCTAGTACTAGGATGTTCAGAACTAGAAATTCTAGGAAGCTGTCTCTGGGTTACCGTGTTGGATTTGACGGTACAAGTAAGTCTAGCAATCACCTTGATGGTATTATTCGAGCCGTTAAAAAGTACGGTACTGGTAAAACCGAAAAGTATAAAGTTACTGATTCGGAAGATTGACTTAGCTTATAGTTGCATCTATTCTGAGATGGCTTTTTAATCGGATAAAGCCACATGCAACTATCACAAACAGTACTTGTAGTCTCCTTCTATCAAGTATTCCCAGGCAAAGAAAATACTATTTACTCAAAGTTCCAAGATGAATACCCTCAATATGAGGTATTTAAGACATTGGGTAGTTTTGATTTAGCCTCTTTTACTGAAGTTTCTGATTATGACGATAACTCGCTGTCTATTCTTCTGGATGGTGTGTCAGCAAAACATACAATAACTGCCTATAAGTGGGATAGTACATATAAATCACCACAGATAAACGTATGGTTGAAGGATTCTACTATCGTTGGTTTTGTTTTTTTGGAATTTGATAAATTTAATAATACTTTTTACGATACCACTACGCTTCTTGAGGCTTTTTTTGAACATTTTTATAAAGAATCAGGGTGGAGTGAGGAGCAGGTTGCGTTCTATGGTGGAATAGGAAAAACTGATATATTTGCAGTTATTAAGTCAGAAGAGTTAGAAGAGTTATTTGACTTAGCAAACTTCCTACGATCACTATCTTTAAGTGACATACTTGATGTAACCAGTGAAGCTGAAGAAGCTGAAGAAGCTGAAGAAGCTGAAGAAGCTGAAGAAGCTGAAGAAGCTGAAGAAGCTGAAGAAGC
>NZ_CANLZW010000061.1 GCF_947495625.1 uncultured Cocleimonas sp.
GGGTGACCAAAAACAGCCTATAAGTACGGGGGTGACCAAAAACAGCCTATAAGTACGGGGGTGACCAAAAACAGCCTATAAGTACGGGGGTGACCAAAAACAGCCTCGCGAAGCATAAATTCCAATATCGTTTTTATAAAACAAAAACGAGTTGTCATTCATAAGTAGTGGGTGACTTTCTTAATGTAACCAAGCGTCAATCATTTACAAATTTCCATTAATTGCATTCAAAGAATTTAATGGAGTCAATAAACATGAGGAGAGTTCAATAATGGCTATGCTCATTTCCACAATATTGATGAAGTGCTTATAACCAAGCTTAAACAAGATACTGGTAAAGTATATCCGCAGCTTGCTGAGCTCCATTGGCTTTAATACTGGGTTTATCCCAACTTGTGTTTAGCAATTTCTTTATACGTTCTGGAAACTCTTTTTGCGTTAGCTGATGGCGTGTTACTGATTCAAAATTGCCATGTTTTTTGCACCAGCTAAATAGATTGCTTTCTTCAGGCCAGTCGGGCCTTTCAATACATAACACGGGTATTTGGTGTGTTACCGCTTCAACCATTGTGCCATAGCCTGTTTTTGTCAGTATCAGATCTACCGAGCTTACAAGGTCAATATAGGGTATTTGAAATACGGATTGGGGGAATATGTCTTTTCGGCTTGAGGTCATTGTGTTCGGCACAATCCAGTTTACATTTTCGATTTCTGGCAGGATTTCAATCGCCAGCTGCATATCTATTCCTCCCAGACTGACCAGTACAAACTTTTCCCGGTTCTTATCAAGGTCTGTCGATTGGGTATAAGCCGAGAGTCTGTGTTGATTGCCATGTTGTGAAATGGGGCCTATAGCCTTGCCATTTGTTACTTCAGGCATGTCCATTGATGGCGTGGGTTGTAAAAAGGAATCTGCTTTGTTGTAAGCGGCAACAATCTGTTTATAGATAATGTCTGATTTGGCTTGGTGTTTGCAGTAGTTATAGAAAATATCGGCCCAGTTTAGGGAGCAAAGCGCAATGGAGGGAATCCCTAGCGAATGAGCTGCATCTAGACTGATATAAGGGATATCTGCAAATAAAAGATCAGGCTTTAGTGTTTTAAGTAACTGAGTTTGCTCGCTTAATGTCTGGTCGTATGTGTCATGGAATTGTTGGTACCAGTCATAAGATGCTTGTTCATTAACACCAATGGCATCATTCATGATCATGCCTTTATCCAGTTCCATGTGGACGTAATCAAATTTAAAAGAGATCTTGGACCTAAGCATATTCTCAGGGAGTGCCGTACGTATGGTCACATGAATATCTATTTCCCTTGAATCCAATGCGTTGAGTGTTGGCGCTACCTGAGCTAAATGCCCGAAACCATGTCCTGAAATATCAACCAGTAAATGTTTCATAAATTTCTAATAAAAAAGATACGATTGTGGCATAGATTAGATGCTGGTTCTGGATTTATGAAAGATTCAAAAAGTGCCCATAAATAGGGGGGTGACCTAATTTATATCTCTGCCGAATACGGATCTTCAGCAAGTAAATAAGCCTTCAAATCTGCCTTCTGCGGTTGTTCATTTAACCAAGCTCTGAATTCTTTTACTTTTTCGTAGGTATCAATTCCAAATTTGTCTTTATAGAGATTACTAAAGGTTTGTTCTGCGCTGTTTTCTCTGATTTTGCTTTGCCATTGTCTGGTTGCAACGGCATTTAAAGAACCTGCCAAGCCTTCTGCTTTGAGTAATTCCCACTCTCCACGATCTAGCCAGATTCCAGCTACGGTAGAGCTGTAATCTATACGATGTTGATTAGTGGCTGAGATTCGGAATTTTCTCATAATGCTACCAGATGCGGGGCAAATTAATGCCTTCTTGGTATCAGTGGATTCTAGTTCGATTTCTATGTTTTCAGAAAATTGATAGTCTGGCTTGCGCGCTAACCATGCAACGTAATCTTTGATTAGAATCCAGTGTCCACCACAGTCTGTGCAGGTATGAGCGGGAAACTGTCCTTCAATACTACTGGGCTTTAGAAAACCGTTGTTGCAACTCGTACAATTCATGATTTACATCCTTTAAAAAAGTGCCCCAAAGGTAGGGGGTGACTCTAAACTCTATTATTTAATCTATTTAAACAACCTAAATGATCAGCCGTCAGCATCAATTATAATTCTATATTTCGAGCTTCAAGTGGCTTGAGCTCTCTCTGTGAATCGTATTGAGAAGCCCATGATTATTTTTGACTATTTTGTTTGAGGCTCTTTAATATACTGTTTTTAACTTCTTCTGCTGATATGGTTTTTTCACCATTGTTTAAGCTTTCAAGCCTTTCTATGAGCAGAGCATCTAGCTTTTCGTTTCTTCTGTTCTCTTTTTTATTTATGTATTCTTCAAGTGGTAGTGATACATTCATGAGACTTTTCCTTTAACAACAATTATTGTCAACTTATCAGGTTCTTGTGTATTTTTAAATTAAGAAAAAGTGCCACTACACGCTAAGTTTTAGTATCGCCTCATAAGGTGAGCTAGTGCTTTTTTTAATAAAAAACGCCCCAAAGTAGGGGGGTGACCTACAAATTCTTTTCCTTCTCTTTCTCTTTTCTAGTCAATCTCGAAAACCATTTCGCTTT
This sequence comes from uncultured Cocleimonas sp., assembly GCF_947495625.1. GTDB lineage: Bacteria > Pseudomonadota > Gammaproteobacteria > Thiotrichales > Thiotrichaceae > Cocleimonas. The sequence continues at coordinate 2,626 of NZ_CANLZW010000061.1, forward strand.
TTCTTGCGAGGCTTCTGATACTTCTTCCAGTTCGCGATTCATTACTGTCATGCCTTCTACGATTTTAGAGAGCTGTACTACGATTTCTTCGCTGGTGGTTTTCTGTGAGCTGGTTTTATTGTTCAGGTTTTCGGATAGCGCTTTTAGTGATTCAGCTAATAAGGTGTCTGTGGCTTTTGGTTCTGCCAATGACTTCTGCACATTCTCGATGCTGTGAGACATATTGCTGAGTGAGGTGGCGAGTAGAATCGAGGCTTTGTCGGCTTTTGATTCGGTGTCTGCCGTGTCGTTTGCAGCAGATTTTTCCGATGCCTGTTGCATCGCTTGTAACGAGCCTTTCAGGGTGCTCGAAATATCAGATAACTGCGTGACGAGTTTTTCACTGCTGTCGTTTTGTTTGAGTGATTGATTCACCGCTTCGATATTGTCAACCAGGAAGCCGAGCTTTTCACTAATGTCTAAGCCGATGGTGGCTTCTTCATTGCCGGTCATTTTATTTTTCATGAAGTCTTTTTTGATTGCTGTCCAGCGCGCTTTTTGTTCTTTGGTCATATTGCCGCGTAGTTCGGCGAGTTTTAACAGGTTTTCTTCAGCGCCGTTGGTGAGTAATTGTGCTTCACCCAGATAATGATCTTCGATCATCTGCATCATTTCTTCTTCGTTCATTACCGCTGATAGCTTCTCTGCCATTTTATTCATATTACGGTAACTGCCTTGCAGCTTGAACGGTGGCTCTTTTCGGTAAGCATCGTTTTGTGCGGCTGAGGCGATGTATTGCTGGTTTACTTTCAGGATGACTTCCTGAATCACGAACATTTTCTTTAACACTTCAACAATTTCGTTTAGCTCTGCGCCGCTGTAATTGTGCTTGAGATCTGTGGAGGCGACTTGCTTGCCTTTTGCCATATCAATCAATAAATAAGTGTCTGACATTTCACGCGTTGCCAATGGTGCAAGCACGGGATTGGCGGTTAAGCTGTTTTCGATGTAACTGAGTGAGAAGGCTTCTTCGTGATCGCCGAGCATGTCACCGAGGTTGTAAATATCAGCACGGTTGGCGAGCATGTCGGGTATCTGGAACACATCGCCCGATTCGGTGTATGGGTTACCTGCCATGATGATGCAGAAGCGTTTGCCGCGCATATCATAGGTTTTGGTTTTACCTTTCCAGATGCCATCTACGCGACGGGTGCCGTCACTTAATGAGATGAATTTCTGTAAGAATTCTGGATGAGTGTGCTGAATATCATCCAGATATAGCATCACGTTATTGCTCATCTCTAAGGCGAGATTGAGTTTGTTTAACTCTTGAGCGGCTGTCGCATTCGGTGCCTGTTCTGGATCGAGCGATAATACATCGTGCCCTAATGAAGGACAGTTGATCTTCATGAAAATCAATCCCAAACGGCTGGCAACGTATTCCATTAAGGTGGTTTTACCGTAACCGGGCGGCGAAATCATCATCAACAAGCCCATCAAATCGGTGCGTTTATCTTCACCGACAGTTCCCATTTGTTTGGCCAGATTGTCGCCGATTAGTGATAGGTAGAGCTCATTGATAAGTCGGTTTCTAACGAATGAGGATAACGGTCTGGGTTTGAATTCATCCAGACGTAAAGATTCTGCCGATTCTTTCATGATACGGCTGCGAATGCTCAAGTAGTCGTGATAACCGGGGAGCACATGCGTTCTGTGTTGATGATAGCGACTTAAAAAGTCATCTAAACTCAGGTGTAATTGTTGTTTGTGAATGCGTGGATGGTCGCCCATTAAATCGCTGATGGTGATTTCCAGAGCAGTATTGTTTTCTTTCCACGTAATCGATTCGCATAACAGTAAAGCGACCGATTCTGGCACGTAATGCGCCAGTGTTTGATTTGCCTGACTGTTTTCATCTTTGTTTTGTTGCGCCGCTAACATCGCCGTTAGCCACGAGCTCGCCAGTGCCCAACGTTCGTGATGTTGATTTTCTAACTGCTCTAAACTACTTTCAAAAGTTTTCCATGCTTTGGCGACTTGCAGGTTACGGCGTAACTCATCGAGTAATTTTTGCGCGTACTGGCTGGAGACAAAGTTGATTTTTTCCTGTGCCAGTTCCTGACTTAGGTATTCGCAACTGCGTTGTGCGGTCGCTTCATCAATCGTGATTGGATAGCTTTTCAGGAAGAGATTAAATTGCTGTTGGATTTCTTCCTGCAATCTGGTGCTGGCATCGTGGTGATTGAATACATCGACAAGTTGTTTGGCGCTTAAGGCGCGTTTTTGCCAGCTGTTTTGCGGTGCTTGTGTTTGAGTGACTGACCAGAATAGTGCGGCTAAGCCTCTTTCCAACGGTGGAAAACGTAGTAAGCCACTGGTTGTTTGAATCGGCAATAATTGTTGTAGAATTTTGCTCGCGTCGTGATCGTGAATGCCTTTCTCATACGCTTCTTTGTAACGTGGTGTGGCAAAGTCGTGTACGATTTTTATCAGTTCGGCTTCGTCTTTCGCCGCAATTTCAAGCATTACTAAATCGAGATTATCTTGCTTCAATGTGGCTTTTTCTAAAATGAGTCCGGCTAAGTATTCGGCACGGTAAAGTACCGCTGATTCGGATTCGATATCCACATGCCAGAAGGCTTTTTGCGCATTCAGTTCTGCGTTGTCAATCGGCTCTACATAGTCGGTGCCATTCAGGTGCAGGTTTAAGCGATCGTCTTTAAACAGAATGCTTAAATCGAGTTCCTGCGTTGTCACACTAAAGCGATGGCGCGGACCTAATTTGATGACCTTGCCGCCTTCCTCATAGATTTCTGACTTGTCACGCTGTGAGCGTAAGGCTTGGTCTTTGCTATTTTTGAGTCGGCTTTCTATGTCGTCTGCTTTGACGCTGTCGTCAATCTCACGTAGCTTTTCTGCAATATCGCGGATTTTAATAACGAGCGGATCAGAGGCGAATAGGGTGTTTAAGGCATCAATATCGCTGAGTTTTTGCGTGCGTCTGTTTAATGAGGTGAGGATTCGTTCTGCCGCATCAAGTAGGTTTTGCGCACGACGTTGGCGTTCTGCTATTAGTGATTGTTTGTGCGTTTCAAAGGTTTCATATACTTCGTCGCGTTTACTGATAATGTCTGCGAGGAATTCATCGTGTTCGCTGAACTGGCCTTCCAGTTCTTCCAGCTGTACCAGTAAACGGTTGAGTTGTTCGTCTGCTTTATCAGGCGATGTCGCTAACCCGACGGCGTTGGCGATGCTCTGGCTAAACAGTTTGAATTGAACGCTAAACTGGGCAACTGCTTCGGCTGAGCCTAAGTCTTTGTATTTGTGGCGTGCGCGTGCTTTGCTCTGATTTAGTTTGGCATAAATGCTGGAGATGCTTTCGATAATGCGTGTGCGAATCGTGGCGTCTTCAACGTGTAGGGTAGAAACTAATTCGGAGATAAGATCGAGATCGCCTGCCATCTTTTCATAGTTTTCGATGACGGTTTTAATTTCGGCGCGGGTTTTGGCTTGTTCTGCTTCTTTATCCAGTTTATCGAGTTTTTGCTGATAGGGGATTAAGGATTTCTCTTCCGATAAAAACTTAAGCGTCTCTTCACCCAGCGCTTCTTGTTTATCAACCAGCGCCACATCCATATCTTTGATGCGGGCCTGATCGATATAGCGGTATTCTTTGATCGTGAGTAAGTGGCCACGTTGTTTGCGGATGCTATCTAAAGCATCGACAAATTCTTCGACTTTATCCCAGCTATCAGACAATAATTTTGAAAATATATCCGCCTGAGTTTGCTCTGCTTCCTGCATTGCCTGATCCGCACGTTGGCGAATGCTTTCTACTTTTTCGAATTCATCGAGAACCAGTTCTGAGGTTTTACTTATCTTTTGTAAGGTGCTTTTGACATCAGCGAGTTCGGGTTTATCTAGCCAGTAGTAAGCGCTCTGTAAACGCTCTGAGGCTTGCGATAGTTCGTTATATACACTGGCTGAAGCAGATTGCTTATCAATGGTACGAGAGATGCTGTACAGCTCTGAAATACCACGAACCAATTCGGCATTACCGATATTGGTGTAAAAGGACGCATTAGTGTTGGTGCTAGTGGCGAATTCTTCTGAGGTGAAAGCGGTTTGCCACACTTGCATCGGATGAATGCGCGTAGGCTCTTCGCTTTCTGAGCTGAAGATCACCATTTTGCCATCGTCATAAATACTGTAGCCGTGTCCGAATAACGGATTGGCAAGATCTTTCTCGATCATATTGTATGAAAACAACGCGATTCTGCCTTCTTCTGCTTCATAAAACACATACAGAATATCTTCTCCATTGGGTGAGCGGATACTGCGTTTGAAACGCATGCCTTTGGTTTTTTCGGCGAAGGTTTTTATCTCACCGTTTTGCAGGTAAATCCCACCAGGGAAAATAATGCCGTGATCTTCTGGAAGCTGTTGGCAGGATTGTCCGATTTCATCAATACGATTTACTTGGTTGTTCTGTTTGTTAAATACCAGATAACGTGTGACTTGTTCTTTGTAAGGGGTGATTTGTAGAAGTACAAATTTGCCTAAATCGGCATAAGCAATCGCTGCATCGTCAATTGATTGATTTTTTTCATCGACCGGTTCGGCGTAAATGCCTTTGCCCGTTTCGGTATTGTTTTCGACTTTTACCGTAAGGTCGCCACCAATGGTTTCGACAAATACCGTATCAAGGATGTTTATGTGCGGATGTCTGCCATTAACCGAATCTTCACGCGTGGTGTTTACCCATTCGAAATCATAAGGTGAGGGCAGTGCAATATCGTATTCACCACGATTATCAATGTAGGTGAGTTTGTTCTGGTTATCTATACTCCAGCGAAAAACACGGATATCGGTGATTTGCGCGCCGATCTGGAAAGAGGCTAAGAGCTTATTATCTTTAACAAGGAGCTGAATTAATCGCGCATTTTTGTAATAGGTATAAAGCTCGTTAAAGTCTGCGACAAATGATGCTTCACCGAGAAAGCTTTCTTTTATGGGAAGTGTTTCAAACTCATATTGCCCGTCTTTTTCGACAAGCTTGTAGAGCATGAAAACGTCTTCAATATGCGTTTCTTTTTTGAGACCGATAAAAACGTTGTAGCCAAAAATTAAGGTATCGCCAACTTGGGCAATATCTCTGGCGACACAGTTGTTTTCTGTACGAACACGCAAACGCCCAAGCACGCTCATTTCTGAGCTACCAAATTCCTCTAAACGCGCTTCGTTTAAGGTTTTAGTGTGCGTTTCGAGATCATTGGCTTGCTGTTCAAGACGCTTACGAATAATCTCGTAAGCGCTACTTTCAGATACAGCCTGATCTACAGCGTCGCTATTGGCTTGCGCAGTTTTTTTAGCTTCCGCGCTGTTATTAATGCTATCGGACATAGGATAAGGTTTTCAATTATTTAAAAGCAGATTTTATTTAGAGGCAGCTTTTGAGGCGAGTAATGTTCCCAGTACTGATTCAAGTGCCGGGCTTTTCTCAAGAACACCTTCTACAGTTTTGCCTAAACCTAATCCTTTTGTGAATGATTGCAGATAATCTCCGCCACCAACGATATCGATATTCGCGCTTTCTAGTGCAGTCGCGAGTACCTTGGCTTGATCGTCTGAGATCTCTTTATTCGCATCAATTTCAGCAATTGCTTGTTCGAAGTCTTTTTCTAGCTGCATACGGAATTCTTCATGCTGGCGAGAATCAGGGCTCATATCATTCATTGCCTTGAACTTCTCAACTAAACCTTCTGCTTCTGCTTTGAATTTCTCTTTTAGAACCATTGCAGCCGCAAGGCCGATTTTCTCGCTACCTGTTGCTTCGACGTCCATTTTCTCTTCCATGACTTTCACTTCTGCAAGGCCTTCTTTTTGCATTGCTTCTGCCATCACTTCTTTTACTTGTGCTTCAGCAAGACCAGGTGCAGCTTTTTCTGCTTGTGTACCTTCAGCCAATTGCTTCTTCGAGTCTGCTTCTTTAGCGGCTGCTTCTAGATTTGCTTGCGCTAGGATATTAATTTCTTTCGCTTTGTGACCCGCTTGTACTTCATCTGCCTGCGCTTGTTTGACTTGTTTAACCAACTCTTCTTCAGCTTGTGCTTCTGCGGCAATAACGGTTGCTTGCTTGAGTCTGTCTGCTTCGGCAACCACACGAACTTCTTTGATTTTTTCTTCTTGTTCGGCAACGCTTTTATCAACGATCACTCGTTCGCGAATGACATTGGCGATCTCTTTTCTTTCGACTTCGAGAGCTTTTTCTTTTTCGATGACTTGTAGCTCTACTTCGCGTTCTTTGGAGACGATTTCTAGTTCGCGTGCGCGTCCTACTTTTTCTTCTTCAATCGCTACAGCGCGTAAACGGTTGTTTTCAGAAACTTCCACTTCGCGCATTTTGTTTTGTTCCATCACCTGAAGTTCTTCTTCAGTCTTTATTCGAGAGCGTTCAGACAGTAAGCGCTGCTCTTCCTGGACTTTAATGGTTTCTGCTTCTTCTCGTGCTTGGATCGTTTCCACTTCACGTTTTTGTCTGGCAGTTGCGTCGGCTTCCTGACGCTCTAGTTCCAGCATTGCTTCTTTTGTTTCTACATTCTTTTTGGTAATGGCTAGTTCTTCATTTTTCGATAGTTCGTTTGTGCTGACGTTTTGAATCGCAGTTAATTCAGTGATTTTACGAATACCTTCAGCATCCAGAATATTGTGAGGATCAAGATGTGTCATTGGTGTCTGTTCAAGGTAGTCAATCGCTACGTCTTCCAGCACATAGCCGTTTAAATCGTTGCCAATAACTTCGATGATACTGTCACGAAAGGCGATACGGTTTTCGAATAGGGTAACGAAGTCCATATTTTTACCAACAGTCTTAAGCGCTTCTGAGAATTTGGCATTGAATAATTCATGTACTGCATCTCTATCAGAGGCTCTTTCTACACCGATCGACTTTGCAACTTTAAGTACGTCTTGCTGGGTCTCGTTAACGCGCATGTAAAAGGCAACGACGATGTCGGCACGGATATTGTCTTTACAGATCAAACCATCTTTATTTTTTCTATCGACTTCCAGGGTAATTAATGAAATTTTCATCAATTCTTTTTTGTTGATAACAGGCCAGACGATACCGCCAGTAAATTTAACTTTCGGTGTACTCGACATATCATTAATGATTAATGCCCAGCCCTGAGGCACTTTGATATAAAAGCGCGCGAAAGAGATTAATATAATCAGCACCAGTAGTGCGATTACTGCAATCGCGATCATTGTGAAAACAGTCAGTGAACCACCCATTTTTATGTACCCTTTTTTGTTTTAGTGTTTATTTTTTAAGTTGTTTAAATGTATTTTTATTAATTTTATTGAAGCTGTTTTTTATACCTGACAGTTATGCCGAAGCTCTGACCCGGTATGTATTTTCGTCTGCGATATATTCAGTGATAATGACGCTGTCACCGCGTTTAAAATCATTGGGTTCTTCAGCGCGTATTTTTAAAATAAGGTTCGCGCCTTCGTCATCTATTTCTGCATCCCCAAAATTCATTGTTACTTTATTTGTTCTTACAATAGCGAGGTGGCCAATCAGCGAATCTGCATGTCGACCTTCTGCACTTTCTCTTAGTTTATTAAAGAATGGCTTTAGCGGTGTAAGTAATGTTCCAACAATGGGGGCTGAGATAAATGGCGCTAGGATAATGATCCAGAGACCTACAAAAATCTCTACCAGATTACTTGATAATTTATCCTGATAGTAATGTACGGCAATAAAACAAATTACCCATGAAAAAAAGATAACTAAAGAAATGCTGATGGTCAGTGGAATCCCATCAAGTTTGATTTTGCTTAACCAGCCAGAAGTATCGGCAACATCTGGGACTTCAATTTCTACACCTTCTGAAAGATCAAGATCAGCGAAACCTAGGCTAGATGCAAGCCAGTAAAGTACGGTTAAAATCAGCAAGCCTGTATAGAAAAGCGTAGGGAAGGCGAATGCATTGTTTAGAAATTCAGTCATAAATATTTATTGTTTTTAGTATGTCTTAGCCAAGAGAAATAGACGGTGTGTAGCGGTTTATCAAGATCCATCATTCCATGAAGTTCTTTGAAATCTATTCAGATCACAGTCCATAAACAAGAATGAATTGAATTAAAATTTCTTATTACATTATTTTATCAGCAAATAATTTAACCTAACCTTAATGCGATGGAAGAAACGCTATGGATATAATGTAATAGGCGTTCAGTACGTTTTTGCTCAGAATTTAAATATGGCTTATCATTAGTTTAATAGTATGTGACTAATAATTACCATTTATCATAAAAAGTTGCACGCAATGTATAAATTATGATTTTATTGTTGCGCTATTAATAAATAGCACTTACATAACTTTAATAAAAACAGGTAATTAATATGAAATTAAAATCACTTTTCTTTGCTGTATTTCTGTCATTTCTTTCTTTTTCTGCATCAGCGGAAATTGTTAACTTGAATAAAGCCGATGCAAGTGCGTTACAGCATTATCTAAAAGGTGTTGGAGAGAAAAAAGCGCTTAATATTGTAAAATACCGAAAACAACATAAGAAGTTTGAGAAGATAGAAGAAATCAAGGAAGTTAAAGGCATTGGTGAAAAGCTGTATAAAAAAATTAAGTCGAGCCTATCCTTAACTAAAGGTGTTGTCGCTGCTCCTGATAAGGCAAAAGCAAAAACCAAGAGTAAAAAGAAAGTCGTGAAGAAATCAGAGCAGAAAGTTAAATCGAAAAAGAAAACAAAGCTTAAAAAGAAAGTAGATGATTAAGTCAGTAGTTAAGGTTTATTAATATGTGAATAAAAAACCAGGTTTATCCTGGTTTTTTTTGTTTTAAATTATTAAATAAGGAATTTTCTTGTTTAAAATAATTAAGACTAGTATGCTGGTCTTAATTGCAAATTATGAGCATATAAATGAATACTGAAATAGGAACTTATGATACAAAAACTAGGTTGGCGGAGATTTTGCGTCAAGTTGAAGAAACAGGGGCGAACTTTACAATTACTAAACACGGTAAGCCTGTAGCTGATCTGATACCTAGTAAAAGTAGCGAAAAAAGTAAAGCCGAAACAGCTATAAACAATATACTTAAATCAAGGAAACATCTTGTTACTGATAGGGATTTAGATGAGATGAAAACTAGTGATCGCAAATAATAATGGCTTTTGTTTTAGATAACTCTGTGTCAATGAGATGGTTATTGGCGAGTACAAAAAAAGCAGACCAGAACTACTCTGAAAAAGTACTCAAGAGTATGTTAGATGATGAGGCTTATGTGCCTGACTTGTGGCATCTGGAAGCTGCAAATGTTTTATTGAGTGCAAAAAAACGTTCTGAAATTGATGCGGGAGAAATTGAGATATTTATATCGCAACTAGAGAATCTTCCGATTCATACCGACTCAAGTACGTCTAAACAAGCATTTAATAGGACCTTGGCATTGGCAGATGCTTATAAATTAAGTAGCTATGATGCGGCATATCTTGAATTAGCTATTCGTGAAGGTCTGCCTATTGCTACCTTGGATAAGGATTTAAGAAAAGCTGCAAAAAAAGCAGGCATCGAAATTTATTTATCATAATCAAATAAAGCTTAAGTCACCCCCCATATATGGTCTCCTCCATTTTTGCAAAATAATATTCAACCGTTTTGACAGGGATAGATTTGCTTCC
>NZ_CANLZW010000062.1 GCF_947495625.1 uncultured Cocleimonas sp.
CTATGATCGTAGATAAAGGCTGGAAATACCATACAAGTGTAACGAGACAACGTTGGAGCATCGCGACGACGACCCTTGAGGGTGAGACGCAGTCGAATAAAAAAAGGCTGTTCATTTTAAAACATCGTAGTTTTGAATCCAGTGAGGAAATAATAGGGATAAAGGGAACTCGCTCTGCTCAAACAACCTTCATCCTAGCCCATTATTTCTTGAGGCAATCAGTGATTCGAACTTAGGGAAATAATTATAAAAAAACGCCTATAAGTAGGGGGGTGGCTTTTCTAGGCTTATCAGAAGTCAGAAATGACAAGTTAAATATGTAGAATTGTTTTAAGTGCTATCATGTGCTAGCATCGTTAAAATTATAGCTAGTAGGAGTCAGATAATGGCAAATTTAAGTATAAGAAAGCTGGATGATAAAGTTGTTGAAAAATTGCGTAATCGTGCAACCCAACATGGAGTTTCGATGGAAGAAGAGGTGCGTCGTATCATTGAACAAGCAGTGTCTAATCCAGCTCGGTTAGGTGATATGGCCTTACAGTATTTTGGTAAAGAGCAGGGGCTAGACTTGCAAATCCCGGATCATAAACCTCATCAACCAATACAACTGTAGGAATGATATTACTTGATACCAATATTGTATCGGAGATGATGCGCCCAGACCCGAACTCAAACGTAATTTCCTGGCTTAATGAGCAACAAACCCCACAACTTTTTCTAAGTAGTATCACCATAGCAGAGGTTGGGTATGGCTTATACGTTCTTCCAGAAGGAAAACGTAAGCAACAATTACAACTTCGTTTTGAACAATTTACTAAAAAAGCATTTTCATACCGTATTCTGGATTTCACCGAGCAAGCCGCGAAAAACTTCGCCAGAGTGATGGGAGACAAACACCAAGCTGGTCGTCCCATGAGTGTTCCAGATGGACAAATAGCCGCAATTGCTTTAGCAAATGGTTTTGCGTTGGCGACAAGAAATATAAAGGATTTCGAAGATTGTGGAGTTGAGTTGCTTAATCCTTTTGAAGGGTAGCTTTTCTAGGCTCATCAGGAGCCAGAAAAGTTCGTCGTAGATTCCGTAAGGAATCGTCGACGTACAATGATCGATAAACCGCTAAATCTATTAAGTCTCAATTGTATTAGAACTAGTCGCATACCAAATGCCAAGAATGACGAGTCAAATCATCATTCGGCTAAAGCCTCACCCTGCGGGTCAGCTAAAGCTGTTGTCTCATTTCATTCGGCTGAGTTATTCGTTTTAAACAACAAAACGATAAGCTCACTAAAGCCCGTCGTAAATTCCGTAAGGAATCGTCGAGGAACAATGGTCAATTAACCAAGAACGTTTTAGTTTCATAATTTTTTCGGTTAAACGCTCACCAAGATCTCATATAATGACTCCCTCAATAGACGTATTTGTGTGAATTATGAATTTAGATGATTTTGAATCAGACATTAACCCAACCATCATGAAGCGCGGGGAAGACTACTTCAACAAAGGATTGGTAGAAGATTTGAACGAATTCCATGCAGGATTATGGGAAGCTTCAATCGAAGGAACAGAAATCTACGAAGTTGAAGTGATGTTAGGTGGCTGGAACCATAATTCAATCAGGCAATGGTATTGCAGTTGCCCTTACAATGGCCCCATCTGTAAACATGTTGTGGCTACATTGCTAAGTATTCGTAACAACGATGTTAAGACAACCTCAAATGTCATCGCTCTAAAAGCTAAGCAACCCACCAGAGAAGAACAACTTGAAGCGATCATTGCTGAAATAAGTCCTGATAAAGCAAAGAAAATCAAAGCAACACTGAATTCTCAGAGTGACATAGGCAAAAAACTAACCGCTACGAATTACCGCACCCGATTTCACGCTATTATTAAAAAATATTCCTCAAGAGGGATGATTGACTACCAGTCCGCGAAAGGGTTTTCTCGTGAAACATGGGAGTTAACGCAGGCACTTAATTCATCAAAAATCGCTGCAAAAGTACGAGTAGACAGCTGCTTTAAAATCCTTGAAAGCATGATGAATAAAGTCGTCAATGCTATCGACGACTCTAATGGTGACTTGGCAGATCTTGTAATAGATATAGCAGATGTGCTCGACGGTGCTTTCCCTGAATTAACTACAACGCAACAATTAAGATGTTACCAGCAAGTATTATTCTGGGAGTTTGAAAGCGAGCTGGGAGCTTATGGACTTGAACAATATTTAGATCATCTTAGTGTAAAATGGGCCAGTAACAAGGTAGGCCTTCAGGAAATCTACTTTCAAGCAATAGATAAAGCCTTAACTGATACAAGTAGTACATGGGAACTTGAGTCACTCAATAAGAAGAAACTCGAGCAACTATCAGATTGGGGTCGAACAACAGAAGCTGAAGAATTCGCCTTAGAAAAAATCGAAATCCCCGAGATTCGCAGAATATTTGTGGATAAAGCGATAAAAGAACAAGATTACACTACGGCTCGATCTTTAATTAAACAAGGTATTAAATTATCAAGAGATCGACAACATCCTGGTACCGAAGCAGACTGGCGAGAAGTTCTGATTGATATCGCAACGCAGACCAACGACGTTGATAGTCTGCGCTCAGAAATATTGAAACTGCAAAAAGGATCGGCTTTTAAAATTGAGTTATACCGCAGATTAAAAGCCAGCTACACCGCAACTGAATGGAAAACAGTGCAAGCTGAATACGCCACTAAAATGCTGGGAAAATACCGACAAATTTATGGTCAGTCAGAAATATACGCCGAAGAAAAGCAGCTTAGAGAATTATTTGATTTAATTCAAAGCAATGAATACGAAGCGAGTAGCTTGTTCAAACGCCATTTAAATATTCTCAATGCAGAGTTTCCTGAAGAAAGCGCCAACTTTTATGCAATTATTATTCAACATGAATTAAAACAAACGCACCGTAAAATTTATCAGCAAGCGGTCAGAGATATAAAAAAGTTACAAAAGTTGCCAATGGGTGAAGCTATTGCCAAGCAACTCATACGTGAAGTAACCTTACAATATAAAAACCGACCCTCCATGTTAGAAATTTTTAAAAAGGCCTTTGGCGATGTCGACTCAGCTAAATAGTTAGTGAAATAACAAGCAAGATGGATTATTAATTTATGGATAGATACAACCCTTCAAAAAACATAGAACCAGATGTTTGGCTAGCCCTTGATGAAGATGAAAGGCTGGGATTGATTGAAGAATATGTGCAGAATGAAGAAGATGAAATAGATGACTCAATTGTTTCTATCCATGCGACGGCACATTGTATTGTCGAAAATCAACTAGCCCAAAAAGAAAAAGAAACAGAAGACGCATATGCAAGATTAAGGCGCCAAGGCTTAAACAGACACGAAACAATACATGCGGTTGCTTCAGTGGTATTTGGACATATAAACGACGCACTAGGAACAGAAGATAAAGACCTAACAACTCGTTATAAAAGCCGACTTAGGAAGTTAACCGCTAAAAGATGGCTAAAAGGCAAATACTAAATAGTTTTCAACTATGATTTCGTAGCGAAGCTACGAGTTATTTTGTTGTCTGCGTCAATAACAAAGTAATCAGCCGAAGCGGAACCGACAAATCCATCGGAAATTCCGCAAGGAATTGTCGAAGTACAATGATAGTTCTTGGGATAAACCTATTTAAGCAATAACTTAAAAAGTGCCCAGCCGATGCGCAGCGAAGACAACGTCGGAACACAGTGACGACGACCCGTAGGGTGTGTTTTTCATTTAATATGGACAAAAAACACATAAAAGTAGGGGGGTGACCTTGAATTGTTTCGTAGCGTAGCTACGAGATACCTTTTTGTCTACAGCAACAAAAACGTAACCAGCCGAGGCGATAGCCGAGACAACGTTGGAACGTAGTGACGACGACCCTTTAGGGTGAGACGCGGTCGAATCAAAAATGCCGTTGATTTTACGACATCTTAGTATTGAGTTCAGTGAGAAAATAATTGCTTTTTTAGGCTCACCAAAGAGCCAAAAAGTATATCGCTACTTTTCCGAAGGAAACGTCGATGGGCAGGCTGAAGGGAACTCGCTCATCCTTCGCTCAAACAACCTTCATCCTAGCCCAATATTTCTTGAGATAGGTGTCGAATTTGAATGGATGGGAATTTGAACAGAAGTGATAAAAAGTGCCTGAAAGTACGGGGGTGTCATTTTTAATTATATTTCTGTAATTTCAACTTCTTTGGTTTTGTAGCCCAGCTCTTTTGTAAATTCATTTTCAACATGGCTTGTGACTAAAAGCTTCTCTGTAGAGCGGGTTAGCGCTACATATAATAATTTTGCTTCAGATATTTTATTATGATTTTTTCTTGGCATGAATCCGACGCCAGATACAGCAACAACAGGAAATTCCAATCCTTTACTACTATAAATCGTCATGATTGTGACGCTATCATCATTCGGATTAAATTCTTTCTTCATTTTTTTAGTTCCCAGCCATTTACTAGGAATACCAGCATTAACAAAAGCTAACTGCAATTTTTGCCCTATCCATTTACTATGGCAAGTTACACACATATCCATCCAAGGAATCGAATATTTGCTATTAAGTATTTTGAAAGCATGGATGATATATCTAATTTCTTGATCGTGATCCTCAAGAACCATGACTGCCGGTTCTTTGCCTTTACGTCCCGCAGACGTTGGCTCAATTAATGGAACATGATCCTCGTCACTTTCTTCTGCTTTAAAATGATAACTTGCAAATCGGTATGCAAATTTGATGATTTCATCAGTATTTCTGTAATTAACTCTTAGAATTGTAGTTCTGCCACGAGCTTGAATATTCACACTAGAAAGGCTGAAATCTAGGTTTTTCTTTTTATAAATTGACTGTGCATCATCGTATAAAAGCAATAATGAATCAGTATCTGGATTAACCATGCTTGATATCAGCTTTAACCAGTTTGGCTGAAAATCATGGCCCTCATCGATCATAATTGCTCCATACTGATCTCTTGGGATAGCTCCTGTTTCTGTGGCTTTAATTACCTTTTCTACCAGCTCATTAACATATTTAGGTCCATGAGTTGGCTTATCAATATGATAGCGAGTTAGTTGCTCACCACACCAATCATGGAAATGATAAACATTCACTTTATCAGCAATATCATGTGAAACCATTATTTGCCTGAGTTGTGCAGCTAAAGTGATGTTAAAACACAGCACCAAAATCGGTTTATCAATCGTTTGTGCTAAATATAAACTACGATACCCAAGGATAAGTGTTTTGCCTGAACCAGCCACACCATGGATAACGCGATGACCGTTTCCAATACTTCGAGCAAGCTGTTCTTGCTGCATATCCATAACTTTAATTATTTCAGGGATGATTTTTTCTTTTTTAGAAGATTTATTGGAAATTGTATTTGCAAATAAGTCGTCTTGAATTCCAGTATTGATTCTGATCTCAGGGAATA
Source organism: uncultured Cocleimonas sp. (assembly GCF_947495625.1). Lineage (GTDB taxonomy): Bacteria > Pseudomonadota > Gammaproteobacteria > Thiotrichales > Thiotrichaceae > Cocleimonas. The sequence goes on from NZ_CANLZW010000062.1 coordinate 5,460, forward strand.
TATGCCAACGAATTCTATCTACTTGGGGAACTGTTAATGGTTTTTTGAATTGATAGATAAACATGTTCCAAAGAAGTTTTTGGAAATCTTCAGGATCACTGTTTTCTGTCATTTCATCCTTACAAATGACTTGGTGAGGTGGAAGAACGTTACATAGATTAGTGTCATTAAATTGTTTGCGAGTAATATTACTCAAAACTACGCCATAACCATAAGGTGTAATTAACTTACCTTTATTTTCACCATCTTTATTGATTAATTGAGGATCTTTGGCTAATTCATTTATGAGTTGATAAGAGCACTGTCTAGCTTGCTCCAATGGATTTGTGAGAGTTTTTTGTCCCGAGTTAGTATTGATTGTGAATGTTTTTTTATTGATTGACTGGATGGTGTCAATTTTCCAATCTTTAACTTCCAATAAAAGCAGACCTCTCAATGGATGAAGAATTATAAAATCAGTGTAGCGCTGTCTTTTGCCAACCGGCATTTCAAACCAGCACAAATAGTCATCTTCAAGTAATTGTTCGATACGCCTTGCGAATCGTTTTTCGCCCGCCTGCATTCTACGAAGGCAGCTATTCAGGGATGGAATCAGCTTAGCCATTGTCATTCTTATTATTAGTTGTATTAAGGCAATACTACTTTATTCTGAATAAGGTAATAAATATTTCAGATAAACGAGTTTTTGATTCATGCTCTGAACTTGTGGATATGATGGAAGTAATTCTTTTGTAAAAAAAGTGCCTGAAAGTAGGGGGGTGAGTCTAGATATATAATTTTCTTATCTTTTCTATATATTCTATTTGCTATGGAGTTATACCCTTACATACAATATCTAGATGAAAATAGGTCTGTATGAAGAAATTGTAAGCTTAGTTCTTTCTCGTAAATTAGAAGAAGGTAAACATTCCCCAATATTTGAGCCTTTAGAGGCTGTTGATAGCCATAATTTTCTGGCTCAATACTTGTACCGGGTTTTGGCGCAAGGCTTATCACAAGTAAAGTCAAAGGAAGGGATTGATAAAGATAAAGATAGACAGCAAAGTCGACTTAATCAACAAATTGCAATTTGTAATGAAATCATTCAAGTGTTTCAAGCCAGAAATATAGAAGAAATAGAAAATTTCAAAGTATCAGAGCAAGCGCAACGCTTGATGGCTGTTTTGGAAAAAGCTACTGACAAAAAGTCACCTTCGCGACCAGATACACCACTAGCTTTGGGTTCTTTATTAACTGGAACTCAACGTGATCCTTCACTTATTTCTCAAGTAAAAAAGGAAATTGCTTCTGCAAACAGAATAGACATGCTTGTTTCATTTATAAAATGGAGTGGAGTAATGTTAATGAATGAGCAGTTAAAGGAATTCACTAAAAATCCAAATAACAAACTTAGGATTATCACTACTAGCTATATGGGGGCGACTGATTTAAAAGCGATCCAGTGGTTAGAAAAATTACCAAATACAGAGGTTAAGATAAGTTACGACACACATCGAACTCGGTTACATGCCAAAGCATATTCCTTTCACAGGGAAACTGGTTTTAGTACTGCTTATGTAGGTTCTGCAAATTTATCACAAGCAGCATTTACAGATGGACTCGAATGGACAGTTAAAATAAGTCAGTACGAACAGCCTTATCAATGGCAAAAAATTATAGGTACTTTCGATACCTATTGGAATGATAGTGAATTTGAAACATTTCGCGCTGATGATGAAGTGCGTTTGAAGCAAGCTTTAAGCTCAGAACGTAACTCTTATACGGATAATGAAACTTTTGTATTACCGAATTTTGATTTAAAACCTTATGGCTTTCAAAAAGAAATACTAGATCAAATACAAGTAGAGCGTCAGCTTCAGCAAAGACAGAAACACCTAATTGTCGCAGCAACAGGCACGGGTAAAACGATGATTGCTGCTTTTGATTTTAAGCAGTGGCGTATTGATTTCAAAGACAAAAATGGTAATCAAGAACCAAAGCTTCTATTCGTGGCTCATCGAATGGAGATACTCAGGCAATCACTGATAACTTTTCGTACTGTATTACGCGATCAAAATTTCGGTGATTTAATGGTTGACGGTATCCAGCCTGAACAAACAGATCAGTTATTCATTTCAATTCAAACTCACAATGCTAGAGACTTTACAGAACTCTTGGATGCTACACATTATGACTACATAGTGATCGATGAATTTCATCACGCATCTGCAATGAGTTACCAAGCACTTCTTAATCATGTTAACCCTGATTGCCTATTGGGACTAACTGCAACTCCTGAACGTGGAGATGGAAAAGATATAACTATATATTTTGACGATCATATTACTGCAGAGATTCGTTTACCCGATGCGATCAATAGGAAATTGCTTTGTCCTTTCCATTATTACGGTATTTCAGACTCGGCTGATTTTTCAAATTTGAAATGGAGTAGAGGTGGGTATGTCCCCAGTGAAATTAGTAGCTTACTTACTGGTGATGACAATCGAGCAGTGTTGGTTATAGAAAAAACAACAGAGACGGTATTGGATATATTGCAAACTCGCGGATTAGGGTTCTGTGTATCTAAAAGTCATGCTGAGTTTATGTCTAAAAAGTTTAACCAAGCTAACATTCCTAGTGATTTTTTAACTTCAGATACAAACAAAATAGATCGAAATAGAGTGCAAAAACGTTTAGTAAACAAAGAAATAAATTTTATTTTCGTGGTCGATCTTTATAACGAAGGTGTCGATATACCTGAGATAGATACAGTGCTTTTTCTTCGTCCAACTGAGTCATTAACAGTATTTCTTCAACAACTCGGTCGTGGTCTTAGGCTTAGTGATGATAAAGATTGTTTAACGGTTCTTGATTTTGTGGGGCAATCACATAAAAACTTTCGTTACGATTTGCGTTTTAACGCGTTAAATAGTAATAAAAAACGACGAATAGATGACGAACTTAATGATGATTTTCCCCATCTGCCAGCTGGTTGTAGCATCCAACTGGAGCGTCAGGCTCGTGAGATAATTTTAAAAAATATTAAAGAATCTTTCTTTAGAAATAAGCCGCGAATTATTCAGCATATTCAAAGTTTTACCGCTGATACTGGTCTTGCATTAACTTTAGAAAACTTTCTTCATTACTATCGAATGGACCCAGACGAAATTTATAAACGAGCCTCATGGACACGTCTTTGTGTACTTGCAGGAGAAATGGTTGATTTTAATGAGCCTGATGAAGCACAACTCACAAAAGGTTTTCGTCGTTTATTACACATCAATGATCATAGTTTTATAAACAAAGTTGTAGATTGGTTAAATCATTCTTTCGATGAAAATCATTTATCTGATAATGATATTAAACGACTTACAATGTTACATTTCACGCTCTGGGGTGATTCATTCAATGCGACAAACGTCAGCGAAAGCTTTAGAAAGCTGGATGATAATCCCACATTGAAAAGTGAACTAAAAGATTTATTGAGACTGTGTAAAAACTCAATTGTGAGTGTGCCAATGGATGTTACTTTACCGTTTGATACTCCGCTTAAACTACATGGTCGATATACACTGAAAGAAATTTTAGTAGGTTTAGGACGACATACATTAAAAGTGCAACCTGCTATGCGTGAAGGGGTGATGCATTTAGCTAATCTTAAAGCTGATGTTTTCTTTGTAACACTAAATAAGTCTGAAAAGCATTACTCACCTACGACTTTATATGAGGACTATGCAATTAATGAGTCACTGTTTCATTGGCAGAGCCAGTCCAATACATCAGCAGAATCACCAACAGGTAAACGTTACATAAACCATCAATCTGAAGGATATACACCACTTATATTTGTTCGTGAAGAACGCAAAAGAAAGGGAGGGCTAGCAGAACCGTATTATTTTCTTGGATCAGCCAAATATGTAAGTCATGAAGGTAGCCGTCCTATTAGTTTTATTTGGGAGTTGGATTATCCAATGCCAGCACATTTGGTTCGTGAAGCGGCTCATTTATCAATCGCTTAATTCTAGATAAAAAGTGCCTAAAAGTAGGGGGGGTGACTTAACTTAATAAAAAAACGCGGTAACTCATATACGTAGGTTAGATAAGCTTGCGCCATCTGACGTATGATTTTGGGCACATAATTAGCCCCACTACTGTTGGTAATTAATCTCTCAAAACCCAGATGACGCTATCGCTTATCTAGGCTACATCCAGGAAAATTTTGGTTGCCCACAATTTTATCGACAAATAAGCCCGATAATTTCCGGGTTTATTTGTACCTGATATTTCCACATTCATTTTTGTCTAACCAAAAATGAAAAACAGCCTATAAGTACGGGGGTGACCAAAAACAGCCTATAAGTACGGGGGTGACCAAAAACAGCCTATAAGTAC
>NZ_CANLZW010000063.1 GCF_947495625.1 uncultured Cocleimonas sp.
TTTAGTAGCATCGTGATCCATTAGTTTTTTCTATTCGAAATGGGATTATTTACTTGACGGTGAACAGAGTATCTTTCAGGCATTATTTCTCATTAAATCAATTGAATACTTTTAAACGAAGAAACGTAAAACACTCATGTCATGGAGTAGTGGCAAAGATAGCGCTTGGGCACTTCAGCAACTCCTGAATAATCCTGAATACGAAGTTGTGGGTTTATTCAGCACCATCAATAAAAATGTGGATCGTGTAGCCATGCACGGTGTCAGAGTCGAGCTATTAAAAGCACAAGCAAATAGTATTGGACTACCAGTAGAGATCATCGAATTGCCTGATCCATGTAGTAACGATGATTACGAAAACATCATGGATAGATTTATCGATAAGGCCAAAGCAGACAATATTGAATGCATGGCATTTGGGGATTTATATATTAAAGAAATTCGTAAATATCGAGAAGACCAGTTAAGAGATACAGGCATCGAGCCGATCTTTCCAATCTGGGGAATACCAACCCATGAGTTATCAAATATCCTCTTAGAAAATGGCATCAAGACTGTTATTAGCTGTGTTGATTCTGAACAAATACCTGAAGATTTCGCTGGCAAAAATTATGATCATGATTTTCTAGAATCATTACCGGCAACTGCAGACCCATGTGGTGAAAATGGGGAGTTTCACAGCTTTGTTTATAATGGCCCGATGTTTAAAGAAGCGATTGGAATTAGCGTCGGTGAAAAGTATATAAAAGGTCAGTTTGTTTTTGTTGATCTACTACCTACAATTTAATACAAATTAGTATTAAATCACTTTATAAAACTCACCCCCCTACTTTAAGGCCTTTTTTATAAAATAGGACTATTTGCTTTAGCTCTATTTTCGCCCCAGATATTTAGAAGATTAGAACCAAACACTATAATCGCACCTATAATAACCCACATATTTATAGCTTCATTATAAAAACTCGCACCGATCAAAGCGATAATGGGTAAACGCAAGAAATCTATTGGCGAGACAAACATAACCGGTGCCAATTTGAGCGCTGATGTGATGCAAAAATGGGCAAACAATCCTGCACACGCGACAAGTACAATCAACGGCAAAGTTTTTATGCTTGGCAAGGCAATATCACCATCATAAACCGTACAGATTATTCCTAGCACGAGTTGAATGGCGGTTAGCCAAAACATAATACAGGTGATGCTTTCAGTTTGTGAAAGTAGTTTAGTACCGATGTATGCACCCGCAAAAGCAACCGCACAAAGAGCAGCGGCGATTACGCCAGATCCTATATTTATATTGCCCGGTTGCGCGACAATCAGAATACCCACAAACCCAAGAGTAACCGTCAGTAATCGTATTTTGGTTAAACGCTCGGCAAGAAAAATGGGCGCCAGTAAAGCGACCCAGATTGGCGTACTAAATTCAAACGCAAAAACTTGCGCAAACGGAATTATTGCGACGGCAAAGAACCAAAGGTTTTGCCCAATAAAATGACTGATATTTCGTATCAGATGCAAACTAAAACGTTTTCGAGAAATAGTCGTTAACGTGCCTGCAAAACCGCCGATAATCAAAACAATAACCAAACCAATTAAAGAGCGATACATCATGATTTCAAATGTATCTAACTCAACAGCCATTTCCCTTCCTGCAATAGCCATAGAGGTGAATGAAAGGACAGCGCCAATCATCCAAAGCACTGCTTTGATCGAGTTTGATACCTGCATACGGGATTATCTACTTTAGAGGTTTATTAAGTGTCTGGTTAACGTGTTTTTATCAGGGGTAATTCTTAATCTTCAGATCTTGATTAGAAATGGTAACTACGCGTAATACTGAATTCTTTACATCGATATGCCATGTCGAACCAAAACGAACACTGGTAAGCTTTTGCAATTCAGTCCCATCCTTTTTTGAAACCCAAAGATCTGTGACCTTTTTATCATCGTCCCTAAACCCAATAAGGAGCTTATCGTTTGGTTTGCGCTCAGCTACCGAGGTATTATTTTTAATAGCGGGATTATATGTTCCCTCGGCGCCATTAAACTGAATAGTATTATTTTTGTAAGCTGATTCAAAAAAGACAAAAGAAATACTTCTTTCAATATCTTTTTTGAAAAGTAATTTATGAGAGTCAGTTGAAGGTTGATAAATGGCTATATTTGTTATCTTTCGAGTTGACTTTGAACTACTTAGAAGACCTCCCTTACCCTCATCTACCGCTACAATCGCTTTATAATAATATCCCGTAGTAGGATCATAAGTATTGATTTCGGAATTACCGAAATAACTTGCCTCAACCACAAACACAGTAAGTAGAACGTAAGTAGAACAAAGACTGAAATAAAACCCTTCAAGTAAGTTTCCTGATTTTAGTTTTTAAGATTATATTATAAGTGAAAAAAATCTCATGACACACCCACCTACTTAAAGGGTGTTTAAAATTCGAACTACTCGGAATAACTATCTTTCTTTTCAATTTCCCCAAAAATAAGTCCCATGGGAATACCCGTAAACACGGCGAGAATCACGTGTAAAATAAAAATCAAAACTAAATAAGTTAAGATTGGATCGACATTATATTTTGCTGCTATGACAAATCCATTAAAAGCATAAGCCACGGCTTCAATTATTAAACTAAATTTAATTCCCTGAACGACCGGATGATCACCTTTTTTATAAAAATACGGATAAAGATAAGCCAACACAATGCCATAAATTATTTTCGCAACAATGGCTAGGGCAACTATGGGTTCTTTGCGAGTATTAGTTCCCATTGCTTCAAATATGTCTGCAAATAGAATGAAATTAAACGTATAAGCTACCAAAAATGCTATTAAAACACTGGCAATAGTCGTTAAAATTATCTGTTTGATATACATTTAAATAGCACGTTCTTTCGTTTAAAAAGTTCTTTACTCTAATAGATGATGGAAACAAATACACCCCCCAACTTTGGAGGGCTTTTTTTTATATTCCCAAATATGCCTTTTGCACATCGGGGTTAGACATCAAGGCATCAGCATTATCACTCATGGTAATTTTACCGTTTTCGATTACGTATGCTCTATCCGCTATTTGCAGTGCCTGATTTGCATTTTGCTCAACCAGAAAAATAGTAGTATTTTGTTCTTCGTTGATTTGCTTAATGATGTCAAAAATTTGCGCAATAATAATAGGGGCGAGTCCCATAGAAGGCTCGTCTAACAACAATAGTTTCGGGCGAGACATCAAGGCACGTGAAATCGCGAGCATTTGTTGCTCTCCACCACTTAAAGTACCGCCGGATTGACCGGACCTTTCTTTAAGAATGGGGAAAAGTGAATAAACATAATCCAGATCTTTTCTGATACCGTCTTTGTCATCTCTGAGGAAAGCGCCCATATCAAGATTTTCGCGCACGGTTAAATGCGGAAAAATATGCCGTCCTTCCGGTACCTGACATAAGCCCATCTTTACGATGTCTTCAGGTGGTTTGGTATTGATTATTTCACCCTGGTAAATCACTGATCCCTGACGTGGTGAAACGATATTACTAATCGACATCAAGGTGGTTGATTTACCGGCGCCATTAGCACCAATCAAGCTGATGATTTCACCTTCATTGATTTCCAGGTTGATACCTTTGAGGGCTTCAATATTTCCGTAGAAACTGTGTACATCTTGTAATTTAAGCATCAGCACCTTCTCCCAGATAAGCTTTAATTACAGTAGGATTATTACGTATTTCCTGCGGAGTACCTGTAGCAATCAATGTGCCGTAATCCAGCACGTAAATACGATGCGAAAGATTCATTACCAATTTCATATCATGTTCTATCAATAAAATAGCCTGACCTTCTTGTTGCAGTCTTAAAATCAACGCCTCAAGATCCTGAGTCTCTTGTGGATTCATTCCGGCAGCTGGCTCATCTAAAAGGAGTAGTGCGGGTTCTGTCGCTAATGCCCGGGCTATTTCTAAACGTCTCTGCTCACCATAGGACAAATTACTCGCGAGCTCATTAGCTGAGACTTCCAAACCAATTTTTTGCAAGATAGCGTAGCTTTTCTCGATGGTTTGTTGTTCTTCCTCGCGAGTGAATTTAGTTCTAAAAGCTGCTCCAAAAATAAATGATTTAGTACGGCAATGACGACCAATCATGACGTTTTCCAGAACACTCATGCTTTGAAACAGGCGTATGTTTTGGAAGGTTCTCGCCATGCCTTTAATCGTTACCTGATTGGGCTTGAGACCATTCAATCGAATATTCTTGGTCTTAGGTGTATTGAGAAGCACGTCACCTGAAGTTGGCTTATAAATTCCAGTTACACAGTTAAAGAACGTTGTTTTTCCTGCACCATTGGGGCCAATTAATGCAACGATTTCACCACTACTGATTTGTAAATCAACATCGGTTAGCGCATGGATTCCACCAAAGCGCATACTGAGCTTTTTAACATCGAGTATTAAACTCATGACTTTCCTGCTTGTGTAGTATCTACACTTTTCTTTGCAGTCTTTTCTTCAGGGTCGTACTGAATATGTTTGCGCACATTCGAAATAATGCCTTGAGGTCGATAGATCATCACCATCACCATAATTGCACCAAATGCCAACATTCGATAATCAGATAAAGCGCGAAGATATTCTGGTAGAAGAATCAAGACAAAGGCACCAACAATAACGCCGACAATCGACCCCATTCCACCAATCACGACAATCGCCAAGATGATTGCTGATTCCAAAAAGGTAAAACTAGCCGGATTAATAAAGGTCGTTTTTGCCGCAAAGATGACGCCAACCATACCTGCCCATGTTGCCCCTAATGCAAACGCAGTCAGTTTGGTTTTGGTTTTATCGATACCCATTGCCTGACAGGCAATTTCATCTTCTCTCAATGCTATCCAGGCTCTACCTAAGCGCGAATTCTGTAAACGATTAACAAAAAATATGGTGAAAAGCACTAAACCAATCATTATATAAAACATATAGTTAATAGATTGATTTAGGGTTAATTCCATACCAAATAAACCCGGACGATCTATATTTGAAATACCACTGGGCCCTTGCGAGAACTCATTCCAGTTTTCCAATACCAATCGAATAATTTCACCGAAACCTAAGGTAACAATTGCCAGATAGTCACCGCGCAAACGCAACACAGGAAAACCTAAAATAATACCGAATAAGGCCGCAAGAATTGCGCCAATCGGCAATACTATCCAGAAGCCTAAATCAAAATGCGTATTCAATAAGGCGTAACTGTATGCGCCCACAGCGTAGAAGGCGACAAAGCCCAGATCCAACAGACCTGCCATGCCCACCACAATATTTAAGCCCAAACCCAACACCACATACATCAGTGCTGTTGTCATAATATTTGTCTGATAGGGAGAAAAAATCAGCGGGAAAATTAATGCGAATAAACAAGCGGCAAATGCAATTGGATACAGGTATTTAGGTTCGTTAAAAATTCTTTCCAGAAAACCTATTTGAGGCTCTGTCACCAACGCCGCTCTTTCCTTGCGCTTGGTATTCTGGTCTAGAAAGAATTTACTCAATAACGAAACCAGAAAAGTACCGATAGCAACGTACAGCATATTCTGCCAGCGATATTCTACGGTCTTTTCTAAAGCGTCGACTTTTATCACTAACAGTGGAAAGGTTAGAAAAACAAACCACAGCGAAACCTTTAAAGATCGCGTAATTTCTGTGATCAGTTTGATGTCTTTATTGTTTTGTGCATTATCGTTAATCATACTTTTTGCACTTCCGCCTTACCGAGTAAACCTGATGGTTTAAAAATAAGGATTAAAACTAACAGCGAAAATGCGAATACATCTTCGTAATCACTAGAGACGTAACCGGTCGCGAAACTCTCGGTTAAGCCCAGGATAAAACCACCTAAAACTGCACCAGGTATTGAACCGATACCGCCTAAAACTGCTGCGGTAAATGCTTTTATACCGGCGATGAAACCGATGTAAAAATTTATCTGGCCGATATGAGAGGCAATCAACAAACCACCCAATGCAGCCAGTGCAGAACCAATAATAAATGTCACCGAAATAACCTGATCGACATTAATACCAATGAGTTTTGCCATGGTCCGGTCCTGAGCGGTTGCACGCATCGCTTTACCGGTGCGGGATTTTTTGATGAATAAAGTCAGAAGTAACATAATGACTATGGTACTTACTATTATCACCATATCTGTGGTTCCAACGATATGCGCAATCGGTTCCATAAATTCAAAATCGGGGATCAATTCCGGGAATGCTAAAAAATCAGATGTTTGTGCGAGCAATACATAATTCTGAAGGAAAATAGACATGCCGATTGCGCTGATTAATGGCGACAATCGCGGTGCGTGTCTTATCGGTTTATATGCGACTTTCTCAATGGTATACCCATAAGCACTGGACCAGATTGCAGCAGCTAAACCCGCTAAAACAATAATCGCCAATACCGGAAAACCATAAATACCTAATACGGTGGCTATGACATAAGCGGTGAACGCACCGATCATATAAATCTCACCATGGGCAAAGTTAATCAGACCAATGATTCCATATACCATGGTATAACCCAATGCGATCAATGCGTATATTGAACCGCGGGTTAAACCACTAAAAAATAATTCTATAAAATATTCCATGTGCTCACACTAAAAAACCTAGAGCGATGAAACCGCCCTAGGTTTGTTTTTTTTACTTCATTAATTTTCTAAAGTTATAAATTTCGTCATTCGCAATTAAATTGCTATAACTTATTTAACTTCTATGAATTTGCCATCTACAACCTGGTACATTGAGAAGCCAACACCCGTCGCATCGCCTTTCTCATCAAACTTGATGTCTCCTACCGGAGTTGAGATTTCGTTTTCATGAAGCGCTTTGGCAATTTTGTCAGAGTCAGTTGAATCTGCTTTATCAATCGCATTTAAGATCGCTAAAGTCGCCGCATAGGCATTCTCAAAGAAAGCGCCAGGATCTTTTCCGAACTCTTTTTTGTGTGCTTCATTAGCTGCTTTAGCAACAGGGTTGCTTGAATTGTCGTTAGGGCCTGCAGCATAAACGCCGTCTGCGTACTTACCCGCAACTTTGATAAACGTATCATCCTTAACTCCATCATCAGAGATAAATGGCGTCTTCATACGCTTCTTACGCATTTGCGTCACAATCTTAGACGCTTCTGGGTGATAACCACCGTAGATAACCGCATCAGCACCTGAACGTTTAATCTTTTGCACAACCGCAGAGTAATCAACCGCACCAGGAGTTACACCTTCGAACAATACAACTTCACCATCTTTCGCTTCTTCTAAAAACTTCTTGGCGAAATCAGCAAAACCTTTACCGTAATCACCTTTATCGTGAATGACTGCGATTTTCTTCAGACCTAATTTCTGCAAAGTAAAATCTACTGCTTTTTTAGCCTGGGCATCATCCGATGCAATAGTACGATAGAAATTAGGATAATCGCCGCTCTGCGTTAAACCAGGACTGGTAGCAGATGGAGAAATTACAATGATATTTGCACTTTTATAGATCGGTAATGCTGCTTTAGTAGCGCCAGAACAGATATGCCCTAGTACCGCGTGAACACCTTCAGAGACTAATTTAGTCGCGGTATTCGTTGAAATTTCTGGCTTACATACATCATCTTCAACCAGTAACTCAACCATCTTGCCATCGATGCCACCTTTAGCATTGATTTCTTTTACTACAAGCTCAGCCGCTTTAGTCGTTGGAATACCATAAGAAGCTAAATCGCCACTGTGTGGTCCAGCAACACCTAATTTAATGGTGTCTGCGCTAGCTAAGCTCATCGCCCCAAAGGCAAGTCCTAGTAATGTAGCAGCAACAGTTTTATGTAATGATTTTTTCATTATTGTATCCTTCGGTTGTATATAAAGTATGATGTCCTGAGAATAGGAAAATATGGCAGAAAATACCACTAAGAAATATAATAAAGAATAGATATTTTGATGTGCATCACAAAAATAACTTTTCTATTCGTAATACTTAGATAATCAAATAAATAATCTAATATTAGAAATTATAGAGTCACCCCCACTGCTGTCCCATAGTTATTCAAACTAAAGAAAGCCTGAACTTCAATTGTTATAATGTTTGTACCAC
>NZ_CANLZW010000064.1 GCF_947495625.1 uncultured Cocleimonas sp.
ATAAAGAACTATTGATAGAATTATCTTATGAAAAAACTCTCAATTGATCTTAAGAGTGAACATACAAGGTGGGGGGTTACCTTTTGATTTTACAAGATATCTAGCCCAAAGAATTCCTTCTACTAAGCAAGAGTCTGAGCATCAAAAAGCATCTATAGTTTATCTAATGTAGTTCGCCCTTCAATTATTTTGATGAGAAGCATCAGAAATATCCGAAAAAGTTTTGCTGTATTTTGCATTACTACATAATATATTCTTATCTTACACACAAATGCAGAAAATATTATGGCTATTGAAACAGATGAAGTAAAAGCACTCGATAGAATTGACCGTCGTATCCTGCAAGAGATGCAAAATAACGGCAGGATTTCCTATGTTGATCTAGGCAAGCTAGTCGGTCTAAGCACCTCACCCTGTTTGGAACGCGTTAGGCGATTAGAGCGAAAAGGGTATATCAAAAGTTACACTGCCAACCTTAATCCTGATTTATTGGGCGCAGGATTACTGGTGTTTGTGGAAATCAATCTCACCTATCGTAAGGCAGACGTATTCTCAGAATTTAAACAAGCCGTCGCTAAATGGCCGCAAATATTAGAATGCCATCTGGTTTCTGGCGACTTCGATTATTTATTAAAAATACGTATTGAAAACATCGCCATATACAGACAGCTACTCGGCGACATTTTACATACTTTGCCCGATGTTAGAGAATCAAAAACAATGGTGGTCATGGAAACTGCTGCGGAAACGAGCAAGATTGACTTAAAGGCTTAGACTAAAGCGCCAACTTAAATCACTCGTCCAAACCCCCAGGAAAATGCCATTTTGAGTTGACCCATGCCGCCAACTCTAACACCGTGAAACATAGTTTCAGCCATCTTGGTTGAGTTTCTCAAGCGAGCCACATCAATCATTAATTCGGCATCGGCAACCAATCTTTCAACATCTTCACCGGGATAACCCGCCCAGTATTTTAAATCGTGTAGAAAACATGCCTGATAAATACTTTTGCCACCTGTGACATTCGGCCACATCGTACAACCATCAGTGACAAACGTTAGGGCTGGAGGATCTTTCTCGATTTTTTCCCATAAGTCATGCAGATTAAAGTGCTGGCAAATCTCCTTTATCCTTGGCATTGGGACTTCTTCATTGATCTCAGGTAGTTTGAAAGGTGTTTCTGACATGATGTAATCCACTGATATAATGCTGGTGATTATAGACATAAATGTAAATCATATGCATATTGACGAAAGAACCAAAGACAAAGAACCCGCTTCGAAGGCAGAAAAGTATTTTGTGATTATTCTGAGCCTCGCTTTTCTATTTATGATGAGCATGGAAATACTCAGCAATTACGAGCCAAAGAAACTCGGCGCTTTGCTGTTTGTGGTGTTCTGGATTCCGCTTTTATTTATCCATGAATTTGGCCACGCCATAATGGCAAAAATGCTTGGCTGGCGAATCGAGAGAACCGTTATCGGCTTTGGTCGAATACTAGCTCAAACACGTTTACTTGGTGCGCCCATGGAAATACGCACTATACCGCTTGAAGGTTTTGTGCAAATCGCTCCTAAAACAACCCATTTAGCCCGCTTTAAACATGCGCTGATTTACTTCGCTGGGCCGGGCATTGAGCTACTTTTATTCTTGGTGATTTTTATCTATTTAGGAGGTGTTGACGGATTCTTTTCGATTAGTAATGACTATTTTAGAATTGCTTTACAGAGCTTTGCATTTGCCGCACTCGCTGGCGCAGTCATTAACCTAATCCCAATCGGCATAATCACCAAAGACGGCAGCACACCGAATGATGGCATGGGAATTCTATTGTGTTTATTTTCTACGGGAATGGATTACGAGCTGTGGATTCGTGAATCTGAAGAAGAGCGAAAAAAGGACAATAGCGCCCCATTTTAGTGATTTTAAATGGGTGAATTTCTTAAAAATGAATGATTTGAATACTTTTGTAAACTAAAGCAGGAGGGTAAGTCACCCCCCTACTTTGAGGCGTTTTTTTAAATCTGTCTGTTAATAGATTCTATAACTCTGTTAAGACTTCCACGAGTTAAAGAACTGCTGGGCGATGCGCCCTGAACGACTGCCTCTTTCTCGCGCGAATCTATCCGCCAGAACATGCATTTGGGTGATATCGTCTACCTCAAGCTCGGCGAACAACATATCTACAATCGAAAAGTATTCATCTTGAGTCATCGGGTAAAACGAAAGCGCCAAGCCGAAACGATCTACCAATGACATTTTTTCTTGTATGGTATCCGAATGATGAATCTCACCCTCTACCAATGCTGACTGCTCATTGTCTTTCATCTGCTCTGGAATAAGATGACGGCGATTCGACGTCGCCACAATCAATACATTTTCTGGTGGTTTTTCTATTGAGCCCTGCAGGGTACTTTTTAGCTCTTTATAAGTCGTTTCACCTTCTTCAAAAGAAAGGTCATCGCAAAACACAATATAACGATAATCCAGATGTCTAATCTCATCAGTAATATCGACTAAAAAATGTAGGTCATCTTTTGATATCTCAATAACTCGCAAGCCTTTATCATGATAAGAATTCAAAGCTGCTTTTACTAAAGATGATTTCCCCGTACCTCGCGCGCCCCATAATAGAACATGATTGTTTGGCTCAGATGCCATGAAACGTTCTACATTTTCAGTAAACGCTTTTTTCTGCCTATCGATACACAATAAACGATCCATATCCTGTAAATCGATATCAAACACCGGCTTTAACTGCTCTTTTCTAGATCTCCAACTTGCGGCCAATATTTTACCCCAATCAATCCCTTCCATTTTACACCCTCTTAAACGCACCTATATCGTGCGTTATATTTAATTATCGCACTATTATAGTGCACATGAATCCTTTAAGAATTCATCTCAATAATAAACTTTAAGCTTTTCCTATAGAATAGCTCTATTTTTCCATGACTTAGAGAAGAATTGTTTCAAGTACTACTGTATGATGATTTGGCACAATAATTGCTAATCTATATATTGTTTAACTCTAAGTAAAAAGTAAAAGAATAGAACATTTTATTCAAGTGCCATACCCCCTATATTTTCTGGTGCTTTACTTAGGCATTACACAACTACAAATACATACATTATCGATTGATTCTGGTTGTTAAGTCATATCGATAATGATTAAGCATTAGATAAATAGGAGTATTGAAATGAGTGGAAGTGAGTCCCGCGAACAAGCGGTTTTTCAAGTTACAAACAGTCGACCAGTAAAAGTAAAAGAGACTAAGTCACTAGATAAAATCTGGGCAACTGATGTTTTTACTTTGGTAAAAATGGAAGAAGCTTTATCGAAAAAAGCATTTAAATCGATGAAGAAGACCGTAGAAACTGGCAGTTGTCTTGATCCTGGAACTGCTGACGTTGTTGCCGCTGCAATGAAAGACTGGGCAATGTCGAAAGGCGCTAAATTCTATTCTCACATTTTCTATCCAATGACAGGCGCATCTGCTGAAAAGCACGATGGATTTATTCTTTCTGACGCTAGTGGTAAAGCGATTACTGATTTCACAGGCAGTTTGTTAATCAAAGGCGAGCCAGACGGATCATCATTCCCTAATGGCAGCATCCGAATGACAAATGCTGCTCGTGGTTATACGGCTTGGGATCCAACCAGCCCTGCATACATCATGCATACTGATAACGGCGCAACATTAATGATTCCATGTATCTTCATCTCATGGACAGGTGAAGCACTGGATAAGAAAGTACCATTATTACGCTCAAATTCAGCAATGAATGATGCTGCACAAAAAGTTCTTAAACTAATGGGCGAAAAAGAAGTCGCTACATTGAACTCTAGTTGTGGAGCTGAGCAGGAATATTTTCTTGTTGATTCAAACTTCTCAAATCTTCGTCCAGATTTAATGCTTGCAGGCCGTACTTTATTTGGTGCTGCATCGGCTAAAGGACAAGAGTTTGATGACCACTACTTTGGTGCAATTCCACCACGTGTTCAAAACTTCATGCAAGATGTGGAAGACCAGTTATACCGCCTAGGCATACCTGCAAAAACACATCATAACGAAGTAGCACCTGGCCAGTTTGAAATAGCTCCTTATTACGAAGCAGCTAACGTAGCAGCGGATCATCAGCAATTATTGATGACAGTCTTTAAAAATACGGCTAAAAAACATGGTTTTGACTGTTTATTCCATGAAAAGCCATTCGCCGGAATCAACGGTTCTGGTAAACACGTTAACTGGTCTGTGGGTAACTCAACGCAAGGGAATCTACTTGACCCAGGAAAAACGCCTCATGAGAATCTAAACTTCTTATTATTTTGTGGCGCGGTTATTCGTGGCGTTCATAAGTTTGGTCCATTACTCCGTGCAGTTATTGCATCTGCAGGTAACGATCATCGTTTAGGTGCAAATGAAGCACCTCCAGCAATTCTATCCGTTTACCTTGGTTCTCAAATCGAAGAAATTTTTGAGCAGATCAAAGAAGGTAAGCTAGACGGAACCGATGAAGGCGGAATTATGGATATGGGTCTATCTCAAATCGTTCCATTCGCTAAAGATGCTGGCGATCGTAACCGTACGTCTCCATTCGCATTCACAGGCAACCGTTTTGAATTCCGCGCAGTAGGTTCGGAGCAGTCGGTGACTGGTCCATTAATCGCCATGAACACTATGTTGGCAGATTCTTTAAACTGGATAGCTACTGAGCTAGAAGAAGAACTAAAGAATGCTTCAAATAATACTGCGGCGGTTATTGCAGTACTGAAAAAGCTTATGACTGAGCATGGCGTGGCAGTATTTGGTGGTGACGGCTATTCTTCTGAGTGGCACGAAGCTGCAGTAAAAGAACGTGGATTGAAAAACCTTCCAACAACTGCTGACGCACTTCCTTACCTAAAAGATGCTGACGTTAAAGAACTTTTCTCAAGTACAGGCGTACTATCAGAAACAGAACTCGCCAGCCGCTTCGAAGTTTACGCAGAGCAATATATCTTAGCGATTGAAGTTGAAGCTAAGCTTGTAATTAATATGGCTACAACTAGCATCTACCCTGCTGCGACACGTTACTTATCTGATTTGTCACTAACAGCTTCATCTGCTTCTGAAATGGGTGTTGATTTTGATACCTCTCTAGCTAGCAGTATTGCCGCTAATATCAATGGCATGATGGCTGCAGTTAAGAAACTAACCGATGCACTAGCAAAAGAAGATCATGGATCTGAAGAAGACCACATGCAATTCTGTGCTGGCACTATCAGAGCTTTGATGGATGAAACTCGCGTATATGCTGATGCACTTGAAGGTGAAGTTGCTGATGATCTATGGCCTCTTCCAACTTATCAGGAAATGCTATTTATTAAATAATAGTTAACTGATATAAAAAGGTCGCCTAGTGCGGCCTTTTTTGTGCCTGTTAGTTTTGCTTAAATCATCATAAGTAGTCGCTGTTCTAATAATAAGCAGGCATAAAAAAGACCGCAAATGCGGTCTTTTTTATTATTCAAGCTTAGATTAAGGTCGCCCAAAATTCTGGGTCCAATAATGGGTATACGTTGTTCCCGATTTACTGGATAAAGCCATTCCAACTTGAGTAACGTTTGCATCCATAACGTTTTTACAATGACCATCACTGTCCAACCAGGATTGAACAGCCTCTTCTGGCGTATCTCTTCCTGTTCCAGCTGAAACATTCTCAGATAATCTAGACCAGCTATATCCGTAAGTCGCAACTCTATCAGTCATGGTACTTTGCTTACTTAATGGATACCCACTCCAGTCAGATACCGTGCCTGATCCGTCATGAGAGAATGTATTGGTCTCCGTTAAATCCTGACTATGCTCATACGCCGCTTTATAAAGTTTATCACTCCAGCTTACCGCAGGCGCAGCAGGGAAGCTTCCATACTCGCCACAAGATCTTGCTTGCGCTCTCGCTTCATTAATTACCGCAAGATAGTTTTGCTGGGTTGATACAGATAAAACAGGAATCTGATTATCCGAGCTTTCGATGATTGAAACACTGCGTGTTACCTCAATCGCTGAATTTCCAGCGGCATCAGAAACATTATAAGTAATTGTAAACGTTGTTCCTGGAGATGCACTGGTATTCACAGTATCACCAGCAATTAGTATTTTTGTCGTGATATTTCCATCGCGGTCATCGTTCGCAGTCGCACCAGATTCAACATAGTTTGCACCCTGAATAACTTCAACGGTTGAAGGTCCGCTTAAGGTTATTACCGGATTTGTAGTATCAACCGCTGAAACAACATTTACCGTACGAGTCACCTGAGAGGCTGCATTTCCAGCGGCATCCGAGACGTTATAAGTAATCGTAAACGATGTACCAGCGGCAGAATTGGTATTAACCGTATCACCCGCCACAATAATATTTGCTGTTATTGAACCGTCGGCATTATCAGACGCGCTTGCTCCCGCATCATTATAAGATGCCCCCTGATCCACACTGACAGGATTTTCACCCAATAGCGATATCACCGGAGGTGTCGTATCAGACGTTGGCGCTGCGATGACTTGCACATCCATTTCATCAACAGAACTGTCACCATCATTATCAGTCACTTTTAAGGTTAAGGTGTCCGTTCCTGTATCCGTCGGTGTATAGGTGAATGAAGCTGATGTCGCCAATATAGCCGGCCCTTTACTCCATTCATAACTACTTATTGTTCCATCACTATCAGCACCACTTCCTGCGATTAATATACCTTTATTTACCTGGGTAACTTTATCTGCGCCGGCATTCGCTGTAGGTGCTTTATTCGGTGTAAACGTGGCTTCGGTTACGACAATTTTGACCGTATCAGTCGCTTCACTTCCATCATTATCCAACACTGACAATGTTAAAGTATCCGTACCAATTTCAGATGGCGTATAGAGAAACGTTGAAACGCTAGATAAAACGGTTCCATCGATTGACCATTCATACGCTGATATCGAGCCATCACTATCCGTACCACTTCCTACCATTTGAATCGATTGACCGACTTCTACTGTTTTATTACTACCTGCATTAGCGGTAGGTGCTTTATTCGGAACAGTCTGAACAGCGGTAACAACTAAAGAGATTGAATCACTGGCTTTAGCTCCATCGTTATCGGTCACAGTCAAGATTAATGAATCAGTACCTACTGTGGTTGGGGTATAAACAAAAGTTGCGGTCGTTGCCAAAACTTGATCATCTTTTTGCCATGAATATGAAACAATTTTTCCATCACTGTCAGTAGCAGTGCCGGTAATTTCTATGCTCTTGTTTACTTCTACCGTTTGATTTCCGCCAGCGCTAACTTCAGGAGAAATATTGACACCTAGCTGCGTAGTTAGGGCCTCTAATTCACTGGTAGAGTCGACTTCTTCAGGAGATAGCTCTTTTACAACGTTATTTAGCTCTGAAAGTGTTTCATTCGTTACACCTAAAACACCGGCTGCAACATAATCATTTATAGTAGGAGCAGTATTACTTTCACCATTTGAATACGCTTTGATTTTCTCAATAGCAGACTCTTTTTCACTGTAGCCTCCGGATGGATCACTATCAGCGCTACTGCTGCTTCCTCCTCCACCGCAGGCGGATAATGCGATTGTTATTAAAATAGATAGACTAGCCTGTAGAACATTCAACTTATTAAAATGCACGATGTACCTCGGGGTTTATTTTTATTGCTAAAATAATTTGAAGAGATGTTTTGAAAACCAATAAATATATTTTTATTATGTTGGTTTCCCACACAGAGAGTGTCTAACGACTCTTTCAGGCTTATTTTTGAGCCTTATCCGATTCATACTAGCAATTAAAAACACCCTCATCAAAACCATCCGACAAACGAAACATTAGCTGCTAAAGCACGAATTATCTTTTTTCTAAACTCGCTTCAAGTAACATGGTGTTACTCACGATAATCAAATTCGATGTTTAGATATTATTGTCAAAGCCACCCCCCACCTTGTATGTTCACTCTTAAGATCAATTGAGAGTTTTTTCATAAGATAATTCTATCAATAGTTCTT
>NZ_CANLZW010000065.1 GCF_947495625.1 uncultured Cocleimonas sp.
TGGTACAAACATTATAACAATTGAAGTTCAGGCTTTCTTTAGTTTGAATAACTATGGGACAGCAGTGGGGGTGACTTTCTATTTAATCTGTGAATATCTATCCAGCGCACGTTCTCTGGTGGCTTTCAAATCAACCATCGCTTCAGGATAATTACATTCCTTCGCCTGTTCCGCCGTGGGTTGGTGGATAGATTTATTATCCAGTTTACTCAGCTCTGGAACCCAGCGACGTATATATTCGCCTTTCCCATCGAATTTATTACTTTGTAACACAGGGTTAAAGATTCGATAATAGGGTGCAGCATCCGCGCCACTGCCAGCCACCCATTGCCAGCCCATGGTATTATTGGCGATATCCGCATCAACCAAGGTATCACGAAACCATTCTTCGCCTTTGTGCCAGTGAATCAATAAGTTTTTGGTTAAGAAAGAAGCCACAATCATCCTCACACGGTTGTGCATATAACCTGTTTGCCAAAGCTCTCGCATACCCGCATCAATAATGGGAAATCCTGTATTCCCTTGTTGCCAGCGTTTTAATTCATCGTCATTGTTTCGCCATTCAAACCCTTTGTATTTTTCGAAAAGTGGATCTGTGACTGTTTGTGGAAAGTGATACAACAATGCGTAAGCAAACTCGCGCCATACGACTTGGCGTAAAATATGACCCACGCCATGATCATGATGTGGGTTCTGTGCTTTATGCATATTGCTGTAATGAAATACCTGTAATGGGCTGATTTCACCAAAATGCAAATGTGGCGAAAGTAGAGAAGTGCCGCCAATTGCAGGGAAATCCCTCCTTTCTTTGTAGTTTTGTACGCCATCTTCTAAAAATTCATGCAGTACATCGTGTGCAGCATCTTCACCTACTTTCCAGTGCGCCATCATTGCCTCATCCCATCTTGGAATAGGTTGTTGAGGAAGAAGGTTGAGTTGAGATAGCTCTAATGAGTTTGGCCATTTTGCTAAAGGTTTAAAGTCCGTTGGTGTTTCATACGGCGCTGTAAGAACAAGTTTCTGTACTAATGCTTTCCAGTAAGGGGTAAATACTCGATACGGTGTATCGTCCTGCTTCAAAACCTCCCAAGGCTCTAGTAATAAATTCCCTGTAAAACTTTTAATGGCTAACTGCTGACTTAATGTAGATTTAATCTCTTCATCGCGTTTAATCACTTTCGGTTCGTAACAACGATTCCAATAGAGATTAGTCGCGCCAGTTTCACTGATAAGTTCGTTTAAAACCTCAAGTGGATTACCTTCTCTAAAAATCAGTTTCGATTTTTTCGCAACCAAGTCTGCAGACAAACTCTCTAAGCTGCGATGCAACCAGACACGACTTGCACCACCGATACTACTAATGCTCTGATCCATGGGATCGTCAATGAATAATGGGATAACCACATTACATTCGTTGCATGCATGCAGTAATGCAGCGTTATCTGATAAACGTAAATCTTGCCTAAACCAAACGATACCGGTTGTAACCACCATAAGTTCTTTCCTCATAAGCATCTAATGATGCTGAATTATTGAATATGTATACTTCTGCTTGGCTAGTATTGTACAACTATTTTAAAATAGTTGTACAACTTATGTATAATTATGTACAATGTTTCAAAACAACCTAATTCAGGAGACTGAAAATGCTTACTAATAAAAATTTTCCAAAACTAAAACTCGGTATCAGTAGTTGCCTTCTTGGCAATGAGGTTCGCTTCGATGGCGGACACAAGCGTAGTCAGTACATTCAAAACACCTTAGCACGCTTTTTTAATTTCCAGACATTCTGCCCTGAAGTGGCTATCGGAATGGGCATCCCCCGCAAACCTATACGCTTAGTTCGTAAGTCTGATGAAGACGGTAAAAAAGCATATGCGGTTGATGTAAAGAATAACGAATTAGATTACACCAATGAACTGCATGAATATTCAGAGATGATTGCTAAAAATTATCTATCAGACATCAGTGGTTACATTTTCAAGAAAGATTCGCCTAGCTGCGGTATGGAACGCGTAAAGGTGTATAACCCTGAAGGTCACTTCGTACACAAAGATGGCGTGGGCATATACGCAGCAGTCATTAAAGAACACTTCCCACACATGCCAATGGAAGAAGAAGGCCGATTGAATGACGTGAATCTTCGTGAAAGCTTCCTTACACGTGTTTATTTGTACAACGATTGGCAGAATATGATTAAAGAAGGTATGACACCACGTGGTCTAGTGAATTTTCATGCCCAGCAAAAATATCTGTTTATGGCACATAACCAGCACGTTGCTCGTGAATTAGGCCAGATGGTTGCCAAAGCTGGAAGCGAAGATATTAATGAATTAGCTGAAGCGTATATTACGTTAGCAATGCAGGTATTAAAGAAGCAACCTGACCGTAAACGTCATACCAATGCGTTACAGCACATTATGGGTTATTTAAGAAAGCAGATTGATAGCGATGATCGCCAGGAATTACTAAACAGCATTATGTCTTTTCAAAAAGGCGAAGTGCCATTAGTGATGCCACTTACATTGCTCAAGCATCACTTTTCGAAGCACCCTAATGACTATATTGCTAAACAGCGTTACCTTTCTCCATTTCCAGTAGAGCTACGTTGGTAGTTGCTAGTAGTCTCTGCTTTTAAAGAAAGTAACGCTGGCAATAGTTGCTTCTCCCATTCGATACTATTGCAAGCAATCTGATATGGCTTTGCCCATATTGTTGAGCCAGCCAAGATATGCATCTTGGTTTGGCTCTGTTTTCCTTCCCAGCACATCAATTTCCACAACCTTTATTTTTTTACCTGCCTCAGCAGACTGATTCGAAAGCAAAGTATCGACTTGTGATTGGGCTATTTCAGGGTCTGTAAACACACAATGTATATTTAAATCCTCAATCAATTCACGTGTTTCACTCAGCTTTTTAGCCCCACTGCTTAAACCTTCATGCACATTAAGAACGATGGGATCAGCCAGTCCAAATTCATGAGAAAAATACTGCCATGAATTATGAAACACAATATACGGAATGCCAGACTTTCCATTTAACTGCTGACTAATCTGCATAGATTCTTGCCCCAGCTTGATGTCAAAATCATTCAGATTTTTTTCGTATATTTTTTGATTTTTGGGATCTAGTTTAGACAGCTCTTGCGTGATTTTTTTCGCCATTAACATCGCATTTTTAGGTGATGTCCAGATATGCATATCTTGTTTTGAGTGATTATGAATGGCGTGATCTGGCTTTTCTTCGCCTTTTGCCTCATTTACCGCTTTATCTGCTACCACTTCCGTTTGAGTATCCGCTTCCTCTTCGGCTTTAGCTTTATGAGATTCATGCTCATCGCCATCTACATGACCTTCGTGTAGCTCTTGCTCCCCATGATCGTGTCCTTCATGGTTTGCGAAACCAAAATTTTCAGGTTTATTTTTTAAGATTTCGTTTTTGGCTTTCCTTAGCCTATCCCAATCAATTAACGCCACACCCTCCATTTCTGCCAACGAAATGAGCTTATCTTTATGCTTTTCTAATAAAGGGTTAAGCATCACTTCCATGTGCTCATCGATACGAAAAATAATATCAGCCTGTGATACCTGGCGAATATCAGATGGCTTAAAGGTCGCTGTATGTGGCGATGAATAATCCGGAATCAGCTGAAAACTACTCGCTTGATTCTCTAATTGATCCCCTAAAATCGCTAAAACAATCGATTGCACTGGTTTTATAGTAGTGACAATTTGCAGTGGTTTGGATACTTGCGAGGATTCAGAATCTGTTTTATTTTCTGCTGCTTCTTTATCACCCCCATTGTTTCCACACGCAGTGAGCATTCCAGAAAGCAAAAAAAAGAGTACAATACCGCGCATGTCTGATCCTATCCAAAATAATAATGTTGATAAACTTAATAAACCAAAGCTTGATGAGTTACTGGCTTCGCTAGAGCATATCAACCTAAGTCTGCAGGGGAAGACGATTCTGCATGATGTTAGCCTAACTTTGCAAGCAGGAAAAATTCTGACCGTAATTGGACCAAATGGTGCCGGTAAATCTACACTGATTCGAATTCTATTAGGATTAGAAACCCCTGAAAGTGGGGAGGTGTACCGTAAACCTAAATTACGCATCGGTTATGTGCCACAGAAAATGTCTATCGATTCGCTGTTGCCATTAACCGTAGAGCGCTTTGTATCGCTATCTTCCAGATCATTTAGCAATACCGCAAAAGCCAAAGATTCGCTTGAAGAAACCGGCGTTAAACACCTTGCAAAACAAGCGATTCAACAATTATCAGGCGGTGAATTTCAGCGCGTATTATTAGCACGTGCGCTATTGCGTAAACCCGAATTATTGATACTCGATGAGCCTGCACAGGGGGTCGATGTTACTGGTCAGGCAGAACTTTATGAGCAAATCGCCGCATTAAAAGACAAATATGGCTTTGGCGTTCTAATGGTGTCGCATGATTTGCATTTAGTGATGCAAAAAACAGATCAGGTACTGTGTTTAAATCAACACATTTGCTGTAGCGGACAACCTGATGATGTCAGCAAGCACCCAGAATTCCAGCGTTTATTTGGTGACCTTCCCACTGAAGGTTTGGCTGTATACACCCACCACCACAATCATTGTCATGAATTAAATGGTGATGTGGTTGTTGGTGAATGTAAGCATGCTGATCACAATCACACTGAACATAAGCACGCTGAAATTAGCATCGATCAAAATGGAAAAGATACGCATGGATGATTTTTTAGTTCGTGCGATTCTCGCAGGCCTCGCGATTGCATTAATTGCCGGACCACTTGGTGCATTTCTTCTTTGGCGTCGAATGGCGTACTTTGGAGATACGCTTTCGCATTCAGCCATATTGGGCGTAGCACTCGGCATGTTAATGTCGATCAATGTGAATCTTGGCATTCTGATTTCTACATTAATGGTCGCCGCCTTATTGATACTTTCGCAACGGCAAAAACGCCTTGGTAGCGATGCCCTACTCGGTATTATTTCACACAGCGCACTATCACTGGGTTTAGTATTAATCAGTTTTGTACATGGTATGCGAGTCGATTTAAACGCCTGGTTATTCGGCGACATACTCGCCGTTACCTGGTCAGATTTAGGATTAATCGCTATAAGTGTGGGGGTGGTTCTTGCTGTGCTAATCGCCATCTGGAAACCGTTACTATCGCTAACCGTGCACGAAGAACTGGCCTTGGTAGAAGGTGTAAACATCTCGTTAATTAGCGCAATCTACACGCTTTTAATCGCCGTTTTAGTCGCGATTGCGATGAAAATAATCGGGGCGTTATTGATCACATCGCTATTAATCATACCTGCAGCAACCGCCCGACAGTTTTCTAAAACACCCGAACAAATGGCGATGCTCGCTATTGTCGCTGGCTGGATTTCGGTGATTTTAGGCTTAAGCGCCTCATTCATTTGGGACACACCCGCAGGACCATCGATAGTGGTAGCGGCATCTATGTTATTTTTAATTAGTCAGGTATTTAATAAACGTATATAACAACAAATGCCTCATCATATCCCTGTAATGTAAACAACCAGACAAGGTGTAGCCAACGATGAAAATGCTAAAATATATCTTTTTACCTATCGGTTTAGCCTTACTAGCTGGCGCATTTTATTTTTATACGAGCACCCAGACATTTTTAAAAGGCGCACTGTCCGCCCAAGGAACGGTCATAGAACTGGTCCGTTCCAAATCTTCTAACAGTTCCTCAAGTAGCAGCAGTTATACCTACAAACCCGTCGTTGAATTTAAAACACCAGCGGGTAAGCGAATAGAGTTCACCTCTTCAACCGGTTCTAAGCCGCCATCTTATTCTAAAGGAGAGATCGTTGAAGTATTCTATGATGAATCCTTTCCGCAAAAAGCCAAAATAAATGGGTTCTTCTATTTGTGGGGTCCCGCAATTATTTTAGGCTTAATGGGCGTAATATTTACCCTGATTGGGGCTGCCATGCTCTTTATGAAATACCGAAAAAACAAAAATATAGAGTACTTAAAATTAAAAGGAACACCTGTTAAAGCTAAATTTCAAAGTGTTGAAAGAAATAGAATGTTAGCCGTTAACAAAAGTAATCCCTATCAAATTTATGCACAATGGAAAAATCCAATGACATCAGAATTGCATATTTTTAAAAGTGAAAACTTATGGTTTGACCCCACGAATCATATCAACACAGATGAAATAACAGTTCTCATTGATAGAAATAACCCGAAAATATATTACGTAGACACATCATTTCTACCCAAATTAGCGGATTAAATTGACACCCGGTGAATTCAACAACTAAATGCAATTCTTTGAAACAATCTAAGGAAAGGGTAAGTTGCCGTAAACT
>NZ_CANLZW010000066.1:2500-5815 GCF_947495625.1 uncultured Cocleimonas sp.
ATCGGATTAAAAGACCATTCTCAAACGTTACAAGTAAAACAGTCATTGCTTTGATAGTTATCCTGGTTATTAGCAATAATAATTAGAGGTGGCAAGTTTATGAGGTCATACAAAAGGCTCATAGACTGTTCAAGGTTATAGAATCAAGTGACTAAGCGTATGTGGTGGATGCCTAGGCGGTAAGAGGCGATGAAGGACGTTGTAGCATGCGATAAGCCCCGGTTAGTCTGCAAACAGACATTGATCCGAGGATTTCCGAATGGGGAAACCCGGCACCATAAGGTGTCATCCCTAACTGAATACATAGGTTAGGCGAAGCAAACCCGGAGAACTGAAACATCTAAGTACCCGGAGGAAAAGAAATCAACCGAGATTCCCCAAGTAGCGGCGAGCGAAAGGGGAGCAGCCGAGCAATTTAGTTATAGAAGAACACTCTGGAAAGTGTGACCATAGTGGGTGATAGTCCCGTATTCGAAATAACTTTATTGACGTATTAAGTAGGTCGGGGCACGAGAAACCTTGACTGAAGATAGGGGGACCATCCTCTAAGGCTAAATACTCCTTACCGACCGATAGTGAACCAGTACTGTGAAGGAAAGGCGAAAAGAACCCCGGAGAGGGGAGTGAAATAGAACCTGAAACCGCATACGTACAAGCAGTGGGAGCCTCCTTTGAGGGGTGACTGCGTACCTTTTGTATAATGGGTCAGCGACTTAATTTTAGTAGCAAGGTTAACCGTTAGGGGAGCCGTAGGGAAACCGAGTCTTAATAGGGCGTTTAGTTGCTAGGATTAGACCCGAAACCGAGCGATCTATCCATGGCCAGGTTGAAGGTGCCGTAACAGGCACTGGAGGACCGAACCCACGTATGTTGAAAAATGCAGGGATGAGCTGTGGATCGGAGTGAAAGGCTAATCAAGCTCGGAGATAGCTGGTTCTCCTCGAAATCTATTTAGGTAGAGCCTCGTATATAACTCCTGGGGGTAGAGCACTGTTATGGCTAGAGGGCCTTGATCGGCTTATCAACCCATTGCAAACTCCGAATACCAGGAAGTTCAGTACGGGAGACACACGGCGGGTGCTAACGTCCGTCGTGGAAAGGGAAACAACCCAGACCGCCAGCTAAGGTCCCAAAATTACAGCTCAGTGGGAAACGATGTGGGAAGGCATAGACAGCTAGGAGGTTGGCTTAGAAGCAGCCATCCTTTAAAGAAAGCGTAATAGCTCACTAGTCGAGTCGGCCTGCGCGGAAGATTTAACGGGGCTAAGCTGTATACCGAAGCTGCGGAATCACATTTATGTGATTGGTAGAGGAGCGTTCTGTAAGCCGTTGAAGGTGGTGTCGTAAGGCCTGCTGGAGGTATCAGAAGTGCGAATGCTGACATGAGTAACGATAAGACGGGTGAAAAACCCGTCCGCCGAAAACCCAAGGTTTCCTGCGCAACGCTAATCGGCGCAGGGTTAGTCGGGTCCTAAGGCGAGGCCGAGAGGCGTAGTCGATGGAAAACAGGTTAATATTCCTGTACCGCTATTATATGCGATGGGGTGACGGAGAAGGCTAGACCAGAACACAGTTGGTTTTGTGTATCTAAGCGTTTAGGTGTAGGACTTAGGCAAATCCGGGTCCTTTTAACACTGAAGCGTGAATGCGACGATCTTACGAGATTGGAGTGGTCGATGCCATGCTTCCAGGAAAACCCTCTAAGCTTCAGTATAATAGTGTCCGTACCCCAAACCAACACAGGTGGGTGGGATGAGAATTCTAAGGCGCTTGAGAGAACTCTGGTGAAGGAACTAGGCAAAATGGTACCGTAACTTCGGGAGAAGGTACGCCCCCTGCGGTTCACGCTGCGGGGGGTCACAGAAACTAGGTGGCTGCGACTGTTTAACAAAAACACAGCACTCTGCAAACTCGAAAGAGGACGTATAGGGTGTGACGCCTGCCCGGTGCCGGAAGGTTAATTGATGGGGTTATCTTCGGAGAAGCTCTTGATCGAAGCCCCGGTAAACGGCGGCCGTAACTATAACGGTCCTAAGGTAGCGAAATTCCTTGTCGGGTAAGTTCCGACCTGCACGAATGGCGTAACGACGGCCACACTGTCTCCACCAGAGGCTCAGTGAAATTGAAATCGCGGTTAAGATGCCGTGTACCCGTGGCTAGACGGAAAGACCCCGTGCACCTTTACTACAGCTTTGCACTGAACATTGGACCTATCTGTGTAGGATAGGTGGGAGACTTTGAAACCGGAACGCTAGTTCTGGTGGAGTCAACCTTGAAATACCACCCTGATAGTTTTGATGTTCTAACCCAGTTCCCTTATCGGGATCGGGGACAGTGTATGGTGGGTAGTTTGACTGGGGCGGTCTCCTCCTAAAGAGTAACGGAGGAGCGCGACGGTTCGCTAATCCCGGTCGGAAATCGGGAGGTTTGTGCAAAGGCAAAAGCGAGCTTGACTGCGAGACTGACACGTCGAGCAGGTACGAAAGTAGGTCTTAGTGATCCGGTGGTTCTGTATGGAAGGGCCATCGCTCAACGGATAAAAGGTACGCCGGGGATAACAGGCTGATACCGCCCAAGAGTTCATATCGACGGCGGTGTTTGGCACCTCGATGTCGGCTCATCACATCCTGGGGCTGAAGCAGGTCCCAAGGGTATGGCTGTTCGCCATTTAAAGTGGTACGCGAGCTGGGTTCAGAACGTCGTGAGACAGTTCGGTCCCTATCTGCCATGGGCGTTAGAATCTTGAGGGAAGCTTCTCCTAGTACGAGAGGACCGGAGTGGACGAACCTCTGGTGTACCTGTTGTCACGCCAGTGGCATAGCAGGGTAGCTAAGTTCGGACGGGATAAACGCTGAAAGCATCTAAGCGTGAAGCCCCTCCCAAGATGAGGATTCTCTGGGGACTAGATCCCCCTAAAGGGCCGTTGAAGACTACGACGTTGATAGGCACCATGTGGAAGTTCAGTAATGAATGTAGCTAAGGTGTACTAATTGCCCGTGAGGCTTGATTCTATAACCTTAAATGGTTTGTGAGTTGGCTTTTTACTTGTAACACAGTAAACGATACAAAACAGATTTGAGAATAAAGCTAGTGCTTTGCCTAATTAATTGTTGATGAGAAATGAATAATGACTCATTAGCAAATATTGAAGTCTGCTTATAAGAGCAGATGTTCAATAAACCAGTTTCTTGGTGACAATAGAGACATGGAACCACCTGAATCCATCTCGAACTCAGAAGTGAAACGTGTCATCGCCGATGATAGTGTGGGGCTTCCCCATGTGAAAGTAGGTCATCACCAAGTTATTATCCTAAA
>NZ_CANLZW010000067.1 GCF_947495625.1 uncultured Cocleimonas sp.
TGACATACTCCTGATATAAAAATCAGGAATATCTCATAAGTTATTTGAAATTAACAATTTTTAATGCGTTTGCCCTGTGGGGGGGGGCTTTTATGAATCAATTAATGCTTGGTACTCTATTATTGTTGTATTTGTATGATGATACTTTTAATCCGTGAACGGTAACTCTCATTCCAGCCTTCGGCTATTTCCTGCAATGCCTTATTAAGTGCCGGAATTGCCACTTCATTTAATTTCAGCAATCCAGCTTCAGCAGTTTTGATTATTTCTGGTTCATCTTCCTCTTGTAATGCTCCGATCAATATATCAACCGATTGAATGGATCCAATACGAGCCAAACCTTTTATGATGCTCAGTCTAACCGGCACGATGTAAGCTTTGCTGTTGAGTAAACAAACCTCTCTTTCATCACCAATCTCTGCCAGAGCTTCGATGGCCATGTGATCCATTCCTGCAAGGTGGTCTTTATTAAGGTTGGCTATGCGAGTTAATAGTGGAATGACTCTTCTATCATTTAGATTAGAGAGTAATGGAATCACACATGCCCAGAAGCCACGTCTTTGAATTAGGTCAGTCTCCAGAATATCGAGTAAAATGGGTACGCTCTCTTTGGTTGCTGAATCACCTAGAGAGCATATAGCCTGCATGCGTACACTCTCATCTTCTTTGGTATCAAGTGCAATTATCTCTAGGGTTAAACGGGTGCTTTCTGAGGGTTTCTTTTCAAGTACTCTGAGAAGATCGAGACGATCCTCAACTACAGTTGTTGTTCTTAATTTGTTTAAAAAATTAGTGTCAGAAACTTTTAAACTCGTACTTCCAGAATCTGCATTAGCAATTAACGCAAAAAACAGCATCTGGAGTGTGAAAAATGAAACTAACTGTCTGATACCCATAATTCTAAATTTCCCTTGTTCCGTAAACCTGAAATATTAATAATTTCTACATCTGTCTTCGCAATATGACGATTGGCTACTGAAACACCGGTTTTTATGATTAGAGTCAGTCCAAAATTCGGTGCTTCCATTCGGCTTGTATTTACAATGTATGCCCACTTTTTTGTTATTGTCAAAACGTGTCTTGAATTGCATAAAATGCTTGCCAGTTTTACGGTCAATTGCCCACTGCTCTCTTGCTCCATGCTTTTTCCCGTTTCGGTGCATGGTTCTGTAGCCTAGACGATGATATTTTTCACTTTTATATAGCAATTCTATACCTTGCTTTTTTCTATTTACATAAGGTATTTCCGATCTCAACCCTCCATCTTTAAAGTATGAGCAAGTAAGATATGTTTCTTTATTGTTTGCCGGGTATTTGTACCAACTTTTTTGTCCTGGGTTGCGTTTTGGGCAGTGAATATATGAATTTTCAGGAGTTGGAAATGGCACCATACCTTCGGGGTTAAAGGGTACGTTCGGAGCAGGGAATGGTTTTATTCCATTATTATTTGTTAAATAAGCTAATGTTGGGCTTTTCTTATTGTGCCACGATAAGAAACTGGCACAGGTTGAATTTCTTTCACTGAGCCCACGCTTGCAACCGCATTGAATACGTGTGTATTCCTGACAATTCGTATATCCCGCTCTATCACGAATGCCGTATTGATTAATAAGGCGACAGGCATGGGGTCTCCAATCCCAATTATCTTTAATACGCACCTTAATAAATTGCCCATTTACAGCATACCAAGGCCCATCTGGATTATTCAGATCATGGACGAAAGTAGGTTTCCAGTTATTGTTTGTGCATGCTGCGGCTTCTGCTGTGTTGATACCAGTGAACAGTATAAGCATCAAGGTAAGAAACTGTAACTTCCTAAAAAAATGATTGTTTGTTCTCATCTACGTGCTCCACTATTAAATGTGCTTATTATTTGCACAGGAATTATCGGTTCATAAATATCGCTATAGCTAAGGGCAACTCTTTTCAAGCCGCCATCTAAACTGGTCTTTATTCGGAGTTGGTTTTAATAAATAGTGATAACCAGTTCCACCGAGTTTTAACGTACCCCTTTTACGATCATGTGGGACAGTACAATCAAGCTTACTTATCCTTTTTTGACCCGGGTTTAGAAAAGAATTGTTAAGACCACCACGACGAGCCTTGCCTAAAAGGTCTTGCTTTTCATACCAGCTACTTGTCATTCTAATTCTTGAATTAGTTGTGTTTTGTAGTGAATATGTAACCTTGCAATTGTAATGGCTTCGCTCACTGGGTCTACCGCCACTGGCATACCTGCACTGATCCATACTAATAATTTTGGCGTCTATTCCACCCGCCATTACCGTGTTTGAGTGACGTATCACATCCGGGTCCGTACACTCTTTGAGTGTGTCAGCAAAATTCATGCATTGTGCATATGTACCGTAATTACTGCGTAATACCCTACGATCAAGAACAACACCGAATCTTCCATCATTATTCCAGTCTTCACAGCTACACTTGTTTTTTCTCATGACAGGATTTTGATGCCGAATAACATCAGCAGAAGGTCTATTGGGCGTTTGGTAGGGTAAAACAGGGATAGCGCGGTTATGCCTTGCTAAGAAAGTGGCACATGTTGTATTTCCCTCGCTTACTCCGCGTTGGCAACCACATTGAATGCGAGTGTATTGCTGGCAGTTTGTATATCCTCTTCGATTTCGTACACCCGATCGAGCAATAAGGTCGCAGGCATGCGGTGCCCAGTCACGGTTATTTACGATCCGAAGTTTTATAAACTGCCTGTTAGGAGTGACATACCACGGACCATCAGGATTATCCAGATCATGAACAAACGTCGGCTGCCAATTATTATTGGTACAAGCTGCAGCCTGTGCAGTATTCATGCCTGCGAATAGCATAAGTATCAAAAAACAGAAATGTAACTTGTATAAATACTGATGTTTTAATTTCATGATTGCACTCCAAAGTCACTTAAAGACACACACTCTCTATTTTCAATCTACACTTCTAAGCAAGGCTTTAACTTGATGTAAGTCATCAAACAATAGAAGTTATGGTTGATCCGCACACGATACCACTTGGGCAATGACCATCCACAAAAGTCAGGGCTCAGAATTCAATCAAGTGGTTTTAATCTTGCCGCACGAAGAAATGCCTCTGTTAACAAGACAATTAATCTATACCGGAATCACGCGTGCGAAAGAGCAGGTGAGTATTGTCGCGAGTGAAGGTGTTTTGGTGACAGGGGTTAAGGCAGAGGTGGTTAAGGCGACGAGAATAGAGCAATCATTATCCAACGCATAACATGAAATATATTCTTGTTATTGCAATAGGCACAATAGTCATTGGCTCTTTACTAAGCTTCGGTGTTTATTTTATTTTCGGAGATAATTTAGGATACTTTTTTGTGAAATTTATAGCCGTTCCGGCTGGCGCTATTATCTCACTATTCCTATTTGTGGCTTATGACACCCTATGGCCTAAAAAGTAATAAAAATCTGTTTTATAAATAGATTAGGCATCAGCTGTTTTCACAGCCGATGCCCGTTCAAGCTCTATGCAGCTTCGCCGCGTTGAAGGCTATGAACATCTTTAGCGTGGAGGGGTTTTCCTCCAATACCCAAGTCGCCTTGCTTGATATCTTCGATATATACCCAGGTCACTCCGCGCATGTTTTCACCTTCGATTTCTACCATGGCATCGGTAAGTTTCTCGATGATTTGTGTCTTCTGTGCGGGTGTGAATACATCTTCAATTAGCTTTACGTTAATAAGTGGCATAATATTTTTTCCTATAGTTAATAAAAAAGTTGTTAAAAAAAAGTGTATAAATAAAACCAAACAGTTTGTGTTGGTGAGGAAATAATAGAATTCGCAGACAAAAAAAGATGCGACGTAAACTGTAGTAATGCACTACAGATTGTGTAGTAAGCAACTACACATAGTTAACTTAGGAGGTTGTGATGGAGTACAAACAGT
The DNA here is from genome assembly GCF_947495625.1 of uncultured Cocleimonas sp. Taxonomy (GTDB): domain Bacteria; phylum Pseudomonadota; class Gammaproteobacteria; order Thiotrichales; family Thiotrichaceae; genus Cocleimonas. The sequence continues at coordinate 3,924 of NZ_CANLZW010000067.1, forward strand.
TTTGTCCGGTTGCAAAAGCATCCGAGTTATTGGGAGAAAAGTGGACCTTTCTAATTATTAGAGAAGCCCTGATGGGCGCTACAAGGTTCAATGAATTTCAACGCGGCATGGCACTGATATCTCCAACGATGCTAACCAAACGGCTCAATGAGCTAACAGATAACGGCCTGATGGTCCGCAAAAAAATCAATATGCAGAAAGGTTACGAGTACTTTTTGTCTGAAGCCGGAAAAGACCTTTACCCCGTCATAATGCAGTTGGGCGACTGGGGAATGAAATGGGCGCGTGGCCAAATGCAGAACTCTGAACTCGATGTCGAACTATTGATGATCTATCTGGTAAGGAGTATTAAACCCGAGAAACTCGCAGGCAATGAAACGACGATTCAATTCAACTTTACCGATTTAGAAAATCTAAAAAAATGGTGGATAGTTGTACAGAATGACGAAGTAGATGTGTGCCTTGAAGACCCCGGCAGGGACGTTGATGTTTGGTTTAATACCGACCTACGCACCATGATCGAAGTGTGGATGGGAGATACCACCTACAAGAAAGCAATTCGAGAAAGCCGCCTTAAACTATTGGGACCACCACAACTGACGAGTAATGTATCGCGCTGGATGGCCTACAGTATTTTTGCAGGCATTCCCGAAGCGGTCGAAATCGAATAGAGTTTTGATTTATACAGTAACTCGTTTAAATAACAGCTTTCATCTCGAAGGGTGTAATGCCTATCCGAGTTACTTATTATTGTTCAGTGAAAAAGTGCCTAAAAGATACTCTGTTCGCCGTCAAGTGAATAATCCCATTACGAATAGAAAAAACTAATGAATCACGATGCTA
>NZ_CANLZW010000068.1 GCF_947495625.1 uncultured Cocleimonas sp.
GAGCGAGTAGTTTTTCCGATGAAGCAACTTATAGTAACTCTGCTTATTTAAATCCAGCATCTGTTTCTGGGTAAAAATGAGAACATGCTCCTACGGGTTACGACTATGAAGCAACTAACATTCAATGTTTATAACAAGACCATCGAACCCGTAGAAGTAGATTGGTTTCAAAACGCATACTCAGGGATTGGCGTTCCATCGACTATCTATAAGACCTGCGAGAAACCAACATTAACCATGTCCTAATAGTTACTTTACCCCCGGGAGTCTAATGATGAAAGTTTTTTCTCCGCAAGATTTTGCAGCCCTGATTGGAATAGACTGGGCTGACAAAAAGCACGATATTTGTGAATACTCGTCTACCAGTCAACACTATGACCTTTCCGTCATATCCTCAAAACCGGAAGCCATTCACGGCTGGGCCAACGACCTTAAAAAGCGTTATCCACATCAACGAATAGCCGTTGGTTGTGAGCTCAAAAAAGGGCCACTTATCTATGCCCTAAGCAAATATGACCATCTCACGCTCTTTCCGATCAACCCCGCATCGGTTGCCAAATACCGCAAAACCTTTACCCACAGTGGCGCCAAAGATGACCCCACAGATGCCAAAATACAAACGGAAATACTCCAGAAGCACATGCACAAGTTAAGAATGCTTGAGCCCGAATCCCCAGCGGTTCGCGCCCTGGCTCAACTCGTTGAAAATCGACGTAAACTCGTACAAGACCGGGTAAGGCTGACCAACAGAATAACCGCCACCTTAAAGAACTATTACCCGCAAGCCGTTGAATGGTTTAAAGAAAAACACACCACCCTGTTCATAGACTTCATTCAGAAATGGCCTGATCTGGACGCCGTCCAGCGTGCCAGAGAAAACACACTAGTTGCCTTTTTTCATGCACATCATGTGCGCTATAACGACATCATTGAGAAACGCATAAACGCGATAAAAACCGCACACCCACTCACGCGCGATCCAGGCGTCATAGAACCCAACCAGCTACTCGTCAAAGGATTAGTGCGCCAACTCAAAACACTCATGGAAACCATAGCCGACCACGACCAGGAAATAAAGCAACGACACAAAGACTGTACAGATCACCTGATCTTCGACAGTTTTCCCGGTGCCGGTCCTGTCTATGCGCCCCGATTATTAACTGCCTTTGGCGAAAACAGAAAGCGCTACGAAAGCGCCGGAGAGATACTGCGTTATTCAGGAATAGCACCCGTACTTGAACGCAGTGGAAACAAGTCATGGACACATTGGCGATATAGTTGCCCTACATTTATGCGGCAAAGTTTTGTCGAATGGGCCGGTGAAACGGTGCGATATTCTTTTTGGGCGAAAGCCTATTATGAGCAGCAAAAGGAAAAAGGAAAACCACATCAAACGATCATTCGGTGCCTGGCCTTTAAGTGGATACGGATTATTTATCGCTGCTGGAAGACTAAGAAAACCTACGATGAATCTACTTATCTGAATGCGTTGAAAAAGCGCCATTCACCGTTGTTGGCGTATGCGATTTCAAGGTGAAAATACTAGACAGTCCTCCTCAGGGCGTGTTGTTA
>NZ_CANLZW010000069.1 GCF_947495625.1 uncultured Cocleimonas sp.
GTCACCCCCCCAATGCCGTTGAATTAAGCAACCAAGTCATTGTTTTTACTATCATACCTTATAGCCTTTTCGCAGTTTTTTACGCCTACACCGTACCTTTGTCCTCTCAAAACTACGCCCGGATTTAATAATAGTTAGGTTTGTTGCGATGGCTTTTAGCCATTTGTAGATATCGAAGCAATTCAATCGCTCAGTTAGCAGGATAATGATTCTGCGTTTCAGTGATTGAATCGCTTCTGCAAAGTTGATTTTATAGCGATGTTTTCGCTTTTCTATACGAGGGTCACGATAGTCATTTGCCGCAAAACACTCCATGGCGACCAGCGCATGAACCATCGCGCTGGCATGCACGTCTTGCTTGATGCTGTGTACGGTTCTGCCACTAAAATCCTCTACATCTAAAAAGGCCTTTTGTTTTTTATAGCCTTCTTCCACGCGCCATCGAAGATGGTATAGATCGTAGAAGTGTTTCGCTGGATATCGTCGGGTATCGGTTAAACTGGTCATTAGCACGTAACTGCCTTTGCTTGTTTTGATACGTATCAGACGCACCTGTACAGGGACAATCTCCAGCCCTTTTTCCAGGGCTTGCTGCCTCATCCCTGGCGTGGCTTCAAGGGTAATGATCGCTTGTTTCTTGTTGGCGTCGATAAATTGTTGTACCTGCCTATTCGCATTGCGTCGCAGACGAAAGCAGAATTCCCGTTGCCGGTGTGTATGCAGCAAAACAAACCAGTAAGCGTAATATCCACGGTCGTACAGCATCAAATCATTGTCGCCGGTTTGGGATAAATGATTGACTGCGAGTTCGCGCTCATTGCTGTAGTTACCATCCAGTTGCACATCTATGGGCATATCTAAAAACGTATCATAGAGAAACGAGAGTTTCGCCATAGGCACACTCACATCTGAGTCATTGCTATGTGCCCCAAAGGTCTGACGGATATCAGGGTAATCAGGCAATGCCAAATCACTCCCATCAACCGCCAGGGTGCGAAAGCCATGCCATTGGCTGCGTTCTCGTAAGGGGACTTTACGATAGAAACTACTCACGCTTTTTTGAAGTAATTCGATCAGGGCCGTCTCTTTAAACTTACTCCGCGCCTTGGTAAAAGCGCCTTTGCTTAATAGTTGCTTGCGATAAGATCGTGGGGATTTTTTAAGAAAAAAGTCACTTACCTCGGACTTTATGGAGCGATGTGAGGTGTTAAGCAGGATTTCTATCAGGTTAGGCAGGGTTAAACTACCGCTACGGGTGAAATCCTTGTCTGAGACACGGTGAGCTTTGACAAAACCGATACTGTTATAGGTATCACTTATGTTGGTATAGATATAATTAGATCAGGGCTGAATGTTCCATAAAATGATTCCTCGTCTAAATGTGTAATAAGAAAGGTAGTATACTATGTCTATCAATGGCTTATAGTCTTAATTCAACGGCATTG
>NZ_CANLZW010000070.1 GCF_947495625.1 uncultured Cocleimonas sp.
AAGGTGATGAGATGGTCTCCTCCTCTTTAATGCGGCATCAAAGTGCCATAATTGGAGATGTAAATCATTCAATTAACAGAAAAGGAGACCACCATGAATAGTAGAACAATCGGACTTGATATAGCAAAAATAATTTTCCATCAGGTATGCCTGGATCAGCATGGCAAGCAGGTATCCAGGAAGAAGTTAAGACGGGGACAGCTGCTTGCGTATTTTGCGAACCTTTCCGCCTGTACCATAGCCATGGAAGGTTGTGCGAGTTCCTACTACTGGCAACGTGAACTCACAAAATTAGGGCACCGTGTAAAGCTGCTGCCTGCGCAACATGTAAAAGCCCACCTTAGAGGGAACAAGAATGACTACAACGACGCCCTGGCGATAGCCGAAGCGAGTCGGGTGCCCGGGTTACGCGAGATCACGCCCAAGACAATTGAACAACAAAGCATGCAGGCACTGCATCGGCTTCGCGAGAGCACGATAGGTGATCGAACGGCTTTGAGTAACCAGTTACGAGGTTTACTCGCCGAGTTTGGGATCATCTTCAATCAAGGCATCGCCACCCTCAGGAAAAGTTTACCGGCGGTATTGGAGGATGCAGAGAATGGATTAACACCAACCTTCAGAGATGCCCTGGCACTGAAATACAGGCAGTTATGCGAACTTGAACAGCAGAAAAAAGACCTGGGTAAATTGATTGACCAAGCGTCAGAGCCTCACAAAGAGATCGAGCTGTTACACAGTATTCCAGGGTATGGCCCCATTCTATCCAGTAGCTACTACAGCGTAGTCGGAGATGGCAAAGCCTTCGCCAAAGGGCGTCATGTAGCGTCTTCTGTCGGGGTCGTGCCACGCCAACACAGCACCGGCGGAAAGGTTGTATTATTAGGCATTAGTAAACGCGGCGACCCGTACCTGCGTAAAATGCTGATCAATGGCGCAAGGTCCGTTGTGAACCATGCGCATAAAAAGGACGATGCCCTGAATGTTTGGGTGACCCGACTGGTAGAAAAGAAAGGCAAGAACAAAGCTACGGTTGCCCTGGCCAATAAACTGGCGCGGATAGCCTGGGCTGTGATAGTCAGTGGCAAACCCTATGAGGAAAACCATGCCGTGTAGATAAACCTGTTTAAGTAAGTAAAGTAAGAGAAAAGCAGTACCCACCACGATTTTGCGGCGATAATAGACGACAGATGACAACATAGGTAAGACCGGCAGTTTGAGAACCTGTACCCCCCTTAGGATGTAATAATCCGTCAAGGTGTCAAGGACAAACTGTGCAGACTTCATCAAGGCTCGGGATGAGAATATCCCAACGAGAAGCCGAATATATGGAAGCAAATCTATCCCTGTCAAAACGGTTGAATATTATTTTGCAAAAATGGAGGAGACCATATATG
>NZ_CANLZW010000071.1 GCF_947495625.1 uncultured Cocleimonas sp.
CTTTAATGAGAGATAAAGCTCAATATAGAATCGTTTAGACTTATTGCTTGATTATTACCATAGAATCTCGGCTGGTTACTTTCTTTTTGCTTTTCTCAAAAGAAAGTTACTCGATGCTGTGAACAAGTATTAGAGGATAGTTTGTATTTCATAAAGCATCGAAACAAATAATCGCGAATTAAAAAAGTGCCCCAATACACACTAAAACCTAGTATCGCCTATCGGCGAGCTAGCTTTAAGCTTTCGCATAAATATTCGGCTGAAGCCTCACCCTGCGGGTCGTCGTCACTGTGTTCCTACGTTGTCTCGGCAATGCCTCGGCTGAGTTGTCCATTTCAATAAACGAAATGGCAAGCTCATGGTAAGTAGGGGGGGTGTATTTATCCAACCCTATTGATATGCTTTGACTATGTTTAGATCATTTACATCTGCCATATCGCTTACGTTTTTAGCGATATTCCTCTCAGCGTGTTCAAGTTTGGGAACCAACACCAAGACTTCGATAGCAGAGTCTATTCAAAAAATACCGTTTCCCAGTCCTGCTTCTGAACAACGCGTGATTATTTATAACCACGGAATTACAAGGCCACAGCAACTTGAGCCTTGTTTTATGTCTTATAACAACCCTCCTGAATCATTGCGTGCGTTAAGCGATAAACGAACCTTGGTGTATAAACTTTGTTCGACGGCAACCGAAGCACCCGCAATAACATCGGCGGGTAGACAGGTTTATCTGCGTAAAATAGAAATCAATTTCGCGATTGATGCTTTTTTAGCACGGGGTGTTTTACCCAAACATCTGTTTTTAGCGGGGCATTCAAACGGTGCCTGGACTTCATTAATGATGATGCGTGATGTCAATAAGCGCTTTAATGGGGCGATCGCTTTTGCGCCTGCTTTTGCTGGTAAACGCAGTGAGGTACGGTTTGCTCCCTGGTGGAGAAGAACGATTAGGCCTAAACAGATTAAAGAGATGTTAACGTCGCCTGACATGGATGCTTTGGTGTTTGCTTATGAAAATGATCCCTACAATCGTCCTCAAGAATTGCAATTTCTGGCAAATAATTACCCCTTAGTAGGTTCGAGTGGTGTTGATTTAGTCTCTTATGATTGTGGCTTAAGAAATGCGCATCAAACCTTTAGAAAGGATTGTCGATTCGCAGAAACCTCGCAACGTATTCAACGCTTTATCAATAAGCAAATTGCTACTTGGAAGTAATAGCTGTCTATAGTCATTTTAAAAAGCAAAAAAATTGCCCCAAAGATACTCTGTTCACCGTCAAGTAAATAATCCCATTTCGAATAGAAAAAACTAATGGATCACGATGCTA
>NZ_CANLZW010000072.1 GCF_947495625.1 uncultured Cocleimonas sp.
AGTTATTATCCTAAAGCCTGTCTAGTAATAGACAGGCTTTTTTTATGCCTGAGATTTAGGGAAACATCAGGTTTATAAAGATAGTTGCTCAGTATTTTTAGTTCTAAGCTCTAAATGCAAACCATAAAACTCTATATATAAATGTGTAGACCTCTAAATACAGTCATATAATATCTTTCATCTATAATATGATATTAAAAAAGTGCCTATAAGTAGGGAGGTGACTTTAGTGGCTGAGTCTATTTTAAAGAATTATAAGATATTAAACATTTAAATTGTTTTGCAAAAGAACCATTTTTATACGTGCTATTAATCTTCTTTTGTAACACTATTGTAGTGTTAGTTTTATTGAAAGATAAAAAATAATAAGGGTCTCTGGTCAATGTGGCGGTGTCATAATCCTAGATTATTTATAAAGATATGATCTAATTAACCATCAAATAAATCATTAATAGTTAACTCATGCTCATGAGCGATAATAAACAGGTTAATAAACCTATGAATTATTCCTTGTTTGCTAAATGCTCTAATCGTTTGAAATAGGTTTTGTTGGAAGCAAATAGAGTTTAATTATTATTTTTTGATATAGGGTTAGATTTAAGATCTGAGTGATCATGCCCATAACTCATAGTTGTATTTAATGCAGTATTATTTGTAGGCAGTAACTACAGTCGATGTTTCTCACAAAAATATAACGTTTATCTAGCTTTACAATCCTGAATGGTAAGAAGGTGCTATAAAAGTTCAATGTTAATAAATGTTCTTGGTACTAGGCTTCTATGGATACTACTGCGAATATTTTAGTAATAGTTATTTTAATAGTAAAGCTAGTACTATGGATGTGAAATTTGGAACAAGTTTGTAGGGGAGGCTTCCGCAGTTACCAGGTAATGACTTTATGTTGCATCTCAATCTGTTGGTTTTAACTGGCGTGAGTTAGCATAATTAGTAGGTCTTTTTTATTTCTGATTTAATTTCCCTTAATGCTAAATTAACAGTTGCATCGAGAAAGTAAGTGCCTATAATGCGCCGCTCCAACGAGTTGGCTGCTTGTTAAAGTGGTTGATGTTGTTGGTAGTTTTGATCTGATTTACAGTTATTTAAATTAAATTGAAATTAGTAGTTGCTTCAAACTGAGAGGTGTCTATAATGCGCCGCTCTGACAGATTAGGTCACTGGCAAAGTGTTTTAATGTGTTGGGAATATGCTTTGATTTTAACGTAAAAAACATGAATTAAATGTTGCTTCCTTTAAAATCAAAGAGTAGAATTCCCGCCTCGCT
>NZ_CANLZW010000073.1 GCF_947495625.1 uncultured Cocleimonas sp.
CAGGGCAAACGCATTAAAAATTGTTAATTTCAAATAACTTATGAGATATTCCTGATTTTTATATCAGGAGTATGTCATGGGCCCATGTATTTCTAGTTATTTCTCACACATAGACGATCCTCGCATAGATCGCAAAAAGCTTCATTCGCTTTCCGATATCCTTATCCTGACCATCTGCGCCATGCTCAGTGGAGCCGATGGTTACGAGGCAATAGAAGAGTTTGGACAGAATAAAACAGAATGGTTAAAAGGCTTTATACCGTTAAAAAATGGCATACCTTCGCATGACTGTATTCGTTATGTCTTGATTAGATTACCACCCGAACAACTTCAGTCAGCCTTTATTGCATGGGTTAATGCCATTAAAGAGAAAATTCCTGAAGTGGTTGCAGTGGATGGAAAAACCGCCAAAGGCAGTCAAACAAAAGGACTCGCAGGACTCCATATGGTGAGTGCTTGGGGCTCCTCAAATAGGCTGGTACTAGGACAAGAAGTCACTCAAGAAAAATCTAACGAGATAACCGCTATACCTGCACTCTTAAAACTTCTGGAATTAGAAGGCTGCATTGTTACTATTGATGCAATGGGTTGTCAGCTCAGTATAGCTACACAGATTATTGAGCAAAAAGCAGACTATGTTTTCGGACTCAAAGGGAATCAGGGATTACTCTACAAAGACGTAAAAAGTTATTTTAAGACGGCGATCGAATCTCAGTTTAAGAGCATTCCACATAGCTTTTATGAAGAAGCCGAGAAAAAGCATGGGCGACATGATGTCCGCCAATACTGGGTTGTTAATGCGCCTGATACCTTACATAGAGCAGAAAAATGGACAGGATTACAGAGTATAGGAATGGTCACGCGTGAAAGTACCATCGGAAATAAAACGACGACAGAAACGCGCTACTTTATAGGCTCTATTCAAGCTAATGCTAAGGTATTTGCAAAGAGTATCCGTGGTCATTGGGGCGTAGAAAACAACCTACATTGGTGTCTGGATGTAACGTTTAGAGAAGATGATAGCCGTATTCGCACAGGCCATGCGCCTGCTTGCATGAGCATGTTTAGACATATCTGCTTAAATTTGTTGCAGAAAGAAACGTCTAAACTCAGCATTAAAAAGAAGAGGCTTAAAGCCGCTTGGAATGATAACTTTCGGTTCAAAACGCTGTTTAACTTATGATTATAATGCGTTTGCCCTG
>NZ_CANLZW010000074.1 GCF_947495625.1 uncultured Cocleimonas sp.
CGAGATTCTATGTCCACATTCAAGATAAAAAAACCTAAACAGGACGAAATTCAGCTTGATCTCTCATCAGTGCAAAAGCCAGTCTAGCAATTTTACGTGATAAGGCAACAGCAGTCGCCGTTGTTGAATGACCTCTTGCTCTCATGGCTAAGTAGTAATTATTCCAATGTTTCGTTTTTGCTCCAGCTCTAGCTGCATTAAATAATAATCGTCTTATCTCAGGACTGCCTTGTTTGGATAGTTTTCTCCTACCTTTAAAATATCCAGACTCTCTTACCCTCACATCTAAACCCATAAAAGCAATGAAGGCATCTGACTTAGAAAAAACACCTCGATGAAAGATAGCCACTAATGCAGCGGCATTAATAGGACCCACTCCAGGGATGCTTAAACAACGTCGATAATCATTCTTATAGCCACCTGATGTAATACAATCAAGCATCCGTTTATCAATCACAGCCATTGCATCATCAAAGCGTTTTAATAGCGCTTTGCGTGTTATCGCCAACTCAGCCACACCCGCTAAAGACAACCCCATCGCTGTCTTTAATTGAGTCAATTTAGCACGCGCTTTGAGTAGGCGATTAAGGCGTTTAACCGCTTTAGGTAAGGGTTTGAAGGCTACCAGATGCTGCCTTTCAGAACGTAAATAACGATGTAAAAGAATCGCATCATTTTCATCGGTTTTAGCCCTTACCCCAACAGCATCGCGGTAACGAGACAGACGATAAGCATCAACCACAAACACCGTGTGTTTAGCTGCAATAGCTAACTCCACCATCAACTCATGATAAGTGTTCGTAGACTCAATCGCGATGCTGCAGGGTGTAGAAATTACTTTAAGAAACGCTTTAATAGAACGTTGGTTATTCTCAATCCGAACAACAGTATCTCCATCAAAAATATCCAACCAATCCTTAGCGACATCCATTCCAAAATCTTCAACAACAGTAGCCATTGCCATTTTCAGCACTCCCACGTAAAGTTAAAAAAGTATCGGGACTCACGAAAGGCGCAAGCTTGTTGAAATCGGCCATTGAAGGCAAGATTCTTAATAGGCGCTCATTAATGAATGGGGTGGAGGGGTGAAATCTCGCACAGTCAGTACACGAAAGTGGCTGAAGCGCAGCGATGAGCCTCCGCCTCCCCGATGCCCTAACTATGATCGTAGATTAAGGCAGAAACAACCATACAAGCG
>NZ_CANLZW010000075.1 GCF_947495625.1 uncultured Cocleimonas sp.
GCGCCATTCACCGTTGTTGGCGTATGCGATTTCAAGGTGAAAATACTAGACAGTCCTCCTCAGGGCGTGTTGTTATATGTGTTGATAGAATAGCTCTAAAAACATTTTTCTGTAATTAATAATCTTTCTCTTTCAGTGAAATTTGATACTAGTGCAAATCCTTTTGTACTTTCATAAAGCACATGATTAACTGCATTAACAGCAGTGTTTGAATTAGACGTTAGTGAGAAAATATTAAAATTATTATACTGACCAATAACTGTTTTTTTAATATCCATAGAATCTATAAATTCTTTTAAATCTTCTTTACTATATTGAACCTTAATTACCTTAATTACCTTAAGCCTGTAGTTTGGATCTTTAGTAAATTTTGAAACTATGGATATAGATTTAGATTTTTCATGTTTTGTGATTGTCATAGTGTTTGGAATAATCCATGGACAACCCAAAATTGTTATTTCTTTTTGTGCAACTTCTGCATTTACCGCATTAAAAACAGTCAGTAATAGAAATAATTTAAAGATTAATTTTATTTTCATATTTAGTTTAATTCTATTAAAAAAATTTAGTGTCTCAGACATATAACGCTTTGCTCATTGGAAAAATAGGAGCGCGAGCGAGTAATTTTTCCAATGCAGCAATTTGTTATGTTTAGGTGATTAATTTTTACGGATGCTGGTTACAATAGCGGCAATTAGAGAAAAAACACCAAAAACTAACTCTGCACCTAATAAAAACATAAATCCGTTTTGTGAACCACAGCCACCCCAAAAGCATTTTCCCCACACTATAAACAAAGTTATAGGAAAAGCGATAACCATAAGTATAAAGATTAAGAGCCAATTAGTCTTTTTGTAAACAGTCCTATTATTTATTTCAAAAGATCCACCATCTTTCTCAATCTTTCGCATTACCTTTCTTGAATACAATCTAAATAAAAAAATGGAAAATGGAATAAGTAATATAAAGAAAAGTGTTAGCGGTAAAAAAGGGCCAAGAATTTCATCCATGGCAAGGACTCCTTATTATTATGAGATACGTTATTAAATCATTTCTATGAGAGAGACATAACGCCTTACACAGTGGAAAAATACGAGATTCTATGTCCACATTCAAGATAAAAAAACCTAAACAGGACGAAATTCAGCTTGATCTCTCATCAGTGCAAAA
>NZ_CANLZW010000076.1 GCF_947495625.1 uncultured Cocleimonas sp.
GACATGGATTTGAGCGATTAGCAAAACAGCACCATACAGGGCAAAAATTACGCTCAGTCTCGCGCTGGGATCAATTCATCGGGATGGCGATGTCACAACTTTCAGGTAGACAAAGCTTACGAGATATCGAGTCAAACCTAGAAGCTCAACAAGAAAAACTCTACCATCTGGGTGCTAAGCCCATCGCAAGATCAAGCCTGGCAAGATTGAATGAAAAGCAACCCGCCACATTATATGAATCGGTCTTCTATCAGCTATTATCCCACTGCAAAAAAACCCTCAACGCATAAGTTTCGTTTTAAAAACCCCTTGTATTCTTTAGATGCGAGTGCAGTTAATTTATCCTTAAAGCTATTTCCCTGGGCGGCACATCAACCTGATGCAGCGAATGTAAAATTAAGTGTTGGACTAAATCATGGTAACTGGCTTCCAGAATTTGTTGCTCTAAGCGATGGGAATGAAAACGACAGGATTCAAGGTCGAAAGTTTGCCTTTTCAAAGGGTAGCATTGTAGCCTTTGATAAAGGATATAATGACTATGGGTGGTTTAAGAGCCTTACAGATCAGAAGGTTAACTTCGTTACAAGACTTCGGGCGACATCCGTTTATGAGGTCTTGGAGAGCCATCCTGTGATTGCTAGCAAAGGTATCATCAGCGATCAAATCATTCAGTTTAATAGTGCTCATGCAGTAAAAAGAGGAGTGCCGAAGCTGAGGCTTGTCGAGTATTATGACAAAGAGGGTGACAAAACCTATCTCTTTTTAACAAACAACTTCAAGCTTTGCGCATCGACCATTGCCGCCATTTACAAAGACCGATGGCAGGTGGAATTATTTTTTAAGGCGATTAAACAGAACCTTAAAATCAAAGCCTTTGTAGGGCTTTCTCGCAATGCAGTAATGACTCAAATATGGATCGCAATGATCACCTATTTGTTACTCGCGTATGCTCGTCATAGTGCAAAAACGGGTTGGACAGTACAACGTATCTTAAGGGTAATTCAAATTAACTTGTTTGAAAGAAAGAATCTACGAGAGATTCTAAAACCAGATCCTCCCAGACATAAGAAAAGCGAGCCTCAGATGAAGTTCGCTTTCTAATGGTAAACT
>NZ_CANLZW010000077.1 GCF_947495625.1 uncultured Cocleimonas sp.
GGTGAATTCAACAACTAAATGCAATTCTTTGAAACAATCTAAGGAAAGGGTAAGTTGCCGTAAACTAATCCAATTTCCAAAGACCAATTCGAGAATTACATATGGCTCACAAACAACTTACCCGAGAACAACGTTACCACCTTTACAACATGCTGCAAACCGACTTAAAACAGTACCAGATGGCAAACATACTCGGTGTCGATCCTTCGACGATAAGCAGAGAACTTAAGCTTAATTCAGGCACACGAGGTAATTACCTTAAGAACGCACATTACCTCACGCTGGCACGGCGTAAAGGCAAGGTAAAGCCGCGTATTTCCGTCGAACATTGGGCGCGCGTTGACTACTGGCTTCAACAAGAATTTAGCCCTGAACAAGTCTCTGATTGGCTAGTAACGCGTGAAGATATTTACATCAGTCACGAATGGATCTATCAACACATTAAGAAAGACAAGCGCGCTGGAGGTACGCTACATAAGCATTTACGTGGAAAACCTTCACACCGTAAAAAATACGGCGGCACATGGAATAAAAACGTACTAGGCGAACGACAGACAATTGAAGAACGTCCTGAATTTATTAATCAACGCAAATTTTACGGTGATTGGGAAGTTGACACCATGATTGGTCGCCAGGGAGGTGTGGTATTAGTCACCTTGGTTGAACGAAAATCAAAGCTCTGCCTCATAGGGCTTTCTGCCAGAAAAACCGCCCAAGCCGTAAAAGAAACGATGTTAAAGCTATTAGGCACACTATCAAGCTTTGTGCACACGCTCACTTACGACAACGGTCCTGAGTTTGCCGAGCACCGTGAAATCGACAAGGAATTAGAATGTCAGGCGTACTTTGCCAGACCTTATTGCTCAGGCGACCGTGGATTAAACGAGAACACCAATGGGTTAATAAGACAGTATTTACCCAAGAGGAGTAGCTTTGATGACGTAAAACAAAGCAGGATCGATTTCATCATGCATAGATTAAATAACCGGCCCCGAAAAACATTGAATGTTAGAACACCGAATGAGGTATTCTACAAAGGAACGAATATTGCATTTAATAGTTGAATTCACC
>NZ_CANLZW010000078.1 GCF_947495625.1 uncultured Cocleimonas sp.
GTATTCCTAAACAAAGCTGATATGGTAGATGATGAAGAGCTACTAGAGCTTGTTGAGATGGAAGTGCGTGAGCTTCTTGATATGTATGAGTTCCCAGGTGATGATACGCCAATTATTACAGGTTCTGCTCTTAAGGCCCTTGAGGGTGATGAGGCTTACACAGCTAAAATAGTTGAGTTGGTTGAGGCGCTGGATACTTATATTCCTGAGCCAGAGCGTGCTATTGACGGTGATTACCTAATGCCTGTTGAGGATGTGTTCTCAATCTCTGGTCGTGGAACAGTTGTAACAGGTCGTATCGAGCGCGGTATTGTTCACGTAGGTGATGAGATCGAAATCGTTGGAATCAAAGATACAACTACTACTACATGTACGGGCGTAGAAATGTTCCGTAAGTTGCTTGATCAAGGTCAGGCTGGTGATAACGTAGGTGTATTACTGCGCGGTACTAAGCGTGAAGATGTTGAGCGTGGTCAGGTTCTTTGTAAGCCTAAGTCAATTACGCCGCATACAAAATTTGAAGCAGAAGTATATGTTCTGTCAAAAGATGAGGGTGGTCGTCATACGCCATTCTTCGACGGTTATCGTCCACAGTTCTACTTTAGAACAACTGACGTAACAGGCGCATGTGATCTTCCTGAAGGAACAGAAATGGTTATGCCAGGCGATAACGTCAAGATGGTAGTAACTCTAATCAACCCGATAGCAATGGATGAAGGTCTGCGTTTCGCAATACGCGAAGGTGGACGTACTGTTGGTGCTGGTGTTGTTGCAAA
>NZ_CANLZW010000079.1 GCF_947495625.1 uncultured Cocleimonas sp.
AACGCAAGTGATACAGGAACGGTAACGATTACGGATAACGACACACCAGCGATGACCGTAGGTGATGTGACGATCGCCGAAGACGGTGGTTCAGCGTCAGTACCGGTGAGCATAGCGAATGCAAGTTCAGTGGATACGGTAGTCTCAATTACAACAACAGATAACAGTGCTGAAGATCCGAACGACTACACAACGACTACAGTGACAGCCACGATTCCAGCCGGTCAAACGACGGTGAGTGTAAGCATCCCGGTGACTGACGATACCACGGGTGAGCCCACCGAAGACTTTACTGTCACGGGCACTGTTACGAGTGGCAACACCAGTAACGCAAGTGATACAGGAACGGTAACGATTACGGATAACGACACACCAGCGATGACCGTAGGTGATGTGACGATCGCCGAAGACGGTGGTTCAGCGTCAGTACCGGTGAGCATAGCGAATGCAAGTTCAGTGGATACGGTAGTCTCAATTACAACAACAGATAACAGTGCTGAAGATCCGAACGACTACACAACGACTACAGTGACAGCCACGATTCCAGCCGGTCAAACGACGGTGAGTGTAAGCATCCCGGTGACTGACGATACCACGGGTGAGCCAACCGAAGACTTCACCGTGACCGGTACAGTTACGAGTGGCAACACCAGTAACGCAAGTGATACAGGAACGGTAACGATTACGGATAACGACACACCAGCGATGACCGTAGGTGATGTGACGAT
>NZ_CANLZW010000080.1 GCF_947495625.1 uncultured Cocleimonas sp.
GTCGGCGTTAGAGCAAAAACAGATGTCGGTGATGCCCATTTACTACTTCGTTATATGAGGGCAGAGAAACATCAACTCATTCCCTTCAAACCTATTCCTAAAGCAGTAAAGCGGCTTAATAGATTACTTAAAGCACGAGCCAAACTCTCTAAGTCAAAAGCTACTATTGGGCTTTCCTTAAATGGAGTGACAGAATTAGTACAAACACGTAAAGCATTGATGAGACGTATTGAACAAGCAATGGTTCTGATTGATAAACGAGTTCAAGAGTGTATTAAATTGGCAGGCTATTCTGATGATTACCAACGTTGCTTATGCATCCCAGGTATCGGTCCACAAAATGCGGCCGCATTAGTCGCAGTCTATCACCGAGGAACATTTAGAAAATCGGACTCCTTTATCGCTTTTATTGGTCTTGATGTTAGGGTTCGTGAATCGGGGTATTACAAAGGAAAAAGAAAGCTGACCAAGCAAGGAAATCCAGAAATACGACGGTTACTATTTAACGCTGCCAGATCTGCTTCTAAAACGACGAAATGGAATGCATATTACCTTTCCATGAGAGCAAGAGGGCATTCAACGACAGCAACTGCTGTTGCTCTTTCTCGTAAAATTGCTAGGCTGGCTTTCGCTTTAATGAGAGATAAAGCTCAATATAGAATCGTTTAGACTTATTGCTTGATTATTACCATAGAATCTCGGCTGGTT
>NZ_CANLZW010000081.1 GCF_947495625.1 uncultured Cocleimonas sp.
TAATGATTATTAACCCTCGCGCTTCCAAGAACTTTGCTAGAGCCATGATGCAACGTAACAAAACCGATGCCTCTGATGCAAACGTACTGGCTGAGTTTGTTGAGCGTATGGACTTTGTTAAATGGACATCACCTGTCGGTGAAGTCCTGGATATCAGAGCGTGTGGTCGACGATTAGTCTCTTTGGGAAAAGAGAAAACTAAAGCAAAGAATCAGTTACACGCATTCAGCAGAACGAGACGCACCCCACGCTTTGTGATTGATGACATTCATTTGAGCATCGAACAGATTGAGGCTCAAGTTGATAAACTGATAAGCCATGCATTACGTCTTATCAAACAGTGTGAGTTCCTAAAAGAACGCTATCGACGCTTAACCAGCATGAAAGGCGTGGCTGATAAAACGGCCATCAAACTCCTGGGAGAGCTGGGTGTGTTGGCAATGGATATGTCTGCAAAGCAATGGGTAGCACATGCGGGCTTATACCCCAGGGCATTTGAGTCTGGCACGAGTGTGAAAAAACGCACTTATATTGGTAAAGTGGGAAATCGTTACATCCGTGAAGCACTTTATATGGCAGCATTAAGCGCCTCAAGTCATGACCCTCATGTTCGCGGGTTTTATTT
>NZ_CANLZW010000082.1 GCF_947495625.1 uncultured Cocleimonas sp.
GTGACACTCTCATCCGGCATCGTGAAGCTACTGCCAACACCTTCTGTCTGAGTTATCGTTACACCACCGGAACATGCATAGGTAGAGTCATAATTTGCCAGAGCTGTCTCGCCAAAGGTAATGGTATTGCCTACCGATGCACTCACCGTTTCACTGAATGCCGTTCCAGCTGTTACCGCATTATTGAGATCTGCCGCAGTGCCTGTAGTTGTGATCGTGGTACTCGAACCATCCGTGGCATCTCCTGCCCAGGCCTTAACGATCGTGACATTATTCCCTTTACGTGTGTTCGTTAAGGTACACGTGACACTCTCATCCGGCATCGTGAAGCTACTGCCAACACCTTCTGTCTGAGTTATCGTTACACCACCGGAACATGCATAGGTAGAGTCATAATTTGCCAGAGCTGTCTCGCCAAAGGTAATGGTATTGCCTACCGATGCACTCACCGTTTCACTGAATGCCGTTCCAGCTGTTACCGCATTATTGAGATCTGCCGCAGTGCCTGTAGTTGTGATCGTGGTACTCGAACCATCCGTGGCATCTCCTGCCCAGGCCTTAACGATCGTGACATTATTCCCTTTACGTGTGTTCGTTAAGGTACAT
>NZ_CANLZW010000083.1 GCF_947495625.1 uncultured Cocleimonas sp.
AAGCGCAGCGATGAGCCTCCGCCTCCCCGATGCCCTAACTATGATCGTAGATTAAGGCAGAAACAACCATACAAGCGTTAGCGAGTAGTTTTTCCGATGAAGCAACTTGTTATGTTTTTGTATAACTTATAACAATAAATATACCGTAAAGTATAAGCGGAATATGAATTATTAATAAAATATAGTACTTTTTAAATTTACTTAACTCACTATGATGCTTTGAAAAACTGGCAATACTTAGCACCCAAAAAATAAAATAAAAAAAGCCTATAACAGGCAATAACCAAAAGGAAAGAGGTAGACCCCAAGAACCATCACTGGTGATACTAGCTAAACATGCAATGTTAATTACAGAGATGCCTGAAAATATATAAGCCCAATAAGTTGTTATTTCTGAAAATCTTAGTGATTTGGATGTAGAACTCATAAATTTAAATTGTCATTTACATGACACCCCCGTACTTTTAGGCACTTTTTAGTCTTGTGAAACATAACGCCTTGCTCAGCGGAAAAATGCGAGATTCTATGTCCACATTCAAGATAAAAAAACCTAAACAGGACGAAATTCAGCTTGATCTCTCATCAGTGCAA
>NZ_CANLZW010000084.1 GCF_947495625.1 uncultured Cocleimonas sp.
TTCGCCCTAGAAGGGCGTATGAAGACTAGCCCTCTTAGAAGGCTAGTCAGAGTTATCGCACTTCGCTTTAAATGATTCTTTAAAATTTAAGTTCTAAGTTTTTCTCTACTTTCTCTTGATGCTTAACGTATAAACGTATCATCTCTGCGTCAACTCCTACTGTATCTACGCAATAGCCCTTTGCCCAAAAGTGATTGCCCCAATAAGGCCTCTCTTTTAAATATGAAAACTGTCGAAATATTTGTAATGCTGTCTTTCCTTTGACGGTTCCCATTAGCTTAGATATAGATACTTTTGGAGGAACCTTTACCAGTAAATGGACATGATCCTCTTGAACATTTAATTCGACTAACTCACAGCCTAAACGCTCACTATAAACCCGAATACTCTTTTTTAACTCAAAGGCTATCTTTCCCTTTAATATGCGATAACGGTATTTAGGTACCCAGACAATATGATATTCGCAATGCCAGATAACGTGCGATAATTTACTAAATCTACTCATGTGTTTTCTCCTAGAGAGGTTGTTTGGCGATAACAACTCTAGGATGCACCTGAG
>NZ_CANLZW010000085.1 GCF_947495625.1 uncultured Cocleimonas sp.
GCATCACGGTATCGTGAAAGGCGGTAAGCATCAATCATATAAACGGTATGTTTATCGGCAATGGCTAGTTCTACAAACAACTCATGATAGGTGTTTGTAGATTCGATAGAGATACAGGTTGTTGTAGAGAGCTGTTTAAGAAAACGCTTTATAGCAGGTCGGTTATTATCAATACGAGTGACTTGCGTACCATCAGAAATATCGAGCCAGTTCTTAGCAACATCAATACCAAGTTCGGTGTTCAGAGTCTTCATTGCCATCTTATTTTCTCCAATGTATGGTAGGGAAATCGGGGAATCATTGATAGCGCAAGCTTGTTGAAATCGACCGTGCAGGTAAGATTCTTTATAGGCGCTTATAAATGAGTGGGGTGGAGGGGTGAAATCTCGGCTAGTCTGTACACGTAAGTGGCAGATACGCAGTGAAAAACCTCCCCCTCCCCGATGCCTTTACTATGATCGTAGATAAAGGCTGGAAATACCATACAAGTGTAACGAGACAACGTTGGAGCATCGCGACGACGACCCTT
>NZ_CANLZW010000086.1 GCF_947495625.1 uncultured Cocleimonas sp.
ATTCGTTCCGCTTCAATTCGTTCCGCTTCAATTCGTTCCGCTTCAATTCGTTCCGCTTCAATTCGTTCCGCTTCAATGCGTTCCGCTTCAATGCGTTCCGCTTCAATGCGTTCTGCTTCGATGCGTTCTGCTTCGATGCGTTCCGCTTCGAGTCGTTCTGCTTCGAGTCGTTCTGCTTCTATTCGTTCCGCCTCGATGCGCTCTGCTTCTATTCGCTCTGCTTCTATTCGTTCCGCTTCTATTCGTTCCGCTTCGAGTCGTTCTGCTTCGAGTCGTTCTGCTTCGAGTCGTTCTTTCTCAAGCCTCGCTTTTTCGAGCTTCGCTTTCTTGAGCTTCGCTAGCTCTAATTTCGCCTGCTCTAGCTTTGCCTGCTCTAGCTTTGCCTGCTCTAGCTTTGCCTGCTCTAGCTTTGCCTGCTCTAGCTTTGC
>NZ_CANLZW010000087.1 GCF_947495625.1 uncultured Cocleimonas sp.
TGAAAATCATGGAAAATGAGAAACATCCACTTGACGACTTGAAAAATGACGAAATCACTAAAAAACGTGAAAAATGAGAAATGCACACTGAAGGACCTGGAATATGGCGAGAAAACTGAAAATCACGGAAAATGAGAAATACACACTTTAGGACGTGAAATATGGCGAGGAAAACTGAAAAAGGTGGAAAATTTAGAAATGTCCACTGTAGGACGTGGAATATGGCAAGAAAACTGAAAATCATGGAAAATGAGAAACATCCACTTGACGACTTGAAAAATGACGAAATCACTAAAAAACGTGAAAAATGA
>NZ_CANLZW010000088.1 GCF_947495625.1 uncultured Cocleimonas sp.
GACAACAAGATGTGCTCACGAGTTTGTGGCATTGGGCCGTCTGCTGCAGATACAACAAGTATAGCGCCATCCATCTGTGCCGCACCAGTAATCATGTTTTTCACATAATCAGCATGACCCGGACAATCTACGTGTGCATAGTGACGCACATCTGATTCATACTCAACATGAGAAGTAGCGATAGTTATACCACGCGCTTTTTCTTCTGGAGCATTATCGATTTCATCGAATGCTTTAACTTCACCACCCATCTTCTCTGCCATTACTTTTGTAAG
>NZ_CANLZW010000089.1 GCF_947495625.1 uncultured Cocleimonas sp.
AAGCGCCATTCACCGTTGTTGGCGTATGCGATTTCAAGGTGAAAATACTAGACAGTCCTCCTCAGGGCGTGTTGTTAGCTACTTTTTGTATTAATTAGGTACATTCCCATTACTATATTTGATTTTTAGATACTCTACAAAATCGTTTTTAATTTTCTTTTTTTCAGCTGTTTGAATAAGCCTAAAGTCATCAATGATGTAAGAACAAATTTCATGATTATTAGATGCTACGGATAGTTTT